>CAYGOT010000009.1:66606-102345 GCA_964351595.1 uncultured Roseivirgaceae bacterium | reverse complement strand
CCATCAAGTATTAACCCATTAATTAGTAGCAATATGGATAACATCATATATATCATCGCCATGCTCGTGCTTGGCGGTGTAATTGGCTTTTTGATAAGCCGCTTCTTACTCAAACGATCCTCAGATAAGAAGAAAAAGGAAGCAGAGGAAAAGGCCGCACTAATCATCAAAGAGGCGGAGCTAACTGCCGAAAACATCAAAAAAGATAGAATACTCGAAGCAAAAGAGAAATTCTTAAAACTAAAGTCCGAGTTCGAAGAAGAATCCAATCGTAAGCGAAACCAGATCATCTCTAATGAGCAAAAACTCAAAAAGCGAGATGAGCAGCTCAACAAACAAATCTCACAAAACAAAAGAGCTGAAGCAGAACTGGAATCGATGAAGGAGAACGTTTCTGCCCAAATGGACATCCTCAAAAAGCGAAAAGAGGATATGGAGCGCATCAAGGAACAACAGGTGGCTATATTAGAGAAGGTCGCCAACCTCACCGCCGATGAAGCTAGAGATCAGTTGATGGAGACGCTAAAGGATGAAGCCAGAACCCAGGCCTCATCACATATCAAGGAGATCATAGAAGAGGCTAAGTTGACCTCTGCCAAAGAAGCTAAAAAAATAGTTCTCCAGACTATCCAGAGAACGGCCACTGAGCATGCCATCGAAAACTGTGTATCTATCTTCAATATTGAAAGTGATGATATCAAAGGAAAGATCATTGGTAGAGAAGGTCGAAACATAAGAGCTTTGGAGGCTGCCACAGGTGTTGAAATTATCGTCGATGACACTCCTGAAGCAATCATCATTTCGGGATTTGATCCGGTACGAAGGGAGATCGCAAGACTCTCACTTCACAGATTGGTTCAGGATGGCAGAATTCATCCGGCGAGGATCGAAGAGATTGTAGGTAAAACAACCAAAAACATTGATGAAGAGATCGTAGAAATCGGAGAACGGACGGTCATTGATTTGGGCATTCACGGACTACATCCTGAGTTGATCAAGATGGTGGGTAGGATGAGGTTCAGATCATCCTATGGACAAAACTTACTCCAGCACTCAAGAGAAGTCGCCAACTTATGCGCTACCCTCGCTTCCGAACTGGGCCTCAATGCTAAGCTGGCCAAGAGAGCAGGACTGCTACATGATATCGGCAAAGTATCACCTGATGAGCCAGAACTGCCACACGCTATAGTAGGCATGGAGCTTGCCAAGAAATACAAGGAAAATGCGGAAGTATGCAACGCTATTGGCGCTCACCACGATGAGGTCGAGATGACTTCTATGATCTCTCCTATCATTCAGGCGTGTGACGCTATCTCAGGATCACGTCCTGGTGCTCGACGTGAGATCATGGAGTCTTATATCAAGCGACTCAAGGATCTTGAAGCGCTGGCACTTGAGTTTGACGGTGTGAACAAATGCTACGCCATACAGGCAGGTCGAGAGTTAAGAGTATTGGTCGATGCAGATCATGTGACCGACAAGCAGTCAGAAGATCTCTCCTTTCACATCTCGCAAAAGATCGAGAAGGACATGCAGTACCCCGGTCAGATCAAGGTGACGGTAATACGGGAGACGCGCTCGGTAGCATTCGCTAAATAGGATTTATATTAATCTTTTCTGCTATCAAGATAAGTGGCTTGTATACAACCCTCTCCCTTCACCCTCTCAATGAGAGGGATAAAAGGTACTTATCTTGATAGCGTTAATTATGCTCTAAATGTCCCGATGGTTACCCTGTCGGGATTTTGTGTTTATGCAACAGCATTTTTCCAAACATCAAGTCGAGACTTTACTTCAGAAGCTGAAATCCCATCCGGAAATTGAAATGCTGTATCTGCATGAAAAGCACTCCTTGCAGCTTGTGCACCGGGAACAAGAAATAGCGCAGTTGCGCTTGCCGATATCTCTTCATTATCAGGAAGACCGCCCACTGAACTACCTGCTCCTGCTCGTACAAACCGGGCATGCAGCCCTCGGCTACTTCGAGGGAGGAGAAAACGTAAGTCACAAAGTTCTTAAGTCCTATCTGGTCAGGAAGAAGCAGGGCATGAGCCAACTCAAGTACCTCAAGACCAAAGGTAAATCAAAAGCAGGGTCTCGTGTGCGGCTGGGTAATGCGATCGACTTTTTTGAGAATATCAATGAACGATCAACAAGCTATCTATCGGAATATAGTGTAGATCGCATAGCCATAAGCTGCCCCAAGACCATATGGCCCTATCTATTTCAAAGTAAGCTTACCTGCCCTTTCGACAAGAAAGACGAGCGGTTGTATAAAGTCCCCTTCCACGTAAACACACCAAAGTTGGAAGAGCTAATGAAGATCAACAGGTCGCTACAGGGAGGGTTGCTGGAGATTGATGAATCTCATACGGAAATAGTAAAAGACATAATCGGATTGGAGGTTTAAAAGTATGCAATTTGAAAGTTTATATTTCAATTTGCATACTTTTAAGTGATTTATCATGCAAATTGCAAATTAATATTGCAGATTACATACTTTTGTAAAGTGAATGCAATAGTAAGAACCCTCAGGCCAAAGCTTCTTAAAGCACTGACATCCATGCCAGTCGTCACTCTGCTGGGACCGAGACAAGTCGGAAAGACCACACTTGCCAAGGCTGTAGCACAACAAGATATCAACAAGCCTGTAAGCTATTTCGATTTAGAGCTCGATTCGGATCAAGCCAAGTTTTCAGATGCAGAGGCATTTTTAAGACAGCAGGAGAGCAAGCTCACGATCATTGACGAAATCCAACATCAGCCACAGCTCTTTCGCATACTCAGAGGTCTGGTCGACGAGCGGAAGCAAAAGGGCGAGCGCGCAGGGCAGTTTCTGTTACTCGGGTCAGCTTCGCGAGACCTACTACAGCAGACTTCAGAGTCATTAGCGGGTAGAGTGCGTTTTTTGGAGTTGAGCCCGTTTACTCTGAATGAAGTGCAATCTGGCGCTCAATCAGCTGACTTTACTGACCAGCTTTGGCTAAGAGGTGGATTTCCTGACAGTTACCTGGCCGCCGACGATCAGGAAAGTTGGGATTGGAGAAGTGATTTCATTCGTACTTACATAGAGCGAGATATCCCCCAACTAGGCGTCAATATCGCTCCCACCAAGATGCGACGCTTTTGGACCATGCTTGCACACCTCAACGGCCAACAGATCAACTTCTCCAACCTTGGAAAAAGCCTCGACGCTTCTCATACGACCATCCGCAACTATCTCGATCTGCTCACTGACCTCTACATGGTCCGACAGCTTACGCCGTGGTATGGCAATACCAAAAAGCGGCTGGTAAAAGCACCGAAAGTATTTGTGAGAGACACTGGCCTGCTTCATCGCCTACTCAATATTCCGGATATGAATAGCCTCTTGGGCCACCCCGTCATTGGATCGTCTTGGGAAGGATTTGTTATCGAAAATATCATTACTCATCTGACTGATGATTGGACGCACAGCTACTATCGCACCTCCAACGGCACTGAGGTCGACCTTGTCCTAGAAACCCCTCTCAATGAAGTATGGGCGATAGAAATCAAGCGATCTCTGGCTCCAAAAATCAAGGCTAGTTATCATCATGCTGCTGATGATATAGGTGCCCATCGGAAGTTTGTGATATACTCGGGAAAAGACCAGTATCCTATCTCAAATGAGACTGAAGTGATTAGCCTATCAGCCTTTATTGAACTATTGACCAAAACAAGTTTGAATAACTAGATCATGTGTAAAACCTAAATGCACGAATCAATTGAAAAATCAATATTGAATTCCAGACTCTGTGTATTGTATCCAGAAAAAATGCCATTCCTTGATTCACTTGTGGAGTCAAAAAACAAAGGCCCCAATTAAAGAATAACTGAGGCCTTTAGCTTAATCACATAAAAAGTTGCTCTTACTTTTCTGCTGCGCTCTTAGAAATGCGAATGGTACGAGGTGCTGCAATACCCCAGGTTAATGCACTTAAACACATATCTCCAAAGCTAGAGGTCTCCCTCGAAGTGTAATTCTGAGCATCGCCAGCGAGCATGTGTGCGCTCACATCATCCAATGGCATAGCGCCCCAGAACAAATACCAATGCTTTTTCTTTACATCGTATTTTTCAATCTCATTTCCTGCGTATGTACCTCCGGTACCTACAACATGCTGACTAGCATAACATCCACTTAGATAAATACCTATCGTCAGAATAAGTGTAGAATGAATAACGGCCTTTAAAATCTTTCTCATTTTTACTTTTTGTTAAATATAATTCTAAAAAAAATAGACCATCATCAAAACCTGTTGATGATGGAGGGGGTTAATTATTAATCAGCTATACAACGCCCCAACCAACTCCCCATACCCATTGTACTTTAAGGTAGGTCGCTCCTCCCCGTCAGGGATCATCTTCTCTACAGCCTGAGACCAACGTGGATGCGGCACCTCGGGATCGACATTACTTAAAAAGGGGTACTCATCAGGTCGGATGGTATTCCAGAACGTGTCGGGCTGCTGATCGGTGAACTCAATCTTCACAATAGATTTGGGATTCTTGTAGCCATACTTCCAGGGAGTGATGATGCGCATCGGAGCACCGTGCTGCTTTGGAAGTACTTTTCCATAGATACCCGTCACACACATCGCCAACTCGTTCATCGCCTCATCCATTCGCAATCCCTCTGTGTAGGGCCATGGATACCAATCCTGGTTCTTGACACCAGGCATCTGCTCAGGACGACTTGCTGAGTAGAACCGGATGAATTTAGCGTCATTGCCCGGCTCCAGGTACTTAACCAATTGCGCTAGAGGGAAACCTGTCCAGGGCACAGCCATCGACCACCGCTCCACACAACGGAATCGATACACCCGCTCCTCCTGACCAAATCGCTTGATCCAGTCAGCCAAATCGAACTTCCCCGTTTTGGCTGCTAAGCCGGTCACTTCTATCTCCCACTCGCTCGTATCAAACTGATCCACATGCTCATGCACATTGTAAATATCAGGATCACCAGGCGTGATAAACTCGTAGAAATTATTGTGGGTAGTAGCAATCTCCTCGTCGGTAAGAGGACGATCAATAGTATATTTCTCGTTGCGAATGGCTGGGAAATATTGGTTAACGCCCTCAAAGGAAAAATCTCCCGCCTTGGTTGTGATGGGCTCAGCGGCTGTCTCCTCCACAGCTTTTTTCTCTGCAGCAGGGCTACAGGCATTGATCAGAGGAGCTGCCGCCAGCAATCCTCCGGTGGCTATACCAAGTCGCTTGAGAATCTCCCGGCGATTGTAATAGTCCGATTCTTCAGTAGGCCGAAGGCCCCTGATTTGCCAAGCCTTGGGGATAATTATATTAGCCATATTCGTTTATTTTTAGCATTTTGAGTGGATCAATGAAGATAACCAATGATCCCATGAATATAAAGACCCTTGCCACTATCGCAGCGATTTGTCTTATAACCGGCAGTTTCGCACAAGTACCCGGCCCAAGCTTTGAGCAGGTACTTTCCCTTCAGGCGCCCTCAAGTCCTATCATCTCACCAAATGGAAAAATGATAGCGTATCACGTCCGCTCAACCGACTGGGAAAACAACCGCTACGATACTGAGATTTGGCTTTACAACGGGATGGACGAACCCTTCCAACTGACCTACACCAAAGATGGAAGCAGTACCGGACCGGAGTGGTCGCATGATAGCAAGTACCTGGCATTTTCCGCTGATCGCGGCAACAAATCACAGATTCACGTCATTCGCGTTAGCGGTGGAGAAGCGCTCCCTGTGACCGATGAGGAAGAGGGAATAGGCAGCTTCTCCTGGGCACCAAATGCCCATAAGATCGCCTTCACCAAGCCCATCAAGGACAAAGAACTTACCAAGTCCAGGGAGGACGCCTTTGGAAAGTATGCAGTAGAGGACAAGGAACTTGTACAGAACCACTTGTTCTACATTGCCTTTGATCCGGCGAATATCCCACAACCCAGCCAGACACACTGTGACAAGTCCGACTCCACTGTGACCTGTATTTCCCTACCGGAATCGGTGCAATTGACCACAGATCTCAGCTATACGGTCGGCGATTTTGATTGGTCACCCGATGGTAGCAAGATTGCGTTCAGCCATCAGCCTTCTACGGCTATTCCGGATTTTATGCAGGCTGATATTTCGGTAGTAACGCTCTCAGATCAATCCATCAATTCGCTGGTAAGCAGCCCCGGGCCGGATGCAAGTCCCGAGTGGTCACCCGATGGTCGGCAGATCGCATACCTCACATCGAATGGTGATATGACAGCCATCTTCTACACCAACAGTGTAGTGAAAACCATACCAGCCGCTGGTGGCGAATCAACCATTGTCGATCTGGGTATAGATGAAGACATAAGGGCTATGGAGTGGCGAAATGATCATCTCTACTTTCTTGCAAGGCAAAAAACCAAGCAATATCTCTACAAGTACGACTGGAAGAAAAAAACATCAACTGCTGTACTTACCAAACCTGATAATATTTACAACTACTCCCTATCGGGAAATGGGGAGTACCTCGCATTGAGAGGTCAGAACTATGATGATATTGATGAGGTTTACCACTCGCCTACCGGAAAACCCGTGCTCAGGAAAGTAACCGACTTCAATGAGCAAATCTCTGACTGGACGCTTGGGACATCAGAAGTAGTCTCATGGAAAAGTGAAGATGGAGCGACCATAGAAGGTGTGCTACACAAGCCGGCTGACTTTGACCCGAGCAAAAAATATCCACTGCTCGTGGTGATCCATGGTGGTCCAACCGGGGTAGATCGACCTACCCCAGTCCTGAGCTACGTTTATCCAATCAATCAATGGCTGGCCAAAGGTGCGGTCATCCTACGTCCTAACTATCGGGGCTCAGCAGGTTATGGAGAAGCGTTCCGATCCTTGAATGTAAAAAATCTCGGCGTAGGTGATGCCTGGGATGTAATGTCCGGGGTAGATTATCTCATCGATCAGGGCTTTGTCGATGAAGATCGTATGGGCAGCATGGGCTGGAGCCAGGGCGGCTATATCTCTGCTTTCCTTACTACCAACACCAATCGGTTCAAGGCCATCTCGAATGGTGCAGGCATCAGCAACTGGATGACCTACTATGTCAATACGGATATCCATCCTTTTACAAGGCAGTATCTCAAAGCCACGCCATGGAGTGACCCTGAGATTTATGCCAAGACCTCTCCGATGACCAATATCAACAACGCTACGACACCCACGCTCATCCAGCATGGCGAGTTTGATAAGCGAGTACCCATCCCCAATGCTTACGAGCTATACCAGGGTCTGCAAGATGTAGGTGTGCCTACTGAGCTGATCGTCTATAAAGGCTTTGGCCATGGCATCACCAAACCCAAGGAGCGCTTGGCAGCTATCTGGCACAACTGGCAATGGTTTGGAAAGTACATCTGGGGTGAGGAGATCATACTGCCCTTCGAGGAGCAATAAAAAAAAGGGAGCAAATGCTCCCTTTGTCGTTCTTTACTCTGGCGTTTTTTCATCAGGCCAGTCCTTCTTGAAATCGATCCAGTACTCGTTAACAGTCGATTTCATATCCTTCCGCAGTAAAATTATACCAATCAAATTGGGAATGGTCATAACGGCAATTGTAATGCCCGATAGAGTCCATATTATGGTTGTGTCAGTAAATGCAGCTAAGAAAAAAGCAATAACATAGACTATTCTATAATAGACAACCGAACCGCTTCCGAAAATAAAAGTCATAGCCCTATCCCCGTAATATGACCAAGAGATGGCTGTGCTAAACGCAAACATTAAAAGTCCAAATACTACAATATACTTACCATATTCTCCCAAGAAACCGCGGGTAAAGGCTATTGTAGTCAAGGAAGCGCTGTGAACGAGCGACTCTCCTGTGAAGGTATGATCACCTTGAGGCTTACCGTCTTTTATGCTTATACTACCTGAGAAAGAGTTCTCGTTCAGTTTGACCACAACATTTTCAGCGAGTGATCTCGCATGAATGAACAAGACATCTGTTGTTATTTTTCCGGACTCAACATTAACCAAACCATTATAAAGATCTGCATCAGCCACTTTTTCAACATGATTTATTATGTTCAAAC
The DNA here is from genome assembly GCA_964351595.1 of uncultured Roseivirgaceae bacterium. GTDB lineage: Bacteria > Bacteroidota > Bacteroidia > Cytophagales > Cyclobacteriaceae > UBA6059. The sequence goes on along the minus strand of CAYGOT010000009.1, from coordinate 94,266 downwards.
GACCATCCCTACTATCAACATCCACTCTATTTTCAAGAACATAGATATCCGTCAAGTCGAATGTGTTCGAATGTTTTTCATTCCATACTCCAGAAGAAAGAAGAACCAATCCGGTTATAGTGCAAATAACGATGGTGTCTATGAAAGGCTCCAGTATTGCTACAAAACCCTCTGATACAGGTTCATGCCCTTTTGCTGAGGCATGTGCAATTGGCGCAGAACCTTGACCCGCTTCATTTGAGAACAACCCCCTATTTACGCCTTTACTAAAAGCAAGGCTTATTGTGCCTCCTAAAAAACCTCCTGTAGCAGCAGTGCCGCTGAATAGATCAGAAAAAATGGAGAGAAACGAAGGAACGACGTTTCCCAGATTACTAAAAATAACAGCAAAGGCTCCTACGAAATACAAAATTGCCATTCCAGGAACAAGCTTCTCGGTAACTGCTGCAATTCTCTTTATTCCACCGATGATCACAAAGCCAAGAAGAACGGCCAGAATACCCCCAACTAACATTTCATCGAGTCCAAAAACAGAATTCATAGAATCTGCAATGCTATTGATCTGAGGAAGGCTTCCAGTTCCAAAAGAGGATAATACTGTAGCAATGGCAAATAAAATTCCAAGCCATTTCATGTTTAGCTTGTTCTTCATGTAGTACATAGGGCCACCCGCCATACTGCCATCTTCAGTCTTCTCTCTGTATTTATGTGAAAGTGTTACCTCAACAAACTTTGTGCACATACCAACGGCCGCAGTTGCTAACATCCAAAATAGGGCTGCCGGTCCACCTACATGAACAGCAAGAGCCACCCCAGCAATATTTCCTGTTCCAACAGTTCCTGACAGAGCTGTAGTTAGGGCTTGAAAATGTGATGTATCTCCTTCATCTCCCTCCTTATCAAACTTTCCGCTGACTACTTTGAACGCAAATCGGAAATATCTTATCTGAGGAAACCCAAGATAGATGGTAAAAAAAAGGCCAGTTCCTAGCAAAGCGTATGGAAACCACCAGGAACTTCCGATGTAACTATCTATTAGCGATAGGAAATCATTGATCTGCAGCATATTATAGTTTTGGTTTAGAAGCCAACAAAAATATACATTCTGACCACAATCAATAATCAATTTAGTCTGGGCGGCAAGTCCTGCACTAACTAAGAAAGTAGTTAGCTGGCTTTCAAGCAGAATTAAGCTGTGTTGAAAAAAATACGCCCTTTTAACTACTCCAAAAAGGGTGATTTTTGTTTCGAAAATAGTGGAATCATGCTGAAGAACGTTTCTTTTGAATATGATCAGATTGATATCAATAGGATTAATCAGCATCTTCCTGGCACTCAGCGGATGTATGAGCTATTATGTCAGTAGCTCCGACAGACGACTTATCGAAATTCCCACGGTGGGGCATAACCGACCTGTCGATATCTACTTGCAGTCTGAGACGCCTAAGGAAGACTACATCAAGATCGGAGTGCTGGAGCAAAAAGCTTTGGAGAGTGAGTCTACAGCCGACTTGATATACAGACTAAGTCAGGAAGCGGGTCGCCGAGGGTATGATGGTATTATTCTCCTGGACGAGAAGTTGTCCACTATTATTGAAGATGATGAAAGTTTTTTGGAGACCGTATCCGAAATAATCTCAGGTGAGGAAATTCCTGACAACTACTATAGTACTACGACCCGACAGCTCAATGCAGTCGGTATCATTTACAAAGAAAATCTTGCTTATTTGGACAAACTGTCAAAGGCCGAGCAGTTGCTTGACCCATACGGGAATTTGCTCGCTACCATACCCTTCGATTATCGCGGGCAGATAGATTCGGAATCAATGGCTCATGATCGGAAGGAGCAGCTCTACTTTTCAAATTTCTATCAGTACTCTCCGATTCATCTACTTGAAGAAGAATCAGAACATTGGAAGTATAAGCAAGAGGGCAGCTATATTGTAAAGCGGATCTACACCCGGAATGCAACAAAAAATAAGACTTGTGCTTTTGAATATGATCGCGAGCATCGTGTCAGTCAGGCCACCATCAAAAACACTTATCCTCAGCGCCTGATGGAGGTGGTTCATTTCACCTATGATGAGCAAGGCAGACTCACTGAGCAGAAAATAATATCACAGTATCGTACCCGAATGATAGACTTTCACTACGCCAAAGATCGGCTGCTCTCCAGGCAGATGTGGGAGGTAAGTGGCGAGGAAAAGCGGCTATTGTATCAGACGAACGTCATTCATTATGACAGTCAGGACATAGATTCGCTTAAGCATTTGGTGACGGCTACCAGGCATTAAGGTTCGTTCCCGTATCTGCTAAGGTGATTGTCTCATCCTCAAAAATTCCTCGGTAGGCGACCCATACACCAACTAGAAAACGATGCTACCATCTTTCCAGACCAGCTTTGGCCTCAACTTACCCTGGTGATAAAGTATTTCGCGATAGTCGTGAGTGCTGAATGCTATCATATCCGCTCTTTTACCCGGGGCGAGCACACCGCGATCGGTGAAACCGAGCGCCTTGGCTGCTCGGAAGGTCATACCGGCAAAAGTCTCCGCTGCACATAATTTTTCAGAAGCACTCAGCAATGCGGCCTGCGTGAGCAGATCGCCCATAGGTGCGGATCCTGGGTTCCAGTCTGTAGCAATAGCCAGGCTACAACCTGCATCCAGCAGCCTCCTCGCCGGTGCATACTGCATACCCAGGCCAAGAGAAGCTCCTGGCAAAACGGTAGCCGTCACGGTCGACTTGCCGAGCCGGGCAATATCCTCTTCTGTCGATGACTCAAGATGGTCGGCACTACTCGCCATATACTTTACCGCCAGCTCGCTACCTCCGCTGGTAAACTGATCGGCATGCACAGTAACCTCAAAGCCTGCCTCGCGCACTTTGGAAAAATACTTATCTGTCACTTCAAACGAAAAAGCCTCTGGCTCCACAAAAGCGTCTATTCTATTCGTCAAGCCTTCTTTCGCAATCACCGGAAGTAGATCATTCACCACCATATCCAGGTACTCGTCTGACTGCTTGTACTCTGGCCCTAGCACATGCGCCGCAAGACAAGTTGCCACTATGTCCACCCTATGTTGGTCATTCGCGCGTTTGATCGCGCGTAGCATCTTGAGCTCTTGCTCCACCGATAGACCATAGCCGCTTTTCACTTCGCAAGTTCCGATACCCTGGTCAAGCTGTAGATCGAGCCGTTCCATCATCAGATCGACCAGATCTTCTTCTGTGGCCTGTCTGGTCTTATTGACGGTATCATAGATGCCGCCCCCTCGTTGGAGGATTTCCTGATAAGACTTACCAGAAATCCTGGCTGCATAGTCGTGTGCACGAGAGCCTGCAAAACAGATATGCGTGTGGCTGTCAACAAAGGACGGCATTAATACAAAATGATTGCCGAGCTCGTTGACCTTTTTCGCCTGAGACTTCAGCTCCTCGAACTTGCCAAGCATCGTGATAATGCCATTCTCTACGACAATTCCACCCTTGGTAATGATCTGTATAGATTCATCATTCATAGGCCCTCTCATTGGAAGCTTATCCAAGGTCAGGATTTGCTCAAATGGACCGTACAAAGTGCCCGATGGTTGACTATTAGCTTTTTTCACAGCCTGCAATCTAAAAATATCTACTTACCCATAAGCTGACGAAAATCAGGAACTTACACATCCAGGTTAAATTTCTGTGCATAGGCTGTAGCACTCTCATATCCGGCATCATGATGACGCATCACTCCCAAGGCAGGATCATTGTGCAATACACGACGAATGGATTGTGAGGCACGGTCAGTACCATCAGCCAATACTACCATACCAGCATGCTGAGAATAGCCCATACCTACGCCACCTCCATGATGAAATGATACCCAGGTAGCTCCTCCGGCTGTATTTGACATGAGGTTAAGCAGCGGCCAGTCGGATACCGCATCTGACCCGTCTCGCATTCCCTCAGTTTCCCTGTTGGGAGAGGCCACAGATCCACAGTCGAGGTGATCCCTGCCAATGACGATGGGTGCTTTGACTTTACCGGTTCTGACGAGATCATTGAAGATCAACCCTGCCTTCTCGCGCTCTCCCATTCCCAACCAGCAGATGCGACATGGAAGTCCTTGAAAAGCAACTTTCTTCTTGGCTTCCTGCAACCAGTTGATCATATGATGATTCTCGGGGAATGCATCAATCAATGCCTGATCCGTCACATAAATATCCTCTGGATCACCGGATAAGGCTGCCCATCGAAACGGTCCTTTTCCCTCGCAGAAAAGTGGCCGGATGTATTCGGGTACGAAACCATTGAAGTCAAACGCGTGCTCCGCGCCTCCCTGCCTGGCAAACTCCCTCAGGTTATTACCATAATCGAAAGTCCTGGCGCCACGACGCTGCATCTCCAGCATATAGTTTACGTGTCTAGCCATACTGGCTAGCGACAATTTCTGATATTCCTCAGCATTTTTATTTCGCAATGCATTGGCTTCCGTTAGGGAAAGCTGATTGGGCACATAGCCGTAGACAGGATCATGCGCGGAGGTCTGATCTGTCAACACATCAGGGATAATATCGTCAGCAAGGAGTTTCTCAAGCATATCTCCAGCATCACTTACGAGCCCAACAGAAATATTCTCGCCCTTAGCCTTGGCTTCCATCACCCAATCCCTCGCCTCTTCATAGTCATAGGTCATCTTATCGATGTAGCGGGTCTTCAGTCTTTTCTCGATCCGCGCAGGGTCAACATCCGCGCCCAGAAAGGTCGCACCTGCCATAGTAGCAGCAAGCGGTTGTGCACCACCCATGCCTCCAAGACCCGCTGTGACCAGTAGGCGCCCCTTTAGGCTACCGCCAAAATGCTTCTCAGCACAAGAAACAAAAGTCTCATAGGTGCCCTGAAGTATCCCTTGTGAGCCGATATAAATCCAGCTACCTGCGGTCATCTGACCATACATCATCAGACCATCTTCCTTGAGCTTTTGAAAATGCTCCCATGTCGCCCAAGCGGGTACAAGATTGGAGTTGGCAATCAATACCCGAGGTGCTTGTTCATGGGTTCGCACCACGCCGACCGGCTTCCCGGATTGGACCAACAAGCTTTCATCATTCTCCAACTTCAGAAGTATCTCGATGATCTTTTGAAGTGATTCTACATTCCGGGCGGCCTGGCCCGTACCCCCATAGACGATTAGTCCTGAGGGATCCTCAGCAACATCATCATCCAGGTTGTTAAGTAGCATGCGCAGGGGTGCCTCCGTTTGCCAACTCTTGGTGTTGAGCACATTCCCGGTAGGTGCTTTGTAGTGAGGGTGACTAGCGTAGGTCTTAATGAAGTCTGTATAATTCATGGTATTGTCCTTTAAAGTCAATGTTTTGATTGGTGGCCGTCTCGTTAGCTTTTGTGACGATTGCCCCTGAAGAAATGAGCTCGGAAGCTGCGGCTATGTCGTGGGCAAATACACGATCCTCTTCAGCGTGATCTATCTTCTCACGAATCAGTTCGTGGCAAGCATCCAGGATCGGTCCCGATTTCATAGGCTTGCGGTAGTCGAACGCCTGAGCCGCCGATACAAGCTCTACCGCTAATATGTTTTCAAGATTACCCAGCACTTGATTGAATTTTCGTCCGCTGATCGAACCCATACTTACATGATCTTCCTGGCCCAGTGATGTAGGGATGGAATCCGCACTTGCCGGAAAGCACAGTGACTTATTTTCACTCACCAGGGCTGCCGAGGTGTACTGCGGAATCATAAATCCCGAGTTGATGCCGGTGTTGGTCATGAGGAGTCTCGGTAGTCCCGACTTACCCTCGATGAGCAAGTAGCTCCGCCTATCGGAAATGTTGCCCAACTCAGCCGCAGCAAGTGTGGCATAATCCAGTGGCAATGCAAGCAGCTGTCCATGGAAATTACCGCCGCTGATGGTCTTATTGGCGTTGAAAATGATAGGGTTGTCTGTGACAGCATTCAGTTCTGTCTCTAACATTTCCGCCAGGTGCTGCCAGGCGTGACGTGAGGTACCATGTACCTGCGGCATGCATCTAATAGAATACGGATCCTGAACACGACCACAGTTTGCATGTGAAGCCACCATTTCCGATTTATCCAGGAGCATCTTGAGTCGGTGTGCAACATACTGCGCTCCCGAAAAAGGTCTTAATGAATGCAGGTCGGGATCAAAAGGAGCAGCAGAACCCAGGATACCCTCAAGGCTCATTGCGCCAATGATGTCTGCATTATCCAGCAGGTTGTGCATGCGACCGACTCCCATTACCGCATAAGACACTATGAATTGGGTTCCGTTAATAAGGGCGAGCCCTTCCTTGGCTCCTAACTCCAGGGATGTCAATCCCTCTTTTTGGTAGACCTCCATGGTGTCTACATACTGATCACCATCATGTAGTTTGCCTAATCCAATCAATGGAAGAAAAAGATGGGCCAGAGGTGCCAGGTCACCCGAGGCACCCACAGAACCTTGTATTGGTACAAAGGGTGTATAGTGATGCTCGAAAAGCCAGAGTATTCGTTCGAGCACTTCCAAAGAAATACCTGAGTAGCCTCGACAAAGAGAATGAAGCTTGGTAACCATCATCGTTCTCGCTACGCGGATCGGTACGGCCTCACCTACCCCAACACTATGACTTCTTAGTATATTCTCCTGAAGTCGCTGAGTATCAGCCGCCGATATGATAGTAGTGCACAACGGACCAAACCCTGTATTAATACCGTAGACAACCTCCTCCCGATCGACTATGGCGTCCACATAAGACTTACTCTGTCTGATCTTGTCAGCAGCATCTCGATCTATGGTAAAGTCTAGTTCACCTACAAGTATTTGCTCCAGCAGTGCCGTTGTGAGGTGATCAATTCCAAGTTTGAATATCGTCATTTGCATCAGGGTTAATGACCTGTCTTCAAATGTAATTGGTATCTTTAATAACTCTAAATACCAATTTGATCAACGATTGATAGCTTTAAGTAATCAGATAGAACTCAGACACCTGAGATATTTTTTGGCGGTAGCTGAAGAACTTCACTTTAGAAAAGCTGCTGAGCGGCTGTTCATCTCGCAACCAGGCCTCAGCCGCCAGATTACTCAGCTGGAGGCATAGGTGGGTGTATCGTTGTTTGAACGGAGTAAAAGATGAGTAGTACTTACACCTGCCGGCCATTATCTCAAGGAGGAAGCCATTTCGCTAATGAATCGATTGAGTGTCACTCTTGAGCGTCTGAAATCCATTCAAAGCGGTGATGAAGGTGAGGTTAGTATCGGCTTTGTGGGTTCGGCGATGCAGCATGTCATCCCTCAGAGTTTATTGTCACTCAATCAACATAACCCTGACATACATACGAGTCTCGATGAAATGACCAACTGGGATCAGGTAGATGCTATTGCTCATGATAAGCTGGATATCGGCTTTGTACGGCTCAGCCATGTTCCCGAGGGTTTTCACATCAAGACAGTCTATGAGGACACCTTTTCGCTGGTATTGCCGTCAGATCACTCCATCAATGACAAAAATTTCAAAAGCCTTAAGCAGCTTAAAGATGAGGCTTTCATCCTCTTTTCAAGTGACTATAGCTACGGTTACTATGAGCAGATTATGAGCCTTTTTGAAGAAAACGGATTTTCACCTAAGGTCTCTCATCGATCTGTCCATGCCAATACCATCTTCCGACTGGTGGAGAATAAGTTGGGAATTAGTATTGTTCCTACTACGCTGAAGGACGGGTTTGACCTGAACGTGAAGTTCATAGAGCTCAAAAAAGTGAAACGAAGAGCGCAACTATCTGCTATATGGAAGAAGCATAATACTAACCCCGCATTGGCCAAGTATTTAGAGGTCCTCTAGGGGGATACTGCCAAAAACAGATTTGTCATTTCTGTTGACCACCTCATTTTTTCTATCGTTGAACTCCTTCTCAAAGTCTCTAAAATCATCAGGACTCATTAAATCAATGAGTCTAATGATGGCAGACTCAGCATAGTCCTCCTGCTTTATCTCCAGGGCCTGCATGGCATAAGCCTTGATCAGTTCCACGGAATATTTATTGATATCGATCGCATTCAACAAGATGTCATAAGACTTAAACTTATCCCCTCGGCTATTGAAGTAGCGAACAGACTGTAGGACGCCTTCTTCGAAGAATGGATTGTCATAGGCCAACTCCTCGAAGAGCGCAGCAGCTCTGGCAGTGTCCTGAGAGATGTTCGCCTCCAATGCGGAGAACAGCTTCTGCATCCCGTCCCAGCTCCCCTCACCTCGATATCTGCTCGATGCTGAAAGGTCTACATTCCCAATATCCCCTTCCATGAGGTAGCTTAGATTCTCCAGGAGTGTGCGCTGCAGCTCTACCTTATCATCAAAATCCTGAGATATCTGACCTACATGAAATCGCGCTCTATTGAGATCGCCATGTTTGAGGAAATGCTCAGTCACCAACAATTGCGCATTTGCTTCGTACGCTGGTTCCTCAAATGAACCTAGTATGTCCTGTATTGTCAGGGAGTCAAGGTTTGACATTCGATAGCCAAGGGCCAAATATCGAATCTGATCTGATGTGTTAGTGAGCTTATCATCATCAAGGAGCACAGCACTCATCAAATCATCCCTGAGCGGGCCTGTAGGCAGTTTGAAGAGAAAGGGTCTGGCTTTTGCTAATTGACCCGATTCCAGGTAGGCCAGTACTAGATTAGTGGTATCAGTGCGTCTAACGCGAATAGACTCTTCAAAATAGTCAGCTGCCAATCTCGGAGCACCCTGATGAAGGGATAGCACGCCCAATGCATGTTGATAATAGCTTTGCTGTGGCGAAGTGTTAAAGCTCACTACATCCATTTGACGTATGGCAGCCCCTACCTTACCAAGGTTGTACTGAATCCAGGCATCTGCAAATATCAATTGGTCATGATAGGCCCCATTGAATGGGTATTCACCAAAAGCATGGGCTATGCTGCCCTGATTAGCATTGAAATTAGCCGGGTCGGTAGAGGCATTGATCAGGTAAGAGAGCGTATGTGCGTTGAGTGTAGAGTCCACCGCAAAGCTCTCATCGAATTCATTATTTAAACCTCCAAAATATCTATTGGCGTAGGCGCGGGTGTTTGCCTTAAGCGGAAGAGATGTCATTTTCTCGTAAGCCTGCTTAAGGGAGTCCTCACTCAATGGTAGTGCCTTCTCCGCATGGACTGCCATCAGATTGGCCTGAGCAACTCGGCTCGAAACCGGATCACTAGAGACATTTCCGAGAAAATAGAGTGTGGAGTCATTGATATCTGTACGAGAGAACAGCATCCCCAAATTGTTCTTCACTGCACCATCCTCAGGGAAATCACGATAAGCCTGTTGCATGGTGAAAAGTGCATCGAAATAGATGTTCTGTTTTCGGTAGGCATTCCCCAGGTTGATGTAGGCGTGGGGGGTCGGGTGCTTGGCGATAGCGGTCTTGAAGTTGACGATAGCCGCTGGCACCTTCTTTTCCGATAGGTCGAGCTGGCCCAGCATATAGTTGGATCTGTGATTGAGATAGCCATAATCACTCCCACGTGAGTAATACTGGCGCGCCACCTGAGGTTTGTCCTGGATGTATAAATCCCCGATCAGGTTGTAGTATCCGGCAATTGCCTGATTGCGTGGTGCCTGGTTGGAGATAAAGTATAGAGCGATGATCACAACCATGCTTCCCAACATTGCGGTAGCGTAGGGAAAGTTGTTGTCCTGATAAACGATCCGATGCACGGCGAGGTTCTTAAGGAGCGGATTGACATAGTTGGCAATCACATAGATGAAAAACATCGCCCCAAAGGCCAGGTGACTAAAGATAATGGCATCTTCGAATACCTCCATCATGGGGTCATTGGCGATCACCATCTGATATCTCAAAGTCGCCATACAAATGATGCCCATCGCCAGGTACATCAGCCCGGCATAGGGGTAAAAACTCAATATTCCCCGATAGGCCTCCTCCCGCCGCTCAAATGTCCAAAGGCCAATGAATGCTGACAAGAGTAGCAGGATAAATGCGTGAACATAAAGAATATCCCAATCGATATAGCCAGCATTGCGGGCATAGACAAGCCCAATATTGGCGAGGTACACTAGCGTGAATACAATAAAATGAGTGGAATTATTGCTGCCCACATCGCCCTTAGACTGGGTGACCAAATACAAGATCAGGAAGACAATCTCATGCCCTATCAGAAATATGAAAAACAGAGAGAGTACCAAAAAACCAGTCATTCCATAGTTGGCCAGGTGAAAGAAGGGCTGACTAACGCCCGAGAATTGCGAGATAACTCCGGCGATAACGGCCATCATTATAAGAAAAGTAACCAGTCGAATCAAAATAGACGACTGTGGCCGAATGGCTTGAAAGAAGAACCCTGTAGATAAAAAAACAACAGAAAAACCGATCAATGCTTCTCGGCCAGTGGTGCCAAAAAGCTGAAGGTAGTTCAGCTGGAATGCAATCAGGATCACAGTGAAGACACCCATGCATACTGTAAACCAAAATGTGCTGAAATAGGTGATGACTGTGAGGAGCAGTGCTAAGCCTAACGCTACAAAGAGGAGCATCCAGGCATGGTCGAGTGGATCTATTTTGAGATCGCTACCGCCAAAATATTGCTTGACCAAATAATTGTCATTGAGCAACTCTATCTCAAATAGTCCAAGGTTAAACTCAAGAAGCGGAACCTTAATTAGCTCTGTCTCAGAAGTGATTGTCCAGTCAAAGGCGTTGTATGGGCCTACTAAGAAGGCCAGAAACACAAGGCCACAGGCTATCATAAAAAGGGTGAGGTATAACCAGAAAATGGCTCTATAAGGTTGCTCCCAATTACTCCTAAATAAGAATCCGAACATCAAATATTCATTTTACCTCGTGATCTTTTCGCGATTGATGATCTGCTCTAAGGTCATCAGCATTTCAGAGGGAAGCGAATTTAGATCAATTACGAGCCAGCTTCAAGCTGATCTGGAAAATGCTTTCGCAATTCTCTGTCGATCACCTGATAGCATCTCTCCTTGAGCTCTCCCACGTCATTTTCAGACAGGCCATCCGTCAGGATAGGCTCATGTATGATCATGGAGCAACGCCTGATTTTGGGTAGAAATTGCCCATTGTCTGGTAAGATGATCCAATTGTTGGGCAGGGTGACGGGGACAATGGGGACGCCTTGGGCAATAGCTGTCTTGAATGCCCCATCCTTGAACTTTAACATCTGAGGTGGCGCTGTAGTAACGATACCTCCCTCCGGAAATATGACCAAATCCTTGCCCTTCGAAATGGCTGCACTGCTTTTCTGGTAAGTGGCGTATCTATCCTTGAGGCTCTTGCGATTGACTGTGATATGAAGCTTGCGAAACATGTACCCGAACAGTGGAACTTTGCGGATGGACTCTTTGCCCACGAAAACGAATGGTCGTGGCAGAAATCCCATTACAGCAATGTCCAGAAAGGAGAAATGGTTGACGCAGAAAATAGCATTGCCTTTGATCTGCCTGAGGTGCTCTCTGCCCTCCATTCTGATCGGCATGCCTATTAGTGGGAAGTACAGCATAGCCCACAGACGAGTGGTGTAGCAACCCAGACGCCACCAGCTCGGAATCCAAATGGCCAGAAGGTAGCCCGGGTAAATCATCAAGAACAAACTGACGAATAGGACGAGGCAATAGATACTGTAAATCCTTCTTAGCAGGTACAAATCACTTATTCATTAGTCTGGGGAAATGGTCCAAGTCGAGCAAAAATAGGAAGCTTCGGCGATTAATCAGAATCGAAAAGGAAGGGAGGATGGGCATAACTCCGGCTGATTTCACTCCATCATATTAAATTTAATTCATGGACAATGTCCAATAGCAGAAATTTCATTCGTCATAATAGCATATGAGAGAGGAACAACTACATTTTGAAGAGCTCAGGCAAGCGATGATTGACCGTGATCCAACTTTAGCCGTTGGTAAAATGATGAGCTCACCGGCAGTCGTCTATCAAGACAAGGTTTTCTGTTTTTTGAATAGAAAGTTTAATATGGTCTTCAAGCTGGGGAAAGGCTTTGACAGCTCTACACTCAATTTTCCTACAGAGGAGTTTTCACCATTTAAGAGCAAAAAGCCGCTCTCTGGCTGGTTTGAGGTGGACTTTGCCCATGCCAAAGAATGGCCCCAACTAGCTGATCAAGCCTTAAATCAACTAAAATCCGAACTAACATGATATCGAAAGCTTATTCAGACTTTTTTGCTACTCTGGAAGTGAATAACAACAAAGAGTGGTTTAATGATAACAAGAAGACCTACGAGCGCGAGGTAAAGACACCCTTTTTGAATCTCATCTCTGAGGTCATGGACACGGTCGGTCAATGGGACCCCAGGATCGATTCTGACCCCAAGAAATCACTCTTCAGAATCAATCGTGATATTCGCTTCTCAAAAGATAAGTCGCCCTATAACACTATCATGAAGGCTGCTCTCGCCCCCGGTGGTCGGAAGTCAGGACTGCCCGGCTACTATATTGGTATAAGCGCGGATACTGTTCATGTTGGTGGTGGACAATTTGACCTGGATACACCCACGCTCGCCAGGTTGCGCGCTTTCCTATCGGAAAACTATGACGAACTGGAAGAGATTATTGGTCGCAAAGAATTCAAATCCAAATTTGAACACCTGCTTGGAGATAAAGTAACAAGGCTCAATGGCCCTCTCAAGGATAGCGTTGCTGAGATGCCACTACTGCTCCATAAGCAATACTATGCCATGACTCGCATCACCGATGGTAAACAAGTGTCGGTTCAGGAATTAATAGAATCATTGGCTGTAGTCCGGCCCTTGGTCGAATTTCTTGAGAGAGGTGTCAAACCTTAAGGACTAAAAAGGCATTAAGACCTGTGCGCCCACCCTTATAGCTAGGCTGAGCCTGGCTCGCATTCCGGAATTATAGTTTTCCGATAGGTAGAGGTTTGATAACTTCACAAAAAGACTAGAGTGCATGGAATATAGAATACTTGGCAAGACTGGCTTAAAGATATCAAGTGTTTCTCTCGGGACGTGGCAGGTCGGAGGCGGATGGGGAGCCAGGTTCGATACCAGTCAAGCCAAATCAATACTACACCAGGCTTTGGACGAGGGAATCAATTTTTTTGATACCGCAGATGTCTATGATGATCAGCAAAGTGAAAAGGTCGTTGGTCAAACTGTCAGGGAAAACAGGCAAAGCACGCATATCGCCACCAAGATAGGCCGACGCATCAACCCGCATATTGCCAAAGGCTACACCCCTGATGTGCTGGAAAAGTACGTCGATGAAGCATTGTTTAATACTGGTCTTGACGAGCTTGATCTGGTACAGCTACATTGTCCACCCCCTGAGGTATATGACTCTGAGGAGGTCTTTGAGCGACTGGCTTTGATTAGGAAAAAGGGGAAAGTGCTCAATTTCGGTGTGAGTGTGGAGACGGTGGCAGAAGCAGAGAAGGCAAGTACTTATGATGTGGTGAGCACGATTCAAATCATCTTCAATATGTTTCGTCACAAGCCTTTGGAGACATGCTTTCCGATGCTGAAAAAGAAGAATATTGGGATACTGGCTAGAGTGCCGTTGGCTAGCGGATTACTCACTGGCAAGTATCAAAGAGACACAAAATTCCGAGCTGACGATCATCGCCAGTTCAATCGCAATGGTGAAGCATTTGATAAGGGCGAAACCTTCTCAGGAGTGGATTACGAGCAAGGACTCAAGGCAGTAGATGAGCTAAAGGAAATTTTTGACAACACCGAGCATCTTTATCACTACGCCCTCAGATGGGTGCTCATGCATGATGGCGTGAGCACGGTCATTCCTGGTGCCAGCAGCCCCTCCCAGGTTCAGAGCAATAGCCAGAGCCTACTGCTACCACCATTTTCTCAGGAACAGATGGATGCTGTGAAGTCGGTCTATGACAGGTACTTCAGGAAGAACATCCATGACCTTTGGTGAGGTTTATAGGCTGACCAGATCGATTGACTTGATCACCTTCTGCTCAGTCCGTCCTCTTTGAAGCTGATGTGGATAGATCCAGTGTTGGATGCACCGCGGAGGTACACCTTACCCATGATTTTGCGGTAGCTATCTTCAGCTATGGGTACCATATCCCAAATGATCTCGCCATTGGATATGAGATCAGTGCTGAAAAAAGTCTCAGGTTGGTCAATGGACAAGTTGATTTCTCCACTTTGGCTGGTGAAGTAGCTATTGCGGTCAAGTATGAGCTGTGTACCATCTATCCTACCTCCATCGGAGGTGAGGTCAAGGCCGCCAGAGCAGTTGACCACTTGTATTTGACCATCATCAGTTTGGGCCATAACTTCACCATCAAAGGCATTGAACAGCACATCACCATCATCAGAAAAAATTTTGACCTTACCTGTACTTTTGAGTACCTCGACGATTCCCGACTTACTATCGATCACAATGCTATCCGACCTGTAATCCACCACATGCACCTTCCCTGAAGTCGATGTAATATCCACTTTCACTTGAGGTGGGAGGCCAATCATCACCTGACCGCCGATATCATTCCTGACCGTCAACGGAGAAACTACCTCGATGGTCAACACCTTATTTTCGATGCTCGTGACAAACCTGTAGAGACGTGAAGTAGAATTACCCCAAATTCGACCCTTCACATGGGTGGTATGATCGTTGCTTTGCGTAAGAGTGACATCCGCAAACCCAGCCTTGATTTGGATGGCATCTACACCTCGTCTGTTGATGTCAATTTCATCAATAAGTGGCTGACTGTAGCCATTAAAAGCACATACTACGCTTAAAAGGACGAATACAAGAGCTAGAGGTCGGGGCATAAAAAAATGTCTGCTATTCTGCTAATAACAGACATTTTTCACTATCCCCTCATTTGCGGGATGATTATTGCCCGTTTGGTGGGAGTGGTCTGGGTATCACCATCAGTTCCTTCTGCCGCCCGTCGATATAGCGGAATCCTGTACCATCAAAATAACCATCTTCTTCCAGCATGATTCTGATTTCCTTGCCCCACTCTTCAATGTACACGCCAGCGTTGAGTTCGATGGAGTAGGCCGTATTGCTAAAGAGAGGGTAGTCTCCCCTACCGGGAACGCCACCTTGCTGATCCCAAAGGCCGATAGTAGGTCCGGCAGCATGGCCATGAAAACCGATGGGATGCGTATAAATCACGCCTTTCAGCCCCTCTGCATTACACTGATCAAGTGCTGCTTTCAATATTTCATTACCCGTACGCCCTTCTTTGTAGTTGTCCGTCAGGGCATCTTGTACCGCATTACCCTTGGCAAAAGCATCTGTCAGATACTTTGGTGGCTCAGTTTCTCCCGGCTTTAGGATGTAAGCATGCTGCTGTGTATCCGTATTCAATCTGAGGTAGCTGATGCCAAAGTCTGTGTGAATTAAATCCCCGGGCTGAATGATCGCATCCTCAGGTCGCTCGGAAAAAGAACGCAAATGCTCAAAAGATTCTGGATCTTGTCGCTGGATCGATACAGATGGATGGAACCAGGTCGTCAATCCCAATTCACGGATACGGTCTCTGTACCACCATACTACATCATTTGTAGTAGTAATGCCGGGTTGGATGACCTTATCAGAAAATCCCTCCGCAATGATCTGGTGAGCAATCCTTACGATCTGCTGGTACACAGCCATCTCACTCTCAGTGCGAGTCTCGAGCCATCCTACTGCCAGCATCTCTGCATTCGTTAGCCTGCTTTGAAAGTTCTTAGGCAATGCTTCGGTCAGCTTCTCATAATGACTGGCAGACAAACCGTCCGCTAGCGCAAAAGTTGGGGACTTGTTGATACCGATCTTCTTCGGGTTCTTTTCCTGGATCAACCGCGAAAGCGCCTGCCACTGGTCTGGCTGCTGCGACGGATTCCATGCCTTCTGGAAGATCGTGCCGACATTATAGCGGGCAATAGCGTAGGTCTCCAACTTCTTGCCTTCGCCCGGATCGTAGATTACCAGCATTGTCGTCCGCCTTGCAGAGAGCCAGGTAGCCGGCAGCATGGTCTTAATGACCGGATCTTCATTGTACTCACTACCGATCACCAGCCACATATCGATACCCGTTCTGCGCATCAGATCTGGCAGCACGGTCTCTGCTCTTTCAGCCAGCCAGCTGTTGATTACTCTTGCCCGATCCTCCATCGGCAGTATTTTGGGGACGTAGCTATTTTGGGCATTGGCATTCAAGGCCAACGTGACTAGCATCACTAGTAGGGTCAATATCCGATTCATATTCCTTTTTTTGAGGCCAATATAGTGATCTAATGAGTAGATTACATGTAGCTAAGATCGTATATCAGCCGCTTGTAAAATCCCCGAAGGCCAATGCTTTGGATAGAACTAGGGGCAAGCGCGCAGAGCTTTGTTACTGACATATGAATCGTCTCTTACAAATAGCACTCCCTTTTATTTTTGCGGTAGCAACCCTCCTCCTCACATCCTGTGTGGACGATGATGGCCCTGCTACCTTCGAGGAAGAGGTATCTATTACCACCAGTGCCGGGGATATCTTCGGGACATTGTTGCGACCCAATACGACCAATGCTGTTCCCATCGTCCTGATTATAGCAGGATCGGGCCCTACCGATAGAGATGGCAATACGGTCTCCCTACCGGGAACAAACAATTCACTCAAGATGATCGCTGATGAGCTATTGCTCTCCAATGTGGCCTCTCTAAGATATGACAAGCGGGGCGTGGGCGCCAGCATTGACGCGGCTAATACTGAGGCCGGCCTGACTTTTAACGACTATGTGACAGATGCGATTAGCTGGGTCAAAATATTAAGAAAAGATGAAAGGTACTCGAGTGTGGGTATCATAGGCCATAGTGAAGGGTCTCTGATTGGTATGATTGCCGCCTCCTCAGCAGAGGTTGATTTCTTCATTTCCGTAGCGGGTGCAGGGGTGTCAGCGGATAAGATTATCTTGGAGCAGTTGGCGGGTTCATCAGAAGGGGTGATAGAGTACTCTGCTTACGTCCTATCGGAATTGCGCAAAGGCAACACTGTATCCGACATACCTCCCAATATGCAATTCCTTTTTAGGGAGTCAGCTCAGCCCTATTTGACCAGCTGGATACAATATGATCCTAGTTTGGAGATATCGAGACTTGATATGCCAGTGGCTGTCATTCATGGGACGAGAGATATACAGGTGCCGGTAGAGCAGGCCAACATCCTGGCGGAAAGTAATGCGAATGCCAGTCTTAAAATCATAGATGGGATGAACCACATACTTAAGAATGCACCTGAGGACCCCAATCTCAATCTACTTACCTATACAGATCCTAGTATTCCACTGACTGAGGAATTTGCAAGCTTTTTGACGGACTACCTTGCTGATTTGCGGTAGCGGAACACTACAAGCTTACCCTGATACCCGGACCTATCATGACAAACCATGCGGCATTAGAAAGGAGGTAGCCTCCGCCCAGAAAGAGCGGAAAGGTCAATTTCGAATTGCTCCTTGGGTAAAGGCTCCCGAGTACGACTATGCCAATATCACGATTGTCGTTTTCACTTGAGAAGTTGAACGCATTGAGCGCAATAAAGCCTGCACCTATCTTATAGGGGCGTTCGATGGCTATTTTCTCAGGGTGGTAGAAGGTGAACTGTGCCATCATCGCAAGGCTGATACCTCCCAGATTGTCGAAATCATCGTCCTGATCCGGACCAAAGCGCTTAGTAAGCAGTCCTGCAGGGAAGGACACATCGATATCAAAACTATAGAGTCGTTTTTGCATGATCTCTACACGCTCCTCTTCTACATTAGTTCCATATTTACTTTTGCTGTGACGCACAATCAACAGGGCTTTAGACCACTCTTCGAGCTGATAGGTCTTCTTGTTGAGATATTGATTTAATGCCAGTCGATCGTCACTACAGCGGCGCTCAGTATATTGCCCAAAACGAGGCGAAGAAGAACTCGGACAGACCGCCACATCCTCCAATTCTTTGAAATCAATAAGGTCATTTTTGGCAGTTCTCAGCTCGACTTTAATATCCAGGTACTGTACCCCATGCATGTCGTTGGGACGGTCGATGAGATCTGAATCAAACTCCAGCATTAAATCATTGATTACCTTCTCATATAGTATGGGTTGGTTCTGATCAACGATACTGATTGGCTGGTCACCGTAGTTGAGCTTCACAAAAGAAAGTGGTGCCGGCTCATCATACTCAACTACCTGGAGGGACTTGTTAAGCAGTTGCCCATTCTGAAAGATTCTTATCTCCTTTTTTTTGATATCTATCGGAATATCTATTCTGTAATATGCTACTGTGTTGTTTCCAATCAGTGAATCAAAATTGATCGTTTGAACATCCTCAAATAGCAAAGGCGCATTGTCCATCCCAAAGCCTTCTACCTTGAGATCAATCGTTTGACCAGGATTTACTCTGGTGGTAGCCTTCCACTCTCCTCGAGAGGAAAGCACACTGATGTCGGTGATTTCCGTTCGGTGGATGATATTGAAGTTGGTAATAAACCTGGGGTCATCCCCGTCTTTCATGTACAGATATCCATCCGTCTTGTCGTGAAAGTTGTAGACGCGCAACCATGATAGCACTCTATTATTGCTTAGTCGGCTTTTGGTATGAATCTCGGCGATGATCGCACCACCCGGCTCTGACTGTCGCTCCAGCCTATAGGTCTTGCCCAGTTGCAAGCTTCGGTGATCCTGTAGTTGGATCTCTATGCCCTCCAGCCCTGACTCTTCCGTCTTGATCACCTCATTGATATTCACATCCAGGAACGCCAGGCGGCTTGCCTTGATGAAGAACATCTGTGATATCGAATCCAAACGATAGACAGGCTTTCTGTTATCCCCTAGATTCGGACGAATGACACTCAATTGGGCCTCCAAAGTAACCGGACCCAGCTCGTTGGGCACTATATGGAGTTTAGGCTTACCTCCCTGGAGACTAACACGGTATTCGAGACCCGGCTGACTCCTCCATTGATTGTCAATGACTAGGTTTTGTGGCTCATTGCACATTAGGTCAAAAACCTTCTCCTCCCCTATGTACATCTCCGTATTCTGAGGGCGGAACTGTAGCTGCGTATTCCGGTAGGGAAATAGCGGAATAGCAATCGCACTCTGATTATCCTCATCCTCAATTATGAAATTGAAAGCCGGAAACCGGGTTTCGATCAGATTGCTAAGCTGCACTTTTACACGATAGTGGTCTCCAAACCACAAAAGGCTGTCCACAAGCCTAAAGTCGGTGGAAGGTGCAAGCCGCACGCCGGGTACTGTTGACGATGCAAAAAGCCTCAGCTCTATGACTGGCTGTACCTCTGTAAATTCAAAGGCCAGTTTTGGCTTTCCATTTTCGATGATGGTATCAGACGTCCAGGTATAAGTTGAGGTATCGATTTGCAACTCTACTTCGCTGAAAGGTGAAATCGATTGTGCCTGAATCATGCGAACAAGACAGATCATGACCAATGAAGAGGTGATTAGTCTCTTGCCAACGGCATCACTAAAAACTCCTATATGAGCGAATGGATTAGGCTTCAATACTGTCTAAGTTTGTCGCAATATGCCAAATACGTATTTCGATTTCAAGGAATTTAGGGTCGATCAGAGTCAAAGTGGCATGAAAGTCACTACTGAAGGCTGCATATTGGGGGCATGGGCCAAGGCCGACGATCCAAAGCATATTCTTGATATCGGGGCGGGCACTGGGCTTTTGAGTCTGATGCTAGCGCAAAAGTATCCTCAATCCAGCATCGATGCAGTGGAGTTGGAGCCACATGCCGCCGCTGAGGCTACTGCGAATTTCGCAAGAAGTCGATGGTCCTCTCGGCTGTGCATACATCAAGTATCTATTCAGGATTTTGCCAAGAATTCCGGTTTGCAGTATGACCTGATCGTTTGCAATCCCCCATTCTTCAATAATAGCCAACGCTCTATTAACAGCAAGAAAGCACGAGCAACACATAGCGACGAACTGTCCCCTAATGACCTTGCGGGATGTATCTCAAAGCTGCTCAGTCCGCAGGGTGTCGCATACGTGCTCTACCCCCTATCAGAATCACAGCAATTCGAAAAAGAGTTTGGTAGTACTACTATGACTGTGGTTGAAGAATTGCTCATTTACGATAGGCCGGGCAAGTCGGTCTTTAGAAGAATACTCAAGATAGTAAACGAGCCTAAGATTGCTATGTCTAGCGAAACGCTCATTATTAAGGAAAGTGATGGCTCCTATTCCAGTCAGTTTGTCGAGCTCCTCAAGCCCTACTATCTACACCTCTAAACCTTCTCTGTGAGCTCTATTTCGCGTTCCTCAAAACGAATACCCATAGTCTCTAGCTCAGCCAGCACAGGTTCGTAGATTTCCTTGTTTGTGGGTATATGGATTCCTGGAGTATTAATCTTCCCCTCCAGACATAGCTTGGCTGTGACGCCCAGCGGCAGTCCCACCGTCTTCGACATAGCTGTATTCACATCATCCACACCAGTCACCACCATATGCGACTGTATTTGGCAGGGCTCACCAGACTTATCCAGATAGTCGAACTTATGCCACATCACGATCATGTCTTTGTCATCAGATCGCAGGCTCCACTTCTTCTTCAGGATGTGCTCCAGTATTTGCGCTGGTGTTCCCCGATCCAGCCCTACCCGAATCTCCTCGAACAAGTCCAACCACTTCAGTTTGTACATGACTTCTGACTCCATCTCCAGATTGAGATAATGCGCCAACTTCAACTCCACTGAATCATTCGGATTGAATGACAAGAATGAGTTGATAAACTGGCGGTGTGTCATGCCACCTACATTGTGCATTTCGTAGCTATCATTGGTGGCGCCAAGCTGGATGAATACATCCCAGGCTTTGCAAAACCCCGGCCTTCTCAGGGTACCTCTGTACAAGGTTCGGATTCCCTGGAGGTCGTAAGAATCCAAATACTTTAGTGAATCACGGTTGGCATAGCCTTCGAAATAGCCATAACCGGGAATATGAATGACCTCAGTTCTCTTGAATAATCTATGATATGGGATATACTTATACAGCCCCTCCTGGATGAATTTGACATAACCGTTCCCGGCCATCACCACATTTCGTGGATTCCAGGTAAACTTATATTCCCAGGGGTTATCCTCATCAGATGGTGCCAGCAATCCTCCCGTGAAAGTTTCAAAGCCCGTGAGCTCAAACCCCTCAGCCTTGACCCTATCAAGGACTTGCATCGCCGACATGTGGTCTATACCCGGATCAAGACCCATCTCCATGATCAGCGTGCTCCCATGGGACTCAAACTGGGGTGCTAAGGCCTGAATATCAGGTGTCACATAGGATGCGGTGAGCATAGACTTACCCAGGCTGGCACAGACCGTAGCTACATGGATGTGAAAAGCGGCGGGCAGCATGCTGATCACCAGGTCCGCTTTGTTGATCAACTCAAATCGCTCAGTCTCATCAAATACATCAAAGCGCTTCGCCTCAGCATAAGAAATGCCGGTCACCTTTTTACGGGCTAGTTCCACATCTTGGTCTGCCACAATGACCTTGAGAGGGCGTGTTTTTCCAACCTCAATAAGATAATTGATTAGCGAAGTGCATGATCTCCCTGCCCCTAATACCAGTACTGTTTGCATCTTTGAAAAAATGGGTTTGTTGTTCCGGCCAAATTATAGGATTTGCAAAGAGTCATCAAACCTTTTGATCAGATTATCAGTATTATTATGCTCCCACAAATGATTGAGCCATGGCGGAAAAACGAACGTTGAATATTGACTATACCATTTATGATTGGACGGAGCTCTCCGAGCCTGTTGCTCATTTGATGGAGGCCGCCAGGAAAGCACTTGATTCTGCTTATGCCCCATACAGTGGATTTCACGTAGGTTCGGCAGTCAGGCTATCTGATGGCATCATCGTTTCGGGCAACAATCAGGAGAATGCTGCTTACCCTTCCGGCCTTTGTGCAGAGCGGGTAGCTTTATTTGCTGCTAAGTCTGCACATCCCGCTACCTCGATAGATGCATTGGCGATAGCTGCTAAACCCAAAGCTGGTGCCGACTATGTATCAGCCGGCTCCTGTGGCAACTGCCGTCAGGTGATGATCGAGTATGAGCATCAACAACAGAAGCCATACGATATCTATCTGATGATGCCAGATCAAAAGGTGCTGAAGATCAACTCAGCGGCAGACTATCTGCCCTTTTCCTTCAATTCCTCAAGCCTCAGATTGGATTTAAAATGATAAGGATATTATCGGCAATAGGACTTATGAAGTCATTCCAAATGACTCTTGATTTGTCCAAAGAGGAATTCCAACAATTATTCAAAAGTCATGTTGCGGGATTTCCCCAAGTTGCAGCTTTGTCCAGACCAAAAACCGAATTCCAAGGAGGTATTAAAAAAGAGGAATACACAATAGCAAGATCAATAGACATTTTCGACAGCTCAAGTATTGCGGCGGCCACTTTTACTACACATGAACAAGATCAATGTCTTGTCCTAAGTGGAGAGACAACTATCCCTGCCACCACACTTTTGCTTTTTTCTTCACTATTGATTTTGATTAATGGGGCCAGCATTTTATCAATACTTTCTAATGAAAAACTAGTGGCTTTGAGTTACTTCATTCCGGTGTTTATCTCCACTTCAATGGCTCTTTCATATTATTTCTTCTCTTTTATGCGAAAGAGTGTTGAGAGGCTTAATAAAGATCTTCAGAGAGAGCTCTACTATTGGACTAAGTCGCATGAATAAACCCACTTGGTAATCTATTGGTAATCTAAGCTAATGCTTGCGATTGACTACTGTCGCGCTAGCCTGATCTGTCGGTAGAAGTGTTAAGTCGCTCACCATCACATGGGGAGGTCTTGAGATCACATAGGCCACAGTGTCGGCTACATCATCGCCGGTAAGCGCTGTGATCGTAGAATAAACTTTCTTTGCGCGCTCTTCATCCCCCTTGAATCGAACCAACGAGAACTCCGTTTCCACCAAGCCGGGGTTGATTGAGCAGACCCGAATCCCATGAGGATTCATATCCAATCGCATACCTTGCGTAATGGCATCTACCGCAAATTTGGAAGCGCAATACACATTTCCGTTGGGGTAGACTTCCTTACCAGCGATGGAGCCAATGTTGACCACAAAACCTGACTTCCGCGCTACCATTCCTGGTAAGATGGCCTTGGAAACGTAAAGGAGACCTTTCGTATTGATATCAATCATCGCATCCCAATCGTCAAGTGACCCCTCGTGTACTGGGGCTAGTCCGTGGGCATTGCCAGCGTTGTTGATCAATACATCTATCCTCTGCCATTTCTCAGGGAGCGATTCGATGGCCTTGAAGACTGCCGCCTTGTCTCGTACATCAAAGGAAAGCGTATGCACATCGGTCAGAGCCGAAAGATCTGCCTTGAGTTTGTCCAGGCGGTCTTGTCTTCTACCGCAAATAATGAGTGAATAATTCTTGGAGAGGCGCTTGGCAGTCGCTTCGCCAATACCAGCAGTAGCGCCGGTTATCAGGGCTATTTTTTTCATAGAACAAGTTTTGAATAGGACCTCTGCCAACTAGGTTGGCGGGTATGTCATTGACAAATTTGGGCTTAAATACCTATTAAGATGGCCCGCCTTCGAAACTAATAAAAATACCGATGTTGTGCGGGCTCAATCGCTGTAAGCCTGCGTTGAGTGAGTTGATCTCGGGCTCCAGCGAGTTGATCAATCCATAAGAATAACGCAGCTCCGGAGAGAACTTAAATAATGGAAAGTACAGATCGAAACCCACCCCAATTTCAAATGACAAGTTGAAGTTTTTGGTTTGGAGCTTTTCCTGTTCTTCTTCGTCCTGACCCTTGGCAGCTGCCTCAAAAGCAGGATTGATTCCACCGACCATGTACATTCCTATATTACCTCGCCGGACAGACTTATACTTTAGCAGCAGCGGGAATTCCACCATTGTGGCATCACGAAAGTCGACATACTCGGAACCATCAGTATACCTGTAGGCCGTTTGGAACTCATAGAATCCCACCTGAACCATGGCCCTAAAATCAAGGTATTGATATAAGCGAAAGTTAGAAACGAATGCCAGTTTGAAGCCACCGAGGTTTCTGGGTACGATCGAATGGACACTATCCATCGCCGTAGACACGAAGAGATCGTTGTACTGAAGTCGGTAAGAAGAAGAGTGCAAGCCAATGACAAAACCATAGTGCAGCCACTTCTCATCATAGTTGGGGAGATTGACTCTAACAGAATTCTGCGCTTGGGCAGTTTTGCCGCAGAGCACTATCAGCAATAATGCAATGACTAACCCTTTACTCCGGTATAGATTGAGCTGATGCCAAAGGTTAGGGTTTTGCATGATGTCTTTTGAAAGCCTGATTCTTCTAATATATCTAAAAACTGCTGTCCGTATGGAAAGGCATTGACCGACTCAGGCAAATAGGTATAGGCTGCATTATCACTCGATACCAACTTGCCAATCAAAGGCAAGATGTAGCGAAAATAGAAACTATACAATTGCTTAAACGGGAAAACACTTGGTTTCGAGAACTCAAGTATGACCACTTTACCGCCGGGTTTTAGTACCCTAAACATGTCGGTGAGTCCTTTTTTGAGATCCTCGAAATTCCTTACACCGAAGCTAACGATCACCGCGTCAAACTTATTGTCGTCAAAAAGAAGCCCCTCAGAGTCGCCCATCCGCATATCGATTATGTGATCGAGCTTTTTACGCTTCATCTTTTCCTTGCCTACGGCCAGCATACCCTCGGAGATATCCACTCCTATAATCTTATCAGGATTTAGCGCTAGCGCCTCTATCGCAAAGTCACCGGTCCCGGTAGCTATATCGAGAATCAATTTGGGCTGATCGTCTTTCAACATCTTCACCGCCCTTTTTCTCCAGAGGATATCAATACCAAGGCTCAGAAAATGATTCAGGAAATCATAGCTCTTACTGATGTTGTTGAACATGTCAGCGACCTGGCGCTTCTTACCGGTATCTTTATCTTTGTAGGGAACTACAGCCATTAGCTTTGCTTCATTAAGAAAGAGTGCAAATTTGCAACAATAAATCGTAAACAGGTCGTTTCCCTCAATTGTTAGTGGTTCCGGCATGTTTTTACCCTTTTCGGATACGTGCCTCTGGCTGCACTAGCGCAATAGACCCATGAAAATCAAAACAGCTCAGTTTGTTATCAGCAATACCGACTACAAAAAGTGTCCGGAGAGTAAGATTCCCGAGTATGCCTTTATCGGTAGATCCAATGTGGGTAAGTCTTCATTGATCAACATGCTGACCAACCACTCGAAGCTGGCGAAAACCTCAGGAAAGCCCGGGAAGACGCAATTGCTCAATCATTTCATCATCAACGATGAGTGGTACCTGGTCGACTTACCCGGATACGGATGGGCCCAGGTCAGCAAAGAAAACCGCAACAAGTGGGACAAGATGGTCAAGGACTATTTGCTTTATCGAGCCAACTTACATTTGGTTTTCGTACTGGTGGACTCACGGCTACCACCGCAAAAAGTGGATATGGAGTTCATCAACTGGATTGGGGAGCATCAAATCCCTCTGGTTATTGTGCTAACAAAAACAGACAAGCTCTCAAAGAATCAGGTAGCCAAGAATGAGGCTGCCATCAAGCGAGGGTTGAAGGAGAATTGGGCGGAGCTACCGCCAATGTTCAGGTCCTCTGCGGTAGACAAAAATGGTAAGGAGGAAATCCTCAATTATATAGAAGAGATTAATCAAGGGAAGCCATAAAAATTTTATGTTTGCCTCAGAATTAAACAGCTATGATAGAATTTAAAGAGATTGCCACCATTAGCGGAAAAGGTGGGTTATATAAAGTAGTCAACCCGACCCGTACCGGAGTAATCCTCGAGTCGCTGGATGACAAGAAGAAGAAATTAATCGTCAACGGACACACCAAAGTGTCAATACTGGCAGAGATATCGGTCTACACGACCGACGAGGATGGTGTGGTACCATTGGAAGAGGTGTTTCAAAAAATACATGCCGAATTTGATGGGGATACAGGCCTGTCTAGCTCATCAGATCCTGAAGAATTGCGCGCTTTTTTGAAGTTCGTTCTGCCTACATTCGATGCAGAGCGTGTCTACGTTAGCGATATCAAGAAGATGGTCAGCTGGTATGGCATACTCGTGAGGGAGGCGCCTGAGCTCCTCACTGCCAAGGAAGAGGAAGCCGCTGAGTCGGAGAAGTCAGAGTAAGCTATGCCTGACCGTGAGATGGTGCAGATCGGCGCACAACTCATCACTAAAGATTTTGGGCTGGACGACACTGAGTTAGCAGATGCACTCAGTGCCGAAACCCTGGAAGCCCGGCTGACAAAGGTTGTGCAATACTTGCTGGACAAAGATTTTCAGCGACTCATCAACATCATGTATCGGATAGACCTACCGGAATCTACCTTCCAGCAGGTACTGGCCAATGAAGAGCCCGATCAAATCGCAACCTCACTTGCGAAACATATATTAGAAAGAGAATTGCAAAAGGCTATACTCCGTCAGAAGTATAGCGGTCAATAGCTATTGACCGTTTATGTAGCCTTCAGCTTTATCTACCATGGCTCTGGAGCCAATATAGAGTGGGGATCTTTGATGCAGCGCTTTCGGCACAATATCCAATATACGCTGCTTACCATCGGAGGCCCTTCCCCCTGCCTGCTCAGCAATTAATGCCAAGGCATTGCACTCATAGAGTAACCTAAGCTTGCCATCGGGAGCTTTGTCCGTGCTGGGGTACATGTAAATACCTCCTTTGAGCATGTTTCTATGGAAGTCTGCCACAAGTGACCCAATGTATCTGGCAGAGTAGTTGGATGACTTGCAGTATTCGATGTAGTCTCTCACATGTTGATCAAACACATTGTAAGATCCTTCATTGATAGAGTAAATCTTGCCATCTGTAGGGCACTTCATAATATCATGAGAAAGCAAAAACTCGCCTAGACTTGGTTCGTAGGTAAAGCCATGTACGCCATGGCCCGTAGTATATACCATCATCGTAGAGGAGCCGTAGAGGATGTAGCCAGCAGCTACTTGTTCTGATCCTTTTTGCAAAATATCCTCCATTTGAACGGGCCCACCCGATGGGGACTTACGCCGATAAATGGAAAAGATCGTACCAATAGATACGTTCACATCGATATTGCTCGATCCATCGAGGGGATCCATACAGACCACATAGCGACTTTGAGGATTGAGGTTAATAACCTCTTCGTCCTCCTCAGAAACTATCGCACAAACCTCACCTCCATTTTTCAGGGCCCTGATGAACCTGATGTTGGCAATGACGTCCAGCTTTTGCTGATCTTCACCCTGGACATTCTTCTCCCCAAAACCGCCGGAAATATCAAGCAAGCCTGATTGGTTCACTTCTCTGTTAATGATTTTTCCTGCTAAGGCTATGTCTCTCACCAGCTGTGACAACTCACCAGTGGCATAGGGAAACTCGTCTTGTTTGCGCTTTATAAATCGGTCTAAGGTTGTTCCGATAGGAAGTCCTAAATTGCTTTTATTCATCAGATTTTCTTTACGGTTACAAAGGTAGGAATAACAACAAAAAATGCTTCTGGAATCATTTAAAAAGTTTGCATAATGAAGGATTTTAAATGTTGAGTTGGGTGTG
>CAYGOT010000009.1:0-66596 GCA_964351595.1 uncultured Roseivirgaceae bacterium | reverse complement strand
TGTCAAAGATGCTCCTGCCATCCAAAACTTAGCGGAAATATTGGGAAGTCACTCCACGGATGCACTGATCATTGTCATATCTGCTATGGGAAAGACAACCAATAAACTGGAAGAAATCATAAAAATGTACAACTCAGGAGATCAGGAGTACCTGACTCTTCTTGAGCAACTGCGGAATGCGCATCTCACCATCATCGAGGAGCTAGGATTGGAAGGCCAAAATCATCTAAGTATCCATGTGGAGGCTTTATTCGCAAAAGTGCCTCACCATCTTTCTTCCCTATCGGGAAATGTATTTGCTCAGTATGATGCAGTGGTTGCCTGTGGAGAGCTTCTCTCGACACGGATAGTCAGCGCCTATCTGCAATCGGCGGGCATTGCCGCAATGTGGGTAGACGCCAGGCTGATGGTCAAGACAGATGACGCATTTACAGAAGCGAAGATCAATTGGGAGCTGACAGAGCATCTTGTCAAGCAAAAACTACTAGCTGATAAATCACAAAAGGTTCAGGTCACCCAAGGCTTTATAGGGTCGACCAGTGCCAATGAAACCGTCACTCTGGGAAGAGAAGGCTCGGACTTTTCGGCAGCAGTAATTGGCTATTGCATCGATGCGGAAGAAGTCGTCATTTGGAAGGATGTACCTGGCATCCTAAATGCGGATCCAAAACGACTCTCAGATGCAAAGCTTATTCCTTCGATGAGCTATGAGGAGGCCGGTGAAATGACCTACTATGGCGCCAAGGTGATTCACCCCAAAACGATGCGGCCACTAGCCCTAAAATCTATACCGCTAAGGGTAAGGTCTTTTGAGCACACCGATACTTCGGGTACGGTCATCTCCAATCAAAAAAGCTCCGAGCCGTACTCAGCTATCATCTTCAATACCTCACAGCTCCTTATCTCATTCAGAAAAAGAGAGTTCACCTTTATTGATGAGCGCACGTTGGGTTTGATTTTTCACACACTTGACCAACTCAATGTCAAGATCAATCTGATGCAAAACTCCGCCACTACTTTTTCTATTTGTATTGACGATAATTCTTATAAGCTGACGAAGATATTCGACGCGCTTAGGGATCAGTTCGAGATCCAATACAATGGTGAGCTGACCCTGCTTACTCTCAATAATTATCAGCCAGCTACAGTGGATACATTGATTGCTGGTAAGGAACTCATCCTTGAGCAAAAATCAAGGAAGACCGCCCACTTCGTCTATCGCTGATCAGAGGTACTTGCGCAGGGTTCGATCTATACCGGAGAGGTAGCTGCTGCCAAAAAGGTTGACATGTACGAGTAGTGGGTACAAATTGTAGAGATCCGCTCTGTCATCAAAGCCAGGTGATAGCGGAAATGACTCGTGATAAGCGGCATAGAAGCTTTGGTCAAATCCACCAAAGAGTTGCGTAAATGCGAGCTCCATTTCTCTACTGCCATAGTATACCGCTGGATCAAAAATAGTGGGCTGTCCTTCATGGCCGGGCATTACATTGCCGCTCCAGAGATCGCCGTGCAATATTGAGGGTGACTCCTCAGGAAGCTGATCATGCAGCAAGGCATAGAGTTTCCGAAATCGAAGAGCATATGCGGTATCGACGTGACCATTGTATATGGCCAGCCCCAATTGAACCTCCAGTCGATGCTGAATGAAAAACTCTACCCATTGGGAACAGGCGGTATTCCGTTGCGGTAGCTTGCCTATGTAGTTATCATGATCCAGCCCAAATGTATCACTCGAAATCCGATGGAGATCGGCGAGTTGATGCCCTAAAAGACTCCAATAGTTGCTCGACTGGCGATGGGTTGGCAGATATTCCATCAGCAAGTAAGCCTTGTCCTGGCATGTGCCAAACCCGATGGGTTCCGGTACAGCTATTTTGCCAGACTTTCGAAGTAGCTCAAGTCCCAACGACTCCTTCTCAAACATGTCCACGGGTTCAGACTCGTTCCACTTGAGAAAAAAATCTCCCTCCTGCGTATCGAGCCTCAACGCATTGTTGATACATCCTCCGGAGACAAACTGATAGCCCTTGATAGGTAGATCTGATCCGCAGGTTTGGAATAAAACTTGCTCAAAAAATGCTTCTGCGTTATGATCGGTCAAGCCCATGCTTGTTTCTCATATATGCCAATAACCCGTCACTCGATCTGTCTAGCATTTGGTAAACGCTCTCAAACCCCTCGTCACCGCCGTAATATGGATCGGGGACATCCTCATCGTCTCCCTCCGAATCGAACTTCCTCATTTTGAAGATCTCTGCTGTTGGACTACTGCTCAATTTCCCAATGTTGTACATATTCTCATCATCCATGCCTATCACATAATCAAAGTCAGTTAAATCCGCTTTAGTAAGTTGTCGAGCACGATGATCCATCGGAATGTTATAGTCACTGGCTACAGCCATCGATCTGGGATCGGGCAAATGCCCTATATGGTAAGCGCCTGTACCACATGAGTCTATCAGCATGCTTTCTTTAAGGCCTGCTCTCCTTACCTTATCAGAAAAAACTGCTTCAGCTAATGGTGACCTGCATATATTACCCAGGCATACAAAGAGCACTTTGATTTTCGTCATAGTATTAATTCGATTCGTCGAATGATAATTGTATTTTAACCCTAAAGATGTTGGATTAATCGATTTATAGTCATTACTTCGAATTATAATAGTTTCTTTGATCTAGAATAAATTATAATCCCCCCAATGATAGTAAAGTTGATAAGCCAAAAAAGCTTCTTGGTTAAGATAGGTGTGTTGCTTATGCTATTGGTCCTTGGCAAGGGATTGAGAGAGGATACTCAAGTCCTTACAGCTGACGCTCAGGTTTCTAAGACTCAGAAAGTACAACCTCCATTGGTTCTGACTACTGCGAAAAGTCTGTCTAAATTCCCTTCTGCTGGATTGACTTCCAGCATGAACTAAAAAAAATTCATCAGGTGGTTACCTTTTGTGGGTAAGGCGTATTAACCCTTACATAACACAAATTTTATTCATACACCTGTTTAAAATTAAAGAAAGTCCGCTCCTGGCGGACTTTCTATTTATAGCCACTCCAATCGGCTACTAGCACTCTGAAGCCCATACGCTTATCCAATCGGGACGAAATCTATTCAGTTATTACCATAATCAAGGAGTAATCCCACTATCATTCTCATGCAAACTGTAACCCAGTAGTCAAGGGTTTCCTATTTTTGTGACAATGCTGCTGATCTACAACCTGGCCACCCGGCTCTATTTCACTCTTATCAAAGTAGCTTCAGTCCTTAGTCCAAAGGCTAAGAAATTGTATGAAGGCCAAAAAAGTGCCTTATCTCAGCTTCGGCACTACTTTGCCTCGGGATCAAGCGATAGACCGATCTGGATTCACGCCGCGTCACTTGGAGAGTTTGAGCAGGGACGTCCGGTTGTCGAATCAATCAAATCTCTTCACCCACAGACTAAAATTCTGCTCACTTTTTTCTCTCCCAGTGGTTATGAGGTGCGCAGGAATTATGACCAGGCGGATCTCGTCACGTATCTTCCATTCGATACTCCTGAAAATGCCCGAGCCTTTATAGGTATTGCGAGACCTCAGCTGGCCATATTCGTCAAGTATGAATTTTGGTATCACTATATATCAGTAGCTCATGAGGCGAGAGTGCCTTTGGTGTCAATTAGTACGATCTTCAAACCATCTCAGCCCTTCTTTAAATTCTACGGAGGACTTCATAAGAGCATGCTGAAGAAGTTTGATCGTTTCTTTGTTCAAAATGATCAATCACTTCAACTCCTAAATTCTATCGGAGTGACTAACGGCATAATCTCAGGAGACACGCGATATGACAGAGTCATCGATATTTCTGCTGAGCAACCTAGCCTACCCATCATCGAAAAATTCATTGGAGATGCGCCTGTCATAGTTGTAGGCAGTAGCTGGCCTTCGGATTTAGAGTTGATCAAGTCCGGGCTATCGAAGGCGCTTGAGACTTCAATCGTCATCATTGCACCTCACAATGTGGATGAGGTAACGGTATCGGAATTACTCGATTTGTTCCCGGGTTCAGTAAGATATTCGGAGGCAGATGCAAAAGATCCTGCTAAGAATACCCCAATGATTATTGATAACATGGGCATGCTTTCATCGCTCTACGGATAT
Organism: uncultured Roseivirgaceae bacterium; assembly: GCA_964351595.1. Classification (GTDB taxonomy): domain Bacteria; phylum Bacteroidota; class Bacteroidia; order Cytophagales; family Cyclobacteriaceae; genus UBA6059. Next base: position 62,462 of record CAYGOT010000009.1, on the reverse strand, counting down.
GCTGATATAGCCTATGTAGGTGGTGGAGCACGTGGAGCACTGCACAACACGCTGGAGCCCGCCACATGGGGTATCCCAATATTATTCGCAAAGCATGAGAAAAACAGCAAGTTTCAAGAGGCACTCGAACTTGTGCAGAATGGTGCAGCCTTTGAAATAGCTTCATCTACAGAGTTTGAAAGACTGCTTATGTTACTGCTTGATACCGTGGACAAAAGAAAAGAGGCTGGTCGGCGTGCTCGCCAACAAGTAGAAGAAAATGCCGGAGCAACGAGCATAATCATGGACTACCTTAACGAGAAAATCGATGCTTAAGGGGAGAGTCACCAAATCAACAGGATCATGGTACGCTGTATTGGCTGAAGATGGTAAGCACTACCAATGCCGCTTGCGAGGTAAGTTTAAGCTGGTTAATAAGAAAATCACAAACCCCATTGCGGTAGGTGACTGGGTGAGCATAGAAGAAGACAAGGTTCAAAATGATGCCTGGATCATTACTGAAATAGCGCCGCGGACTAACTATATGATTAGGAAGTCTCCTAAAAAAACAGATCATGGACATTTGCTGGCGGCCAATATAGACCAGGCCATCATCATTGCTACGATCAAGCAACCTGTGACCTCTACTGGCTTTATTGACAGGCTGCTTGTGACTGCAGAATCGTACCGAATACCTTCTCGTATCTTAATTAATAAGAAGGACCTACTTGACGATCAGGATCTCGAGCAAGTGCGCCCTCTGGTCGAAATGTATGAGGAAGTCGGCTATCAAGTTGATATAGTCAGTGCTTTTGACAAGGCTGATGTGACCAAAGTCAAGTCTCTCCTTACGGACAAATTCACGATGATGGCAGGACACTCGGGTGTGGGTAAATCCACCCTGCTCAATGCACTTGTTCCTGATGCTGAACAGCAGGTAAATGAGGTCTCGGCTTTTGCCAACAAAGGGGTTCATACTACTACGTTCGCTGAGGTGTTTGAGGTAGCTCCCAGGTCATATATAATTGATACGCCGGGTATCAAAGAACTTGGCCTTCTCGAGATCGAAAAGCACGAGCTCAGTCACTATTTCCCTGAGATGAGAAGGTTTTTAGGTGACTGTAAGTTCAATGATTGCCAGCACATGGAAGAGCCCGGCTGTAAGATACTTGAGGCCCTTGAAAATGGTGAAATCCACACTTCCCGCTACTACAGCTACTTAAGTATGATGCAGGATAGTGATAACCGTCGCTAGCTTTTGAGTGACTTCAGGAGCAAATCTACCTCCCTAATTAAGCTATAATAATCCTTAGCCAGTTTTAGATTTCCACTGGCGATTGCGTGCTTTCTTTCATAGCTGATTCGCCTTCTCAATGCATTATGCTCCTGAATGCCTTTATTGAGCTTGAGTGCCTTTTGACATACCTGAAAAGTGCTTCGATCGTGCTGACTCCCAAATCGAAACTGCTTTTTAGAAAGTGAGTTTCGAAGGACTCTTTTCTTAACCAGCACTTCACTAGAGAATTTGTATTTCCAACTTCTGGAAGACCTTACCCAAAAGTCAAAATCTTCATATGACAAAGTTTCGTCATATCCGCCTAGCTGCTCCAGCACCTGCCTGCGGATCATCATAGTGGGCGCACTGATGAAATATCGCTCAAGTACATCGACGTAAATATCTCCAGACGGTGGTGGATTTCTTAAGCTTCCATCCTTGCTTCTCTCGTATTGGTATCCCAATGATTTTCCGGTAGGGTCTATCCACTCGTGATCACAATAATGAACGCCAATGTCATCGCTCTCAGACCCTAGCACATCCACTCCAACAGAGACCCTGTCAGGAGCTAAGATGTCATCCCCGGCCAAGTCAATGATATAATCACCAGTAGATTGATTAAAAGCCTTATTGAAGGAGGCACAATTGCCTAGGTTGGCTGAGTTGGAGATAAGTAGTAGACCGGGATATTTTCTGGTAAGGTCAGAAAGAACATCCCGACTCTTGTCCGTACTACAATCGTCCACCGCTATGACTTCAATATTTTCATAGTCCTGCCCAAAGGCCGAATCAATAGCCTCTTCAACATAGGACTCATGATTGTAGCAGAGGCAAAGGATAGATGTTTTGGGGAAGGACATATCAGAGGGGCTGAATATTCAATCCATAAAATTAACACAGCTTAAGCTTTATGTTTCCTAGTGTCGCAGGACTCTGTAGATTTGATGCCGATGAATGTGCTGATAATCCCTTCCTGGTACCCTACAGCTGACTTTCCCATCACAGGAATATTTATAAAAGAGCAGGTGTCTGCTTTGGCTCAGCACTTTCCACAAAGCAATTTTGCGGTCAGCCTGTGGGGATCACACGACCGATCACTCTGGTGGGATAAAGCCAATTTGTGGAGAGTATCATCCAAGCTTGAAGGCTTACGCAAAAAAAGCTGCTCGAAGCAACTAAGTACGAATGCGTACGAGTACTTCACCCCTGCTTTCACCTGGACCCGCAAATGGCGTAACGGGAACCTATCTCAAATCATCAAGGCCAATCGCGAAAACCTAGTAGCTTTCGAGAACAAGTTTGGAAAGATCGACGTGATTCATGCCCACGTGAGTCATCCTGCCGGTGTGATCGCAATGCGCTTATCAGCAGAATTTGATGTGCCCTATATTATTACGGAGCACATGGGGCCCTTTCCTTTCTCTTCACTCCAAGATGGCAGAGGTGAGCCTATTCCGCCTTTGAAAGAGGCCTTGAAAAAAGCTTCCCGGGTGATCTCAGTAAGCGGCGACTTGGCTCAAAAAATAAAACCATACGCTCGTTCTAAGCCACTTGTTATCCCCAACCTCATTGAGGAGGAGCATTTTACTGGCAGGATCAGAAAACCCGGTAATACCATAACATTTGTCGGTCGAATGGTAAAAGAAAAGGGCATATCAGAGCTGCTGCAGGTATGGCCAAGAATTTCTGAAAAATACCCTGACTGGCAGCTAAAGCTTATCGGAGACGGCCCACTAACCAGACAACTGGAACACCCGTCTATCCAATGGGCCGGTGAGCTCACAAAACCGGAAATCAGTGAGCATCTTGGAACTAGTGCGTTTTTAATATTACCCTCCCACTTCGACAATAACCCACTTGTAATTATTGAAGCTATGGCTTCAGGGCTGCCTGTTCTGGCTACAGCCGTTGGCGGTATTCCAGAGATGGTCACTTCTCGAACCGGGCTACTAACTTCTCCAAATGATGAAGAAGCGCTCAGGTTGGCGACTGAGAAAATGATGAATAACTATCATTCATTCGATGAAAAGCATATCAGGAAAACCTTCCTTGAAAAATACTCGAGCAAAATGATATGCCAGCAGATCATGGCCGTTTACGAAAACGTGCATTCACATAATACTTAGCAATAAGTAAGCTTCCTACTCCTCACCGCCCCCATCGCCTCTTTAAACCTGGCAAGGGATTTTTGTTCAGCCCCATCTATCGATGTAACTCCCCAGTCCAAGGTCTTGAATCCTTGATTCCTCAGCTCGACATAAAGTCTATCCATCAATAGCACCATAGGACTCAGGAGATGATAGGCCTTGTCAGAAGCTGGTAGATAATTGTAGGCGATATCATTTGTCACTTTGACCACCACGGTAGCTGCAATTATCTGGTTCTCCAGCTCCACAACATAAGCCTGATAGGCAGACGGCAGAGCATCAATAGTTCTTTTAAAATCTCTCTCGCCGATATTAATCGTAAGACCCTGAGCTTTTCTACATTCTGAAATAAAGTCATGGAGTTTTGTTGCGCCTTCCCCATCCAAGGGCCACTTCTTGAATGCACATCCTGCCGCCTCAGCTTTTTTCAGCCTACGCACCTCCATGGTATGTAATTGAATATCGGAGCTCAGCCCTACATGATGATTTATCTCTTCTCCAGATATACTGAACCCTGCATCTATTATAGCTTGGTGATGATCCGCATATATAGCTGGTGAAGCTCTTAATTCTATTACCTCGTCGATTCTGAACTGAGATTTTATGTAAATCAAAAAATCAAAGCTGTTGTACCGGGAGGTGGCTTCAATACCCCCAAAAGGCGCACCTGGTAGACTCACCCAATTAGCATCTTTGTGCGACCTTGCAAGTCGCAATCGAGCCAATATTTGACCACTTTGATCAAGCGCCACAAAAGTTTTCAGGCTGTGGTAGTCTTTCAGCTCGATAAATGCATTCTGGTTGTAAAGAATTGGATCGAAAAGAAGGTTTCCAGGCATCTCACCCCACCCATCAATTACCTCAAAAGAAGCCGCAGTAGACATACTTCAGCTAAAGTAAAACAATTATGTTTGTCAGAATCTGTTAGTGTTTCATGGAACCAATCGCGGGAAACGATCTATCTCACAATCGACATCAATGATCCTTAGGGTACTACTATCAGCCATTCTGCTATTTTTTGAGCACAGTGTATCAGCTCAATATGCGCTATTTGACGACCCTGCCAATATCAAACTGGTCAAGCAAGGCACGCGATTTATCTACAATCAGCAGCCGGACTCTGCCGAGTTGATCATCGCCGAGGTGAGCGAGCAACTTCCCGGACATCCAGTGGTTCCGATGATGCGGGCACTAGCCATTAGCTGGTCAGTTTTTCCCATGAAAACTTCCCTACCGGAATTTGCCAAACACGAAGCACTGCTACAGGAATCAATCACAGCCGCCCAAAAGTTGCTTGATGTAGACAAAGATCACGCGGAAGGAGTCTTTTTTGAGATGTCCGCCAGGGGAATGCTCGCAGAATATTATGCAGATGATGGCAATTACATGAAAGCTTTGGGTGAGGCAAGAAAGACTTATGGACTTATCAAGTCTGGCTTTGATCTCGTCGAAGAGTATCCTGAATTCTACTTGACGACAGGTATCTACAATTATTTCAGAGAGAAGTATCCTCAGCGTCATCCCATTTACAAACCCTTCCTCTGGTTCTTTAGAAGTGGTGATATTGAGCTGGGGCTGGAACAGATTCATACAGCTACTCAAAAGGCGGTGCTCTCCAATGTAGAGGCCCATCTCTACTTGAGCTATATCTACCTGCGCTACGAGATGGAGCCTGTGAAGGCCAAGGACTACTTACTCCGGCTGACTGATCAGTATCCCAACAATCAATACTTTAAGGCCAAGCTACTTGAGTGCTACATCATGTATAATGAGTTTGAGTTGGCAGAGCCAATAGCTGAGAGATTCCTTGATGCCGACAATCCCTACTACCTCCTTCTGGGACAGAGCATGAAAGGTTACCTACTGGAAAAGTGGATCAAGGCAAAAGAACCGGCAGCCAGGTTTTACAATGACGCGCTTGCCACCGGCAAGCTTACGGACAAGGGCTCCTATTATGAGGCCATAGCCTATCTGGGATTAGGCAGGATAGATTTGCAGAATAATAATAAAGAAGCCGCCAGAACCAATTTTGAAAAGGCCATGTCGATTAATGATAATGACATGATCGAAAAGGAAGCCAAGAGATATCTGAAGGAATTGTAGATGGACACCTACCTGACCATAGGGCGCTCTGGAGAAGGCTTCTACAAAGAAAAGGGAAGTAAATTCATTGCGGTAGCGCTAGCAGCCAGCTCCGAGGAGGAAGTGAGCGAGCACCTATCGGAATTGAGAAAGCAGTACTATGATGCACGACACCACTGCTATGCTTACAGCCTCGGTATAGATGAGGTGCGGACAAGAGCCAATGATGACGGGGAGCCCAATCACTCGGCCGGAGACCCAATTCTAGGTCAGATTAAGTCTTTTGAGGTCCTCAACACACTAATAGTGGTTGTCAGATACTTTGGTGGCACCAAACTCGGAGTTGGTGGGTTGATCCACGCCTACCGTACTGCCGCTACTGCTGCCCTTGAAAATGCTACCATAGTTGAAAAGAAAATCACTCAAAAGATTGAGGTACGATTCCCCTATACTGAGACCAACGAGGTGATGCGCAAACTCAACGAACTGCCTGTAGACATCATGAATCAAGAGTTTACCTCAGATTGTTTGATCCAGGGAGAGATACTCAAAAGTCAGGCGGATCGGCTTCCGGAAGCATTCGCGCTCAATAGTCTGATCAAGGTCAGTCTTCTATAAAACCCTGTCTCAACAGCTTCTCATAAATCTCAAGGCATACCCACGCGTCAGTAGCTGCGTAAACTTGTTGCTTCGGATGAAGCGTTGGGTTCTCCCAATTTGATGTCTGCTGGCTTTTAGAAATTCTGGACTCCAGAATAATCCCGGAAAGATTTCTGACGCCCTGATTTATGATCCCGATATTGGCTGTTGCATCATTGATCTCAAATACGTTCTGTGGCGCAAAAGAATTCATCTTTTGAAGGTCAATAATGTCATCTCGGATGCTGATCCCGACTTTCCTGATATCAGGGTTCTCAAATATCCCGATAAGGCCGTCTCTCAGTCCAAGTAAGTTGAGCCTTATCAGAAAAACAATCCCCGGGATCGCCAGCTGTATCAGCGCAACATCAAAGGACTGGCCCTTCTTGAAAGCTGGCCGTGTCTCTGTGTCAAAGCCAATAACAGTGGCTTTTCTCAATTCTGAAAGTGCTTTCTTATAGTCCTCTTCCTTGTCAATCAAGGCAATTGGCCCTTCATACTTGATCAGAGGTAGCTCATTGACCTCATCTTTTGTGATTTTCTCAGGATACATTAAGCGGCTACCTTTTCAGCACCCACCAATCTTTTGATTCTGATATTGAGGTAAGCAAAGAGTATGGTCATAAATGGACTAATGATATTGAAAAAGCAGTATGGGGCATAGGCCAATGTACCTACTCCGAGCACTGTAGAGTGATATGCGCCGCAAGTATTCCATGGGATCAATACCGAGGTGACCGTTCCGCTATCTTCTAAAGTTCGGCTAAGATTCTGAGCAGCCAGCCCTCTTTCGCAGTAGATATCAGCGTACATCCTACCGGGAACGACTATTGCTAAGTACTGGTCAGATGCTGTAATGTTGAAAAATACACAGGTGCCGACAGTAGAGGCAATCAATGATCCCGTACTGTTGACTAAGGAGATCACAGCTGAAGCGATGCGTTTCAAGAGTCCGGCTTTCTCCATGACCCCACCAAAGGCCATTGCCGATAGGATAAGCCAGATGGTACCCAACATGCCGTACATGCCTCCTGAACTTAAGAGTTCGTTGACCATGTCATTGTCGGTAGACACAGCGACAGAGCCGTAGAGCGCCTTCATCACGCCTACAAACATCACATCAAGCGTGCTGCCGGTGATACCGGCCACCTCTCGCACAATATTGGGCTGGAAAATCAACGCAAAAACCCCTCCCAACAGCGTACCCACCAACAACGCGGGAATAGCTGGTGTCTTTCTCACGATCAGCACCACCACGACAATAGGCACTATGAATAGAAGAGCAGTGATATTGAATTTGGACTCGATGGCACTGAGCATCACGGCCGTATTGGAGATAGCTCCATCACTTCCTGAGCTAAAGCCTATAATTAGAAAGAGTATCAGGGAAATAGTGATTGATGGAAAGGTGGTATAAGCCATGTACCTGATGTGGGTAAAAAGGTCAGTGCCTGCCATCGCCGGGGCTAGATTGGTCGTATCTGATAGTGGAGACATCTTATCGCCAAAGTAAGCGCCGCTTAGAATAGCTCCGGCAATCAGTCCTTCTGAGATCCCCAATGCTTTGCCGATACCTATCAATGCTATACCAACCGTAGCAGCAGTAGTCCACGAACTACCCGTCGCAATACTCACGATAGCACAGACGATACATGCGGCAAACAGAAAAATGCCGGGACTCAGGATTTGCAGTCCATAGTAGATCATTGCGGGTACGATCCCACTGATCAACCAGGTACCTGCCAACGATCCTATCAACAATAGGATCAGCAGAGAGGTCATTGCAGAACTGATACTCTTCACGATTCCTTCCTGCAACTCATTCCAGTCAAAGCCTAGTCGTGCGGCCACAAGGGCCGCTACGGCGGTAGACAAGATCAGCACTATCTGATTGCTGCCTGCCAGCGCATCATCTCCAAAAACACTGACGTTGAAGGAGAGTAGGATGATCAGGAAAATAATGGGAATGAAGGCCTCCAGTAATGAAGGTTGGCGTTTCTCTTTGTCCATTAAAATTGATTTGTAGTATGGGATGAAAAACGAAAGATAATAAAACCTTGATGAATTTAAGCGCGACCTCTCCAGCTACCTGCAAAGGCTGTTTCCGAGATGTTGAAGGAAATAGTACTCATGCCTCGGCAGTGAGCAGCTCAGCGAGCTTCTGACCTACCAGGCTCCCAAGTGCCACTCCCATGCCACCTAGCCTCACTCCTGCGACGGTGTGCTCATCTATACGCTTCACCACCGGCCTTTTGTCCTCTCCAAATGCCATGATACCCGACCATACATGATCGATCTCGTATTGGTCATGTCCAAGAATGGTGGTGGTCAATCGCCGCTTTAGCTCCTCCAGTATGATCTCGTTGATACCAAACTCTGTGGTGGACTCACTCGCAAAATCAACATCTCTGGAGCCTCCATAGATGACCCTATCGTAAAAATCTCTAAAGTAATCGTACCCCTCGTTCATGTGAAATGTACCCTCAAACGGAAGTTGATCCAGGGGTTTGGTGACCAATACTATTCCGCGACCCGGTGTTAGTGGTAGTTCAGGAAGTAGCTTTTTGGTAAATGCATTGGTACAGACTGCTATCTGGCCTGCATTCAAGGTATGCATTTCTCCGCCTGTCAATTCTGTTATGACCCTACCTTTCTCAATTGACTCTACCGGTGCATTCAAAATAAGCTCCACCCCTAAGCTCGCAGCTTTTGCCTGCAAGGCTTTCATCATCTTGCCAGTGTCTATCTGACCCTCCAGTGGATTCAGAATAAGATGCGAAATCTGATCTCTGCTAAATCCGAATTGCGGGAGGAGGTTATCCCGGAGTTGGAATACGTCCTGCCCAAAGTGTCCTTTCAGCAATTCGTTCATTCGACCAAGATGATCCAGACAGTCCTTCCGATCTTTGGAGATCAGTTCATACCCACCTTTGAGTTGGAGATCAATGGTGGCATCACCCAACCTGGACCTGAGCAACTGTAGCCCCTGCCAGCGGTCCATCACGAGCTGCAGCATGGCCTCCTCTCCCATTGCCTCGATATCAGTCATTAGCTCTGTAAGGCTCCCAAAACAGGCAAAACCAGCATTCTTGGTACTTGCCCCTGTGGGCATAAAGCCCCGCTCCAGTACAGCGACACTCGCCGTGGGTCTCATCTCCTTAAGAGAGATAGCCGTCGACAATCCTGTGATGCCAGCTCCGATTACGGCATAATCGTAGTGTGTGTATTCCTTCTTTTCCCAGAAACTTAGCATCAAGCTTTAGCTACTTCAAACTTGAGTAAATATCCTTCATTTGCTCACCTACCAACTTCCAGCTGAGTCGCCTTACTTCAGTATGAATTCGCTGCATGTACTGCGTCGCTTTCGATGGTTTGTCCAGCATACTCGCTGCTTCCTTTATCCAGGTATGTGTATCCCAGTAGGGAATCGTCTTTAGTGACTTGACCAGTTCAGCCGCTCCGGCCTCTTTGGATATGATCACGGGCATTCCGGCCAGTGCTCCTTCTAATGCGACCAGACTAAAAGGCTCAGCCACCGACGGCAATAGCAGCAAGTCGTGCGTACTCATCGTTCTCAGTGTACGCTGATGAGAAAGGAATCCAGTGAATTTGACTTTATCCGCTATTCTGAATTGTTCTGCTTTGGCCTCCAGCTCGTTTCTCAAATGTCCATCTCCAACTATCGTAAAAGTAGCATCCGGGAATTGTCGGCTCAGTTCCAGCGCCATATCCAGAAATCTCGATGGGCCTTTTTGTTCGGTCAGCCTTCCTACGAACAGTACCTTTGGCGCCTCCTTGATAGACCGTGGCGTCCTCTTACTTTTTACATCTGTGGCAGATATTGCATTGTGGACTACCTGCACCATAGCCGGCTTCAGCCCATATTTCTTGGTGAGGGTTTTTTTGACCCTATCGGAAACAGTCACTACAGCATCAGCTCTTTCCAGTCCCTTTTTCTCTAGTTCGAATATTTTTGGGTCAATCTGGTAGGCGCTGCGATCATACTCAGTTGAGTGCACATGCAGCACCAATGGAGCTCCGGTTGCTGCTTTGGCCATCACTCCTGCTTGATAAGTCATCCAGTCGTGTGCATGAATGACATCATACTGCGCATCTTTGCACGCATTTACCACCGCGAGGGCATACTTGGCGATCTCCTGCAAGAGATCAGGGCCATACCCCCCTTTCAAATTGATTTTCTCTAGTACTACCTCCTCAGCCACTTGCTTTTTTACGGTAGTGGTCTCATAGGCTATCTTCTCGAACTCTACTCGTGTGAGATATGGCATCAATCGGGTACCTACCTCCAGATATCTAATTTCCGAAGTAATCTCCTCAAGCACGTCGGTGATCTCCGTGCCCTTGGTAGGGTAGTCATTAGCATCGAGGAGTTGAAGTCGCTTGGTAGAGGTCAGTCCTTTGGTCTGTGGTAATATAAAGTCTACATTGACGCCCGATTGAGTCAGTCCCCTGGCTAGTCCCTGGCTGGCTATACCAAGTCCTCCCGAGATTTTTGGAGGGTACTCCCAACCTAACATCAATACTTTCATAGCGAGCTTTTTTTACATTGCAAAGTTAGACATTAATCGTCATGTTCGACTGTCGCGGTTTAGTTAAACACTGGGCATTTTGGTGCTTTTTCCAAGCGATATAGCCAAAAGAACAGGCCAGAATCAGGTAGCCCAATTGGAACACTACTATGGACCAAGAAGCATTGTGGACTAGGCTCATTATGAGGCTTGCTACCCCAAGAGTTATGAACACAATCACTATAATCAGTACCGTTTTCATTTCACTTATTTAGTTCTTAAGATATCTACATTGATGCCATACGCATCAAAAAAATCTATCCAAAACAACTGCTGTGCAGATAGATGATCATTGGGTGACTTCACTTCATAGAAGTAATATTCGCTCTTGCTATAGACGAATAGGTCTGGAAAACCTGTGCAATTCTCTCTGGGATTTTTTGACATCTCCAGCAGCACAGCCTTGACCTGACCTGGCTTCATCCAACTTAAAAAGGCATCAATATTTGACTTGAGGTCAGGGTGCCAAGAGACAAATGGATTGCCCTCTCCTTCCACTTTATCGAACTTCTGCGCTACCCAGTTTTTTAATGCTGCCTTGCTTCTCAACTTGGACAAGTGAGCGGTCAATTCTTCTTGGCGTGTCTCGTAAAATCCAGCATAGACGTCAGAAGGAAGCCGCTGTAGTGGCTGATGAATGACTGCATCCTCAGCATAAAGCTGATCCCAAAACACCAATCCAAAGAGGCTCCTCCAGATATAGTTCTCTGAGAAGAAGCCTGAATAGCCCAGACCTTCCAAGTGGTCCAGTACCAGTTGCTCAATCCTTTTCTCCTGAGAATAAGCCACTTCAATGACTTGTGCGGTATTGATCTTTTCGGTGGTGCTTCTAAGCACACGACCTGTGCCGTTCTTTTTGAGATAGTCTTTGCCCAGTAGCTTAAGCTTGGCGTTGGGGCCGTGAGTAGCTAGCCATCCGGCATAGTCCATTGTAGCCTGATCATCCTTAAGCTTGATAAGGACTCTGAGTTTTCGCTCATACGCCTCCGGTCTGTACGACCAACTGTAGAGCCTTGTTGCTTCCCCCAGTGCCTCTTGTTTCTCGAAGTATTGACCCGCACGAAACAAGAACTTATCTGAAATCACACGACTTGTATCAAATATTGTGTCGAACACCTTTGTGTTATCTTCAAGCCAACTCCAAATTGTGGCCATTTCCACTTCCTCCTCGACAAGTAACTTAAAGTCACGATACCACTGGAGCAACTGCCACTGCTGGTCTATCTGCGCTCTACTTTCGAAGAAGGGCTTGAAGTTGTCCAACTTCTGATGGGGCATCTTCACATTGCCAACATCACGCACCACGAATTGATTAAGATCTCCGTAAGGATTCCCAAAAAACATAATCTTAATCATCTCCATATGAGCCAGTTGCTCCTGAACGATCACTTGATCAAATGCCTGAAAATGCTCAATCTCAAAATGTTCTAATACAGTTTCAGCTATCTCCAACCTTGGAGCGCTTTTTCGAGGAAGGGGGTCAATTCCCCGCTCTGAAAGCCAGTCATGCAACTCTTGCTTGGTAAAGATCGGGGTGATCATTTCCGGTAGGTCTACCGTGTCCGCTAGTCTCACAAAGTCCTTATCAAGGAGCTCATTTACAGTACCGGGCACGTCCACTATTTCCTGGTAAGAGAGCTTCGAAGGTCGAAAATACCAGCCCTTGCGGCCATTGATGCGAAGGTAGAGACACTGCGCAGGTTCGCTCAAAGCCTCAAAGGCCCTCAGGAAGTCTTCCTGCTCTCCGAGCATAGTGGGGTACATCTGCCGAATAAAGTCGACCACATATCTGAAGTAGTCCAGATAGTACTTTTCAGGGAGTACTATCCTAGATGTTACTTTATCTGACAACTGCTTTAGGCATTAATTATTCTTTAAAATTCAAGTATTTATCATATCAGTTCTGACCAAAGGACATCCATACAGTTTACATGAGAATCTACAATAATTCTTGGTCGCCATTCTTCTTTAGAAGTTCCTTCATCTTCTTTTTGACCTCTTCTTGCTCTCCCTTTTTAATGCCTTTTTCTTCCATCTTAGCTCGTTTTTCATTTTCCCTAAACACTCTTAACTGATCACTATCCATTCCTTTCGTTTTTCGTTTGGAAGGGAAGTCTCCTATTCTTCTAAGAAGGTTTGATTTAGGCTCAACATAGAATTCTTTAGAAGTAAAAAGATCCCAGTCAACAACATTATCAGGCTCAATTCTCAAATATTTCTGCTCGCGTTTGTCCCATAATCCGTCTGAGCGAATTTCCACTAGATCCGCCACAAACCAATTCACACAACTCCTATATTCTAATAGGTCTGTTGGTATTCGTTGCTCAATCTCAACTTGAATATCATTCCAATCACCCCCTACTTTGCCTTTAAGAAACCTTACCAGCATCCCGTAGTTTATCTTTTCGTTAAAGAATTTAAAGCTTTGCCCCATACCCTCAGACTTAGGAAGGTTTTCCCAATCTTTATTTCTCTTTGAGTTGCGAGTGTCCGAATAATCCCCATCAATCACATATCTTCTTTTACTTCCAGAAGTTTTTAGACGCGAAATCAACCATGATTTATTATGTCTCTTTCCCTTGTTACTCATTAGTTATCATTTGAGTCTAGTATTCCAGAACAAATTAACATTTTTTATAGGTGGAGGTGCAACGAAGAGGTTGGAAATCGCATCTAATAAGCAACGTCAATATCCACCTATGAAGACCAATCTCTTCGTGTACCTTTTCTTAGTCATCTCCATTGCCGCTTGCATTGTATATGAATGCTCGGAGCTTCTAAGTACAGATCAGTCCGTGACAAGGTACCAGCCAAAGGAGGAGTTTGGCGATATAGTATTGAGTATACCCGGCAACATCTACTTCATCAACTCCAAGGATTCTATGATCACCATCGAGGGTCCTGAGTCGGTGGTCGAAAACTTGTCCCTGTCAATCAAAGACAATACGCTTCACCTGGATGCTGAGGACTACTTCACTACTCAAAACTGGAAAAAGCTACTTTTTAATGAGGCTTATGAGCTGAGCATTTACATCCCTGTCAATAGCATAGCAGAATATGAGGTTTCCGGATTGGGTACGTTTCTCGGCGATATCGAGCGACTCGACGACAAACTTTGCATCCACTCCCTAGGGCTGGTAGAGATACACGTCTATCAGGAGCGGTCATTGACCAATGATCGTTTTCCAAATATGCCTGCATTGCTATCTGTTCTTTGGTAAAAAATCGAGGCTTGACCTCACTATTTCCTAGTTTTATCGTTAGTACTACATTGTTCCCCTATCGGTAAATCATCTTGATCGACTATTATCAACTGCTAGGAATCCATTCTTCTGCAGATGCAGAGGAAATAAAAAAGGCATACAAGAGAAAGGCTGTTAATTTTCATCCTGATAAGAATCCCGAAACGGAGGAGCTTTTCAAGGAAATCAACAACGCCTATCAAATACTCTCTGACCCGTATGCCCGTGCCCGGTATGACCTGAAACTTAAGTATGGAGAAGAGCAGTTTTCCGAACCTGCCAGACATAGACCACCACCTCCGGCCCGTGGTTTTTATCGCCGGCCCAATTATCAGAGACCAGGCTATGACAAGCAAGTATTGTCAAAAGAGAACCTGAAAGCTACCCTCTTCGCTTTCATTTTTGCGGTGGCTATGGGATCGATAGTGATGGTGGCCGTACAGATCAACAACTGGTACAAGGAGCTATCCTATGCCGAACAGATGGCAGAGCGACGTTCGACATATGAGTTGGCCAGAGCAGCGTATCAGGAAAATAAATACGACAAAGCCATTATGTTGATCAACGGGCTGGGTAGTCTTAGGGCGGGCGAAGATGATATCGATGAATACAAAGGCAAAATGATAGATGATATCTATAGTGAAGGCTTAACCTATTTCAGAGCCAAAAAGTACGACCAGGCACTTGTGAATTTTGCGCTTGTAGAAGGCTTCTCGAAAACCCGCACCGTTCAGCATCAAAAAATGATGGCTGAAGCCTATCTGGGCATTGGGCAGACGGAAAAGGCGCTACAGCAGCTTAGAGATATCCTCAACAACGGCCTGCGAGATGTGGATCTACTCGTACGTATAGCAGACATTTTTACCGATAGGTTAAATGACCACAGCAAGGCGCTCACATACTACGAATGGGGCAATCGCATCGCCATCAACGACTATGAAGCCATATACGGTAAAGCTTACCCGCTGCTCATCAACGCGCGGGTAATACCTCAAAAACATTATGAGCTCTACTGCGGCCTGGCAAAGTCCTACTACGAAACAGGGGAGTACCAAAAAGCCATCAACGCAACCAAATGGTCAGTCCAAATATGGCCGGATAGTACGTTCAACTATCTTGTAATGGCCGAGAGTGCATTGGCGCTAGACAAAACACGGCTAGCCTGCGAAAACTTCCAGATCGCAAAAGCTCTTGACAGTAGTCTGGAACTACCCACTCCATGTGACTGATGCTGCATATTTTATCGGCGGGTGGCTTATCTCTTAAAGTACCCTTAGCTTTAAACTAAAAAATGCGAGTAGCCCTCCTCATCTTTTGGTTCCTGAGTACGCAGTGTTTTGCGAGCGATCCCTACCCAATAAATCCTAATGTGGATATACAGCACTATCAGTTTGATATCGACCTGTATCCAGAGGAAAGCCGCATCGAGGTGGTCGCTAAAATCAAAATTGCGGTAGCGGGTGAACAGCTGCAGCAGTTTTATCTTGATCTCGATGACCTCAACGAGGATGGCACAGGTATGAAAATATCGAGTGTAGATTATAATGGGAAGTCCATTGACATAGTGCATTCGGAGGATCGTATCCTGATCGACCTACCGGAATCCCTGGATCAGGGATCTGAATTTGAGCTAACCCTAGGCTACACCGGTCAACCTAAGGACGGGCTTATCATCTCCCAAACTGACAAGAAGGCAATCACGGTCTTTGGTGACAACTGGCCTAACCGCGCGCACTACTGGCTCTCCACAGTCGACCACCCTTCTGATAAGGCAACCGTCGACTTCTCAGTGAGTGCACCGAAAAATTATCAGGTAATCGCCACCGGCCTTCTTCAAAAGGAAGAGTCAGTGGCTGGCAAAAGAGTAAAGTATTATTGGAGCAACTCTGTGCCTATCCCGACCAAGGTGATGGTTATGGGTGCAGCGGAGTTTGAGGTGTTCGAACAAGGTGAAGCAGCCGGAGTACCTGTGAGCACGTGGCTCTATAAGGGAGAAGCTAAAAAGGGCTTACCACTATTCAACGAGACCGTCAATATATTGAAGTTCTTCTCGGATTGGATTGGGGAGTACCCCTACGCTAAGTTAGCTCACGTACAGTCAACTACGCGCTACGGGGGAATGGAAAATGCGGGGAATATATTCTACTATGAAGATATCACGAATAGTGAAGAACCTCGTGATCGACTGATCGCTCATGAAACGGCACATCAGTGGTTTGGTAACTCGGCTAGCGAGAAGGACTGGCATCACGTATGGCTCAGTGAGGGATTTGCCACCTACATGACGATGATTTATGTAGAGAATGAAAAAGGCCGGGATGAAATGAAAGCTGATCTGGAAAAAGCCAGAACCCGTGTGGTGGACTTCAACAATAAATCACCAAAGAGCTCGGTCATCGACACTACGATAGTAGAGCTGACTAAGCTGCTCAATGCCAATAGCTACCAGAAGGGTGCCTGGTTTCTACATATGCTTCGTCATAAGGTGGGCGATGAGGTGTTTCAAGCCTCTATTAGAGAATATTATGCCTCCTATCGGAATAGCAACGCTTTGACGGATGATTTCAGAGCAATCGTTGAGAAAAATAGCGGTATGGAGCTAGAGGGGTTTTTTACGACCTGGCTGTATAGGTCAGACCTGCCTAAGCTGGAGTGGTCATGGCGCCAAAAGCCAGGTGATCAAAGAGCCAGTATCAGGATCAGGCAGGCGCAGATGCGTGCTTTTGACGGACTAGAAGTAGAGGTCGCGATCTACGTGACCAACCGGGATGAGCCACTGATCAAGACCATGCCCATCACTTCCACCTCCAAGGAATATTCATATCTGGTTAATGGTGCAGTCGATCGAGTGGAGATTGACCCTGAGCGGAAGCTGCTGTTTGAAGGTGAGTACACAAAAGATGCCCGGCAATAAAATAAAAATTCGGAGAGGTACAATCGAAGAGGCGGTTGCACTATCGCAACTAATTCCGGAATTTGAAAATCCTGCCAGCGCGGAGACCTATCGGAACAGGTTGGAAGGCCGAGACCATCTCATTGTCCTGGCAGAAATAGATGAACCCTGTGGATTTAAGGTGGGATACGATCGAGAAGGTGACGGCACTTTCTACTCATGGATGGGGGGCGTACTACCTGACTATCGACAAAATGGTGTCGCACGAGCTCTTGCGGATGAAATGGAGCACTATTGCCGTGAACAGCAATACACTCACTTGAGAATGAAAACCCGAAACGAGCATAAGGCCATGCTTCAGTTTGCTGTACGTAATGGCTTTTACATCACAGGATTGAAAGCCTATCCTGATCCGATGAAATCTCGTATCCTATTAGAAAAGCGACTATGACTCAAGGCTACTCAGGCACTCCACTACTCAAGAAACTAGGCATCAAAGCTGACTTTCAGTGTCTGGCCATCAATCCACCTACGTCATATCTGGAGTGGTTGGGAGAACTCCCCGAAGGAGCTCAATTTCAAGGAGCCACCGCGCCCTATGATTTTATTCATTGGTTTTTGACCGCCAATGAAGAGCTGTCAAATGAGCAGAGTCAATTGATCCCGCTCCTGAAGTCAACCGGCATGGTCTGGGTATCCTGGCCAAAGGGCTCATCCAGCATCCCCACCAATATCAATCGGGATATGATTCGCACTCACATTCTTGAAAACTCCGATTTGGTGGATATCAAAGTCTGTGCAGTGAGTGATGATTGGTCAGGGTTGAAGTTTATGATCAGGAAGGAAAAACGACCAAAAAAATAGTTGAGAGATAATAGATTATAGATAAAAACTAAAATCTATCAACTGTCAGCTCTCATCTACTAAATTCTACCAACTCAAGTATCTCACCCAATATTTTAGGTATCTCCGTATTGTCAATCTTGCCACCAAATTTCGCGGCGTGTGGACCATAGGCAAACAACGGGACAGGCTGTCCGGTATGCCCGGTAGTTGACCAATTGACGCTGACTCCATCCAGCATGTTACCCTGTGCGAAGGTCAGTCCTCCTGTTTCATGATCAGCAGTAATGATCACTAATGTCTGGCCATCCTGTTCAGCAAATGCCAAAGCCGCTGCGATCGCGTCATCCATATGTTTCAGATGAGCGGTCAAATAGTCCGCATCATTGACATGACCACCATTATCTGTGCCTTCCTGCTCGACCATAAGGAAGAAGCCCTCTTTTTTGTCCAGCCTTGTAATGGCTGCCTCTGTCAATTCTTTCAGCGTCGGTTCAGTAGTTAGGAAGTTCACTTCTTCTTCCCTGACATCTGCGGCCAGGTTTTCAAAAAGTGCCAGCACTAAGGTGTCATTTGCGGTAGCGAGTTGCTCCTTTTTGCGCACTACATCATAGCCCACCTGAGTTGCCATTTTTTCTACCGACTTCTTCTGAAGGGGGTAAATGCCTTCAAATCCCCCGGTAGCACCTGCCATGAAGTTGACACGATGGTCAAGCATCTGCACGGCGATCTCAATCATCATATCCCTGGCAGGTACGTGGGACGCAAATGACGCTGGAGAGGCGTCTGTGATGCTACTTGTCGTTACCAGACCTGTCATCCATCCTCTCTTCTGCAGCGCTTCCAATACCGTCAACCTGACCACACTGTCAGGTGTCATGGCAATCATCCTGTTGTCCGTCTTGTAGCCCGTAGCGATTGCGGTAGCTCCAGCGGCTGAGTCAGTAATCAAGCTGTCTCCTGCAGGCTTGGTTTGCACAAGACCAGCTACGGGCACCCGCTCCATGTTGAGTTTTCCGGTAGGGCCGTAATAGCGATATCGGGTCAGCTCTACCTGGTTGATGCCCATACCATCACCGATGAAGAGGATCACGTTTTTCACGGTAGTGTCTGCAACCAGAGGCAAGTCAGCTCCACTGGCTTCAAACTGCTCTTCAGGCATGAGCTTGGCACCATATTTTTCTTTGACAAGTCCAAACCCTTGTATTTCAAGAAGTAGATAAACGAAGAGTAAACCAAACACCAGCCCTAGCAACAACACACCCAGTATTTTCAGGAAAATTTTCACGTACTTATTCATCCAACTAGTGGTTTTTTCGTTTGAATTGATATTGATGAGCGACTTGGATTACCTTGCAGCTCAATTTACAATCAAGCCAGCTCAGCGCAAAATTAGATTTTCTCATAATTTCATCTATTTACATGCTTCGATCACTGTTAGGCATAGCACTGGTTTTTACCGTTGGCTCTGTCACCGCTCAATCCAATCCTTCTAATAAATACGCCGTGTACATCGACCTCACAGATGTACAGAAGGACGAACTCAAAGTAACCATCCAGACGCCACCTGTCGACAGTGACTACATCGAGTTTCAAATGCCCAAAATGGTGCCGGGCACCTACGCCGTTTATGATTTCGGCAGGTTCATGAGTCGCTTTGAAGCCTTCAATTTCGATGGTGAGCTGATGGTCGTAGACAGCATCTCCCCTAATCGCCGCAAAATCAATGATGCACAATCGCTGGCTCAAATCACTTACTGGATTGAGGACAGCTATGATACTGATAAGAACAATTTCATTTTCGAACCGGCAGGTACCAACATAGAGGAGGGTGACAATTTTGTGCTGAACACCTATGGCTTTGTTGGGTATCTCGAGGGTATGAAGGATACTCCGTACGAGGTGGTCTTCAAGAAACCATCCGGCTTCTACGGTGCTTCTGCGCTGATCAAAACGGCATCAGACAGTATCAAAGATGTGTTTACGGCAAGTAACTACTTCAATCTGGCCGACAGCCCAATCATGTACAGCATTCCGGATACGGTCAATGTAGAAGTGGGTGGAGCGGATATCCTGGTCTCGGTGTACTCTCCCAACGGTGTATTGACTGCCGATTTTGTGACCGAAAATGTGAGTGAAATACTCGAGGCGACCCAGTCTTACCTAGGCGGCTCGCTACCCGTCGATCGCTATGCATTCCTCATCCATCTGCTGGATCGTATGAGTGGCTCGGGCGGTTTTGGGGCACTCGAGCATTCTTATTCTTCGATGTACAGCCTACCGGAATTTAACCCCGCCATGCTCGCACAGAGCATCCGCGATGTGGCCGCACACGAGTTTTTGCATATTATCACGCCACTCAATATTCACGCAGAGGAGATTGGCAACTTCGATTTTATCAATCCCAAGATGTCAAAGCACCTTTGGCTTTACGAAGGTGTGACCGAGTACTTTGCCGGACATATCCAGGTGCATGAGGGGATCATGCCGCTACCGCAATATGTGAATGTGCTGAAGACCAAGATCGAGGCAGCCAAAGCCTACAAGGACGAACTTCCCTTCACTGAGCTGAGCCTTGGTGCACTTGACAAGCACAAAGATCAATACCCCAATGTCTATCAGAAAGGTGCGTTGATCGGCATGGCGCTTGACATCAAGCTAAACGAATGGTCCAATGGCCAATACTCGCTCAGGCAGCTCATGGCCGATCTCTCTAAGAAATATGGGAAGGACGTCTCTTTCAAAGATGAAGAACTATTTGGCGAGATCGGAGATTTGACCCATCCAGGTATTGAGGCCTTCTTGATCAAGTATGTCCAGGAGCCTAACCCTTTGCCTTACGAAGAGTTATTTGAGATCGTAGGGATCGATTATCGCCTACCGGAAACAGTAAAAGCGATCACGCTGGGAAATGTCAACTTCACGGTAGATAACGAGACTCAGCGGTTTGTCGTCAGCAACCTGGTGGGTATGAATCCTTTCGGGCATGAATTGGGTTACCAGGCTAACGATCAACTACTCTCGCTTAACAAGCAAGACGTCAACTTTGACAACTACCTAACCATCTTTGAGGAATTCAAGGCGACCGCTGAGCCTGGAGACAAGGTGCAGGTAGTGGTACTGCGTGAGGTCAAAGGCAAGATGAAAAAAGTAAAATTGAAAGCTAAGGCCATGGAGGTGGAAACCAAGACTGAGTTTGAGCTCACCTTGATGGACAATCCAAGTCCGAAGCAATTGAACCTCAGAAATAAATGGCTGGGACGTGAGTGAGTTCCTTTTCATCCCTTTCAGTTCGTTCCCAAGGATTTACCTAGACTAAGACTTACGAAGTTTTGAAAACTTCGTAAGTCTACATCCATCACCAGATCAACCAAAATTACTTATCAGCATTCTCACCCCATTGGGGTGGCGCTTCTGGCAGGACGCTACCGCAATCATTATGATCCGGTACAGAAGAATTTTTAGTCTCATCAGTAGCAGAATTACACTGTCGGCAGCCAATCACTATTTATGGGCTATAGCCCAAATAATAATTTTCTATCTTCATTTCCTAATCACTCGACCTATGAAACAGCTACTTACGCTCTCCCTTATCTTCTTATCAGGAATGCTCCTCGCACAGGAGTTGACCATGGACTACTATCTTGATCTTGACAAGCATCAGTACGATGAAAATGTACCTACTCCTGAAGAAATCATTGGCTATGTACCAGGCGAATGGCATGTTGGCCATGATCAGTTGGCCTACTACTTCCGTGCATTAGGTGAAGCCACCCCAAGAGTGATAATCCAACCCTACGGACGTACTCATGAAAACCGTCCACTGATGGTCGCTATCATCACATCCGAGAGAAATCATGCTCGGCTAGATGAGATTAAATCAAGACATTTGCAAAATACCGACCCTAACCAAAGCATTACGCTAGGTGAAGATGATCCTGCCATTGTATGGTTGGGTCACAGTATTCATGGTAATGAAGCCAGTGGATCTAATGCTTCGATGCTCACCGCTTACCATTTTGCAGCTGCTATTGACGAGCCTACCAAAGAGCTGCTGGACAACACGATCATCATGATCGACCCATCGATCAACCCTGATGGCCTTAACCGATTCGCCAGCTGGGTTAACAGTCATAAGTCCAAGCAAGAGGTACCGGACAACAATACCCGGGAGCACAATGAGACCTTCCCCAGGGGCAGGACTAACCATTATTGGTTTGACCTGAATCGCGACTGGCTACCCCTTACTCAACCTGAGTCTCAAGGTCGTATTGCCAAAATCCAGGAGTGGAAGCCCAACATCCTGACAGATCATCATGAGATGGGCACCAACTCTACGTTCCACTTCTCCCCGGGAGAGCCGACGAGGGTGCACCCGATGATCCCGCAAAAGAACCAAGACCTTACTTACAAGGTCGCAGACTATCATGCGAAATTCTTCGATGACAGAGGAGCGCTCTACTACTCAGCGGAGAACTTTGACGACTATTACATCGGTCGTGGGCCGACGTACCTTGACTTCAATGGAGGCGTGGCTATACTATTCGAGCAGGCTAGTAGCCGAGGATTTGAGCAAAACAGTGATAATGGTATCCTTCAGTTTCAGTTCAGTATCCTCAACCACTTCACGGCAGGTCAGTCCACTGTACAGGCAGGGTATGAGATGCGCAAGGAACTGCTCGACTATCAAAACGAATACTACAAGTCCGCGCTGGAAGCGGCCAATAACGATGCAGTGAAAGCCTATGTCTTTGGAGCAAGTGACGACCAATATGCTACTCAGAAACTTGCTGAAATAGTTGATCGTCATGGCATTGAGCTATTCTCTCTTGCGAAGGACTTATCAGCAGGTGGCGCCCGCTTTGAAAAAGACAAAGCCTTTGTTGTACCGATGAATCAAGCGCAGTATCGTCTCATACACGGCATATTTGAGAAGCGCAGTACATTCAAGGACAGTCTGTTCTACGATATCTCAGGCTGGACATTCCCATTGGCATTTGGGCTACCCAATGCAAGCTTATCCTCAAGACAGTATACCGCCGATCTCAAAGGATCAGCCTATGGTCGAGCCGAAATAACATCATCGAAAGTGACGCAAAGTGAGTATGCCTATGCTTTCGAATGGAGCGAATACCTCGCTCCAAAGGCCCTACATATGCTGCTGAGAAAAGGAGTCATTGCGAAGGTGGCCATGGTGCCCTTTGGTGAGAAGGGTGGACGACAGTTTGACCGGGGGACTATCACGGTAGCTGTTAAATCACAGACACAGACCTCCACAGAACTCAGAGACCTTATGCAGCAGGTAGCTGATGCCACAGGTATAGAGGTCGCTTCCCTGTCATCAGGCTACACCTCCGGCACCAATCTCGGTAGCAACCAGTTTGAGCGGCTTAATCAACCCAGCATCATCGTGCCGATCGGTGGTGGTGTCAATAGCTATGATGCCGGGGAGGTATGGCACCTCTTCGACACACGCTATGAGATACCTGTCAGTCTGGTAGATGTGGATCAACTGGATCGTCTCGATCTCAATGATTACACTACGATGATCATGGTCGATGGCAACTACAACTCCCTATCGGAAAAAGTGACCTCAGAGATTGGCGATTGGGTAAAGCGAGGAAATACCCTCATTGGCTTTGAGCGAGCGCTGTATTGGCTAAAGGCTAAAGGCTGGATAGATTTTGACCAGCCCAATCTATCAGCAGATGTCAACAATGTGCCTTATGAACTCTTCCGTAGAAAAACGGGTGCTCGAGTGTTGGCTGGTTCGATATTGGAAGCAGATGTAGATACTACCCATCCCTTGCTGTTTGGTTATGGGCAAGCTAAGATGGCGATCTTCAAGGCTAATAAGGTGATTTACTCCACTGATAAGAGTACCATGGCACATCCGATCAGGTACGGCAGCAACCCTATGATTTCCGGTTATGCGCATCCTGAAGATCTGGCTGCTTTGAGTGGCACTCCAGCGATACTCCTGCAAAGCGTCGGCAGTGGCCGCATCATTGGCTTCAATGACAATACCAACTTCCGGGCTTACTGGTATGGCACAAATAAGCTATTGGCGAATGCGGTGTTCTTTGGACCGATTATTAGTGGCGCGACGATGAGGTAGGATTTCTAGAGTTTAATCGAGATTTCGAGGTGTCCGCCCAGACCGTCGTTAATGATCCGCTGAAGAGTGGAAAAACGGATGTCCTTCAAATCTCGCTCAATCCTTGAGATATAGGACTTATTGGTTCCAGCTAGTTCTGCTAGTTGCTGCTGTGTGAGTCCTTTCTCTTCACGGGCTTGTTGTATCAAAATGCCAAGTTTGAATTTCTCATACCCGTGTTCAAATTCCTCTCGCTCATTCGTATTTTTAGCTCCAATGTTCTCCTCAATGAATTGATCAAGGCTGGTTAAATCTTTACTTTCTGCTTGCATAATAGTCTTTTCTAATTCTCTTGGCTCGCTCCAATTCCTGCGCAGGTGTCTTCTGTGTTTTCTTCTGAAACCCATGCCCTATTATGACAAGGTTGTCATCATCAAAAAAGCAGATGATCCTAAAAATGTCACGGCCAGACTGAATCCTGATTTCATAAAACCCATCCGTACCTACCAAATGCTTAAAGTACGTGTCGGGTATTCTTTCAAGTTCCTCTAGTATCCTTAGCGTCCAAATTATTTTGTTTTGAACCTTCTTCGTCTGCTTTTGATAGAACTTCTTAAAATAATCTCTGAAGAAGAATAATTCTCTCTTTTTCAAACCTAGTCAAAGATAATGAAAGTTGTCCGATAAGACAACTTGCGAGGTTATATGCATTGAAGCATAACAACTGCTACACGTAATAGAAAACATCATGGTGTGAGATAATACCGATCAGTTTGTCGTCTTCCATTACCGGTAGAGCGTGAAAACTCACCTCTCGGAAAATCTTCATTACCTGCTGGGCAGTGGTGCTCGGCGTAACGGTCTTTACATCCCTTGTCATCAACCTCGACACAGGAGTCGTCGCTAGTATCTCATCTATCTCAGTGTCGGATCGATGCGCCAGCTGCAGTCCTACCAGTACCTTGTCATAGTCAGTGCGGCTGATGATGCCCACAAGCTTGCCGTCTTGTACCACGGGAAGATGTCTAAAATGGCGCGTACTCAGTAGCTGTCCCAGTTCCTTCAAGGTAAGGTCAGGAGAGATAGTCTCGATGTTGGAGGTCATCAGGTGGGATACAAGGGATACTTCACTCATGGCTCTTGTAGTTAGGAATGATTTCAACGAAGATGGCTCAAGTTCTCGCCCCTTTTTATGAGCATTCGCCTAAAAAGAATTGATCTTCGTCAATTATGATTCAAAATAGCCTTCTCGACCACATCAAGCAAGTCAAATCATTAGCTGAGACCGGTCTGCATTACCAAAAAGATCCTTATGACCAGGAGCGCTACAAGGAACTTCGAGATATCGGCCTGCGTATGCTTAGTCTGGTCATGGATCAACCTTTAGAGCCACTAAAAAATGCCTTTCCTGAAACCACAGGATATATCACCCCCAATGTAGATGTGAGAGCTGTCGTGCTCAATGAACGGTCAGAGCTGCTAATGGTCAAGGAAGCAGTCGATGGCAAATGGTCCCTTCCGGGCGGTTGGGCAGATATTGGATACACCCCCAAAGAAGTGGCGGTGAAGGAAGTGCGCGAGGAAGCCGGATATTCAGTCAGCGCCACCAGGCTATTGGCGGTGATGGATAAAAAATGTCACGAGCACCCAGCGGATGTCTACTACGTATACAAACTTTTTATTCTCTGTGAAGTAGCAGGTGATCGGGTCGACAGCCATCATGAAACAACAGACATTAACTTTTTTCCGATAGGTGACCTACCGGAACTATCTCTGCCTAGAAATAATGCTGAACAAATCAGAATGGTCTATGATCGTGCCCTTGATACTACCCTTGAGGTCTATATCGACTGAGATTTTACCTCGGTCAACGGAGCAGATTCCTTGAAATACTCCAGCAACCCGTTGACGATCAAGAACTGTCCTCCAATGTAAGTGGACATGATTAGAAAGCCGCTTTGAGGCAGTGCCGTGTAGAAGCGGTTGAGGCCAATCATAGAGTCAGAAAGCACGAACAATGTCGCTCCGATGATCACCTGCCAATTCCGGTAGGGAGAACGAATTCCAAAGCGCAATGCTGCAGTGCACCACATCATCAGGATGGTGAACCCATAGATGATGATGGGGGCTTTCATAGGACCGCTTCCCGGTAATAGAAAAACCATGAGTACTAAGATGTAAGCGAGCATCGGCAATATGAGTTTCCAGCTTAGTCGAAAGGAGAAGGACTGGCTCTCTTCGCTACGAATAAATATCAAAATGTAGACGATGTGTGCCAATAAGAAGCTCGTAAGACCCGTGATGAATCCGACCGTGCTCTGCCCCATCAAACTAACATCTCCAGCGCATGAGAGTAATAGAGCTAAGACTACCAAGAATGCGCGTCGATCAGCCTTGTAGTGATAGCTGGCCAAAAAATACAGCGTGAGTAGCGGCATCAGCAGCGGCTTAGAATACACGTTGAGACCTGTCCCAAACAGATGAGCAGACAGCTCGATAATAACAGTCGCGAAAAATAGAAAGGCAAAAAGTCTCTTCATATCTAAAAATCAGCGCTAAACTAATGAATTCGCTGACTTAGACAGAGTTGATTCGACGACCAAGGAGAAAGTGTAGATAAATAAAGGCCACAAAAGACAGGAATGCGGCCACACCGAAGACGATGGGCACATTGGCGATTTTGTTCTGGTAAATGAGACCTGAGCTGAATGCTCCGACACCAATACCAATCTCCAGCGCGATATACATGGTGGCGATACCTTTGCCGCGATGTGCTTCGTCGCTCAAGTCGATGGTCCACGCAAAGGCGGTAGGTGATCCTGCACCTACTCCCAATCCAAAAATGAAGGCCCCTATCAGGAACTGTGTCTGCGAGGTAGCAAAGCCAACCAGCAGCATTGCTGCAATTAGCAGTAGTGCAGCTACTTTGAGTACAGGTACCCTACCGTAAATATCTGAAGCTTTACCTGCCAGGAATCTTACCAGCAATGAAGCCAAGGTGAAAGTGGTAAAGAAGATACCCTTGTTTTGGATGCCGAGGTGTTCGCTAAAGTCGGGCACTAGCGTCAATATAGCTCCAAACGGATATAAGCACAATAGCATGAACAAAGCTGCCGGAAACACCCTTGGTTCATAAATGTCCGAAGGGCTGATCATGAAATGATCTGCTCTCAGCGACTCTCTATTAGGCAAGGTCTCTTTCATCCCTATGAGTATAGCTACAGATGAAATCGCAAAGGCGCTGGAAACATAGAACATCACATTGAGACCATAGCTGCTCGCAAGCCAGGCTCCAATGGCCGGCCCAACAGCCATGCCGATGGAGCTAAAAAAGCCCAAGATGCCCATCGCCTCACCACGCCTGCTTACGGGGATGATATCAGCTACGTAAGCGGAAGTCCCAGTTGGCTTGAAGCCTGTAGAAAAGCCATGAAAGAACCTTAGCAGAAAAAAGCCAATGACAGAGGACACCAAAGGATACATCAATGCGGCTATGCCACTGATCATTGCTCCAAAAATCATCACAGGGACTCTCCCCACCTTATCCGCCAGCTTCCCACTAAATGGTCTGGAGAGTCCCGCAGTAACGGTGAAAAGCGCTATGATCAGGCCTTTGTATTCAGCACCTCCAAGACCTGTCAGGTAATTGGGTAGCTCAGGGATGATCAGATTAAAACTGCCAAAAAACAAGAAACCACTCAGACAAAGAAGGGTAAATTGAATGGTGTAAATGGACTGTTTTGGAGCCTCTACCGCCTGATTCATGAATCGGTAGGTTCCTGCTGTCCCATCAACACCGCCTTCATGAAATCGTCAAGATCTCCATCCAATACGTTTTGTACATCCGTACGCTCAAATCCCGTGCGTGCGTCCTTGATCAGCTTGTAGGGATGAAGCACGTAGTTTCTGATCTGAGATCCGAAATCGATCCTCATCTTCCCGGCTTCTACCTTATCTCGTTCTGCATTGCGCTTCTCCACCTCCATCTGGTACAGTCGCGACTTTAGCATCTTCATTGCTCGCTCTTTGTTGGCCAGCTGTGAGCGCTCGACCTGCACCACTATCACTATTCCGGTAGGTTTGTGTGTCAGCTGTACTTTGGTTTCCACCTTATTGACATTCTGACCACCGGCACCTCCCGATCGGGAAGTCTGAAACTCAATATCAGCCGGGTTGATCTCAATCTCGATAGAGTCGTCAGCAACCGGATACACATAGATGGAAGCGAAAGAGGTGTGTCTACGACCTCCAGAGTCAAACGGCGATATCCGAACAAGCCGGTGCACTCCAATCTCAGCTTTGAGGTAGCCATAGGCCAGATCTCCGTCAAACTCCAGGGTAGCGGACTTTAGTCCGGCAGTATCTCCGGCTTGATAGTTAAACTGCTTGACTTTGTAGCCGTGGCTTTCACCCCACATGATGTACATCCGCATGAGTATCTCTGCCCAATCCTGACTTTCCGTACCACCAGCACCTGGGTTGATCTCCATCACCGCGCTGAGCTGATCCTCATCGGAGGAGAGCATTTTCTTAAACTCCAACTCCTCCACGGCAGTCATGAGCTTCTCATATTCCACATCGATCTCGGACATCTCCACCTCACCAGCTTCATAAAATTCCATGAGTGTTTCGATATCCTCCTGCTTGGTCTGTAGACTAGCAAAACTGCTTGTCCAGGCCTTTTTGACCTGTATGCCTTTTAGGGTTTTCTCAGCCTCTTCCGGATCATTCCAGAAATCGGGCTGAGTCGTGATGGTTTCTTCTTCTTCTACTTCTTTGACCTTGCGATCATAGTCAAAGATACCTCCTCAAGGCCGAGATACGCGCCTTCACATCCTTCAGTTGGTCAACTGTCATAGGTATGTCTTTTTAAATGAAGCGCAAATTTATCCAAACCCATCGTCTTGTCTTTACAAAAGCCCAATGATATTATCTCCTATCGGAATATTGTAACCCGAGGCATCATATTTCGTGTTTGTATAAATCGGAATTTATCAAAGCTACAAATACGAAACATGAAGGGAACTAACCTAGGGGAATTTGAAGAGCTACTGCTATTGGTAGTTGCATCACTGTACCCTGACGCCTACGGTGTAGCTATCAGGGAAGAAATCATAACCTCCACCGGCAGAGCCGCTGCATTGGGCGCTATCCATGCCGGACTGGGTCGGCTCGAGGAGAAAGGCTTCCTCAAATCTGACTTAGACAGTGCTACTCCGGCAAGAGGTGGAAGGAGAAAACGACTCTTCGCTATCACTGCCTCGGGTAAAAAAGCCCTCGAACTCAATAGAGACCTACGCAACCAGCTTTGGGATAAAATACCAGAGCTCTCCTGGAAAAACGTCCAACTCGGTGGCTTCTAACCAGCCCATACCACGCCCTCCCAAGCTTGCGAGACGGTTGCTCCACTGGTTCTGCGATACCTATTTGCTGGAAGAAATCGAAGGTGATCTGGAAGAATACTTTTTACTGCACTGCGAAAAATCCTCCGTACGCAAAGCCCAATGGATCTACTGGTATTATGTCCTGGGGTTTCTGAGACCCCATTCAATGAAGAAAAGTCAAAACTCAAATAAATGGATCATGATCAACAACTACATCAAATTCTCCTTTCGGTATATCTCCAAACACTGGGCTAGCTCGCTCTTCAACATTGGAAGTCTATCCGTTGGTATCGCGTGCTTTCTATTCATTTTCATCTATTTGAGTGGCGAAAAGAGCTTCGACAGCCAATACGAGGATACAAATCGTATTCGACGTGTGGTCAAGGATTTTGTCTTTGAGGGTAAGGTGATTCCTGACGCCACCACCCCTCCGGCATTAGCTCCGGCACTAGCGGCCGACCTACCGGAAGTAGAGCGTGTCACACGCATTTTTCCTTCATGGGGAGGGAAATTTCTTATCGGCACGGATAGAGCGCATCAATACTACGAAGAGGAAGTATTCCGGGTAGACCCTCAGTTTCTTGACGTCTTCTCTTATAAAATCATAGCTGGCAATCCCAGTGGGATGCTCTCCGATCCATCGAATATTGTTCTTACTCAGAGCATGGCCCGGAAGTATTTTGGTAATGAAAATCCCATTGGACAGGAACTCACGCTCTTCAATGATGATAACCGTAAAATGATCGTTAGCGGCGTAATTGAAGATGTGCCACACAACTCACATTTCACATTTGATTTTCTTATGCCGATACATTTCCCTGATCGAAATATTGATGAGTCGTGGGGGTGGTACAACTACTATACTTATGTCAAGCTCCAAAACGGCACAGATCCAGGTGCTTTTGAGGAAAAGCTGCAACCCCTTTATCTCAAGTACAATCCGGCAGATTCCATATCTCCTCCTATTTTTTATTCTCAAGCCCTTGAGGACATTCATCTAAAATCCTCACTGAAATGGGAACTTGGCGCCAATGGTAGTATGAGCAATATTCGGATTTTTGAAGCGGTAGGCATTTTCATACTGCTCATCTCGTTGATCAATTATTTAAATCTGACCATTGGAGGACTTATCAAAAGAGTCAAAGAAGTCAGTGTTCGCAAGTCCTTCGGAGCAGGAAGAGCCAACCTGATTGGACAGTTTGTGGTCGAGGCTATGCTCATTACACTCATTTCTGTAATAGTAGGTGGTTTGATGGCTGAGTTTGCCCTTATGCAGATGACTGACTTATTCGGCAGGAGCATGAGTTTGTTTGATCCTAGTAACATCGTGCCATTTCTTAGTATTGTCGGTATTGTATTGTTTATTGGATTGTTTACCGGCTTATATCTGGCAATGCACTTTTCAAGGCTGGGAGAGGTTAATCTTCATTCTGGTAAGGCCAACAAAAAACGGTTCGATCTCAGAAATGGCCTGCTAATCATCCAGTTCGCCATTTCGGTAGTTATGATCATCGGGACCCTAGTGGTTTATGAGCAGCTCATGCTTTTTAAAAACTCCGACATGGGCTTCAACAAAGAGCAAGTGCTGGTAGTCGAGAATGCCGATGCTGTAGGTGATCAGAAAGTACTGATGAACCAGCTGAATCAATTGCCCTTTGTGAAGTCCGCTGGGCTAAGCAATGGGATCATCGGCGGGATCAACTGGACTTTCTCTGTTGGTTATCCTGATGCTGTGTTGATGAACTATGCGCTAATAACTCCAGACTATTTGGAGACAATGGAGTTTAATTTGATCCAGGGTAGAAACTTTGACGAATCCATTTCCTCTGATGCGGAAGGTCTGACTATGATTGTCAACGAAACAGCTCTTAAAGAACTCGGAATCAGCGCTGACCAGATAGGCCAGAGCGTTGTACTGGATAATATCCAGGACTCACTCATCTATGGGAAAATCATCGGTGTGGTAAAGGACTTTCACTTCTCTAATTTCAAATCAGAAATTCGACCTTTCGCATTCCTTCACAGAGATCGGCCGCTATCTAACCTTATGATCAGGTTGTCTGGCACTAACCTCAGTCAAAACATCCAGCAACTCGAAAATGTCTGGAGTGACCTCACTATCGGTAGCCCCATGGAAAGCTATTTTATGGATCAGTCATTTGAGGAACTTCACAGCAATGAGGAGCGCTTAGCCAAGGTCCTCCTTTGTCTTACCATCCTTTCGATATTCATTGCATTCACAGGCATGCTCGGTATCGTCAACATCGCTATCAAAGACCGACTCAATGAGATTGCTGTGCGCAAAGTCATGGGAGCGGAGACCCAACAGGTGGTGCATCTACTGTCGAAGAATTTCCTGCTTCTGGTGCTTATTGCAAATGCAATTGGGTTACCGCTGGCTTTCTGGGTCATGGATAGTTGGATCAGTGACTTTGCCTATCGGATCACGCTAAGCCCTCTACTATTTGCTGCTGCTGGATTGGTGACCTTGACACTCGCCTATGCCATAGTGGGTATACGGTCATATCAGGCGGCCAATGGTGGTTTGACGACTCATCTCAGGGAGCGCTAGTAGCCTCTTGGAGGGGTAATGATGGTAAGAGAATTACCCCTCCCCACTCTAAAATATTTCCGCTGGATAGCTTGCAGCCCATAGCTCAATCCCAGCAACCCTGTTGCCCCGATGAGCACACCCTCGTTTAGACTTGATCTATCATCATAGACTACAGATGCATTGAACCAGTCTATCAATGCGTAAGCATATCCTCCGTAAGCGGCCAGTCGTGTGGCTGTTGCCGGAAAAGATAGTGCCCTCTTCTTATCTCTGATGTCTATCACCTCAATGCTATCCAGCGAAATGATATTCTGTTCAAACCGGATGTAATCATCTCCAAGTCCAGTGATCAGTCCAACACTAAAGGTGTCATCCCCCTTGAGTTTGAATCGGATGGTCTCTTTTTCGAAGAATTTGTAATTGCCCCTTTTTCCGATCTGATTGAGATACAGATAAGGCTGGGCGATGGCCGCAAAGTGAATTGCCAAGCAGACAACAACGGTATAAAGCAGCCTAAGCTGGAAACCTGAAGGCTTAAATCGAGACCAAAGTGTATTCATGAGTCGATCTGATAACTTGTATTGATAATGGCTATAACTTTTCTTCTACCTACCGTAAAATACTTCTTTCTGAGTGCTTTGAGCAAATAACCCGTCCCAATTAGTCCCGTAGACACTGCTGCCACACGCATATCTATTCCGGCATTTTGCTCACCTGCGACTACCCTCCTATTGAACCAATCGATGAAAACATAACCATATCCGGCAAACGCTAGCTTACCGGGCGTACTCCTGAAGCTAAACATGCTGAAGTTCTTGTCACGAATGTCGATCGACTCTATTTCCTTCAGTGGTATAGCTACATTTTCCACTTTGATGGCCTCAGCTTCAAAGCCAGTGATCCTACCGGAAGTGAAGTAATCATCTCCTTTGAGCTTAAATCGAATAGTTTCTTTCTCAAAGAATTTGACCTTAGTCGTGCGACCAAGTTTGTTGAGGTAGAGGTAAGTATCTTGAGCAGTTGCCGATAGGCTACTTACCAGAATCAATAGGAAACATAAACGACCCATATCTCCTAAATGCAAAAATCCACCCGAAGGTGGATTTGCTAATTGACCTTAGTGGTTCAATTTTCAGCATACCAAAAGCTTTTTTTATGAACTCTCCCTTTTCCCTCTCCAAAGAGGGATTTAGGGTGCTTTTGAAATGCTGAAAATTCAGTGCTCATCCTATCTTTTAAAAGTGCGGCACTTATCTCAAAAGCAATAGCTGCCTACACCTTGAATATCCAATTGTGCGGATCAGGCTCCTTGCCTAGCTTGATATCATCAAGCTTTTGCAGGAATCCATTAGAGTACTTGCGAGTGGATACCTCTGGCAGTTCATAGTCAATGCCGTCGTGTCCGATCGACTTGATCTGAGCGATAGTCGCAGCAGTACCGCATCCGAAGGCTTCCTGTACCTCTCCTTTTTTTATCGCACCAATCACTTCCTCTACGGAGATCGGCCTGATCTCTACTTTCATGCCAGCATCCTTAGCCAATGTAATGACACTATCTCTGGTAATGCCATCAAGGATGGTATCACCTATTGGTGCAGTAAGCAAAGTGTCATTGATCACAAACATTATATTCATCGTACCAGACTCTTCGATTTGTTTGTGCTCCTTGCCATCAGTCCAGATCAGCTGGTCATAACCGTCTTTTTGGGCTTTTACGGCCGGGTATAGCGCCGCAGCATAGTTGGCCGCAGTTTTGGCAAATCCAGTACCCCCTGCCACAGCGCGTGTGTAATGCTCCTCTACTTTGACCTTCACAGGCTTGGAGTAGTAGGCACCTACCGGACTAGTGATGATGACAAACATGAAGTTATCAGCAGGTCGGATCCCGATGAATGGGTCGGTTGCAAATATGAACGGCCTGATATATAATGAGGTGTTAGGTCGATCGGGTACCCAGTTGCTGTCGAGTTTGATGAGTTCTCTCATTCCCGATAGGAAGATATCCTCAGGCAACTCAGGGATGCACATACGCTCAGCACTCACATTCATTCTGCGTGCGTTGGCATCCGGTCTGAATACTACTATCTCCCCGTCGACATTCTTGTAAGCCTTGAGGCCTTCAAAGATCGTCTGTCCATAATGCAGTGTGGTGCATGCTGGTGAAAGCGACAGGTTGCCATAAGGCACAATCCTGAAGTCATGCCATTCGCCATTGCGGTAGTCCGCTATGAACATGTGATCAGAGTAATTCTTACCAAACTGGATATCGTTCATATCGATAGTCTGCAGCTTAGATTCTCCTATTTTTTTGACTTTGATGTCCAACGTTTCGACCATTGTTTTAGAATTAAGAAGGCTATACTGACGGCAAAAATACAAAATGCTTGCCGTAATTAAACGAATTCTACCCGCGCGGTTTCCATGGTATTTCATCGGCATTTACCTCTGCTGCAATCATTCGCGATAGCATGAATAGGTAGTCCGAAAGGCGGTTGAGATACTGGACAATCAGCTCTGCTACGGGTGCCTCCTCTGACAAACGGATCACCTGGCGCTCTGCTCGACGACAGACACATCGCGCAATATGCGCATGAGAAACTGCCGGATGGCCACCTGGCAGAATGAAATTCTTTAGCGCAGGTAGTTTTGTATCCATGGTATCCATCGCCTCCTCAAGTAGCTGTATATCTGCCTCCTTCAGGTCAGGCACCTTGATCTTAGATTGGTCATCATCCAGTGCCAGGTGTGACCCTAGCGTAAATAACCGCTCCTGGATCTCCGCGATGAGCTGCTTCCGCTCCTCAGAGGGGCTCTCATCTCGAAGGAGTCCCATCCAGCTATTGAGTTCATCAACAGTGCCATAGGCTTCTATTCGTAGATGTCCTTTGGATACGCGCGTGCCTCCTAGCAAGCTGGTGGTGCCTTTGTCTCCTGTCTTGGTATATATTTTCATCTTATGCTTTCTCTAGTGCCGACCGCCTAATGTCCTCATTGATATTGTCCGATTCTATCAAGCCATCTTTCAACCTGATGACCCGATGGGCATACTGCGCAATATCCTCCTCGTGAGTGACCATAATGATCGTATTGCCAGCATCATGGAGTTTCTGAAATAGATCCATGATATCGTAAGAGGTTTTCGAGTCCAGATTTCCGGTAGGCTCATCGGCAAGGATAATACTTGGATTGTTGACCAGCGCTCTTGCAATTGCCACCCTCTGTCGCTGACCCCCTGATAGCTCGTTAGGTTTATGAGTCGCCCGATCACCCAGACCTACACCCTGGAGCGTCTTGAGCGCTTTCTCCTCACGAGAACGTCGATCGTACCCGGCATAGACCAGTGGCAAGGCCACATTTTCCAATGCCGAAGCTCGAGGTAGCAGATTGAAGGTCTGGAAGACGAACCCAATCTCCTTATTGCGCACTTCGGCCAATTCGTTCTCCGTCATGCGGCTAACATCCTTGCCATTGAGCACATAATTTCCTCCGGTAGGAGAGTCGAGGCAGCCGATGATATTCATCAATGTAGACTTACCAGAACCCGACGGGCCCATAAAAGCCACATACTCTCCTTTGTTGATTTGAATAGAAATAGACTTGAGCGCATGGATCACCTCACTACCCATCACGTAGTGTCGCGCAATATCCTTGGTGTGGATAATTTCAGACATTCATTCTTAATTTTAATCTACCAACCGAATTGAAAACGGCCAATCAAAGTTAAAGTTTATCTTCGAGGCATGAGGGCGGTCATACTCATCATATTTATACTTAGCAATGTACCCACACTGGCACAGGGCAACTGGAAACTGCTCACCGATGTAGAGATATTGACCAGGATGGATCAGGAGCAGGGCTATGAGATTTCGTACCCGAAATTTGGAGAATCCGTCCTTAAGTTGGACAACCAGCCCATCACGCTCAAGGGCTATATGATACCGCTGGATGATATGATCGGCCAGCAGTATTTTGTGCTTTCCGCACTACCGTTTAATATTTGCTTTTTTTGTGGAGGCGCGGGTCCCGAGACCGTCGCTGAAGTAAAGACAAAATCAGAAGTGAGATTTACCGATGCGGCGATCACCGTGAGAGGTATTCTGAAGCTAAATCCCGATGATCCCGATCATCTGATGTATATCATTGAAGACGCTGAAATTATCAATCCATAGTGAATATCAACTAGTACAGATGCTCAGCCCTTTCCTTATTTGGCCCAATACGATTAAATCAAGTCTCTTTTTCGATCACCTCTCCCTACCCCTGTCAATGAAAGGGATAATTGGCGACTTGATTTAATTGCAGAGAGTAAAGTGCAAAATCAATTATCTTAAGAACACTGAATTAAAAGCTCATGAAAAAACTAATCTACCTTATTGCTGTCCTCCTTTCAACCGGTGCTTTTGCACAGTCGGATGAGGAAATGATTAAGAAAATCTATGATGAGATCCTCACTAACGGAGAAGCTTATCAGAAACTGGAATACCTCACCACCAAGATTGGCGGTAGACTGGCCGGAAGCCCTCAAGCTGCCGCTGCGGTGGACTACACGAAAGAAGTGATGGAAGACTATGGCTTTGATAATATCTTCTTACAGGAGGTCATGGTGCCCCACTGGGTACGTGGCGACAAGGCGATTGGCAAAATCGTCAACTCCAGAAAACAAGGAACCCTGGAGGTAGATGTTACCTCACTAGGCAATGCCGTAGGTACCGGAGCTGGTGGTGTAGTTGGTCAGGTCGTAGAGGTTCAAAACTTCGATGAGTTGGCAGAGCTGGGAGAAGCTGGCGTGAAAGGTAAGATTGTCTTCTTCAACCGTCCGCTCGACCCCACCAAGATCAATACGTTTGAGGCCTATGGTGGCGCTGGAAATCAAAGAGGTGCCGGTCCATCTGAAGCGGCAAAATATGGCGCCATCGGTGTAGTAGTAAGATCTCTGGCGAGTGGTATTGATGATATCCCGCACACGGGCAGCACGAGGTATGCGCTGAATGTGCCACAGCTTCCTGCTGTAGCCATCAGTACGATGGATGCTGAGCTGCTTTCCGGATTGCTCGCAGATGATGCTGATCTTAGTTTTTACTTCGAGACCTATGGAGAGATGAAGGAAGACAAGCTCTCGCACAATGTGGTGGGTGAAATCAAAGGTTCGGAGTTTCCTGATGAATATATCGTAGTGGGTGGTCACCTCGACTCATGGGATCTGGCTCAAGGTGCTCATGACGATGGCACAGGTTGTGTGCAGTCGATAGAGGTGCTCCGGGCACTCATGGCCATAGGCTATCAGCCCAAGCGCACCATTCGTGCTGTCATGTTCATGAATGAGGAAAATGGCCTGAGAGGAGGCCGCAAGTATGCAGAACTGGCGGAACAGAACAAAGAGAAGCACATAGCAGCCATGGAGTCGGATCGTGGAGGATTCACACCCCTTGGTTTTAGCTTAGATATGGGTGAGAAGCCAATGAAGAAGGTGCAATCCTGGGCGTCACTTTTTAAGCCATATCAAATCGCCATGTTCGAGCCGGGTGGTGGTGGTGCAGACATCAGCCCTTTGAAGCCACAGGATGTGCCATTAATTGGGTTTGTACCTGACTCACAGCGCTACTTCGACTACCATCACACGAGTATTGATACCTTCGACAAAGTCAACAAGAGAGAGCTAGAGCTGGGTGCTGCAGCGATGGCTTCTTTAATTTATCTGATTGATCAGTACGGACTATAAGAATATGAGTGATGTTTTATTCACAATAACCCTGACTTATAAAAGCTTTAGCCAAAACTAGGCTTTCGTCATTCCTGACGGAGCGCAGCGGAGGTCAGGAATCTGCATGTATAAGAGAATTTGGTCTTTATTTCATGCTGAGTGGCTCCTACTTGGCTTGCATATTTGGTGGCCCATCACCACACCAAAGCAGACAGATTCCGGTATTGTCGTACCTCCAAACCGGAATGACGAATATGAACATTTGTTCTGTAGTCATGCCGAAGAAATACATGAATAACAATTTCGATTACTTTGCTGTTTTGAACGGCCTTTAAAATTCAATTGAGTCATATGTTTGAAGTACTAACACATCCCGAGTCATATATTGCTCTACTGACACTCATCTTTCTTGAGATCGTGCTTGGGGTTGACAATATCATTTTCATCAGTATTGTCTCCAATAAACTTCCCGAAGAGCAAAGGGCAAAGGCCAGGAATATTGGCCTCATGGCTGCCCTCGGTTTTCGAATAGCACTACTGCTCGGCATCACATGGATTATTGGCTTTACTCAACCTTTGTTTACCATTCTGGAGCACGACTTCAGCGGTAGGGACCTTATCCTGATGGCTGGTGGTGTCTTCCTGATCTTCAAGAGTACCATGGAGGTGCATCACAAGATGGAGGGCGCAGAACATGAGGGCGGAACGTCCAAAAGCGCCGGGATGCTTCAGGTCATTGGACAAATCATACTGCTCGATATCATCTTTTCTTTTGACTCCATCCTTACTGCGGTAGGCCTTACTCAGGAGATCGTGTTGATGGTAATTGCTGTGATCGTCGCAATGATAGTGATGATGACCTTCGCAGGTCAGATCAGCAAGTTTATCAGCCAGCACCCAACGTTGGAGATACTGGCCTTATCCTTTTTGATATTGATTGGCTTTATGCTCTTGATTGAAGGCTTTCATTAT
Source organism: uncultured Roseivirgaceae bacterium (assembly GCA_964351595.1). Classification (GTDB taxonomy): domain Bacteria; phylum Bacteroidota; class Bacteroidia; order Cytophagales; family Cyclobacteriaceae; genus UBA6059. Next base: position 24,064 of record CAYGOT010000009.1, on the reverse strand, counting down.
CACGTACCAAAAGGCTACATCTACTTCGCGGTGTTCTTTTCGCTGGTCGTGGAGATACTCAACATGAGGATCAGGAAGAACCGAAAGCCGGTACAGTTGAATAAGCGGATTAAGCCGGATTAGTCGTCGGACGAGTATCCAACAAGGTTGCCCTGTCTAAAGAACCTTCCTACTACTATCAAGGAAAACTCGTCCGACGACTAAAACCACCCCACAAAAAAGGCTGCAAGAATTTCTTCCTGCAGCCTGATTCAACTGTCCAATCGCCGGTTGATCAGAACTTGAGAATCTTCTTGGTCACAATATCCTGACCGTTGTTCAATTCGATCACATATATGCCGAATGGCAGCTGTGAGAGATTGATTCTCTGCTCGAGCTTACCTGTTTGATTGTATAGAGATTGGTTGAGTATCTGCTTACCAGAATAGTCAATCACACGCATATTGATGTCCCCTCTCAGCACATTCTCAATCGTCAGATTGACATTGCCGAATGACGGGTTGGGGAAAATGCTTACAGCGCTTTCGATCTCAGGGTCATTAACTGCATTAACTAATGGGTTTGTCTGAATGAATAAATCATCAATCGCCCAACCCCAACCATTGCTAAGTTGATCCGATAACAACCTGAATCTAATTTGAATAATCTCACCAGCTGAAAAAGTCTCAAGCATGTTGATGGTACGACTTCTAAACAACCCATCACTGCCACTAGCACCAGCAGCATAGGCGTCTGCCCAATCTGGATCAGCATCAGAATCATATCCATCCAAAAGAGGGGTCCAGTTTACGCCATCTTTCGAGCCTTCGACAATCACAAAATCCCAAAAGTCCTGATCCCCAAAAGAGGTCCCATCTTCGCCAACTTCTACAATGACGATCTCTCTAAACCTGATCGTGGCGTTCGAAGCAGCAACACGAATAGGTATATTTAGATCTGCTGTTAAATTAAGAAATAGAAGTCCAAATTGATCCGCCTCAGGATAGGGGTGGACTGTTTGTAACATCCCAGAGTTAAATCCAGGGATACTCCCTATGGTGAATCGATCCAGAGTGAAATCTTCCGTTTGATCGTTGAAATTATTTGAGTATTCATCCGCGATAGGGAAAAATGGGTTGATCAAAATAACTAATTCATCAGTTCTCAGAATAATATCTCCTATTGATACCTCAATTCTTACCGTGTATTCTCCAATATCAATGAGAGGGACGGTTGTAGATACCTCTCCAGTTTCAGCGTTCCCTGGTAAAGTTTGTACAATTTCATCATTGAAGTAAATGTTGATCTCGTCATATTGATCCCTTAGTTCATAATCTATTATCATACCGAACTCCTCTAAGGACTGGCCTACTTGATTAAGAACAGGTCCCAACACCACTTCTGGAGTTGGGGCATCAAGCAGTTCCGGAATAGTAGCAGTCCATACTCCTCGACCGTGCGTAGCAATCACCACTTGGTCACCTTTCACTTTCATATCCCATACCGAGACAGATCGAAAATCCGGCGCATCGAGTAGATTCCAACTCGCACCGCCATCGACGGACTCCACAATACCTATATCTGTACCTGCCCAAATCATAGAAGTATCATGGGGCATCACTAGTAAACTGAAAGTACTGACATCTGGAAATCCATTGAGGCTTTCTCCGTTCTCAAATTGCGTAAGGTCAACCCATGATTGTCCAAAGTCAGAAGTCTTTAAAATTTTCGGGCCGTCGGCTGCTCCAAAGAGCGCATAACCGGTTTCCCTTTCGTAAGGATGAGAATAAAGTCCTGTAACTCGTCCTAAATCAGCGAAATTATTCGTGGCTTCAAAACTTAACCCTCCATCCTTTGATACAAATAAGTTTTGAGGCTCATCTTCCTCTTCCATCGCACCACCAGCCCAAACGATGAGTGGATCTGCAAGAGAAACCTCAACATCTGCGGCTGCCCAAAATGACCACCGATCGTCATCTATAGTTGAATATGTCCAATTCCTACCAAAATCTGTAGACCTGTATACTCCCGATGCGCCAATCGCAAACAGTAGGTCAGGGTCTAGCGTGGAGTTAGATAATCTGGATACAAAAGGACCGTCATCCTGAAGTCCAAAAGTTGCCGGAACAAAAGTCGCTCCGCCATCATCGCTCCGATCAAAGCCATTATTCTGGCTTCCACCAATAATTTGATCAGGATCAGTACTATGCCAAATTGCTTCAAAGCCATCACCGAAGATCTCTTCTGTATATTCTGTGGTAGCACTCGCTGATTCTCCGATTGGAGATAAGTGAGTACCCTGATCTTGCGCTCCGGCTATAAAACGATCCTCAGTCGGTGATTTATCCGCGCCGTAATATGTTGTCGTATTAAATCCACTGCTTCTGAGTGTCCAACTTAAATCTGCCAAGCCAGCTGTTTCCGAAACATCGGAAACCCAAACGCCACCATCATTAGTGTTGAGTATTTGAAAGCTTGAAGAGGTAACGTTGATTGGTAAGATTTGATGATGGTCAGGATGAAATTCAAATACATCATTAGGTCCAACGTATTCGCCAATATTAGGATTAAACTGGTAGGGATTTGCGACGATTGTATATGTCCCTTCAACAGTACCGACGCTAACGGGTTCAACCTCCATACTCAAAGTTATCCCCCCAATCGAACTTATATCCCATATCACATCTTCAGATGTTTTCATCCAGATCAGATAAGAATTACGGTATTGATACCCACCTTCAGTAGCAATTTCCGGTATGCCTTCTTTGTCGTCTGGATCATATTCAATCTCATGAACGAATATGTATTCTCTACTAGAATTTAGGCTGTCATTTAGATCATAGCGTCCATTGTCATTATTGTCACGAAATGAAACCGTCAGTTGTCTATCATTTATGATATCCCATACTTGAAAAGGCACATCTACAAATTCTTCAAATTGGTAATCTTCAGCCGGAACACCTGAGGTTGATCCCTCCGGAACACTAAATCTATAAGCTCTTTGGGTTAGGCCGTATCTAACTTCTACTGTTGAGAATTCTTCAATATCTACAGAAATCCCTTCATCTGTAAAGATATTGACCACTTCCAAAAGTGAATCAGTATCCACAAGACTAGAGTTAAGTATAAAACCAGCTTGCTCTGAAACAGATTCTATCATAAATGACTCCATGGCCACTCCACCTAAGTACACTATAGAATCGCTTAAAGGACTTATCATAACTGCATCATCGTAACCTCCTTGCCCGCCTAACCAATCAATTATTCTATTGGAATCTTGATCATTCGCACGATTCCAAGTTTCACCAGCATCAAATGAAATATAAAGCCTCGATTCACCGCCACTTCCATCATTCTGACCAACGCCGAGGGAAGCATATATGACATCCGTATTATTTTTTGAAATATTCATTTCAATTCTACCGGTTTCTGGGTCATTAAATCCACCAGTCGGACTATCAGCCAAGACGACATCCAGAAACACTTTATTTCCCCAAGAATCACCAGCATCTGTAGACTTAATTATGCTACCGTCGTTAATCGTAGAATAAAGTGTGTTAAAGTCATTGGGATCAGAGATAATTTGGGTGATGTGGAAATCAGCTTGGTAGACCTGTGTCCATGAAATACCACCGTCTTCAGATTTGAAGATGAAAGAGATATCATCCGCATCCGTATAGTAAGAATTTGGAGCCGTAGAAACCACTACTATGTCCGGGTTTGATGGATCAATTACAATTCGCCCAATATTTTCGAAGACCTCCGTTTCAGTACTTGGCAACACAGACCAACTAGACCCTGCATCTGTAGACTTAAGTATCCCTGCTCCATTTTGATTGGGTAAGTTTTGAAACATTCGCTCTCCAGTCCCAGCATATATCACGTTAGGGTCACTAGCAGATTGTACCATCGCGGCAATGGCAATGTTCGGAAGGTCGCTCGTGAGCTCAGTCCACGAAAGACCCGCATCTGATGTTTTCCATATACCTCCACCGACCGATCCGGCAAACCATGTGTTTTCAGATGGATCAGCAGCATCAACAATAATAGATCTCGTACGACCAGGGATGTTCGATGGGCCTCTCTCTGTAAATGTGGCTGTCGATTTTGTTCGTCTAACAGAGTTGGATGACTTAGCCTTATATAATTCTTTCTTTAAATAACCAGGCTGATATCTGCCAAACCTAGATGCTTTCTTTGGATCGGCATTACCTGTTCGCATAGCATTCATTACATATGCATACTTTTGATAGCCATCATAGCGGATTCCATCAATTATCAAGGCCTCTTCTCCCTTTTCGGTCGGCTGCTTATCCTCATAAATGGAATTGTTCGACCTTTGATTATTCTCAACGGTGCGCTGACTTAAAGGTATTAGGCCAATGAATATCGCTACCAAAAGCAGTGCTGGAAGGTTTTGTTTATTGAACATATAATTACTTTTCATTAATTTTTCTATTTGCGGGTTTTCTCTCCAAAGTGATCAAATCAACATAATAGTCATTATCCACAACATCCTCTCTCGCTATCCTATCATAAGGATTAACCAGTAATACATTGTCCGATTCCCAACTTACAGACCTCACGGGATTCATATCTTCATAGACTACTTCTGATTTGTCCTGACCATACACAAAGTAGACAACCTGCCGCTGCTGAACCTCCTTTGTACACAGCACCCAGTTGCCATTCGATTCCATCTTCACGCCCTCACCGAGCTTCTCTTTTGCAAGTACCTTAAGGCTCTTGACCTCCTCCGTGATGTTAGAATCTGCCGAATCTTGAGTTTTTCCAGAACTACGACATCCCCCAAAAAGGAGGATTGTTACGAGTAATGTTGAGATGATGTAGTTCATATATTGATCTGAAATACGATTTATCAGTATCTTACAAGATACCCATTTTTACAAAATCGCGTGTTAAAATAGGTACTTCCGTATTACCGTAAAAGCGGTTCCAACAATAACTAACATATTCCAATGAAGCATATCACCTGTTTGGGCATCCCTTACGATCAAAACGGCTCATTCCTCAGGGGTCCGGCGCTAGCTCCTGATTTGATCTGGCAGGCATTCAATAGTCCATCCGCTAATACCTACAACGAGCAGCATGAGGATATGGTCGCCTTCCTCAGCTATGAAGGTAGTCTCAATATTCAGAATTTTGAGCAAGACATCACTTCGGGCGTTCGCAAGTGTCTTTCCAGAGAGAATGGACTTATCAGCTTCGGTGGTGATCATTCCGTGACCTATCCAACCTTATTGGCCTATGCCGAAAAATACCCTCAGCTATCCATTCTCCATATCGATGCGCACCCCGATCTCTATGAAAACTTCGAGGACAACCCCTACTCCCATGCCTCACCTTTCGCACGCATTATGGAGAAGGGGCTAGCGCAACATCTCACGCAAGTAGGAATCCGAACTGCCACAAAGCACCAGTATGAGCAAATGGCCAGGCACAAGGTGGAATGTATCCCCATGAACGCCTTTAAAGAAGATCAAAAGATCAAGCTCGACGGCCCTGTATTTATCTCCCTCGACATTGATGCACTCGATCCGGCATTTGCACCGGGTGTTTCACATTACGAGCCGGGCGGTTTGAGCACGCGCCAACTGATCAACTTTCTGCAAAATCAGTCTCATCTCAATATCATCGGTGCGGACCTGGTCGAGTACAACCCCACCCGTGATATCAATGGAGCTACCGCAATGGTGGCCGCCAAGCTGCTTAAGGAACTGGCAACACTGATGCTCAATAGCCATGCCTAGCGCGAAGTATTGGATTGAAAAGCTGGATATGAAACCTCATCCGGAGGGTGGCTACTACCGTGAATCCTTCAAATCTCCTGCGCAGGTCACAAGTCCTGAAGGCAAAACTCGAAGCACAGCGACCAGTATCTATTATCTGCTGGAGTCAGGGGATCGGTCACATTTCCATAGGCTTGGTGCTGATGAGGTTTGGTATTTCCATGCCGGAGATCCAGCCGACATTCATTTTATTTCCCCTGAAGGGAAGTACCATGTGGAGCGAATTGGTCCTGAGGATCATCTGCAGGTCGTGATTCCCAAGGGACATCTTTTTGGTGCCACACTACCGGAAGGTTCAGGATACATTCTGGTAGGCTGCATGGTAGCTCCTGGCTTTGAATTCGAAGATTTCGAGCTCGTACCCAGGTCGGAGCTTCTCCGCACATACCCGCAACATCAGCAGATTATTGAGGAGCTATCTATCCCGGAATAGCTTAAAGTAGAGAATCGACCCTGCCAGCATAATGGTCAGGCAGTTAGAAACGATGATGGGTACATTACCCACAATCAAGCCGTAAATCAGCCACAGCAGGACTCCAGTGCAGAATATCAAAAACATCTCCAATGACAAATCCCTGGCCGATTGGGTCTTCCATGTCTTGATCACTTGTGGCAAAAAAGAAATGGTAGTGAGCATCCCCGCAAACAATCCCAGGTAATCAATTCCCTTCATATTTGCATAAATACAGACTTATCTGCAATATTGCTAATACAAACCCGCAATTAACCGCATAATACTGCATTGCTAAAAGAAGAACGCTATAGTGCCATCATTGCTAAGCTGCGGCAGGATAATCGCGTGAGTTCAACCGAACTTAGCGAAGAACTGCAGGTCTCAGATGATACCATCCGGCGAGACCTCCATGAGCTGGCCAGCCGCGGCATTCTACAAAAAGTACACGGTGGAGCCATTCCCAAGCCGATCACACCGGAAGGTTTTGATCAGCGTCTGGACTTCTCCTCCGAGAGTAAGAAAGACCTTTGTCAGAAGTCCCTCAAGCTTATCGATGAAGGTATGATGCTTATGATCGATGGTGGCACTACCAATTTTACGCTAGTGCATCACCTCCCTCCACTCATGCCCCTGGAGATCGTCACGAATAGCCTGCCCCTAGCGGAATACCTGTCAAAGCTGGACAACATTAAGCTGCACATGCTGGGAGGTGCTTATGATCCGGTTTCTAAAGTTTTTAAAGGGCAGGAAACCATTCGGCAAATAGAAAATTTCAACCCTGAGCTATGTGTCGTTGGTGCATGTAGCATTCATCATAGGCAAGGACTCACCACACCTTATGCAGAGGAGAACTTTGTGAAGCAGAAAATGATAGAAGCAAGTCAAAAAACGCTGGTCCTTGCTACTAACGATAAAGTAGAAACAGCAGTTCGATACAGAGTCTGTGATTTTGACGCAATCGATTATCTGGCACTGGAAGACACACTCGAACCTTCTTTGAAATCACTTTACGCTACCAAGCACCCCAAACTCTTATGAGAATAGAACACATTGCCATTTGGACTAACCAACTTGAGGTCATGAAAAACTTCTACGTCCACTATTTTCAGGGTACTGCCAATCAGAAGTATATCAACGAGAAAAAGAAGTTCGCCTCCTACTTTATCTCATTTGAAGACGGCTGTAGGCTAGAGTTGATGACCATGGAGAGTGTACCGGACAGCAAAGATGATGTGCACGCTCAATTCACCGGCTACATCCACATGGCGCTGGAGACCTCATCAAAAGATGCGGTAAATCAGCTAACAGAAAGGCTAGTCGGTGATGGCTATCCATGCCTAGATGGCCCTCGTACTACCGGTGATGGCTACTACGAAAGTGTAATCCTCGACCCTGATCAGAATAGAGTTGAACTGACTTGCCCCTCGTCCAATGCTTGATCACCTTTGGAGTTTCTTCCGCCATCGAGATAGTCGGACGGTAGGCCTTATTTTTTCTTTCAACAGCATCATGTTTGGCAACTGGGTTACCCGTATTCCAGATATGAAAACTGACTTGGGCTTAAGCGCCGCAGATCTCGGTCTGGCTATTCTGGGTATGCCGGTTGGAGCTATTCTCATCATGCCCTTCTGTGGTGGCCTGATCAACAAACAAGGCTTGGGGAAAGCCACAGCACTCAGCACCGTCCTATTTCTAATGACTGCATCTCTACCGGTCTACGGTATAGATCAGTTCAGCCTAATGGCTGTGCTATTTATCTATGGACTATGTACGGCCTATATGGATATCACGATGAATGCCGCTGCGGCCGTGACAGAGAAAAAGTGCAATCATCCCATCATGTCGACATGTCATGGGATGTGGAGCCTTGGCGCCATGGTCGGCTCAGGCATAGGAAGCATCTTCGTCGGCTTTGGTGTGGATCCAAAAATTCATCTGACCTCCATGGCGGTGATTCTGTTTGTGGTCGTGCTCTTTTTGCTTCCTACACTTCTTAGATACAGTGATGAGGAAGCTGTCGAAGGACATGCCTTTGCGCTTCCCAAAAAGGCTGTTTTTGGATTGGCATTCCTCGCTTTTTGCACCATGTTTAGCGAAGGAGTAATTGCGGATTGGAGCGCCGTGTACATGACAGAGGGACTTCAGAGTGGCCCGTTCTACACAGGTTTGGCGTTCTCAGGCTATGCCATGATGATGGCTATTGGTAGGTTTTCAGGTGACATGCTCATTCCCCGCCTGGGCAACCGCCGTATTGTGGTATATGGAGCTTCTATTGCCTTCATTGGTATCAGCATTGCCTTGTTGGTTAGCTCTCCGATCCTGGCGATTGTGGGCTTTTCATTTGTTGGGCTCGGCTTAAGCTGTTTGGTGCCTGTATTCTTCTCAGCTAGCGCAAAAACGCCTGGCATGTCCTCAGGTGCAGGCATAGCAGCCGTGGCAACTTTCAGCTACTCCGGATTTCTCGTTGGTCCTCCGCTGATAGGGTGGATTGCTGATGCTACCAGTCTGGGGTTGGCGATGGGTGTGGTCGCCATTCTCTGTCTCACGATTGCACTACTGTCAAGTCGAGTACGCCTGTAACAAAAAACCCCGCTAGTGCGGGGTTTTCAATATGCTTTAAGTCAACTGCGGATCAGGTCGCGCAGAATTCTTTCAATCTTCTGTTCTTAGAGGGCTCTCTCAATTTCTGGAGTGCCTTCTCTCTTATTTGTCTTACACGCTCTCGTGTCAAGCCCATCACATCACCGATCTCCTCCAGAGTGAATGGATTGTCATGACCGATACCGAAGCTCATCATCACTACCTCACGCTCACGTGCGGTCAAGGTAGACAATGCACGCATCGTCTCAACTTTCAACGAGTCGCTGAATACCATCCCTGAGTCAGTAGCACCAGTGGCATGGTTCTCCAATACATCAAGTAACGAACCAGACTCATCCTCACCGAATGGAGCATCCATAGACATCTGCTTCACTTCAGCACCGAGGGTGTTTCGCACTTCATTAGGCTTCATCTCAAGGATGTCTGCCAATTCCTCCTCAGTAGGCTCACGCTCAAACTTCTGCTCAAGCTCAGCGTACGCCCTTCTGATCTGGTTGATCGCACCAGACTTATTCATCGGTAGACGGACGATACGAGACTGCTCTGCGAGCGCCTGCATGATCGACTGCCTGATCCACCACACTGCGTAAGAGATAAATTTGAAACCTTTCGTTTCATCAAATTTCTTAGCCGCCTTAATCAGACCAAGGTTTCCCTCGTTGATCAGGTCATTCAATGGCAAACTTCTATTTTGATATTGTTTCGCTACAGATACGACAAACCTAAGGTTGGCCTTGACAAGCTTCTCTAACGCCAGCTCGTCTCCTTCGCGTATTCTCTTTGCTAAAGTAACCTCCTCATCAGGAGTGATCATCGGAACGCTACTAACCTCGGTAAAATACTTCTCTAGTGTATGGCTTTCCCTACGGTTAGTAATTGACTGAGTGATCTTAAGTTGTCGCATATGTTGTCCTTAATGTAAAATTTATGATAACGATGATTTAACACCGACTGTAGCTAAATGGTTACAGCGATTGATTAATTTTCAACTGATTAACGCCAAAAGTCCGCGAAGGTAGAAGAATATCATATACAGCGCAATACTTTTTGTCTTTTTTTATAGCTCATTGGCTAACGCACCAATATGAGGTTTAGTTCTCCAATTCACAAGATTTATTTTCTAAAATCCCGCATCATCATTTTATCGGTAGATCATACCTATCGGAAATAGCTGAAGGTTGGGGAGACATCATTTATTAATTTATTCCAGGACTCTGCTCCTGTTTGGATTCAACCTAAATTATTGTATATTCTTATCCCGTTTTCTCTAGCGGGCAGTCAATTGTCGAACTTTAAATAAACCATGCCTATGAACTTCCAGGGAAGAAAAGTTGAAGATAATACCAAAGGAGAGGTCAAGTACGAATCTGTCACCAAATACATGGCCAGAAATCTGATTACTTTCAGTCCTGATCAGGAAATACAAGATGCGATTGATGTCATGCTTGAGAAGAGAATCTCCGGTGCACCAGTGCTAAATGAAAAAAAGGAGCTGGTCGGGATGCTCTCCGAGAAGGATTGTCTGCGTATCATCGTAGATGCCAGATACCACAATCAGCCGAATAATAAAGGCAGTGTGTCTGATTACATGAGCACCAATGTAAGAACCATTTCAGTGGACAAGGACGTGGTGGAAGTGGCCGACGAGTTTCTTTCTACCCAGTTCAGGAGGTTCCCGGTAGTGGATGATAAGGGAGTCCTCAAAGGTCAGGTGAGTCGTCGGGATATCATGAGAGCTACCAGAGAACTAAAAGGAACTACCTGGTGAGCAATTAATGCTCGCAGGCACATTAAAATCGAGTCTTACCAGACTCGATTTTTTTATTATCAGGTAACGCAAATTACTTGTTTATAGGGGTGAACAGCTCGATATTGTTATCATTATGCCTTATCAGAATCCCGCATGAATATCAGCCGACAGCTTATTGCATTCCTTCTCTATTTTGCCAGCACGCTTACCTCCTGGGCACAATTCACCGTCCCGGTCGATCTCAAACAGTCGGCCGTCACGGCTATGCCAACCGGATCTCATGGCTTTGTCGTATTTGATTCACTCCTCTATCAAAAAAGTGAGGGTGAATTCTATCTGAAGTACACCCAGTACGACACCAGTTTTGCACAAAAGTGGGAGCAGTTCATCTACTTTCAAGAGGGTGATCGCATTGTTGCCAACTACAATTCGGGTCAGCACATCTACCTGCTTTTTCAGACGCCCGGAGATTACATCCGTCTATCGCGAATGGACGCACAATACGGTGCTGTAGATACGGCTAGTTTTATCTTACCAGAAAAATTTGAAATCCGAAGCTTGCATGGATTACAAGAGCATGTGTGGGTAGAGGGGGTTTTACGCGGGTCTCCGGCTATTCTGAAGTTGAACCTTTTTACCAGATCCACCGAAGTACTACCGTTAAATGTCAATCAAGCTAAAGCTCAGGTAGTTTCTACTCAGATCATCAACGGTGAATTTCAATTCATTATAGCCGACAAGCTTCAAAAGCTCAACAGGCTGGTAGTTCATCGTCTTGTCAATGATGAATATGAGGTCGTTCCGATTGACATACTGTCGAAAGCCGAGCTTTCAAAAATCCAACTCATAGATAGTCGGTACATCATTGGTCAATATGGCAAGGATGAGGCCAAGGCAGATGGACTCTTCACCATTGACCTGGCTACTAAGTCTTATGTGGAGGTGCCTCTTAAGGATATATGGGGTGAGAGCAAGGCTTTAGTACTAGGTACGGTTTCTGATGAAAAAGCCATCGTCAGAAGTAACAATGCATTTTTGTTTGAAGAAGTGTCTGTTGAAGATGATTCAATCATCATGTGGCTGGAAGTGTATCAACAAAAGTTTCGATCTAAGAACCAGACCGAAAAGGAGATCGAGCGGGACTACCGCAATTTCGAGAACTTCATGTCTCCGGGCAGTTTTTTCGGTGGCACAGGCGGATTTACCGGATCCGGCACCCAGATCATAGAGATGCGGTACCGAGACGCGCAGATCAACAATGCCATGGCAACAGGATTTGAATATGCTTGTCACATCAGAGTGGCACTCACCTTAGATGGAAAAATAGGATCAAGTCGTAAGTACATCACCAAAGATGTAGATCACCTCTCCACACTCAACAACAAGAATGTGTTCGCTGATAAGAGTGGTGAGAAGATTTTAGGCTTCTATGGGGATCAGGTGAGATCATTTGATATTCAGGGAGGTGAACAGGTCATTTTTCCCCAAGATGGTCTTGTTAATCGGCTGGGTCAAGCGAGGGTCACACGATGGTTCAACGATACTTTTCTGGTAAGAACTTATTACAGAAAAGAGGGACAAGACTACTACACGCTCCAACCTGTGAAGCTGAATTAGCAGGAAGGTTATCTAAACTGGAAAAGATCTCTCTCGGGCCACTCCTCAATCTTGGCAAGTGTTTCAGACATCATCCACTTCACACGAGAGTTGAAGCGGCGGCTCCTCCAGTTGCTGGTATTGACCAGCACTGCCCAGGTAAAGCCATCGTCCTGGCGCATGACGATAGCCGAAGACCCAGCGAGTGTACCGGTGCGCATCCATGTCCATTCATCGTATATTTTTCTCCAGCCTATCGGTGAACGACCAGGCACGTTGGTATCTACCATTTTGAGGATAGCCTCATGACTGAGAATATCCGGCTTATCAGCATACCCATCGATCAAGCTAATCAGTTTGAGTAGCTCGGTAGAGCTCGCCATCCACCCTCCCGCGCCTTCCAGGGTACGGATGTCAGTGGCACCATAGGTAGTAGGTACCATTTCACCACTACCGTCAAAGGACTCACGCACATTGCTCCTGCTGTCGTCATAGTGAACTACTTCACCCTCCTGACGCTCTTCGAGCATATTGCGGCCGATGTGCATATCATTGATGTCGTTGGGTAGGAGTATATGATACTTTACATAGTCCTCATAAGGCATGTTGGTGACTGTCTCGATCACACGATCCAGCAGGCAGTAGCCGAAATTGGAATACTCATACCTGCTACCTGGTCGGTAGGGAATCCTGTAGCGAAGTACGAAACTAGCTATCTGGTCAAATGATGGAGGTCCTTTGATGCCAAGCTCCTGCGCAATGTAGACCGGCTTGAACATGGGGTCACCTATCGTCAACAGGCTCCAACCGCCAAGATGTCGCAATAAATGCTCCACTGTAATATCGTATACGCGGCTATCGTAGGGATTAGCATAGGCTTCCGAATTGAGGATACCCTCTTTACCAAAGACTTTGCTGTCCAGTGAAAGCTTTCCGTCATCGACCAGCTTCATGATTGCGGTAGCGGTGATCAGCTTACTCACACTGGCCAACCTAAATTGATGATACGGCTGCAGTAACTCATCTGTCCTTCGCTCCGGTTTGCCAAAGCCCTTGGCATAGACCAGCTTGCCTTCTTTCATCACTGCTACGGACGCTCCTACCAGCCTCCAATCTTTAACAAATCGCTGAAAGGTGCTATCGAGCGGTTCCAGGCTAGGTGCATCACTGATCTCGTTGGTGAGCGCCATGGGTATGATGGCCTTAGGAGCGACAAAAGTCCTGGGAGCAATCTCTTCCTTCATCGAGAAAGAGTAGAAACTCAGTGCAATCAAAATGACTAATGTCCTCTTCAGAGGGAATATTTGCTGCACGTTCATTGGCGCAATAATAAAGACATCACCATTGTTTAACAAATCAATAACCTTCACAAAACATCAATTAAGCATAGAAATCAACGATTATTCTGTAAATAATTGTCTTATAACGGCTGGATGGGCACTTTCTGACTTTAGCTCGGTGAAATGACCTATTCCTGCTTCTGATAGCTCAGAATAGCCATCGAATTGGTGAATACCGCCAATAAGATCGTGTAGATAAATTCCATCCTTATATCCGTAAAACCACTGCCCTTGATCAATACCTTTCGGGATACCGAGATGAAATGTGCCAGAGGATTGGGAATAGTGGCATACTGCGCCCACTTGGGCATGCTCTCTATGGGCGTAAACAGCCCGCACATGAGTATGAAGATGAGTATGAAAAAGAATGCGACGAAAATCGCCTGCTGTTGCGTATCCGCAAAATTTGAAATCAACAGTCCCAGACCTAGTACTGCAATCAGGTTGACAATGGCATAACCAAAAATCAAAGGAATACTCCCACGCATCGGTATGTCAAAGATCAATCTCCCTGCGGTAAGACCCACTGTTAAGAGAAGAAGCCCAACGCATAGGAATGGGATCAACTTCCCCAAAATGAACTGCCACTTCTTAATAGGAGTAACGTTGATTTGCTCAATCGTGCCGATCTCCCGCTCTCTCACTACGTTCATGGCAGTGAGGACAATAGTTAGTAAAGCCGTGATTTCCGCCAGGATGCCCGGCACCATGAAGTCTGAATAGCTCAACTCTGGATTGTACCAATTGCGGGAGGCGATGAGTACCTGACCGCTTTGCCCCTGCTCCCTAATTAACTGAATGGGTACCTCCGCCATGATCTCCTTGTTGAAATCCCCAACTATGGCAGCCAGATAACCCGAACCTACCGTGGCTTGCTGACCGTTGATCGCGTTGGCAAGCATTTGGATACTCGCCCCTTCCCCTCTGAGATACTCACGCTCAAAATTGGGTGGAATCTGAAGGGCAATATCCGCTTCATTGTCCTGAATTGTGGTCATGGCGGATTTCTCATCCGGAGGAGAAGACACGATGGAGAACTCGTTGGAAGCATTGATTTTGTAGATCAAGCGTCGGGACATTTCGCTTCTATCCTGATCAACGACCACTACATTGACATTTTTCACCTCATTAGAAGCTGCATTGGAAAGTACGATCAGCTGGATGACGGGTAGTATCGTCATCATAGGTAGGAGCGCTTTGTTCCTAATGATCTGGATAAACTCCTTTTGGATGATATAGGCAAGTATTCGCATACGCTTATGATTTAGGCTACTAACTGACTAGCCGTCATTCTAATCTGATTTTGAATTTTTTCCAGGTAAGGGCCAGGAGCACTAGGGTCATCCCAAACAAAACAAGGACTTCCAATAGTACTGCATCCAAGCCCACTCCTCGTAGCATCACTCCTTTGAGTATCTCAATAAAGTGGGTGGCTGGGATGATGTGTCCGATGTATTGTAGAATTATCGGCATACTCGTCATCGGAAACACAAATCCGGATAGCATCATCGACGGCATCATCAGCCCTATCAGCGATCGCATCATGGCGTCTTGCTGCGTTTTGGATACAGTAGAGATCAGCGTGCCCAGCGAAAGAGCTGTGACCACATAGAGCAGACACATGATCAACAGCAAAGCAAGGCTGCCGGCTATCGGTACGTCAAAAACGAAATAGCCTAGAATAAGTACAAGCACTGCATCTAAAAATGACAGTACGGCATAAGGGGCTACTTTACCCAGTATGATCAATAGAGGTGGCAGAGGTGATACCAGTAATATCTCCATCGTCCCGGTCTCCTTCTCCTTGGCTATGGTCAGAGAGGTCATCATCGCTGAGATGATAAGCAAGATCAGCGCGATCGTACCCGGAATAAAGTTGTACGCACTGGCCAATTGCGGATTGTAAAGCATCCTCATTTCCACCTGCACCATGTAAGGATTTGCAGCTTGATTCAGCCGCTCCTTCCGAAAGTCGTTGATCATGGTCGTGGCGTACTGCATCAAGGTATTAGCATTATTCGGATCTGAACCATCCGCTATAAGCTGGATCGTGACATTTGATGCACCATAAAAATCAGAAGAGAAGTCCTGAGGAATGACCACAACGAGCTTGGTCGAGCCCGCTTTGAGCCCCGCTTCCATATCATTTTCCGATAGGAGCATCTCATTGATCTCAAAATGCCCCGAACTGGTCATGTGTGAGATCAACTGCTGACTGGTCGCATCGCGGGACAAATCGAGGATATCAATCTTGGCATCCTTGAACTCATTGGTCACTGCGTACCCGAATATCAGGACCTGAGCCACAGGCATCCCAAAGAGTATTAGCAGAGTTCTCTTATCCCTGATAATATGGAATACTTCTTTTTTGACAAATGCCCAAAATACCTTGATCATCATTTAATTGATTAAGATGGTGGGTTTGGTGAGGTCTGAAATCAACTTATCCATTGGCGCTGGTATGTCTTGCGAGTTGGAGAAATACATGATCCATTGATTCAGCTTTGTACTGAGATTTCAATGCCTGCGGCGTATCTAATGCCTTGATCTTGCCATCTACCATGATAGATACCCTACCACAATACTCGGCCTCATCCATATAATGCGTCGTAACGAAGATGGTCCTGCCCTTGGCTGACACGTCGTAGATTGTCTCCCAAAACTGTCTCCGAACCTTGGGGTCTACCCCTCCGGTGGGTTCATCCAGGAAGACGATATCAGGATCGTGGACCATAGAGACCGAAAAAGCCAATCGCTGTTTCCATCCTAGCGGTAAATCCGCCACTACCTTATTGGCCACCTCCGTCAGATCAAGATCAACGAGGATCATTTCAGTCTTTTCTTTGATTTGAGCCCTTGAGAGACCATATATACCTCCGTAAAACCGAATATTCTCTTTGACAGTGAGGTCATTGTACAAGCTGAACTTCTGAGACATGTAGCCGATCCGCTTCTTGATATTCTCCGACTCACGCAACACATCATAGCCAGCAACAGTACCCTTTCCTGAGGTTGGCTTACTCAAACCCGTAAGCATGCGGATGGCGGTAGTCTTCCCGGCTCCATTGGCTCCCAAAAAACCGAAAATCTCCCCCTTCTCCACGGTAAATGAGATGGAATCCACGGCCGTGAAATCTCCAAACTTCTTGGTAAGCCCTTCTACGCTGATAGCATGTGTTAACGATTCAGCCATGACTGCTTTCTGTTTGCATGTCACTTAACCCAAGGAAAATATCCTCAATGGTTGGAAGTATTTTGGTCATTTCTACATTGGAGTAGCCCTTATCAGAAATCATTTGAAGGACTTCTATTACATCAAGTTCAGCTTCTGTAGTCAGATGTAGACAATCACCGAAAGGCAATGCGCTGGTCGTAAAATCCTGAGTTCGTAGCAGCTCAAGCAATTCATAAAAGCGCTCGGACTTTACAGCATAGACGTGCTTTTGATAGGTATTGATCATTGCTGATGGCTCATCAATACTAAGTATCCTCCCATGCTGAATCAGTGCGATCCGATCACAGAGACTGGCTTCATCCATATAAGGAGTACTTACCAGAATCGAGATATCCTTCTTGACCAGGGACTTCAGCATCTCCCAGAATTCCTTGCGGCTAACTGCATCCACTCCGGTAGTCGGTTCGTCCAGAAAAAGCACCTTAGGCTTATGGATCAACGCGCAGCAAAGCGCCAGTTTCTGCTTCATCCCACCTGACAACTTACCTGCAAGCCGCTTTTTGAAAGGCTCAATCTGCACATAGATATCTTTGATAAGATCGTAGTTCTCTTCTATAGTCGTCCCAAAAATGGTAGCGAAAAATGAAAGGTTCTCTTCTACACTCAGGTCCTGGTACAGCGAAAACTTACCAGGCATGTACCCAACATTCTTTCTGATAAGCTTATAGTTATTGATGATATCATATCCCGCTACAGTAGCTTCTCCCTCATCAGGTAGTAGCAGAGTGGTCAGTATCCTGAAAAGTGTCGACTTACCTGCACCATCAGGCCCAATCAAGCCAAATAGCTCTCCATCACCTACCTTGAAACTGATAGACTTTAGCGCGTGTATGCCATCATAGCTCTTGCTGATACGATCTATCGAAATAGCCGTCATACTCAAAGGCTTTGCTGCTTGTTAAAGATCACTTCCCCCGGCATACCTATTTTCAGCGAGCCGTCATTTTTGACTTTCACTTCAAGCGCATAGACCAGATTGACTCTTTCTTCTTTAGTCTCTATTGTCTTTGGTGTAAACTCCGCTTCCTCGGATATCCAGGCTATCGTGCCCGTGAGTTCGCGATAGCCCTCCTTGCCATCATCCACCAATACTTTCACTTCATCGCCTAGGGATACTTGCGTTAGCAAACTGGCACTCGTATAAGCTCTCAACTTTAGGGTTTCCAAGTCGGCAACTTTGTAAAGTGGTGTCCCTAATCCAACAAGTTCGCTGGACTGTGAGAGTTTGGTAAGCACCGTTCCCGATAGGGGGTTGACCACCAGATGATCTTGGATACTATTCTGAAGTATCGCCAACTGCGCAAGCATCGGTTCTCGCTCGGACATAATACCACTGTTAGCAATCGCTATTTCACGCTGGGCGGAGGAGATTTGCCTGTTGGTCACATCTATCTCACCATTTAGATCATCTAGTTGCTTCTGCGTAGCTGCCTTTTGTTCGAGTAGCAGTTCTGTTCTTTTCTTTTCACGGGTAAGGTTGGCAAGTCTTTCATTAAGCACAGCTATTTCGGGTCCAGCATCCCTCAGCTTATCCTCTAGTGACTTTAGTTGAGCTTGTAGCTTTCGCTTTTCTAGATGAAGATGCGTAGTGTCGACCACACCAACGATTTGGTTAGCCGCTATACGCTGACCTTCATCCACGTTGAGATAGACCAACTCACCATTACCTTTGGCGCTTACTGTGATACTGGTTGCCTCGAAGTTTCCGTGGGCATCAGATTTATCTGCTTCGTTACATGACAGCAATGCAGCCATCATTAATGAAACAAGGAAGGTGTTTTGTAGTGTCATATCCTAGAGTAATCCAATGAGGGTGAGATAATCAATTTCTAGTTGCTTAAGTTGAACAGCGTGTAGCTCGTACTGCTGTCTCGCTGACAGTTCTGCATTGACCTGCAGCAGGTAGTCATTGGTATTAATTACACCGTTGGCGAGTTGTACTTCCGTCTGTTCCAATATTTCCATTTGCAGATCGACAATGCGCAAGTCATTCTCCAATTGCTCTTTGAGCGCGTTGATCTTTTCTTGAAACTCCCCGTCACGTGAACGAATATCATGAACGAATGTCTCTTTAGAGAGCTGGTTTTGAGACTGCTGCACCCGGAGTTTTTCTTTTTCGCGCTTAGACTTATTCCAATCGGTAATGTTCCAGCCCATGCGTACTCCTCCGAGGGCATAGGTGCTCGAGTTGATATCCACAAAATTTAGTGGATTGGGATACCCAATGCCACCCTGGGCGAATAATGACATTACCGGCTTGCGGCTTGCATCGAATATCCCTTCTTGCGCATTTATCAATTTTGACTGCTGTTCGTATAAGTCCAGCTCTGGTCGGGATAACTCCATATTTCCCGTTAGGGGGGCCTGCAAAGCATCAGGGAGTACAAGCTGGGTATCTAGTGCTATCTGAGTGCCGAGGAGCTCAGACAGCACTGAAGCGTATGCTTTGAGGTTACCTTCAAGTCGGGCATTATCCGACGCAAGCTCAAGCGATCGTACTTTGAGCTTGGAAACCTCACTTTGCAGTACTGTCCCATTATCATACCCAGCCTGAAGTATTTCGATATTGGTGTTGATACTCTCAATGGATGTCCTGAGCAGCGTCTGTTGCTGGCGCGCGAGTAGTATGCCAAAGAACAATTGATTGACGCGATCTTTGAGTGCGCGAAGATTAACTTCAAGCGTCTTTTGATTGACCTGAAGGCTTGCTTCTTCGATCTGTCTTTGTGCAGCAGACATGCCTCCATCATAGAGCTTGTAATCGAACCCAACATATACCTTGTAGCTCTCCAGCGGCACCTGGAAGTTTAACCCATTGGGATCGCCACTCATCAAAGTCACGTTTTCAGTTTGAATACGCGCTTCGGCATTGGCGGTAAGTGCAGGCAAACGATTCTTGTTAATGACTTCCTGATTAAGTGCACTGGCCTGATCAAGCAGTGGTGCATTGCGAGCCATTGGGTAGTTCTGCTCTACCATCTGATAGGCTTCCGTCAATGTCAAACTGCCCATGGGCTGTGCCAGCAGTCGAAAGTGGAGCAATGACATCAGGATACTGAGTGAAATTAATGTCTTAGTCAGCATATCTTTTATTCTTATTCATCTCTCTATTCATTATATTTTAACCATCTGGTTAATGTGAAGGCAAAAAAACTAGACGCTTAAAGAGCTCATTACAAATGTCGGCACCTCTTTTTTCCGTTGATCCAGATAATCAAAATATGCCTCTTTATCGTATTGAAATATCTTCATGAACAGTGGACTGGCTATAAATGGGAATACTACCATAGAAATCAAGTTGGCTAAAAAATGCTTAGGATCAATAGGTCGTATTCTGCCTTCCTCAGCCTCTTTCTTTAACTGCAATCCGATCACATCCAGATTCATGGACAATCTTGCATCTATTTTGGCAAACAGTCTATCCGGTCTTCTTTGCAACTCACCGAGTACAAAATGCGGTAGTTCTGGATTCAATTTGAGGAAGTCAATATAGCGCTCTGCCAGTGTGTGCACTTTCTCTTCAATAGATTGATCGCCATGAAATATCTGGAAAATCTTTGGCAAAAAGTTCAGTAGCTTTTCTTCAAACACCGACTGGAATAGCTGTTCTTTACTTCTGTAGTAGTAGTGTAAAAGTGCCTTGTTGATACCTGCCCTATCGGCAATCTCCTGCATTCGAGCTCCATCCATCCCTTTCAGTAGAAAAACCTCACTTGCCGCTTTTTTGATCTTTTCCTCGGCTTTCAAATCAGTCATATGCAAGTTTACGAAAATTTAACCATATGGTTAAACTAAGTAGTCAAAAACTCAACTTGCGACTATCTAAAGAAAATTCACTTCTAATTTGGACGAAGGGGAGTTTTGAGAATATAAATATCCTCTAACTGATCATCCTTGAGAATGGTGCCATCTTGTTGGTAACCATTCCATTGGCTGTTGGCGATATAGTAGAACCATCCATCATGAATGTAGCCAAGCGTTGGCTCTCCGAAAAGTGGATTTGCTTTGTCCAGATATCTCATGCTGGTCAATGATATGGCATCATCGCTCAAGGTCCATGCACTAATCCTGTTTGGATAAACCCCATTTTGAATAGTGATTAGTTGATCATCGACGTCATACAACCCATCGGTCCCTTTCGTGCTCGATCCTTCAGGGTACATCAATCGAGTGGATTCGCTAGCTTGGTCATTCAGAGAAACACTATGAACCCCATAGATATAATCCGCAAAGAAAAGTTTATCTCCGGAAGCGGTCAACCCTTGTAATGAAAGCAATTCCGGAAATGATCTCCACTTTTCTAGGGTTCCTTCTAGGGAAGTAATTCTATAAATCTCTGGAGACTGACTGTCGGATATATACACTGCACCATTTTCATCCAGTGTTAAATCTCCAAACCAATGTGCACTTACATCCTGTGGCTCATACTTCTTTACCAAAGCCCTTGAGGCCAGGTCAAACGCAAAAACTGCCGCTTTGCCGGCTAGTTCTTCTGAGTACCACACCATCTGTGGTATTGATGTACTGGCTACCCAGAGTAGATTGCGCTTTTCATCCACTTTCATACCCATAATGGCATAGAGTCCATGTTCCCCAGCGGCTACCCAATCCTCTAATTCTCCGTTTTCCACAACTTTTACGATTCTCTTCTCATGGACACTTCCAAGGAGTAAGCCTCCATCATTTGGAAGCATGACAACAGACTCTGGGTGTAGTTTTCGATTAGCAATAACCGCCACAGTGTCGAACGTACCTTCTACGCTGTTCATTTGGTCAAATGCCTGTTGCACTTTCTTAAAACCCTCATCTCCTTGGAGTGTCTGAAGATCTTGATGTAGTAGGAATTCAACATCAGCATCTATCAAACGCAAGTTTTCAAGTGACTCATAAGCTTCCTGCTTACGATTGGTTAGCGAGTTGAGCCTGACAAGCAATCTCGTGATCATCGGGTGATTAGGTCGGATATCATTCGCTTGTTTGAAAAGTCTCAGTGATGTCTCAAAATCATCTTGTTCATAAGCTGTTCGACCCTGCTCGATCAGTGACCTAAGATCATCGTTTTGAGACTGGCTAGGAGTGGCACAAATTATCAACAGCCCAATTAGAATCAACTCTAACAAAAAATCCCTTTTCATATCTCTATTTTCATTCCAGGTTTTAATACAGTCAACTCCATCTCAGCTTGTCTTTTGTATGGCTCAGGCCCAAGATGCGTAAGCAAAATTCTTTTCGCGCCTAGGTGATTAATATTTGCCATTATCTCTTGATAGCTCAAATGATATTTCATCGGGCCTTCCCAGCCAAAACACTCAGAAATCAATATATCACATCCCTTAGTTAAAGAAAGAAGTCGGTCCGTCCATTCGGTATCACCCGTGTAAACAATTGATTTCCCATCCACACTGATCTTTATCGCGTGTGGATTACTCGGCTCACTATGGACAACTGGTATTGCCTCTACCGTGAATTGTTTCGACAGGTCGAGCACCCCATTCTCAGCATATTCTATGAATTTAATGGGGAAGCCAAAATCCATGATGGAAGTCCCACCGTACAAGGCCTCTTGCAATTCCCATATTCTCTTCTCGACTCCTGATGGCCCCACTATCGTCAATGCTTTCTCACGGCCTTGTATAAAGGTAGCATCCAGTAGAAAATTCGGTAACCCTCCGAAATGATCTCCATGAAAATGTGTAAGACATATAAGATCAATCTCCTTCACATTGATTAGCATGTCTTTCAGTGTCGGCAGACTACCAACTCCAATGTCAATCAAGCATTTGTGATCTTCCGTTTCTAGATAGAAGCATGTTGCTTGTAGGCCTCCAGTCCCGAATGCATCTCCGCAACCAACTACTTTTAAAGTACTCTTCGCCATTCGATAGGAATATTAATACAAAGAGTCGACTTAATTAAACTCTATGCTTATTCATCGGTTCATTTTGAATGAATACACCGAATAACGTTGGATGGATGAGCTTAGTGCTCAAGTTGGCCGCAGCATACAATATCCTTTGGGGAGCTTGGGTAGTGCTTTTTCCTCAACATTTTTTTGAATTAACTGGTATGGAACTACTCAATCACCCTATGATCTGGCAAGGAATGGGCATGGTAATCGGTGTTTATGGTTTGGGCTATTGGTGGGCGGCCACCTCTCCATTAGTACACTGGCCGATTATAGCCGTTGGTTTTCTAGGTAAAATCTTTGGCCCATTAGGCTTTGTCTTCAATTATCTCACCGATCAAGTTCCCGCTGAGTTCGCCTATACGCTGATCACTAATGATCTCATTTGGTGGATCCCGTTTGCACTCATTCTCAAAGCCTCTTACAATTACCACAATGCCTAACAGAAAATCTCTGATCGCTCAGAGTCTCTTTTATATCATTGCAGGACTAAATCATTTCATTAATCCAGATTTTTATATCCCACTTATCCCTGACTACTTACCAGAAAAGGGGTTTGTTAATATAGCTTCAGGTATTGCCGAGGTGTTACTCGGTGCTGGACTCCTATCGGAAAAAACAATCAAGAGTTCGACAATTGGCATTACCATAATGCTAATTGCTTTTGTACCATCACATATTTATTTCATACATGAAGGCAGTTGTGTCGCTGAAGGCTTGTGTGTTTCACCCATCATTTCATGGATACGCCTGATTATTATTCACCCATTACTGATTATGTGGGCACTATCCTTCTACAGAACTCAGCGCCACCCGTTAAGGGGGAATTAATGTATGATAATTTCAAAGGTGCCAATAATTAGGTATTTTAACTGAATACGTTATAACCATATATATGAGACAGCTATTAGGCTTAGCATTACCCCTTCTTTGTACAATCAATTTTTCATTAGCGCAGAAAACTACCCAAAAAAGAAGCTGAAAAAGCAAGATAGACTAGAGCAAGCAGTTGAACTTCGGAAGTTGGTTGAAAGCCAGCACTACGCAATAGACAACTTTCAACTATTCGATAGAAACCAAAATACGCAACTTCTGTCTACCAATAACAACTTCATCAAGTTCAATGGTAAGGAGATAATCCTTCAAACAAGCTATACTAATGTTGATGGAATTAATGGTTTAGGTGGCATGACCTTGCAGGGTAAAGTCATTGACTATGAAATAAGTGATGTTGGCCTGAAAGGCCCATTAAACCTACAGGTCCTTTTTTCTACGAAGACCTTAGGTCATACAACTTTGAACATCAACTTTTATGGTGATGGTACATGTCGTACTCAGCTTTCAGGTTATCGCGGTTTAGAAGTCTTCTTTCTGGGTAAGGCAGAGCCTGATTA
>CAYGOT010000008.1:0-106026 GCA_964351595.1 uncultured Roseivirgaceae bacterium | reverse complement strand
ATACGATCAGCGTGAATGCAGGCACGAGTCAGGATGTGGCACTGAACAGTGATGCTGGGGCCGGGCCAAGCGGTAGCGTTACGGTAGACAACACTGTACCAACGTTGGTAATAGGTAGCCCAAGTGTGACAGATGCCAACAGTGCAGCGACAGTAGACTTTGGAGTAACCTACAGTGGAGCAAGCACGGTTAACCTGACTTCTGGCGATGTGGTGATCAACCATACGGGAACGAGTGGTGGAAATATTACGATAGTGAATGGCACGACGACCACCCCGACGATCCAGATCGACGGAGTACTGGGTGATGGCAGCTATACGATCAGCGTGAATGCAGGCACGAGTCAGGATGTGGCACTGAACAGTGATGCAGGAGCCGGACCGAGTAGCACAGTGACCGTAGACAATACAGTACCCACAATCACCCTTAACACGGGCATAGCCGTTGATGACATTGTCAATCAAAGCGAAGCGGGTGCAGTGACCATTAGTGGAACTACCAATGCTGAAGATGGACAACAGGTAAACATACTTATTGACGATAGCTTTTCACCACTGCCAGAGTTTGCCACAGTTTCTAGTGGAACCTTCAGCGTGGTTTCGGACCTGAGTGGGCTCGTGGAAGGGTCATTGATCATCACAGCTGATGTTCTTGATATTGCTGGTAATGCCGCAGTTCAAGCAAGCACCAACGTAGAATTGGATTTAACCGTCCCTGCAGACCCTCCGGTCTCTGATCCTTCCGCTCCGGTGACAGTTACAGGAAACACGTATGATATCATTGGTACGGCCGAGGCTGATGCTTTGGTGGAAGTATTTACTGATCCCAATAATGATGGAGATCCATCAGATGGGGTATTGGCAGGTTCACAGCAGCTTACCGGTGGCAATACCAACTTCACGATAACGGTGACGCTAGCGCAAAATGCGCATAATGACTTTGTGGTAACAGTGACTGATGGTGCAGGCAATACTACTTTAGGTACTGATGTTCCACGCATCACCGACGCACCGAGTATTGCTATTGGCACTCTTACCAACCCATCCACTTGCTTCGGCTTTGATGGCGCTATTGAAATCACTGGCTTAGATGTAGGGGAGAGCTACGACCTCAACTATGAACTAGACGGATCACCGAATACCAGCCTTGGCCTTGTCGCTAATGGGTCAGGCAACATTCTGCTGAGCGGACTTCCGGCAGGGGATTATGACAACTTTGTGGTCACGATTAACAGTATATCATCCAATACCATTGTGGCAACTACCACGCTGACAGATCCACCAACACCTACTGTTGCTTTGTCAGGTTCCACAGACCCAACCACCTGCGGTGGTACCGAAGGATCGATAACACTCAATTTTACCAATCTACCTGACGGAACTTATATCATTGATTATTTTGATGGGGGTTCACCTTCGAGCATCGCAGGGGTGCTTGTGACTGGTGGTACGGCGACAATTACGGGCCTTGTCGCCGGAATATACGATGACATTACAGTGACGAATACCGCGTGTACCTCTTTGGAGGACGTGGATGTCACACTCAGTGATCCGGCAATCCCTACGATTGATCCTGGAACTGAAATAGCAATAGAACCGGCTACAGGTTCTACTATAGCAGATGGATGGATTATGGTGACTAACGTCAATGGAGACTATACATACACATGGTATGAGGGCAATGGTATCGGCGGCAATAATCTTGGTGATGCTACAGTTATTACCGATTTGCTTCCAGGTGAATACACGCTGCAAATCACTGATAACATAACCGGGTGCTTGTCCAATGAGGTAGTCCTCACCGTGGAATCAACGGTTTCAGTAGTTTCATTTACAAGACTTACTGCTACACCGAGCAATGCATTGAACCTATCCTGGGATCTAGTGCTTACAGAAGCCGTGACAGGCCTCAACACGAGTAACCTGAGTATATCCGAGACCGGGGTTGTAGGTTCGAGCATTAGTGGTGTGGTAGATCTTGGAGCTGGGACCAGCTGGAGAATAACGGCCAATGTAGGTACCGGAAATGGTGATCTGGGAATTAATCTGGATAACTCAACAGGAGTCGACCCGCTCATTATCAGTTTGCCTGTTACGAGTGAGCTTTACAATATTGATATTGATCTTCCTGTAGTCACCGTAAATCTTCTGGGCACAGGTGATGCAACACCGGTCATTACGGGTACGATTACTGATAATACAGATGCTAATCTCGTGACCATTGTCATTACAGTCAATGGAGAGAACTACAACGCAGTGAATAATCTCGATGGTACATGGTCTGCAAACGTGACCAATATACTTCCTAACGGAACGTATGATGTCATTGCGACTGCTACCGATGAAGCCACCAATGTGGGGACAGATGTGACTACAGACGAGTTGGTTGTTAACGCCCTCGCTCCGGTTGTTTCGGTAGACCTTCTAAGTACAAATGATTCGCGCCCAGTTATCACAGGTCAAATTAATGATTTATCATCGGCTATTATCGTTACGTTAGATGGGCAAAATTATACGGGTACCAACTTGGGAGATGGCACGTGGAGGGCTACCATTTTCAGAACCTTGGATGATGGTATTTATGACGTAGCTGTGGTAGCCACCAGCCCTTTCAACATTCAAGGTTTCGACGAAACGATCGATGAATTGACCATTGACACCACTCCGCCGGTAGTGACATTAGATCCTCTGGTTTCTAACCTGCTACGACCTGATATTACGGGTACGATCATTGATGACCCTGATGCATTGATAACAGTGTCAATCAATGGAGTAGATTTTGAGGCAACAAATAATGGGGATGGCACTTGGATCCTGCTTGGAAGCTCATTGACGTTCGACTTAGATGATGGAGTTCTGGATATTCAGGTATCAGCCACCGATGCAGCGGGTAACTCGACATTGAGTACAGAGGATGGTGTCATCATTCTCGATACTACCGCACCTACAATCACGGTAGATGTACTGCTGACAGGCGACAACACACCTACAATCACCGGAACAGTCGATGACCCTAAGGCTACACTTTCTGTGACGATAAATGGCACTGTATATGATGCGGAATATGTAACCGAATCAACCTGGGAACTACCCGGAGAGGTATTTACCACACCATTGGAAGACGGAGTGTACGATGTGATTGCCAGTGCCATAGATAGTCTGGATAACGCTGGAATTGAAGAAGAGGTAGACGAACTCACCATTGACGCTATTGCCCAAACCCTCGACCCATCAGAGATTACCACTTTAGCATTTACCGCGAATTGGGAAGCGTCTGACGTCACCGAGAATTTTACGCTTCAGGTCGCTGAAGATTTGGCATTTGCGAATTTGATACCTGGATTTGAAGCTTTGGCTGTTGCCTCATCGACATCCGAGGTGTCCCATGAGTCTTTTTATCATAATACCACTTACTACTATCGAGTAAGACTAAACTATGAAGATGGAACTGCTTCTGAGTTCAGCGAACCTCGAGCCGTAAGAACCCTTGAGTCGGCTGGATTGGTGGCCGACTCTACTTCTCTTCATACACTATATGAAGCACTTGCTGGTGAAGACTGGATCGTTTCCACTAACTGGACGGAAGGTCTGGTGAAGGACTGGTTTGGCGTGACGGTGACAGGTGATAGAGTGACTTCAGTCCGCTTACCTGACAATGGCCTCAAAGGAGATTTGACACTACCGTCAATCAATAACCTGGATGTGGTGGATATAATGGATTTGTCAGGTAATGAAATAACATCTATTCCTACGTTGGCGGTTATGGATGGCCTGGTAAGCTTAGATGTAAGAAACAATCAACTTGATTTCGCATCACTGGAGCTTCAGGGAGGATTGTTGAGCCTGGTCAACTATGTCCCACAAGCTGTACTTCTGGATGAGGAGAGCCTGCTTATCGATGAAGGAGAGGACGGAGAGCTTGATCGTAGGATTGGCGGTCTCAATAACGATTATCAATGGCTTGAAAATGGAGTGCCAATAGAGGGTGGTGATGACGGGCTACTAGGATTTAATGATGCCCAATTTGTCGATGAAGGATTATACAGTGTTCGGGTTACCAATAGCCTGGTACCAGGGCTCACCATTGAGACTCAGCCCATTCAGGTGTTCGTGAGCTCGTTGGAACGGGACATTGCGACACTCCTTGAATTGTTTGAATCACTTGGTGGAGAGAATTGGGCAGACCCCTCAGGCAGCCCAATCATTGGTTGGGGAGATGGTGCACCTATTACCCAGTGGTCATTTGTCAACCTGGATGCTGGAGTGACAAGGGTAGAGCAGGTCAACTTGGCCGGTGTAGGGCTAACTGGCGACATGCCATCGGTCATTACCACGATGACTTCTGTTACGCGCCTTAATCTTGCCAACAACAATCTCACCTATGTGCCTGACCTGACCGTCATGAGGAGTTTGATTGACCTGGATATTAGCAACAACAGCCTCCAATTTGAATCTTTACAACAGAACATAGGCATTACTCAATACAATTTCTCAGGCCAAAGAGTATTATTAGAAGCAAGCAGGACGAAAGTGCCAGCAGGTCAGGATTATAATTTCACTGTAGAAGTAAGAGGGGAAGATTTGACTTATGATTGGTTCTTCAAAGAGGAATTAGTCGCCTCCACATCAAGCAATACATATACTATTCAGAGTATTGGTATTGAGAACATGGGTGACTACCGGGTAATGGTAACAGATCGTCTCATTAGAGCAATTCAACAAGACTTCTCGTTGGTTAGTGAAACGCAAACGATCCTAGCATCTGCAAATATTTCCGGTAGGGTGTTCGACATTGATGGTGCGCCAGTCAATGATGGTGAGGTGTCTCTCTGGGGAATCAGAGAGATTGGAACGGCATATGATTCTATAGGCTCATATCCTTACGTGGGTAATGAGTATCTGATTCCTGATGTCGTATTGGGCGACTACATCCATTGGGTGATAACCGACTTGAACAAACATTTACCAACATACTATCAGAGTTCGTTTACCTGGTCGGTTGCCGACCCTGTTATCCTTAGGCAGAATATCAGCGACCTGGATATCCGGGTTATCGACATACCGCCCCCATTATTCCCGGGTCCTGACAATGACAATACTATTGCGGGATTCCTTGAGCTTGATCCTGATCTATTCCCGCCGGGCACCTTCGGTGATGGCAACCGTACATTGGCAAGAAGAAGGGTTAAAAGAGCCGGGTGCGCGTTCAACAGAGCCCGTTTCGTAGATCGGGGCGAGGATGATGTGGTCTTTGAACTGATTTACTACACGCTCACAGATGATGATGGCAATTTCATTGCAGAGAACCTACCGGACGGTCTGTATAGGGTGCAGATAGAATTTCCCGGTATTCCCATGGATCCGAATTCTTTCGTGGAGTTTGAGTTAGGCGGTGGTGGCACCATTGATCAAAATCAGATCAACCTGGCGGCTGAGGTTAAGCCTACCGGTATTGTGGTAACCAAGATCGAAGAAACCGGAATCTATCGCAATTACTTCAAGGATCTGAACATCTTCCCTAATCCTGCGGATGACTATCTGGAGATCACCTATGAGCGACTAAACACAGAGGGTATCATGATGCAGGTGATGGATCTCAATGGTGCCATTCAGATCGAGCAGGAGATACCTAAAGGCTTTGACCAGAGCGTCCAGCTGGAGGTGTCGCATCTTACACCGGGTATTTACATTATGACATTCATGGACAAGGAGCAGGGTGTTAGAAGTATTACCTCTCTGAAGTTCATCATAGAACGATAACTACAATTGCCAACCAAAGTCAGAAAGCCGCGAATAGCGGCTTTTTGCATTTATACCCTCTATACTCAATCAATATACCCAATAGAGGGTATTGAGAGCCGCGGATCGTCCATCTAGTTTTAAGGTGGAAACTATAACTACGTCATCATGAAATCATTTTTACTCTCTCTTCTGTTCTTAGCGGTCACTAGTATAACACAAGCTACTGTTAGAATCGCCGACAATAATGCAAATCGTCCTACCGCCGCTTCTGGTGTTTTTATTTATTCTGGACTTCAGGATGCGATAACTGCCTCTACTAGTGGAGATACTATACTTGTTATTCCAAGTACGGCCACTTATGGAGCCATAAACACCTTCGGGAAGTCAGGTCTGACAATCATTGGTATGGGTTTCAATCCAGACAGCAAGTCTGGGCTTACGTCAAAGGTTTCCTCACTCACCATTTATGATAATAGCACTGGATTAAATTTTATTGGATTAGAGATTACAACTGTCAGCTTTACAAATAATCAAAACCAGAGCTTGTCCAATGTTGTCATTGAAAACTGCTCACTTACTACTGTTTCAAACAGTATCCTCAGCATGGCCAATATATTCATTCGCCAAAATGTGATTAGACCTTCAACTACAAACGCGCTTTCAATTACAGCTGGTACACAATCAAACGTCATCATCTCAAATAACATATTTGTTGGAAATGATGATACCAACGACGGTTTAATTAATATAACTACGGGTGGAGCAACTATCGATCACAACCTATTCCTAGGTACAGGAAATACAAATTCGAAAGCTTTTGAAACTTTGAATAATTGTACCGTCAGCAACAACATCTTCTACGGAAGAGGCCCTGATGCGGAGGTTGGGATGTCATCAGTTACATTTGAAAACAATTTGTTTTATCAGACTTCTGTGTCATTATCTCAAGATAGTGACCTACTCGGTTTAGGTACTAATAATAGTGCTACTGGTAATATATTCTCTGACCCTCAATTTGAAGATATTCCAGCAGTAGGTCCTTCACTAGTCAGTTGGGACTATAACTATGACGCCAACCTCAAAGCCGGGTCACCTGCATTGAGTGCTGGTAATGACGTCACGCCGAGTCAGCGTGATCTGGGTATCTACGGCGGCTCATCACCATTCAAAGACTCTGGTTCTGTGGTGCCAATCGTAAAAAGCTTGTTACTTCCCACCACCATTCAGCAGGGCACCAATACTACGGCAGACATAGTAGTTACAGGAAATTAATAATCACCCCAAACCAAAAGAGCTATGCGCTTTTTAGCCACTATAGTGTTGGGGATTAGTCTAATGTTATCCATTGGGGATCTCCATGCACAGTCCGACGTTATACAAGTTGAGTACTTCTTCGATACTGATCCTGGAATGGGTGCGGGTACTTCCCTTACCATTTCCTCCGGAGCGACCATTTCCCTGGATAATCAGACCATCAATACGAGCGGCTTGGAGCAAGGCTTTCACACCCTCTATTTAAGGGCTAGGAACAGCAACTTTATTTGGGGCCCCTATGAGTCAAAGGTCGTATTTGTTGATAGGTCAATTGGATTTAATGACTTGGTGGAGATTGCTGAGATGGAGTATTTCATTGATGCTGATCCTGGCTTTGGGAGTGGTACAGCCATTGCGGTTACGGGTACACCGACGAGTTTTTCCACCACATCGACTATTGATACCGATGGTTTGACTCAGGGTTTCCACACCCTTTTCATCCGGGGCAAGTCTACATCTGGCACCTGGGGAGCGTATGAATCCAAACTTATTTTTATTGAAGGCGCTGCAGGGCTGAATGATTTGGTTGAGATTTCAGAGTTAGAGTATTTTATTGATACCGATCCCGGACTTGGTGCGGGCAATTCCCTCACCATTACCGGCGGTACTGAGCTTGTTGAGTTGTCAAATGCCGACATTGAGACAGATGGCCTCACTCCTGGTTTCCACACCCTCTTTATCAGGGGTAGATCGAGTGCTGGGGCATGGGGACCCTATGAATCTCGCCTGATCTTTATTGACCCGGATGCTGGTACTGGAGACGTGGTTCAGATTGATGCTATTGAGTACTTCATTGATGAGGATCCTGGCCTTGGCAATGGCCAAAGCATCATAGTGGCTAGCGCCAGTGAACTAGTCACAAAACTGGATGAAGCAATAGATGCTGATGGACTTGAAGCAGGCTTTCACACGTTGTTTGTTAGAGGTAAAGCGACCAATGGCACCTGGGGTCCGTATGAGTCGAGGGTCTTATTCGTCGATCCTACAGATCCTCAGGAAGTCCGTACGATCAGCGATATTGAATATTTCATAGATACGGACCCGGGTGTCGGCAATGGCACCTCTTTGGAGCTTGCTTACGGAGAAACTTCTTATGAAGAGATGGTGGCCGTATCTACCTCCAGCCTCGATGTAGGCGACCACACCCTTTTTATGAGAGCGCGGGATGAGACAGGCGCATGGGGTATCTACGAGACCCATGACTTCACCATTTATCCTGAGGTCTTATCAGAAAATTTTGAGACGGGTCTTCCAGTGAGCAACAGCACAGGTATGTTTACCCTCGCTTCAGGCGATTGGGATTTGGTCAATGTTGCTACCGAAAACAGTGTTGTTAATGGCGGTAGTGCAGCGGCCAGGATTCTAAAGCAGAATGGAGAGCTCATTTCTCCGGTCTTTTCGGGTACGTCAGACGTATCTTTTTTTTATGCCCTACCGGGAAACGGCGAACAACATTTTAAGGTATTGAAATCTGTGAACGAGGGGTCCTTCGTAGAGATCAGCTCACAGTCTACATCATCAACTACCTACCAGCAATACACTACTCAACTTAACGAAGGAGATGCATCGGTTCAGCTCAAAATACAAACTGACCAGACTGCCGGAAGTGATCAGGACTTACTGATTGATGATTTCACTGGGGCAGCAGTTACCCCTGTGCTTATCAGCAAAACCTATCCTGCTGACAATGGTACAGATGTGGCATTAGACTCTACTTTGGCTATTGTCTTTGACCAACCTGTACTGGAAGGCACAGGTAATTTTTATGTGGTGCGTGTTTCCGATTCTACAGTAGTACAGACTGTTGGGTCTGGTAGTGTTTCTATCAATAGTGACAGTGTTTATTTCGTACTTTCGGGAGTAGACTATGAGACAGAGTATGGAGTGATTATAGATCCGGGCGCTGTGAAGAACGCCAGTCAGGTGGACTTTGCCGGCATTCAGAACCTCCAGACCTGGTCATTTACAACGGAGGAAGCTCCTCCTGCGAGCATTACTATTACCTCACCAAATGGAGCTGAGACCTGGCCGGTAGGAAGCACTCAAGACATCACCTGGGATGAGGTGGGTTTCGACTCGGAGGACAATCTGGTGATCAGCTATAGCACCAATGGTAACGACGGCCCTTTTACACAGATCACTACAGGCGTACCCACTGATTTCGAGGGTTCTTACGAGTGGACTATACCAGATGCGGTGAGTACGACCGTGTTCGTCAAAGTAGAGAACACTACCCAAACGTTGACCGACTTAAGTGACGCCTCTTTTACAATAGAAGCAGTCATTCCTAACCCAAGTACACTTTCAGAAAACTTTGAGGGTGGGACTGGCATCCCTGAACCCAACTATTCGGGTCAGCTCAATCTAGCAAGTGGCGTATATCAGGCCGGTGAACTAACGGAATCCACGATAGGTGGTGTTGGTGGTAGCAAGGCAATTATCCTCAATGTCACCTCATCATTTTTGGAACTTCCACCCTTAGATAAGCCGCAGAGCATCACATTCCAATATGCGAAAGTCTCTGGATTCGAAGGATCCGTCAACGTGATGAAATCTATCAACGGCGGAGGATATCAGTATGTAGGGGGTACTGAGGCCAATAGCACCGACTTTGCCGAGTTTACGATCCAAATCAATGAGACAAATGACAATGTGGTACTACAACTTGACCATAATGGAGGCGACCCTGTTATTATAGACGATATCGTTGTTGGTGAGGTAGCTGCCGAACCTGCAATCACACTAACCGCTCCCAATGGTGACGAGACCTGGTTGGTAGGCAGTACCCAAAACATCACCTGGGATGAAGAGGGATTCGACTCAGAGGACAACCTGGTTATCAGCTACAGCGCTAATGGCACTGGCGGACCTTTTACACAGATTACCACAGGAGTACCTACAGATTTTGAGGGCGCTTACGAGTGGACAGTGCCAAATGCAGTCAGTACCAGCGTGTTCGTCAAAGTAGAAAACACTACCCTGACGCTTAGCGACCTCAGTGATGCAGCTTTCGAAATCAGTGCTGCTACAATAAGCAACTACGCAATTGATTTCGACGCATCTTCTAATAGCTTCATTGAATTGGCCAATCCTGCCAGCTTCAATTTTGGCACTGGTGATTTCACTATGGAAGCGATGATCTATCCTGAGGACCTCAGCTCAACTCACGTCCTGATTTCCGATTGGAACGGAGGTACTGGATCAATGGGCATAGCTACTACGAGCGGTGGTACTCTCGTAGCTTGGATTGGGGGGAGCAGTTTTGATATTCAAACCTCAAGTGGCGAAGTGACATTAAATCAGTGGAATCATATCGCTCTTGTTCGTGATGGAGACAATGCACGACTCTACATCAATGGAACAGAAAAAGCATCTACGGCAGGACTTAATGGCAGAACGGTAAGCTCGGCTGAGCAAATGAACCTCGGCCGTCAGCCAAATGGTAGCCCATTTTATTTTGATGGCCGGATGGATGAAGTGAGGTTTTGGAATACAGCCAGAACAGCCCAGCAGATCAACAATAATCAAGACAATATCCTCAACGGGGATGAAACAGGACTAATTGCCTATTATCAATTCACCGAAGGCTCAGGATCTGGCTCTTCAGACGATTCTCCAAACTCAAATACGGCAGAATTCAACAATATCAACAGCACAACAGGATGGGTAAGTGGGCCAGACCTTGATGGTGCTCCAACTTGCTCAGAAGGTGAGTTCCTCGGTACAGTCGATAATGACTGGAATAATGCCGCTAACTGGTGTGGTGGAGTGGTGCCCTCACCTTCCAATATTACACAGGACATTATCGTGTCAGGAGATCTGGACATTTCCGAATTACAGGATTTTGTCCTTAATGGCGTGGAATTCATCGTAGAAGAAGGAGCGCAATTGACGATAGACCTGAACAACAACGCACTAGACCTACAGAATGGGGCGACATTTGTTAACAACGGAACGATCACCTTTGCGCAAGGAACTCAAATCAAAGATCCGTTGGGCGGATTTACCAACAACGGAACCATCCAAGGAGGTGGAACTTTTGTGAATAATTTTTCCAATTCGATGCTTGGTACGCTCGCACCCGGTTTCACCCCCGGGTGCACCAATTTTGAAAGTGATTTCACTAACGTCGGTACACTTGAAATAGAGGTGGACGGTGTGACACCATGTACCGAGCATGATCAGATTTCTGTAGGAATTACAGCTCATCTGGGAGGAACTCTGAACGTGACACTGGGATATACACCAGAAGATGGCGATGAAATAGTAATCATTGATGCCGGGCTTCTATCTGGCACTTTCGGTACGGTAAATCTACCCGATAATAATTGGTCGATTAACTACGACTCACCAGATGCTGGAGAGGTAAGTTTGACTTATTCCAGCGGACCAATTACTAATTATGCGCTCAACTTTGACGCGGTGAACGATCAGGTTATAGTAACAGATAATGCCACTCTAGATATTACAAATAGCATTACAGTAGAGATATGGGTGAAGCCCAGTACATTAA
The DNA here is from genome assembly GCA_964351595.1 of uncultured Roseivirgaceae bacterium. Taxonomy (GTDB): domain Bacteria; phylum Bacteroidota; class Bacteroidia; order Cytophagales; family Cyclobacteriaceae; genus UBA6059. The sequence goes on along the minus strand of CAYGOT010000008.1, from coordinate 94,458 downwards.
GTAATTACCGCACCTTATTACATAAAGCCGAAGTAGGAAACTGGAATAGTGGTTATGGTATTTCCAGTTTCGGAGATGTAGTGCAATGGTATCCTGTAAGTTGGAGCAGTGATAGAGTCGATTCTCCCACGGGTACTCTAACTGTAGGAACCTGGACCCACCTGGCAGGAACTTATGATGGGTCAACCTCCAGACTCTATGTAAATGGTGTTGAAGTAGCGAGCAAAGCCGTTACGGGTCAAATTCCTACTAATGCCTTCGACTTGTTCTTAGGAGGAGATGGAGGTACGCAATATCCTTTTGGTGGAGACATGGATGAAGTCCGTATCTGGAATATAGCTCGTACAGCAGGAGAGATTTCTGCTAATATGAATTCAGAGCTGACAGGAAGCGAAACAGGCCTAGTTGCCTATTATAACTTCAATGATGGCCCTGGAAATGTAACGCTTACCGATCAGGCGGGTAGTAATGATGGTACACTTACCAACATGGATGTCAACAATGACTGGGTAGAGAGCAATCCTACTATAACACCTCCCGAAAGCAATTTCTTCGAAGATTTTGCTACTGATATCCCATCCAGTTGGTCAGTAAGCGATCAGGCTCAGGTGTTCTGGGAAGACAATCCGGCCCTGGGATTCGAGGGCGATCAAGGTGCTGCAAAAATAAACGGAGGTACCACGGGTCGCTATATTCAGACACCCTTATTAGAAGATGCAGATGAATTTGATTTTTACTTTCGAGCGCAAAATGCCGGAGGTGATGGTGCACAATTTGAAGTTTTGACCAGCACTGACGGTACCAATTTCTCACAGATCAACACCGATGGTACTTTCTCCGATACCTACGAACAATACACCCATACATTTTCTACCACATTTACAGGGTACATCCGGATTAGTAGCCTCGGCTCTGGTGATCAGAATATTCTGATTGACAACTTCTCCTCTGACGGCACTGAGGCTGTGGTTGACAATACCGCACCGGTCATTTCTGCCGCTACCGCAAACTTGATCGCACCCGATCTTAATGGCTCAGCGACAGTTGATGAGACCGGTACGCTTTATTATACAGTGTATTCTACGGCTTTCCCTCAGTCTGACGCTGCTACCATCAAGCAAGCAGCTTTGTCCACGGGCTTCACACCAGGCTTATTCATCAGAGGCAGTGTGGCCGTAGAAGACGCCAACGGATCATTTGATTTCTCTGGCCTTACTGCTTTTCCATGCCCAAATTGTGTGTCGGCAGGCGGCACTTACCATGTCTATTATGTGGCCGAGGATGCTGCTGGTAACCTTTCTGCCATAGAAGATTTTCTATCAGTTACCGCCACAGCCCCGGCAGCCATTAGCTTCAATACCCCATCAGCAAATGATGTGCTCTACTTCGGTAATGATCTGGATGTAGACTTCACCCCTACCGGAATAGATGATACCGACGAAGTGACGTTCCAACTGTCAATTGATGGCGGTAGTACGTACCCGTACCAGTTGGTGTCCAACCCGCTTTCGAGTTTTGAGAGTGGTCCTGACTACTTCTTCGACTACACCTTGGACAACCCTGCTTTCGTTACATCCGAAGCAGTGCTCAGGGCACAAGTTGCTGGAGAAACCGTAGGTACTAGTGGCCAATTCAGTATTGGCGAGCGCTCGATCTCTGGGCTGACCATCGACTTCCCCAATACCAATGAACTCATCTACGACCAGGCCGCCATGATTAGTTTTACCAATAATGGTTACAGCAGTTTTGATATCAACATTATCCGACCTGGCCTGGCACCATTGCAAGTAGTGGATGCTGAACCTACCAATGGTAGTGAGGAGATTGCGTATGATTACACTCCGGCCCTGGTCGCTCAAAATGCGCGACTACAAATAGTAGCAGGAAGTGAATCCTTAATTTCCGGTTATTTCAACATTGTCTATCCCGTCCAGGTGCAAAATGGAAGTGGCAACCCGCTCAACTCACTTGACTTTGGAGTGGTAGATGTCGCAGATGATGATCCTGTATTGAGCTACCAGTTGGAGATCACCGATGTGGCGGTCACCGTTAGCTCCACCTTATCAGAATTTACAGTCTCTACAGATCCAATCAGTGGTTTTTCCAGTAGCCTGAATATCAATGCCGACCCTGGTGTGAATACCACTACGATATATGTCAAATTCACACAAGACAACAATGGTGGTGATCTCCTGGCGGGAACAATTGAAAACACCTTTGTCGATAGCAACACCGACGATGTTGTTCAAAATGTAAGTGTGATTGGTCGTGAAGCAACAGGATCGCCACTAATGGTACTGACCAACCCGGAGGCCAGCGATGAGTTTGTGTCCAACGACGTAATCAATATTTCTTGGACCAGCAATTTGGTGGATCTGCTATCTGTAGAGTATACCCTCGATGGCGGGACAAACTGGAATTTGATTGCCAACAACCTGTCCGACGACATCACAAGTTTTGAATGGCTCGTGCCTGGCGTAGCGACCAATACCACAGCCAATATCCGCATCGTAGATCAGGCTGAGGTGGATCCTGCCCTCACACAGCAGGCGGAGTTTACCATATTACCAGCCCCGTCAATTACTTCGATCTCATTGATCAGTGGAGGCACCCAACTGCAAATAGACGGTACCGGCTTCTCTTCCAATGCCGGAGAAAATGAGGTCATTTTTCCAGGCTTCCCTGATATCACTTCCTATCCGGAGACCGCATCGACCAACCAACTGGTCGTCGATGTGCCTGAGGGTGCAGTGAGTGGTTTTATTACTGTCAATGTGCTGAACAAGGGCATAGCTATTTCACCGGACCAACTAGTGTTGGATGGTATCTCCATCTCACCGCTTCAAGGCCAGATTGGACAGACGATCTACATCAATGCCAGCGGTGGAGTGGACTTTCTGGCAGGCACCCCGGATGTCACCGTGACTTTTAACAATGCCGGATCTCCTGTCGAGGCTACTCAGGTCAATGTCTTCTCCGCTGAAGTGCTTTCAGTAGTGGTGCCTGATGGGGTGACAAGCAAAGACAACATCACGGTAGCTGTAGATGCCAGCAGCTACACCTCACCACTGGACTTTAGCGTGCAGTCATTCGAGTTTAGCCCTACCACTGCTGGAGTGTTCCAGCAGGTCACTATCACAGGTGTGAGCACCAGCTTCCTCAACAACAACACCCGTGTCTATGTGAATGGTGTAGAAGCGACCTCCAAGAGCATTATTTCGGATACGGAGATTAGCTTCTCTGTACCCCAGGGCGCAAATACAGGACGAGTTTCTATCAGTTCTGATAATGGCTTTTTTGAATCTGAATATGACCTGACGGTCGACTTTCATAAGATCACCAGCCTCTCGGCGACCAAGGCCGGGCGGGGAACCCAGGTCACCATTAACGGTAGCAATTTCAACAGCATTCCATCAACTGGAGGCATCAAGGTCAATGGGGTAACACTTTTCAATTCCTTTGGCGGGTTCCCAGTGATCAACTATACGCGATTGGATGCGAATACCATCACTTTTACCGTACCCAATACAGCAGAAGGTACAGGCAAAGTGGTCGTTATCCAGGGAGGAGTCGAGGTAGAGAGCCCCGAGGATTTCACCATTATACCTAGGATTACAAGCGTCAGCCCCAATCAGGCTGCCCCGGGAGCGGAAGTCACCATAAGCGGCTCTTACTTCAGCGCTACAGACAATACCGTCTATTTTGAGGATAATGTGCCGGCGGCTATCGTTACGCAAAGTGCGTCATCTATTAAAGTGAAGGTACCCCAAAATGCTGCTGATGGTACGATACGCGTACTCAATAACGATGCATTTGAGGAAGGCGTTTCTACCACCAGCTTTGACGCAGTGCCAGCACCTGTGTTTACCAGCTTTGCACCTCTGCAAGCTTCAGCAGGTGATTTGGTGACCATCACTGGGGAAAACCTCTCTAACCCAAATGCAACATCAGTTCGCTTCAATGAGCAGGGGCTTTCCTTCAATGTCGTCAATGACAACACGATCACTTTCACCGTTCCGAATAATATCCACGGGATTGGTGAACTGGACCTGACCAAGGGGGCACTGAAGGTTGATGGCCCGGCCTTATTCACGGTAGTGCCTAAGATCAATAGCTTCACCCTGGCAACAGGCGCTGTGGTGGGTGCCACGGTCACGATCAGCGGCAATGGCTTCAACCCAACAGCAGGTAGCAACACAGTGACGTTTACTGGTGGAGCGACGGCTGAGATTATAAATGGAAGCAACACCTTCCTCACGATCACGGTACCGGCAGATGCTCAGACAGGACCTATATCAGTGACGAATAATGCCATCAATGAAACAGGGACAAGTACGACCAACTTTATTGTTGTGCCCGCTGCGGAGATCGCAGGATTTGCTCCGATCAGTGGCCAAATCAATAAGACCGAGGTAACTATTACGGGTCAGAACTTCAATACACCTAATCCAACGGCCGTAAAGTTCAATGGCACAGCCGCGTCTTTCAATGTCAATTCGGCTACAGAGATCACTGCGACCGTACCCGGAATCACAGCGAACGGCAGAATTACTATCGAGCGCGCTGGTGGCGTGAGTCAGTCCGCGACAGATTTTGCGATAGCACCGGACATCACCGGATTGTCAGCCACTACCCTGGCCTCAGGTGCAAGCTTAGTCTTGTCAGGAACCTACCTGAGCAATGCTGATCAGGTGCAGATAGGCACTGTCAACGCTACGATTACCAGCAATAGCAACTTCAACCAGATCACAGTGACAATACCCACTATGACATCAGGCACCTACAATGTGACAGTGTTCAAGGAGGGCTTGCAAGACGTGGCAGATGTGCAATTGACGGTAGTCCCTCCACATACCATTGTCAGCTTTCCTTCCGTAGTTGACCTGGGAGAGGAGATCACCATCACAGGTACCAATATGGATGCACCCCAACCAAGCCAGGTACAGCTCAATGGAGTCACAGCGAGCATTGTATCTGCGTCTAGCACAGAGTTGGTGGTCGCCGTGCCAGCAAATATGTTCAATGCTGGTCAGGGCAAAGTCTCCATTACCAGAGCAGGCCTTACAGTTAATTCTGGCGATGATCTTTTTGTAAGACCAGCGATCACCACTGACTTTACTACGACCAATTATGTCGTGGATCAGCAGATGACCATTAGCGGTAGCAACTTCCGCTTTCCAAACGTAACTGGGGTGACCATCAATGGAGCGGCAGCATCGTTCTCCGTAAGCAATGACAACTCTATTTCGGTAACTATTCCCGACGCGGTAGGTACAGATGGCGAGGTGGTTATCACCAGCCCGGCACCTATCGGAAATGTCACCGCTGCTACTATGATCGACATTGTGCCAAGAGCCGTGTTGAGCTCTCTGGACAAGGTGATCGAAGAAGTTGGGAATACCATTGTAATCAATGGCACTAATTTCACTGCACCTGATGTCACAAGTGTTGCGATCAATGGAAGAGCAGCGTCGTTTACGGTAGACAATGCTACCGCGATCACCGCAACAGTACCGACTAACCCTCTATCTACACAGGGTGTAGTGACCATCACGAGGGCTGGACTCACTGAGACCTCTTCGACATTCACTATGAAGCATACTGTGACTAATGTCACTCCTACCACTGTGGCTTTGGGAGGGACAGTCAATGTATCCGGTACCTACTTCACTAGCCCCACAGTGACCATCACATTAGCCGATGATCCCGTATCGGCTAACGGGTCTGTTAATTTTGGCAATTTCAATTTTGACGTTCCACTGGCCACTTCGCTTGGCACTAATGAAATTGAGCTGGAGCGGATCAATAATACAGACGGGTTGGTGAGTGCCGGAGACATTGAGATAGTCGCAGCGCATACCATCACGGACACGACTGTGCTCGGAGGATGGGCAGCCAGAGGCGAGTCTATCACCCTTACAGGCACCAACTTTGATAATAGCCCGACAGTGTTGATACAAGGTGTCACGGCTAATATTACAGGCACCAATGGTAGTACGGAGATCACATTCACCGTCCCTACCAGTACGACACAAGGCAAGCGAACAATCACAGTAAGAAGAGCGGGTCTGGATGTGAGCCAGCTGGATACTGAGTCAACAGACCTTGAGTTTTACCTGAAGCCAACCATTACCGATGGCATTTCAGCAGACCCGTATGTGACAGGTCAGTTAGTGACCATTTCAGGCAGTAACCTGGGGGGCATTAATGAGGTGACAGTCAATGATATCTCTGTGCCGATCACCAATGCGTCCGATGTAGCCGTTACCTTCAAGCTGACTAATCAATCTAACGTGCCACTTAGCACAGGTACGTTTGATGTCAAGTTGATCAATACCGAACCGGCTACAGACCTGGTATTGACGCTACCGCAACAAATCACTATCGATGCGCAGGCAACTATCACCCAGATCACCGAAGCGAGTGCGCCCGTCGGTGGTACGATTACGGTAGTAGGAGACGGCTTCACCAACCCTGATGTGACCCAGGTGACCGTCAATGGAAGAGCGTATAATTCGTTCGATATCCAGGATGATAACAATATTACCCTCGTCATTGAAAATGGTACGGGAGCTTTTGCAAACAGCAACAACGTGGTACTTACCCGAGGTGGGCTCAACATTACTGCCAGTGACGACTTTTTCGTGGAGCATCAGATCGACGGCTTTAGGGATGAAAACCTTCAGTCTTTCAACCCTTCGACCTCACGAGTCGTTGAGGGCCAGGTGATCTATGTGGATGGCAACTACTTCGAAAACAGCGGTGAGATATCGGCCATTACCGTCAATGGCGTCACCGCAGCATTCACTTACCAGAATGATGACCGTATCCAGGTCACCGTGCCCGGCGGTAGTGCTGGAGTCGGTAAAGTAGCTATTACTCGTAGAGGTCTGGAGATTCAAAGTGCCCAGGCACTGGTCATTTCAGCGCCACCCACACTTACGACGATCACGCCCAATGCTCGAATAGCGGGTGCGACCATCAGCATCCAGGGCTCTAATTTGGCTTTGCCAAATGTTGAAACGGTGACCATCAATGGTGCTTCAGCCAGCTTCAGTGTCATCAACGGTGGCAACATCACCGCGACTGTACCTGCCGCCGCAGCGGCTTCAGGCCAGCTTACCGTTACCACCAATGGGGTGACGACTGCAGGACTATCGTTTAATGTAGTGCCGAGGATATTCAGCTTTACGAATAGTGGGTTGGAAGGAAGTGAAATCACTATCAACGGATCTCATTTCGGAAGCACTATCGGTACTAACCAGGTATTCTTCTCAAGTGTCAGCGGGCCTGAGGTTTTCGCCACGATCAATAGTGCCTCTGCTGACCTGCTGACAGTCACAGTACCGACAGGCGTGGTGACCGGTCCGATCCGAGTTGTCAACACCACCTCTGGTCAGGAAGCAATCAGCAGCGCCAATTTCAATGTACTCGCTAGTCCCGATAACTTCTCGCTTAACCCGACAAGTGGCCCGGTAGCATCAACCTTCACCATCGAGGGTACAGACCTCAATGGCACATCGGCAGTCAGTATCAATGGTATTCCGGCTACCACTTTCGATGTAGACCCTGATGGTACAAGCATACAGGTGACTGTGCCCAATGCTGCCACAACAGGTGAAGTAGTCATTACTAAGTCTGGTGTTGATTTCAGTACCGGCCTTACATTTAGCGTGACACCTAAAGTGCTGAGCTTCCCATCAGTCGCCACAGTTGGTAGTGAGATCAGGATCAACGGTAAGACCTTGACAGGTGCCACAGCAGTGACCATCAACGGCAATGCTGCCGCCATCCAGAGTGGATCTTCAGAGTTTGTCAATGTACTCCTGGACATTGGCAATATAGGTATTGGCAATATAGAGATCACTACCCCATCCGGTACCGGCACGAGCACAGGTACGATTGAAGTGAAGGGGGCACCTGCGATCGCGGCATTCAACCCTGCCACCGGCACGGAAGGAGATCAGGTGACCATTACAGGTACAGACTTATCTACGATTACATTTGTAAAGTTCGATGGCGTCATTGCCAGCTTCAATATCAATAGTGATACCGAGATCGTTGCGACAGTACCTAATACCGAGACAGGTAAAATTAGCGTGGGCTTAAGTGGGGTTGAGGCATTTTCTGTAGATGACTTCCTTTACACCAAGTCTGAAAATGATCCACCGGCCATCACTTCCGCTACCGCAACAATCGTAGACGCCAGCTTTGATGGCAATGTCACAGCGGATAAAGCAGGTACCGTCTACTTTGTGGCGTTGACCGGCGGACAGGCTGTGCCATCTGATGCCCAGATCAAGGATGCCGCCATTGGCGGAATCACCCTGACCGGACAGACGTCTAACGGTACCACTGTCATTGCCGCACCATTTGTCGGTGTGGATTTCAATGCAACCGGTAGCTTCACGCTGGGTCAACTATATGACTTCCATTTTGTGATGGAAGACACGGACAACAATACGTCTCCAATATTTACACTGGACGATATTTCGGCCGTAGCAGAACTGGAAGTTACAGCGCCTAATGGTGGCCAGAGCCTGGTGGTTGGGACAACTTCAAATATCACCTGGACTTCACTGAACATCCCACCTACAGATCAGATTGACATTCTGGTAAGTATAGATGATGGTGGCAATTACACTTCGATATTGACTGACCCTGAGACATTCGAAAGCCTCAATGGTACGTTCGCATGGCAGGTACCTACTACCTTGAGCGCAGAAGTCCTGATCAAAGTGAGAAGCGTAACCAATGGTATTGAAGACGTGAGTGATGAGGTATTCTCGATAGTGCCAGTGCCTGTTATCAATGTGGCAGGTGTCAATCTCACTACAGGTGTAGCCATTGATGATTCGGATGCTGCTGATTTGGAGGATACTCAGGTGACCTACACCGTCAGCGGCACCAATCTCCTGGGTGTAGTGAACCTTACTGTTCAATCAACTGATGTTACCGGATTCGAGATATCCACAGATGGTGTCAACTTCGGCACAACAGCCGCTGTTGCTGCAGGGACTACTGGCACCATTCGGGTACGTGCAACAAATGTCGCAAATAATGGCAGGTCGTACAATGGCAACATCGTGCATACATCTACGAGTGCCGCGACCATAACACTGCCGGTGGAAGTCAACGAACTACTCGAGGTATCCACTCTGGCAATCACATCACCTCAGCCTGATACACTCGTGAGTGGTGAGGGTATCATACCGCTGAAGTGGACAACCACGAATCTTAGTGATGAGCCAGTGCAGGTGAGCTATCGAGCTGTAGGTGCCAATGCGTTCGTGTCGCCACAAACCAGCACGAGCAGTGCCGGAGAATTCAACTTTAGTGTTGAAAACCTCGAGAGCGGTGCGTACGAGATTAGGGTACTGACGACTCAGCTTGAAACCAACGTAGGTGACACATTGACCTTCGGTGTTGATGGCACACCTCCGGTAGTCACGGTCAATCCTGTAATTACCAGAAATGGCATGCCTGCGCTCACCGGTACGGTTGATGACGCCTCGGCAACTGTAGAGATACAGATCGAAGGCCTTGATCCGGTCTACACGGCTACCGTAAATGATAATAACACCTGGGTGGTGGCTGAGGATATCATTGCTCCACCGCTGGTAGATGGAGTATATGAGATCATCGCTACCGCAACAGATACCCTCGGTAATGCGGCGATAGACGAGACCAATCTGGAACTCACCGTCTCCTTCAATGCGATAGCCGCAGAAGCAGCCAACATCGAGCCTTTTAGCTTCGTCGCTAGATGGGAGAGAGCACTTGAAGTTTCCGGGTATCAACTGGAAGTTGCCAATGATCCGGAGTTCACACAGCCTGTGGAGAGCTTTGAGACTGTAGCGCTTGAGGATACTTTCCTCTTGGTAGATGCAGCTGAGCTCTATCATAAGCAGTCGTACTTCTATCGAATCAGATTGGCATACACAGAAGATGAATTCTCAGAATACTCCAATATTATTCAGGTCACCCTACCGGAATCCTCGGAATTAGCGGCCGATTCACTGGCGCTTGTCGCACTCTATCAGGCTACCGATGGCCCCAACTGGAGAAACCGAGCGGGATGGCTTCAGAACAATCGATTTGACTGGGCAGGCGTGACCTTCGATGGCCGACGCATCACAGCAATAGACCTTGCCGATAACCGATTGCTGGGTGATGCGTCAACAGTCAGTTTTGCGTCTTTGACCGCTCTTACTGCCCTTGACCTATCGGAAAATGACCTCAGCGGCTTAGGAGACCTTGGAAGTCTGAGCAATCTGGAGATCGCTGATCTGAGTGGCAACAAGCTTGACTTTGGAGACTTCCAGTCACAGTCCAATCCTACAATTGTCAATTTTGCTGACCAACAAGCACCGCTCGATGAGACGGTAGTGATTCTCGGTGAGAATGATGCTTATATTTTCGACAGGACAATCGGTGGTACGGGCAATGCTTACCAGTGGTTTAAAAATGGAGATGCATTAGAAGGCTTTACCAGTCCTGTTTTTACCGACGAAAGCATCGGATTTGATGATCAGGGAGATTACTACGCAGAGGTTAGCAATAGCCAGTTTGACAACATTGTACTTACTACCAATTCAATTAAAGTATTCGTGTCATCGCTGGAACGAGATAGTCTTGCTTTGGTAGCGCTCTATGATAACAATGGCGGTGAAAACTGGGCCGGAGTAACAGGATGGACCCAGCTGCCAATCACCCAGTGGAGTAATATTGAGGTTTCGGGCAATCGTGTCAGGAGAGTAGATTTGGAAGGGGTAGGTGTGACTGGTGTGGTCCCGACGGAGTTTGCCACCATGTCATCAGTGACCTATATCAACCTATCGGACAATGAGATCGATGGGCTACCCAACTTCACAGTTATGGACAATCTGGATACTTTGGTGGTTCAGAACAACAGCCTGGAGTTTGACGCCATACTCAAGAACCTGCCTTTAGACAGTTTCAACTTTGAGAATCAGGCGAAAATTACCGTGGAGGTAGAGGAGCGTATTCGTGAAGGGTTAGATTTTAGATTGGCGATAGACGTGGATGGTCGTGACCTTACCTATCAATGGTACTTCAATGGAGAGGCAATCCCTGGTGCGGATAGTACGGTTTACAACATCATAGATATCGATTTTGAGCAGATGGGCGAGTACAGATGCGATATTCAGAATACTACGGTATCGGCAGCCGTTCCTGGATTTGCCTTGAGCACTGGTGATTTCGAGATTCTAGCGATAGCCGACCTGGGAGGTACGATCAGAACATTGGCAAACCAGCCCCTTGACCAAGGCACAGCGACATTGTATAGGGTAAGAGAGCTCGGTACGCCATATGATTCGATTACCTCTGTAGATGTGATTAATGGAGTCTACAATTTTGAAGGAGCAATTCTAGGAGACTACTTGGTACGGGTGAGGGCTGATTTGGAGACCTACTTCCCTACCTATGTAGAGGCGGCTTCTACTTGGTCATTGGCAGATACGGTACGTCTGAGACGTGATGATAATACGCCTTACGACGGTTTCATTTTCTTCCAACCGCCACCGTTAGTACCAGGGCCCGACGCAAATGAGATCGTGGGTATTGTAGAGATCGATGATGATGACTTCCCATCCAATGGTCGCTCCCTGGCACGCCGTAGAGTGAAAAGAGCGGGCTGTGCGTTTAACCGTGCGCGGTTTGTAGATAGAGGAGAGGATGATGTCGTCTTTGAATTGATCGCCTATGTGGAAACTGACGAAGATGGCCAATTCCGTCAGCCCAATCTTCCGGACGGTCTCTATAGAATAAACATTGAATATCCCGGTATACCGATGGATCCCAATTCCTTCGTGGAATTTGAACTTGGGTCGGACGGAAGCGTGGAATCTGAATTTTTACAGCTTTCTGCACAGATCAAACCTACCGGAATAGTAGTAGAGAAAATAGAGACAACTTCAGTCTTCGCAGACTACTTCCACGAGTTTAATGTCTTCCCTAATCCAGCCAAAGAGGTGCTCAATGTGACCTACGAGCAGCTTAATAAAGCAGGACTCCAATGGCAAGTCATTAACCTCAATGGTCAGCAGATGATGGGTGGAGAAGTTCCTAGTGGTTTTGATCAAGCTTTCCAGCTGGACATCACCAGTTTAGTTGACGGCATCTACCTGCTCAACATTATTGATCCGGATATCCGCAGCAACAACCAGGTAACTACAGTGAGATTCATGGTGAAGAAGTAGAACCACCAACCAAAAGCGGTTCACTTTGAAAGCAGCCAATTATTTGGCTGCTTTTTTCTTTGGAATCGGAATTGAATGTTTTTCATGAAGGTTTGGTTTATCCTTACGCAAAACATCAATTAAATGAACCCACAAGAAGTCACGCACCTCCTACGCAACCGTCGCTCAATCTATCCCAAGCTCTACAGCGGTGATCCAGTGCCCGATACCGTCATTGAGGAGATGCTGGAGAATGCCAACTGGGCACCTACGCACCGTTTGACCGAACCATGGAGGTTTGTGGTTCACACCGGTGGAGGAATCAAGCGCCTGGCTACTTTCCAGAGTGAGCTCTACAAAGCAGTGGCCACCAAAAAAGGCAACTTTGAGCAGGACAAGTTTGAGAAGCTGGCGACCAAACCCATGATGGCCTCACATATCATTGCCATTGGGATGAAGCGCGATCCGAAAGAGAGCCTACCGGAAATCGAAGAGGTAGAATCCGTAGCTATGGCCGTTCAGAACATGTACCTAACCGCAACCGCACATGGCGTAGGCTGCTACTGGGGTAGTGGAGGAGTGACTTACATGGATGAAGCTGCTCAGCATTTCGGCTTTGACAAGCTGCTTGGCTTTATGTACTGTGGCATGCCTAAGATCGCATGGCCTAAAAGCAACCGCAAGCCCATTGCTGATAAGGTCAGGTGGGAGAAGTAATTTTCAATTCTCCATTTTCAATTTATTAATTACCACCTGCCACCGAAAGGCCCATCTCCAATCGATTGAGAATTGTGGGATATCAGCCTTATCGAGGATGTCCATAAGCTCGGACTTATGAAAGCCGCGCTGGACGGAGATCGCCGCATCATTCTGCACCATCTGTGAGCTTGAGAAAAGGCCAGTTAGCAATTTGATACTATAGTAGGCAAACCAATGTCGCTGCAGGTCATTATCAATGATGCCAAGTGAGCAATTGCGGTAGCAAATGCTGAAGAGCTTGATCAGCTCCTCTTCTGTAAAGTGATGGGTAAAAAGGCTCGAATGGTAGATGTCAAATTTTCTGACTGAGAAGTCCTCACTCCAGATGTTGACTGCTTCAAAGCTGATTTCAGGATACGACTGGCAATTTTCTTTGGCATATTCGATGATCGCCGGATTAGCATCCACACCCAATAACTGAAGCTTGATATTTCTTTTGCGACCCCACTCTGCCATCTCCTTCAGGATGTCCCCACCACCACAGCCCAGATCGACGATCGTGACTTCTCCTACATGGTTTTTTGGTATTAGTTGGGATAGGCTCTGAATGCTGATATGATTTCCCCCGAGCTTTCTATTGATGTAGTCCAGCTCTTTGAGGGTCTGAATGACTACCTCACCCGAGCATTCGAGATCATCCATGAGCTCCGGCTCGTGCGACCTGTGTTCGAAGTTTAGCACCGGACCTTCAATAGCATGCTTTCGAGAGTGAGCCCTGGCCCAAAAGCAAAACTGAGAATATTCTTATCCTGATCATTTTCCGATAGGCTATCCATCAGCTGTCTCAGCACAAACAGCACTGTGGGAGACGACATATTGCCATACTCTCTGAGCACGTGATAAGCGAAAGCATTATCCTCTTTTGACATAGACAGCTCTTCTTCGATGACTTGTAGTATGCGCTTGCCACCGGGGTGGATCGCGAATAGATCAATGTCCGTTCTCTTCATTCCTAGTCGGCTCAATAAGGATTGCGTTAGGGAATGAATGCCGTCTTTGATGATTTCGGGTACGTAAGAAGAAAGCTTCATCTCGAAACCAAAATCGCTGATCTGCCAGGCCATATCCTTTTTCCCGCTAGGGACGATATCGCAGTGAAAATGCTCAAGCGAAAGCCCCAGGCCCTCGGACGTAGACTCGACCAATACTGCTGCGGCACCATCCCCAAAGAGGGCATTGGCAAGCAAGGTGTCCTCGTCATTATGCTTCTGAAAATGGATGCTACACAGTTCAAGGCAGACGATCAGTACCTTAGCGTTTGTATCATTTTTGCAAAACGAGTCAGCCAGCTTCAGCGCATTGAAGGCAGCATAACATCCCATGTAGTTGATGGCTGTCCGATGTATGGTCGTTGGGAGACCCAGCTCTTCGATCAGTTGGATGTCGAGCCCGGGCGCATACATACCAGTACAGCTGACGGTGATCAAATGAGTGATCCCATTAAGGTTCCTTTTCATATCAGCTACTGCGCCTAGGGCAAGTGGTAGTGCCTCTCTTTGATAGAGATTCATGCGGTCACCGACTGTTGGAAAAGGCTCCAGTCCGTCCTCTTTTGAAAAAAACTCATAGTCGTCTCGATGCGCACCAAAGTCTGGCAACACGGAGTATCGCGACTGGATGCCGCTGGCGCGATAGAGTACCTCCAGTTGGTGCTGCTGATCCTCATCCATGTCCAGGGCCTCAGCCATGAAGCTGCTGATTTGCTGCTGTGTGAGGTGATGCTTAGGATTGGCCGTACCGATGGATGAGATGATAGAGGTCATATGGGGTGCCTAAGGTAAAGTGACCGACGAACATATCGGTCAAGATTTTCAGCTTCGTTACATAATAATCAAATACGAACTAACTTGTTCCGCAATAATTCGAATAAATGCAGCGCTCAACCTGGCTCCATCTTAGGATTCCATTTTCTTTTTTTCTATTTCCGGTTTTCCTTTTTGCGATCAGCATTCTGGAAAACGCGGATTGGTGGCCTGTCATCCTGGTTGGTGCGATTCTACACCTTCTACTCTACCCCGCCAGCAACGGCTACAATTCCTATTTTGATAAAGACGAAGGCAGTATTGGAGGCCTCAAGCACCCGCCTAAAGTCTCAAAAGAGCTCTATGTAATGGCGCTGATCTTTGATGGGATAGCACTTGTGCTTGGGCTATGGATCAGTTGGCAGTTTGCTATAATGCTCTTCATCTACGGACTGGTATCAAAGGCTTACAGTCACCCCGCTGTGCGATTAAAAAAACTGCCGATCATTGGCTGGGTCACAGCCGGATTTTTTCAGGGGTACTTTACGTTTTTGATGGTGATTGTTGGCGTGGGGCAGTTTTCCCTACCGGAATTGCTGACTGCAGAGGTACAGCTACCAGCTATACTTAGTAGTCTACTACTGTGGGGCTCCTATCCGATGACCCAAGTCTACCAGCATGAGGAAGATGCGGCCAGAGGAGATCAGACCATCAGTTTGAGGCTTGGCGTCTTAGGGACATTCCATTTCACCGCCGCGATGTTCAGCATATCCAATGCTGGCTTTCTGGCCTACTACTACATCTATTTTGGACTCACTACCGCAATGATGTTTCAGGCCTTCTTGCTACCCGTGCTGGTATTCTTTCTTTGGTGGTATCTCAGGGTAAGGAGGGAGGAGTCTCGGGCCAATTTCGAGCACACGATGCGGCTCAATATGCTATCTGCGGTGATGCTGAATGCTTTTTTTCTGACGGTCACTCTTCTGTACTAGTCCTTCATCGTTAACCTCACCTTGGCAATCCCTATTTCGGTAAGCCATCGCCCTTTTTCCTTAAAGCCCTTCTTTTTATACAGCGCTATGGCTGGATGATTGTCTACACCTGTTTCGACTACCTTATCCCTATCGGGAAAATGCGAGAGTACTATATCTAAGAATCTGCTGCCAATTCCTTGTCTAAAGAAGGCTGGATCGACGACAAAGCTGCATATATCTACAAGATGATCTGAGACATCCAACTCAGCTACGGCGGCTAGTTCCCGACCTACCCAATACCCATAGAAATCTGTTTTTCTTAGACTAATGTCGTGAACCGTGTTGAGGAGAGGTGGGAAAGAGGTAACCCCAAGTAGGCCTGCTTCTACGCGGTAAGAGCGCTGAAAAACCGAATAGATTTGTTGAGCCGTTTTCTTTGTTCTATGGTCTATTTTCTCGACTAAAAAGCTATTCCCGTCGAGTTCTACAGTTTTGTTCATTTCTCCTGGCCAAGTTGCATTAGCAGCTTTTGATTGTCAATATGCTCATAAAACTGGTCAAACTCAAGGTAGTAGCCCTCTGGATCGAAACCGACAAAGGCCTTGTATTTACCTTCCGGGCCCACTTCCAGATCGTCGGAGCGAAGCTCGAAAGGCTTCTTATCCTGAGCATAAGCAAACCAACCCTCTACGTCCTCCAAAAAGAAACTGACATTGACAGCCTTGTCCTGGCTGAACGTATGCATACCTCTCCGCTCGTCCACCAGTCCGATATACCCTGTGGGTGAGGCTTGATAGATTTTGGCCCAGCCTTGATCTACGATTTGCTTGAGTCCTATCTTCTCTTCATAGAACTGCTGTGTCTGGAGCATATCCTTGTAGTACATCCAGGTAATCGCAGCATAGAATGTCTTCTCCGGGCCAGCACCATTTCCCACCCTATCTAAGGGTTCATACTGTCGAAGCAGGGGTATAAATTTCTCATTCTCGGGATGCTGCTTAAACTCCTCAAACTCGAGTAAGTAACCTTCAGGGTCGATTGCCACAAACCCATCATGAGGGCCTCCTTTGCGAGGCTTGTAAGTGTATTTGATGGGCACATTTTGCTCTTGGAGGTAGGCATACCATTGCGGTAGCTCATCGGTCAATAACGCTATCGCTACCGTCTTGGGCTCATCTGCGCTGTGCATGCCGATGGATTCGTCCACAAGTATGGCATAGGCATGTGGTGCCAACCTGATAGTAGCTGCAAAACCATAATCAGCCACGATCTCCAGGCCGAGGGTTGTATTGTAGAAGATTTTGGCGGCTTCCAGGTCACGATAGTAGAGAAAGACATTGGTGGCTTGGATGTCAAAGTGTGTCATGGCCCGAAAGTCGGTTTGTTCGGCAAGAAGGTCATTGAGCTTATGGGGAGGATAGCTGAGTAATCTACCAAAGCGACGTGCAACTTCTTCTGAGCTCAGCTTACCCGACTGCTGTGTTTTCTTGAGGTCATGGTAAGCATTGATGGTTGCACCTTTGTAAATGAGCAGCACCTCCTTTCCTTCCGCCACATCTTTCGGGAAAAGATCGGTCTTGATGAGCGCATTTTCCCGATAAAGAGATACACCGTATCGGTCGGCGATTTCCTGTGCTTTTGGCAGGATTTCATCCATTTCCTCGGTGGTCATCACATCACTCAACGCCATCTGCTTCACATCAGCAGCTACGAGCTCCGCAAACCCCGCTATCGTACCAAGTGGGTATTCCTGATTAGATTTTTCCATTTGACAAGCACTGAGAATAATTGCGAGAAGTAAGTAGGGAAGCGATTTCATAAAGCTCAAATTAGGAAAACCCCACTTAAAAAGCTTGACCGTGTGTCAAACTGATCAGCTTTTTGGTGA
Organism: uncultured Roseivirgaceae bacterium; assembly: GCA_964351595.1. Taxonomy (GTDB): domain Bacteria; phylum Bacteroidota; class Bacteroidia; order Cytophagales; family Cyclobacteriaceae; genus UBA6059. Next base: position 76,892 of record CAYGOT010000008.1, on the reverse strand, counting down.
GAGGTCGCGCATACTTACCCAGACCTACAGCCAAGGCAGAAGTCATTCGGGTACCAAAAAGGTTCTGTGTTTTACGGCCTACCCACAGTCGCCTTTTGAAGAGGCCATTCCACTCGTGGAGGTAGTCGTACTCCAGAGAAAAGCGGTCGAGACCACCATTCCAATTTCTGTCAATACAGTCGGAAAGTACCATGGCACCATGAATCGCCATGGCCATACCGTTACCACATAGGGGCGTGATCAAACCCGCGGAATCTCCCGTCATGAGGATATGATCTTCGATCAGCTGCTTGGGAGCAAAAGAAATTTCGTTGATGACCTCCGGCTGATCCAACAGAAAATCGGAATTCTCGAACAGAGATTTAAGATGAGGGTTTTGGTAAACCGTGGCTTCCTCCATGGCTTTTATATCCTTATGCTCCTTCAGATTTTCACGACGTGTGAGGTAGCACATGTTGTACTTTCCATCCTCTACCCGACTGATCCCGCAGTACCCTAGCGGAAAATTGTGAAGGGCCACTGCATCATTGGGGAAGTCTGCTTTCACATGATACTTCACACCTACGAAGGGGGAACGCTGTTCCATGAAATTGCGGCTGAGTGTTTTGTCCAACTTTGATCGCTTTCCAAAGGCCCCAATGACCACAGGCATTTCGAATGCTTCCGTGCCAGCTTCCAATAGGAAGGATGAATCCTGAAAGGTGATGTTCGTAATGGCAGTAGCTTCCATTACGACCACTCCCTCCTTTTTCGCGATAGAAGCAAGGAAGCTATCGTAGGTATAACGACTTATACCAAAGCCTCCCATGTCCAGCGGTACTCGGGCCTCCCCACCACCAATAGACGTAAGAATAAACTGCTTTATAATAGGCGGATCGAATGACTCTGGATAGAGACCTTCGCGTTTTAAGAAGGGTACAGTTTCATTGCTAATGTACTCACCACAGACGCGATGAAAGGGATAGGTTTTCTTCTCAAAAAGGGTGACTGAAAACCCCTTTCTGCTCAATACAATAGCACTTACCAGACCTGCCAATCCACCTCCTACAATCCCTATTGCTTTCAACTCACTGCGCTTTATAACTGATGATCGAGCTGATCATACCCTCGAAGATAAAGCTATGAAACGGTAAGACCGAATACCAATAAAGCCGGCCAAGTATGCCCTTGGGTCTGAAGGTAGCTGTTTGGACGAGCTGTGGCTTATCTCCTGATTTGTCCAGCTTGAATTCCAGCCAGGCCTCTCCGGGCAACTTCATTTCTGCAAATAGCAATAACCGCCCCTCATTTCGATTGGCCACCAGCACCCGCCAGAAGTCCAGGGCGTCTCCCTCTACCAGTGAAGTGGGGCTTCTCCGTCCACGCCTCAACCCGACACCACCAACCAGCTTGTCTAAATACCCCCTGATTTTCCAAAGACTTGTCAAATAATACCAACCCCGTTTTCCTCCAATCGACCAAACATTATCTAATACCTCTTCGACTGGTCTGGTAAGCGTCTTTTTCTTTTTGTCAATAAAACAGCCATGTACAGGCACCTGAACATAGTTGAAAACATCAGATTTGACCGTACTACTGACAAATGCATCTTTCCAGCTAGAAACCACCTCGTTCTGTTGAATCCGGCTAAAAGCCATTTCGATAGCATCCTTGTATGATATGGGATTGATACCGAGCTTTTCGTCCAAATCGTTCTTTTTGGCAACAACCTCGTTGCGCATGCTATCAACCAGACTCCTGGCCAAAGAAAAGGAGGTGGAAGTCACAAAATAGAGCCAATAAGAAGAGAGTCTTGGCGTGAGGACAGGTACTGTGCCTATGTATCGATTCAGCCCTCTTATCTCTGCAAATTGCAGCAACATTTCCCGGTAGGTAAGTACATCAGGCCCTGCGATATCATAGACTTCATCAAAAGTATCCTCACGGTTGAGCACACCAAGAAGATAGTCCATAACGCTACGTACAGCAATAGGCTGACATTTGGTATTGAGCCACCTGGGAGCGACCATGACGGGCAGTTTTTCGACCAGATCGCGAAGTATCTCGAAAGAGGCTCCTCCAGAGCCGATTACAATAGCTGCTCTGAGCACGGTTAACGGCACTCCAGAATCTCTGAGTACAGATTCGGTATGCAGCCTTGAACTTAGGTGTTTGGAGAGCTCATCATCATTGGTAATACCACTGAGGTAGATCACCTGTCGACAATTCGTACCCTTTAAATAATTGGCAAAGTTCTCTGCCATGGACGTTTCCATCTGATCGAATGAACTGTATGAGCCTCCCATGGAATGCACCAGGTAGTAAGAGGCATCAATATTTTCCGGTAGGTGGGCAAGAGATTCTCGATCTAACAGGTCCGCCTCTAAAAGTTCGACCTGGCTGGATATGGCCTCTTCCAGCTCAATTCGCCTCTTGTCCCGCACAAGTGCAATAACTGTATGGCCCGACTGCACGAGGAGTGGGAGTAGTCGGCGGCCTATGTAGCCGTTCGCACCTGTTAGGAGTATTCTCATGTCTGAACAACAACGATACGGGACTAAAGTTGCTAAAACCTGATCAATATCAGGTTTTTGAAAATGACTCATCATGCAGGTATTCACTAATTGAGTACATTTTTGTGGCTGATGGAGACTTTATTGGGGACGAAAGAAATGGCTGCACAGCCATCAGGGAGCAAGGAGTGCTATCATTGCGGTGATCCTTGCGTGCCTGGTGAGATCTACCTGGATGAAAAGAGCTTTTGCTGCGACGGCTGCAAGATGGTCTATCAGATTCTCGATGAGAATGGTCTCTGCAACTATTACGACCTGGAGGCTGCTCCGGGGATTAAGTTGAAGTCCGCGCCCTCGGACGATCAGTTCTCATATCTCGAAAGTGCCGATATTCAGAAGCAGCTTTTGGATTTCCAAAGTGAGACTTTTGAAAAACTAACGCTTTACATCCCGGCTATCCACTGCAGCTCGTGTATCTGGCTACTGGAAAACTTATACCGCTTACAACCTGGGGTCAAACAGAGTCGCGTCAATTTTGTAAAGAAGCAATTGACGGTAGGCTATGACCCTACCGAAATAGGGTTAAGACAGTTGGTAGAGCAACTCGCGTCACTCGGCTATGAACCCCACATCAGCCTTAATAATGGTGAGGAAAAGAAGCCCTATAACCCTAATCGTACTCTGTTTATTAAGATTGGGGTAGCTGGCTTTTGCTTTGGCAACATTATGTTGCTGAGCTTCCCTGAGTACCTGGGATTCCAGGGGCCGACAGACGCGGAGGTCCGAACCTTCATGAGCTACCTCAATATCGTTTTTGCCCTACCGGTAATTTTTTTCTGTAGCACGGATTATTTCCTCTCTGCCTGGAGTGGCTTGCGCAAGGGCTTTATCAACATTGATATACCCATTAGCATAGGGATTCTTACGCTGTTCCTGAGGAGCGTATATGAGATCATCTCTGCTACAGGGCCAGGGTATCTGGATTCGCTAGGTGGCCTGCTTTTCTTCCTGCTGATTGGGAAGTGGTTTCAGCAAAAAACTTATGAGGGGCTCAGCTTTGAGCGTGACTATAAAAGTTATTTCCCGCTAGGGATCACACGCACTGCAAATGGTATCACGGAGGCGATATCCCTTCGCGAGATCGAGATCGGAGACACACTGCTTATCAGAAACAGAGAAATCATCCCCTCCGATAGCGTGCTGCTTAGTTCGCAAGCTAGCGTAGATTATAGCTTTGTGACTGGGGAGTCAGAGCCGGTGGAGAAGAAGAAGGGAGCGTATCTGTATGCCGGAGGTCGTTTGGTCGGTGAACGTATCGAAGTGCTAGTGGACAAAGAAGTTGCTCAAGGCTACCTTACCCGTCTGTGGAATCAGGATACTTTTAGCAAGTCAGATGAAGGCAAATGGCAGAGTCTGGTAGACCAGATTGCCCGATATTTCACAGGGATCATACTTGCGATTGCCACTGCTACTGCTATCTACTGGTGGTTGGTAGACCCGACTGTGATGTTTACCGCATTCACGGCAGTGCTAATTGTAGCTTGTCCATGTGCGCTGGCCTTAGCGACACCATTTACGCTAGGTACTGCCATGAGTGCTTTTGGATCAAGGCGCTTTTTCCTTAAGAACGCTACCATCATAGAAAAGCTGGCAGGGATTACGCACATCGTCTTCGACAAGACTGGGACGATCACAGAAGCCGGGCAATCAGCTATTGCGCAGGTAGGTGGCCTGGATCATAGCGGTCAGGAATTGGTTTATGCTTTAGTGAGTCAGTCTACGCATCCGCTGAGCCGAAAACTAATCGATCATCTTACATCGCAGAATGAACTTAAACTTCAGCGCCTTGAAGACTTTGAGGAAATTGAAGGCAAAGGTCTGAAAGGCAAAGTTGGTGATATCATTGGTAAGATCGGGTCAGCCAGCTACATAGGCTGGCAGGGCGCAAACGACGATCTCAATGGAGCCTCGCGTGTCTACTATGCTATCGGAGAACAGCAAGGCTATTTTGAAATCACTAACGATTTCAGAAAAGGTCTGGATGAGCTAATCGATGCGCTGAAGGATGGCCATGGACTGTCCCTCATCTCCGGTGATCATGCCGCCGAGGAGGGTCGACTGAAGTCAAAATTTCCGACAGACACGACGATGCGATTTGAGCAGTCGCCTCAGGACAAACTCGCTTATGTGCAAGCACTGCAAGTGCAAGGGGAGAAAGTGCTCATGGTCGGGGATGGCCTCAATGATGCCGGTGCGCTGAAACAAAGTGAGGTAGGGATCGCGCTGACTGAGAACATCTCATCATTCTCACCGGCCTGCGATGGTATTTTGGAAGCATCACGATTTTCGAGGTTGGCGGCATTCATGGATTTTGCCAAGTCCTCCAAGGGGATCATCATAGCCAGCTTTGTAATTTCATTTTTGTACAACATTGTAGGCCTGACTTTGGCTGTTGCGGGCTTGTTAGAGCCAGTTTATGCTGCTATATTGATGCCTGTAAGCAGTATCACGGTGGTAGCTTTTGCGACCCTTTCTATACACTTACTTACCAGAATAAAGAAACTCTAGACTTATGCTAATCATCGTAGGATTGATATTGATAAGCGTATTGGTGGCAGCTTTCTTTCTTGGCGCATTCATTTGGGCTACCAAGACAGGCCAGTTTGAAGACACCTACGGCCCTAGTGTGAGGATACTTTTCGATGATGAGAAGAAGGGAGATTCTTCTTCAAAGAAATAACTCTTCCGAAATCCCTTGCTATCCTAATAAGTGCACAAGTCATTCAGAATGAATTCATTTTGAATTATATTCACATAAGCAATTCAAAAATCTTACTATGGCGATATTACAAATGAGAGATCTGCCTGACGAGCTTTATGAAAAATTAAAAGTTCGAGCAAAGGAAGAGCGCAGAAGCATAATGCAACAAGCAGTCGTCCTCCTTGAGGAAGCGCTGAGTGAGGACCATAACAAGACTAGAAGAAAGCGAGCTATTCAAGCAATGCTTGATTCTAAGGTAGATTTAAAAAAACCTGACGACATAGTTGCGATGATTCGAGAGGATAGAGAGCGGTGAACATCGTACTGGATGTCAGTGGTGCTGTATCTACGTTGCTACAGGATGAAAAAAAAGGAACCTTCAAGGATTATTTATCTGAGGCGGACTTTATCATAGCACCTGAACTGTTCGTGGTAGAATTGGGAAATGTAATGTGGAAATATGTCCGTTTCCAAAATATGAGTGAGCCAAAAGCAAGACAAGTGCTGGTATCAGGACTCGATATGATTGATGAATTTGTTCCTGATCTTACGCTTATAGATGAGGCGGTGCGACTCGCAATCCAAACAAGACATCCCGTTTATGATTGTCTCTATTTGACTTTAGCACTCAAAACAGGTTACAGTATTCTTAGCCATGATAAGAAGCTAAAATCACTGGCCCATTCTCTCAAAATAGGTGTGGCTCAATAGAGTAAGCGAGAAGATTACTTCTGCTCCAGAATAAACCTTCTTTCTTTGGAAGGCATCTCAATCTTCATCACTTTATTGTATTCAACAGAATTTTTTATCTGGGTGTCTCTTAAAACCCATGTAGTTGAATTCTCTGTCTGATTACTTAGCACCGCCCTATTCAGGCTACTGAGATAGTAACTCAGCTGATAGGGTGGCCACCGCGCCTCACGATAAGCCAGAGAATCATCGGTGAAAGGAATGGGGTAGTAGACTGTGTCTACCGGAACCTGTAATGAGACGGGTTCTCCTTCAGTCGTTTCCATCACCTTTTCAGCAAATGCCTGATAATCCTCTGTCCTTCTTTTCTCTGAGCGTACGGGGAGCACCAAAAGATCAAAACCAATGCGAACTAACAGCACGAGTGCTGCAAAAACCAGGATCGGATGATGACGGTGGCTATAAAGCTGGTATGCCAAAAAGCCACTTCCAAGCAGCAACCCGAGCATGATCCAGTATCGGCTCTCGACAAGGGCTAGTTGATCAATAAATGGAATTGTCAATATAAGAACAGAGACCAGTCCGGCTATGCTAGCCAAGGTGACATGTAACCCTTTTGATTTTAGATGTTCTTCTTTCAACGCATAGGCAAGGATGTTGAAAAGGAAGGGAAGAAACATGTACAAGTAGCGCTCCCTTGTCCCGGCACTGAGCCAATACAGAGGTAGGTTGATCCCTATGAAAATGATGCTGTAGACTATCCAGGGATTGCTGGCTAGATGTTTTCTGGTAAGGCCATGACGAGCCCAAGCGATCAGAATGACCCACGGCGATAGCAGCTTTAGTAGCATCAATGGAAACTCAAAAAGATGCTGTATAGACTGCCAAAGGCTTTGATCACCTACAGCTGTCCTTCGGGTTGATTCGCTAACCAAACGCACAATATAAGGTAGAGGGTCATTGTATTGGCTGTACTTCCAGAAAAAGCCTCCAATCGTAACTGCCAGCACGGCTATTCCTGCAAAATGGGCAGGGTGAAAGAGTACCCAAAAGCGCCTCTTGTAAACCAGCAGACCAAAAATAGTGAGCGCCTGGAAGGCAAGTGATGGAAGGCCTTTAGTAAGAAAACCCAGGCCACAGAGTAGGTAGGAAAACAAGAAGAGCTGCCATGGCTTCCCCTTATCAGCATAGTAGAATATGACGAGCACCTGTAGATACACGATCAAAGTATAGAACAAATCTATCTCACCCTGGAAGGAGAAATAGAAGAGGAGGTCAGCGCTTGTAATCCAGAAAATGGAGGCTACCAGAGCCGCCTTTTCTCCTATACGCTTTCGAAAAAAGAAGAAGTTGAGTACTGCAATAAGAATCAGAGAGAGTACTGATGGAAGTCTCGTCACCCACTCTTCATAGCCGAAAAGCTTAAAGAGGATAATCAAAAGCCAATTGTAAATAGGGGGTTTATTGTAGTAGAACTCTCCGTTGATTTTGGGAACCCACCAGTTGCCTGTCAACTCCATCTCAAGTGCAACGATAGCGCGTCGAGGCTCCTCGAAATGGAGCAGCTCCAAACCCAAATTCAGAAAGAGCGCAAAAGCGGCCAGCAGAAACAGTGCTGCTACGAAAATTGGGTTATGCTCATTAAGGGTCTTCAATGGTTTAGCAATCCAGATGGTCAAAATGTCACTTAAGGGATTTTTTTGGGGAATTGACTGGTGTGGTAGATTTCGAGAATTATCACCTCATCTTTCTCTACCAGATAGACCACTTTATAGCTCCATTTGAAGAACCTTCTAATATTTCCAGGATTATCAGGATAGTACTCATCAAGTTGGAAGAGGTTTGGGTTTTGAGATAGGAGCCTGGATGTAGTTGTGATTGTTTGTCTGACTCGCTCGGCGCTGCTAGGAGAATCTGCCGCAATATGAGCACAATATGTGTTTAAGGATGCTTTAGCTCTTTGAGTCCATTTAACCTTTCTACTCAAAGCCCTTTTCAACTTCTTCAATGTCAACCACCTGGCCATTTTTCACCTCTTGAATGGCACTGTCTATGTCTCTTTTATAGCTTTCCCGGTCGAGTGGTACTCCTTTAGAAGTATAGATCATTATTTCTTCTTCCTTACTCATCAGATCTTGAATTAGGCCTTCCAACTCCTTTAGAGAATCCAGGTCATCTGTTTTAGCCACAAACTGGTGTATTTCTGATTTTATATCCGCCACGCTTTTCATGCTATCTTATTCTTAGAATGGATTAAAAGTCACATATCATGCCATTAGAAGCTTTACCGCATCTTCCAGATTATACATTAATTCCTCAAGCGAACGACCTTGAGATATGGCTGCTGGCAGCTCTTCCACTTGCCCGATAAACCATCCGTCATCAGTTTTTTCAATAATGGCATCAAGCTTCATAAGATAAATTTAGTCTATTATTCGATGACTTAATCAAACCAGAGTTGACTTACTTGTCCTAGCTAATTATTTAAAATAGATATTAAATCATCCGCTCGAGCTTGAAGTCAATGCGAAGTTCTTCTTCTCCTCTCAGTACTTTGAGTTTGACCTTTTTGCCTGGCTTAAGTCGAAATAAGGTATTTATGAAGTTGAAGTTAGTCGAACCTACACGGTTGCCATTGACATGAGTAATGAGATCACCTTTTTTCATCCCTACCCTAAATGATGGTGTATCAGGACGCACTTTGGTCACCAGTATCTGGTCGAGTTCTTTCCCAACAGCAGTAAACTCCAGGCCCGACATGTCATGCTCGAAGGTTTTGCGGTGCTCCTCACTTTTGCGCAAGTAAAGCTTGTTTTCGAAGTAGTCGATGACCGGATTGAATCGGGTCAATATTTCACCTCCCAAAGTACCGTTTCTTCCATCATCACTTTTTCTTTTATAAGCGCCATCTTCGGGATAGCTGGCTAACACATCTTTGAAGACAAATTTGTCTAGTTTGATAGTTTTAAGTCTGCCAACATCCCCGGCGATCTCACCACCAAGCCCTCGGCCGAGTGAAGTTCGGAGCACTTTTTCCGGTAGGACGAGATCAGGATCTGTACCCTCTTCCAGCAATACTGCGTGACTCGCTCCAGTATCGACCATGAGCTTTGTGTTCACTTTCTTACCGTTGGTTTGAGTGATAGGAACCTGGATGTAGGGCTTGGTGCCTTCTATTGATAGCGGCAATACTTTGTAATATTTCTTGGGAGTGAAATAGTGCGGCTCATAGAAAATGAGCTTGTTTTCATCATAGTTAATCTCAACTACAAAACGACTGAAAATCCCATAGCCAATGATGCCATAAACCTCCGCACCAAGATTGTTTCGCAGGTTGAGGTAATCTTTTTCCAGTACCAGCAGTGACTGATGTTCGCCTACTATTCCCGGTAGGTTGAGCTTGATGTCTTTGACCACCAGAGCATTTACCGAATCGATAGCCCCAGGGCCTGCCAGGTTGATCTTCCTATCGTAATGTAGTCCAAGTAGATCGGCATAGCCCTTTTCAGTGAGGATAGCATTTTGCACGCCTGTATCCAGAATGAACCTAAGCGTGATCTGATCATTAAGCGTAATTGGAATGATGACCAGGTTATTGTGACGTTCGAAACTCATCTCCATTTTCCTGGAGCCAGGCCGGAGTGCAAAGCTCTGCTGAGCTACCACATCTGCAAAGTGTAGTACTAGAAAAAGTATAAGAAAGAGGGTTCTCATCATCGGATCGGGAACAAACTAAAACTGGCCATGTGCCTGTAAACAATAACAGCGGGCTCGTTGGGTCACCTTATAGTCTAACGATGAAGCTAAGACATTTCGACAAAAGAGACTAAAAAATCAGAAAACTGATTAATGTCAGTCTTTGCTTCAAAATGCGTCATTTTACCCCCTACACATACACTTTACTTTAGCGCGACTTAATTACTAAAATTTACAACTATTATGGCCTTAGAGAAATTTGAGTATGACAATAAGATCGTGAAGTATTTCATGATCGCCTCTGTCGTGTTCGGTATTGTAGGCATGCTGGTCGGATTGATTATCGCTATTCAGCTATACTATCCCGAGCTCAGCTTTGGACTGCAGTACACCACGTTTGGGAGGCTTAGACCTCTGCACACTAATGCGGTGATCTTTGCATTCGTCGGGAATGCCATTTTTGCGGGTGTTTATTACTCCCTGCAGCGCCTGATGAAGGCACGATTGTTCAATGATATGCTGAGCTGGATTCACTTCTGGGGCTGGCAGCTGATCATAGTTGCAGCAGCAATCACTTTACCACTTGGATACACTAGCTCTAAGGAATACGCAGAACTTGAGTGGCCCATCGATATCGCGATAACCCTGATTTGGGTGGTCTTTGGTATTAACATGATTGGCACTATCATCAAGCGCCGTGAGCGGCACATGTATGTGGCGGTGTGGTTTTACATTGCCACTTTCGTGACTGTTGCAGTGCTACACATTGTCAACTCATTTGCACTGCCCGTAAGCTTCATGAAGAGCTACTCTGCTTATGCCGGGGTTCAAGATGCTCTAGTTCAGTGGTGGTATGGCCACAACGCAGTGGCATTCTTCCTGACTACACCCTTTTTAGGTTTGATGTACTACTTCTTGCCTAAAGCTGCTAACAGGCCGGTATTCTCATACAAGCTTTCTATTATCCACTTCTGGTCGCTCATCTTTCTCTATATATGGGCAGGTCCTCACCACTTGCTGTATACCTCTCTTCCCGACTGGGCCCAGTCAATAGGCGTTGTATTCTCGCTTATGCTCCTGGCCCCTTCTTGGGGTGGTATGCTCAATGGTCTGCTGACACTTCGTGGAGCTTGGGATAGGGTTCGCGAAGATCCGGTGCTCAAGTTTATGGTGGTGGCCGTGACAGCTTATGGCATGAGCACTTTTGAAGGACCTATGTTGTCACTGAAAAATGTGAATGCAATAGCACACTTTACGGACTGGATTATCGCACACGTACACATCGGCGGTCTTGGCTGGAATGGCTTCCTGACCTTTGGAATGATGTATTGGCTCGTGCCTAAGATGTGGGATACTAAGCTCTACTCTACCAAGTTGGCCAACGTACACTTCTGGGTAGGTACGCTGGGTATTATTTTCTATGCATTGCCCTTGTATTGGGCAGGTATTACCCAGTCGCTGATGTGGAAGCAGTTCACTGCTGACGGGTTCTTATTGTACCCCAACTTCTTAGAGACAGTTACCCAAATCATTCCAATGTACATTCTAAGGTCTGTAGGTGGCTTGATGTATTTCGCGGGTATGTTCATCATGGTGTACAACCTGATGAAGACGGCTGCCGCAGGATCGTTCATTGCCAACGAATCCGCTGAGGCACCCGCACTCGAAAAGAATGTAGAAATCGAAGGGGGGGGATGGCATCACAAACTTGAGCGTAAGCCAGTGATATTTACCGGACTAGCCTTGGTGGCTATCTTGATTGGCGGGGCTGTTGAGATGATTCCGACCTTCCTCATTAAGTCTAATGTGCCAACTATCAGCTCCGTGAAACCTTATTCACCTTTAGAACTTCACGGTAGGGATATCTATATCAGAGAGGGCTGTAACACGTGCCATTCGCAGATGATCCGACCATTCAGGTCAGAGACCCAGCGCTATGGTGAATACTCTAAAGCCGGTGAATTCGTGTATGACCACCCATTCCTATGGGGCTCTAAGCGTACGGGTCCGGATTTGCATCGCGAAGGTGGGAAGTATCCTGATTCATGGCACTACCACCACATGCTTGATCCAAGGTCCATGTCGCCTGGATCAATCATGCCCCCATATCCATGGCTAATGACACAAATGATCGATAAGGACGATACCGGCCCTAAGATTAGTACACTGCGCTCATTGGGGGTACCCTACGAGGAGGGTTATGAGGCACGTGCCAATGATGAGCTCGACGCTCAGGCCGAGGCTATTGCCAAGAGCCTACGAGGAGACGGTATCGGTACGCCTAAGGAAGCGGAGATCGTAGCTTTGATTGCTTATTTGCAACGACTGGGTATTGATATAAAGGCTAAGGACGTAGCTGCTAACTGATCTTATCATGTATAAAGAAGTATTAAGAGGAATCGAGAATGTAGAGTTATGGCCGGTGATATCACTGATCATATTCTTCTCGTTCTTTGTCGGCCTGCTCTGGTGGGTCTTCAGAACTGATAAGAGTTACATCGGGTACATGGAGAACATTCCACTGAACTCAGATGATCAAATCGATGACCAACAAACCGAATCAGGAAAATGAAAAAGTTGAATCTAAATATACTTAAGAAGGGGTTGTTCACATTGGCGGCATTTTTTACAGCCCCTGTTTTGGCACAGGCACAGGAAGCAGAGCCGTCGTTTTTTGAGCGAGCGACCGAGCAGGACTTGCTGATCCTTTTCGTACTGGGACTTGCACTAGTAGTCTCCGTTCTGGTGCTGATGGTAGCCATCTATACACTCACCGTTCTCAAAGTTATTGTCAACAAAGACAAGGAGAAGGCAGGCGTAGCTGTTGAGGCCGAGCCTAGCTTCTGGTCCAGTTTCAACAAGACAATGACAGATGCAGTGCCTATCGAAAAGGAAAGAACCATTCTCCTCGATCATGAATATGATGGTATCCGAGAGCTGGACAACCATCTACCACCGTGGTGGAAATGGCTTTTCTACTTTACGATCGCTTGGAGTGTTGTTTATCTGATCGTCTATCACGTGACTGGTACCATGCCCCTGCAAGAGGAGGAGTATCAGATGGAGCTTGCCGAGGCGAGAGCGGCTGTAGAAGCACGCCAGGTGGCATCTACAGAGAGCATAGATGAGTCCACAGTAGAGTTCAGTGATGATCCGGGACATCTTGCCAATGGACAAAAACTCTATGAGCGCAACTGTGCTGTATGCCATCAGAACGATGGAGGCGGCTTAGTAGGGCCAAACTTTACTGATAAGTACTGGATACACGGTGGATCAATGCAAGATATCTTCAGAGTAGTGAAGTACGGCGTACCCGAAAAAGGTATGATCGCTTGGCAGGATCAACTAAGCCCCGCAGATATGAGAGATGTCTCAAGCTACATCCTTACGTTCCAGGGTACCACCCCGGCCAATGGTAAGGAGCCTCAGGGGGATCTGTATGAACCTGCGGCAGCCCCGGCTGGTGAAGCGTCGACAGAAGAAGCATCTACGGAAGTACAAGCCAATAATTAGAGCAGGCGCCAATTTATGGAGAACCTATATGAATTTGATGAGGAGTTCCGTGACACCATCGGGACTGTAGACAAGGAGGGAAATAGGATCTGGGTTTATCCAAAAAAGCCGTCCGGCTCATTCCACAATGCCAGGATTATCGTCACGATAATCCTGCTTTCGTTATTATTCACAGGACCATTCCTTAGCTGGAATGGAAATCCAATGTTTCTCTTCAACGTATTTGAGCGGAAGTTTATATTGTTTGGAGTTCCATTCTGGCCGCAGGATTTTCATATCCTGGGTATTGGTATGATCGCCTTGTTTGTATTCATTATCCTTTTTACGGTAGTTTTTGGGAGGATATGGTGCGGCTGGGCATGCCCACAGACCCTCTTCATGGAGATGGTCTTTCGCAAGATCGAGTACTGGATCGAAGGGGATGCCAACAAACAGCGGAGGCTTGATAAGATGCCTTGGAATAAGGATAAGATCATCAAGCGGGCCACTAAGCATGGTATATTCATTGCCATTTCTGTCCTGATCGCACATACGCTGATGGCCTATCTGATCGGTATCGATCAGGTGAAGGAGATAGTCACTCAGTCACCTACGGAGCATATGACAGGTTTCCTGGGCTTGATCGCTTTTACTGGAGTTTTCTATTGGGTGTTTAGCTATTTCAGGGAGCAGGCATGCATTGCCGTGTGCCCTTACGGTAGGTTGCAGGGCGTACTTCTCGACAAGGAATCCATCGTGGTGGCTTACGACTGGTTGCGTGGAGAGCCCAGAGGTAAATTAAAGAAGAGTGCCCCCGCAGAAGAGAAAGGAGACTGCATTGACTGTAAGCTTTGCGTGCATGCATGTCCTACCGGAATAGATATCCGTAACGGCACTCAACTGGAGTGTGTCAACTGTACTGCTTGTATAGACGCCTGCGATGATGTGATGACCAAGATTGATAAGCCGAAAGGCCTGATCAGGTACGCCTCCTACAACGGAATCAAAGAGCAAATCAAGACCAGGTTCACTCCCAGAATGGCGGCTTATTCGGTGGTGTTGGCAGCATTACTTGGGCTATTCTCCTTTCTGCTGGTTACGCGCACGGATGTGGAGGCCACTATCATGCGCGTACCCGGAATGCTCTACCAGGAGCAGGAGAACAACCGTATCAGCAACCTTTACAATATCCAGTTTATCAACAAGACATTTGATGATGTCCATCTGGATCTGAGACTCAAGGATCAAGCGGATGGTACCATCAAGAGAGTGGGTGAACAGGCCGTGGTAGTACCGGCAACCGGTAATATGGAGAGCGTCTACTTTATCGAGCTGCCGAAAGAGGTAATCACAGGTGTCACGACCAAGCTGGTCATAGAGCTGTATAAAGACGATCAATTGATTGATGAAATCAAAACAAATTTTTTAGGACCTATAACGAACTAAAGTCATGAATTGGGGAACAAAGATTTTCATTTCGTTTGCAGTATTTGCGGCAATCATCATCTCACTGGTAGTGGTAAGTGTTCGACAGGACTTTTACCTTGTATCGGAGGATTACTATCAAAAGGAGATAGAGTATCAATCGCAGATCACCAAAATCGAAAACTTCAAAAAACTAGAGCAGCCACTGGCGATCAGATATTTGTCTGAAGACCGGAGAGCATCCATCCAGTTTCCGATAGGTAGCAAGGTTAGGCTGCAAGGAGAGATCCATTTTTTCAGACCTTCTAATGGAAACCTGGACTTCAAAGTGGCGGTCAATCCTGACGGAGGGGGCGCTCAATTGCTTGATCTCAGCGAAGCGATACCCGGCCTTTGGAAAGTGAAGGTGTCTTGGAGTGCTGATGGCAAGGGTTACTATGACGAGCAGACCCTGGTACTGTAGTGCTGTACTCAGCGTTCATACTGGGACTGCTAGGTAGCTTTCACTGTCTGGGCATGTGTGGGCCATTGGCATTTAGCCTGCCAAAAACGGGCTATCACGAATTGTCCATACTAGGCGGCAGACTCATGTATAACATGGGCCGGATCATGTCCTATGCATTAATCGGCGGTATTCTGGGGTTATTAGGGAAGGGCATTTTTTTGACAGGTTTCCAACACGGGCTGTCGATAGTGCTGGGTGTTGCGCTCTTGGTAGGACTGGTATTTCCAAGGATCTTCAAATGGAAGTTTTTTTATTCGTTCCCCAATAAGGTTAAGGCGAGGATCATCCCACTTTTTCGAAAGAGGGGCCTCTCCTTCTCCTTTTTAATTGGCATCATGAATGGCTTCCTGCCCTGCGGCTTGGTCTACATGGCTGTCGCTGGTGCATTAGCCACTGGCGAGCCGATCCTGGGCATGCAGTTCATGGTGCTCTTTGGGCTGGGTACGCTACCGATGATGCTTTTTGCGGCCTACTCTAGCTATATCCTACCGGCAAAATTCAAACTCCAGGTGCAGAAGGCCATCCCATCGTTCGTAGTAGTCATGGCGCTCGCGTTAATCCTGCGAGGTATGAACCTCGGCATCCCTTACCTCAGCCCTGAGATCGCAGCTAGTGATAGCGGTGAGGTGGTGGAGTGCGTGGAGTAACAACTACTTTCTGTAGTGATATCGACAGGTCAGCACTTCAACTCTCTGTCCTTCTCCGACTTTACCTACTATTCTATAAACCAATCGGTGCTCTGAGTTGATACGTCTTGACCAGTACCCTTTCAGACTCTGACGAAGTGGTTCTGGTTTGCCTAATCCTTTAAAGGGTTCTCGCGCAATTGTTTTGAGTAGTTGATGAATTCTCAGGATTATCTGCTCGTCTTCTTCTTGCCAATCCAGATATTGTGCCCAGGCTGTCTTCGAAAAGAGAATATTCACTTATCAGAAAGGTCAAAGGCTACAGTCTGATCGCCATCCAGTTCTCTCTTCGCTTTCTCCATCACCTTGACATTCTCAGGAGACGACAGGAGGTATTCAGTTTCTTTCATGCTGTTGTATTCCGAAAGCGTCATTACCACCATTGCTTCTTTATTGCCGCTTCTGGGCACTAGTAGAATATCTTGATTCTCTTCGAGTTTGTCAAAATGAGCTTTCATATTCGCTCTTAAGTCTCGTAGGGTAGTGGTATTCATATAGTTTATATCTTTTGCCAAATGTACACAAATGTGTACGCAAAATTTGTTCTTTGGTTAATTGTGATCAATCCATCGCAATATGGGGATCGACCACATCATAGTTGTCTCCTGAGAGCATGTGATGAGGGATATTGGACTTGATGTACTCCTCGATCAGCTTTATATAGCGGGCCTTACCATAGTTGTGGGTGACGATCATGCCGATCTCACGGGCCTTAGGAGTGCCGCTGATGGTTTTTAGGTTCTCCTCTTGATATTCCGATAGGCTGAGGGTGGTCAATTCCGGTAGGATGGTCATCCCCCCGTGTGTGTCAACCATACGGATCAGTGCATCGATGGAGTTGCTATGGTAGATAAATTTCTTGCCTTTGAGGATTGATTTCAGATCGCAGAAGTCATTGACCTGATCACGGAAGCAGTTACCCTCATCCAGTAGCCAGAGCTCGGCGTAGTTGATATCTTCCAACCGAATATCCGGTGAGTCATCGGTCTGCTCATGTGATGCATAGACATAGAATCGCTCATAAAACAAGGGGATGGACTGGATGCCATATACTTGAATGGGTGTAGAAATCAAGCCTACGTCGAGCTCCCCGGTGCGCACATTGTTGACGACATGTTCGGTGATCTGCTCGCGGAATATCAGCTGAATGTTGGGGAAGTCTGCCTGTAATGTCTTGCTAAACAGCGGAATAAGGAATGGCGCCAATGTCGGGATCACTCCAATATTGAGTTCGCCGGTGAAGTCTTCGGATAGCTCGGATGCAAAGTTTTCAAGCTGTCGGGCGTTGTTGACAATATCCTGAGCCCTGATGAGGAAGAGCTGGCCATCACTGGTCGCTTCAAGGGGTGTGGTATTTCTATTGAATAGCTTGATGCCCACAGACTCTTCCAACTTTTGAATCTGTATGCTGAGCGCAGGTTGGCTAATGGAAAGGTGCTCTGCAGCTCGCTTGAAGTTTTGAAATTTTTGGAGCGCGAGGGCATATTGTAATTGCGTGAAAGTCATAACTTTTTCCTATTGACTTATTTATTCTATAGTTTTTAATAATAGTAAGTTTGGGGCTATCAAAAAAATGCTATTCTTTAATTGCTTCAGTTCTACCCACAAGTGGCCTGATTGCAAAGGCTAAGGCGATAGCTAAAACGGTAAATTAGAATTATCTATGAGTAAGGATATTTTTCAAATGGTGAGAGAAAATGATGTGGCCAATCTTGAAGGACTCATCAAGGCGGACGTGTCGTTAGTCAATCAACCGGACAGCCGCGGCTTCACTCCGCTCATACTAGCAGCGTACAGTGGGTCAGAGGAAGCGGTGACGCTACTACTAGATCATGGTGCTGATGTCAATGCACGAGATGCTGCCGGCAATACGGCCCTAATGGGTGTTTGCTTCAAAGGTTATTTTGAGATTGCGGAGCTGTTGATCGAGCGAGGTACTGATATCAACGCAGTGAGCAAACAGGGGGCGACAGGCCTCAACTACTGTGCGTCTTTTGGACAGCTCGAGATAGCCGAACTTTTGATTGATAATGGTGCAGACCACTCCATCAAAGATGCCAAAGGCAATACCGCACTTGATCAGGCCCGCGCTCAGCGAAATGCTGAGATGATAGAGCTGCTAGAGAAAACTGATTGATTAGGCTATTCCTCCTTGAGCGAAAAAGAAGGGTTTGACAATGCCGCAGTGACTGAATGATAACCCACTGTCACGAGGGTGATGACCGTCGTAATCATCGCTGAAATCACAAACGTGATTACACTGATCTCTACGCTATACGAGAACTCCTGCAGCCATTTGTCCATGAAGTAATAAGCGATCGGGAAGGCAATAACCATAGATACGGCCACCAGTTTCACAAAGTCAAAGCTCACAAGGTAGATGATGTCGCCAAGGTCTGCTCCTATCACTTTCCTGATGCCAATCTCTTTACGCTTAGCAGCGGAATTGAAAGAAGCAAGCCCAAAGAGGCCCATGCAGGCGATGAATACCGACAAGCCGCTGAAGGTAGCAAACAGCTGACCTTTGCGCTCATCCTCCGTGTACTGCGCTTCAAAGTCTTGCTGAAGAAAGCTGTACTCCAATGGTCGATCAGGTATGATATTTTGCCATTCCTGCTCAATTTGGGCGAGCGTTTCTTTAACGTTATTTGGCTTTATCCTGACCACCATCAACCCGTTTGTCAGATTCATATGAACTACCAGCGGCTCTATGTTTTCGCGTAGCGCACGGGCATGGAAGTCCTTAATCACTCCTGCCACCTTTACGTCTCTCCTGTTGAGATCCTGATCTATGATCACACTAAACTTTTTTCCGATAGGGTCATCCCAACCCATGTGCTCCACCATTTTCTGATTCACAATTACTACGTCAGAAGTATCTCTGCCCACTGACTCAAGGAAATTGCGCCCATCGACTATGGGGATCTCCAGAGTAGGCAGATAATGCTGGTCAATAAAGATGGTTTGAAAAACTTTTTCGATCATTTCCCCATCGGCGGTCTCTACCGTAATGGCCTGGACATTGAGATTGTTGGTACCGGGTGTGTGCCATCCACTACCGACCGATTCGATGTTAGGATTTTGCAGTAGGGTGGTTCGTAGCACTTCATATTTTTCCATAGCAGCACTACCATTGAGCGGTATGCGCACCACCATGTCTTTGTTGAAACCAAGGTCCTTGGTATTGAGGAAATTGAGCTGCTCATAGACCACTATGGTACTGATGATCATGACCAGCGACACAGCGAACTGACCTACTACCAGCGCCTTGCGCAAAGCGGCATTGCCACCAGTGGCCAATCGGCCTTTGAGAACTTCCACAGGTCGGAATCTTGATAGGTAGAACGCCGGATAGCTTCCCGAGAAAATCCCTACAAAGCACGTCACACCAAGAAACACGAGCATGATGGATGCATCAAGGTAGAAAAGCTGGGAAATGGATTTTCCAGCTATGGCATTAAAACCCGGAATCAAAAAGAAGACCAGGATAAGACTTGTCACGGAAGAAAATAGCGTAACTACAGTAGACTCAACTAAAAACTGCCATCTGAGCTGTCGCCGATGAGAGCCCATCACTTTGCGAATACCCACTTCCTTCGCCCGCTTGGTAGCCTGGGCGGTAGAGAGGTTCATATAGTTGATACTCGCAATCAGAAGTAAGAAGAAGGCTACCGCCGAAAAAGTATATATGTAGGCCATTGAGCCACCCGGTTCTGGATCTCCCTCCGAGGTAGACTTTAAGTGGATATCGGCAATATTGATTAACGAAAAGTCGGCTTGAGCATTAAACTGACTAAATAATTCGCGAACGTACTTATCGAATACATCCGGAAAGTTTTTGGAGAATTGTGCTGCAGATGTGCCTGGTGACAGCTCTATATAAAGGAAATCGCTGATGTTGCCCCAATAGTTGGCACGCTCATTTGGCAAGGTGCTATAGGCGACAAGAGCTTGAGGTTTGATGTGGCTTTTGGAGCTTACGTCAGCCATCACCCCTGTGACAGTTCGCGTCCATTCTTCGGCTCCCGTTTTGATCTCCTGTCCGAGAGGATTCTCGTCACCAAAGTACTTTTTGGCGATTGATTCGGAGAGGACTATGGACTCTGGCTTGACCAGTGCGGTCTTAGGATCACCTTTCAACAGCTTAAAGTCAAACAAGCTGAAAAACGAAGAATCTGCAAAGTAAAAACCCTCTTCGTAAAAACGGTTTTCGTCCTTGATCACAAGCTCTTCACCCACATCCAAAAACCTGCAAAAGTCCACCACTTCGGGATAGTCGTTGTACAATGCCGGGCCTAGGGGCGCCATTGTTGTGGCGGCATTCACATTAGTATCCTGAATGGTCGCCAGCGTATTGACGCGATAGAGATTTTCTGCGTTAGCATGGAATTTATCGAAGCTCAGCTCATCATTGACATAGAGGAGGAGGAGCATGCTGGCTGTAATACCAATGGTCAGCCCCAGGATATTGAGGGTACTGTAAAGTGCGTGTCGGCTTATGCTGCGGATCGCTATTTTCAGGAAGTTCTTAATCATCGTCTCAGCTTCAAGTTTCTAATCGTATGATGAGGTTCAAAAGCTGTGCCGTAACCGAAAAAAGCAGAAGAAGGCTGTAAAGACGGTTTTACCAATGAACCGCTGTACGAATGCGGACTATTTCTTGACCAGAAGTGTACAGATTGATAATTAGAATTAATTCGTATTGGGTGTTTTGATTCCTCAGTATCCTAACGAGAACAATCAAGTAGTTCCTTGCAACTTAGGTGCTAGTTTGATCGCTCGGCGTGCATCGTAAGAAGACCTCTCCTGCGTCGAGGTGACATGCTGTGATGGTCGGTTCGGATAGGAAGTTATTGCTCAACTCTATTCAAGTTGTCATTTCGAAGGAGGCACGACTGAGAAATCTTCTTATTTTTATGAAGATGTCCAACTACAATTACTTCGTTTACATCACCACCAATCCTGCTAAAACAGCTTTGTATATTGGCATGACCAATGACTTAAGAACGAGGATTCCGCAGCATAAAGCGAATAGAGGAAAACCTAAAACCCATGCGGGAAGATACTTCTGTTACAACCTGATTTACTTTGAACGATACCAGCTTGTCAATCACGCTATCGAAAGAGAAAATGAGCTCAAGAAATGGAGCAGGAAAAAGAAAGAAGCTTTGATTGCCACGGCTAAACCGAGATGGGATTTTTATGATGCCGAAGTGTTGACTTGAATAGTGCACTGCTACCAATCTATTTGCTGATAGGAAACACCCTAAATCCTGTATAAGAAGACCTCTCCTTCGTCGGGGTGACAAGCGGTGATGGTTGGCGCAGATAGAAAGTTATTGCTCAACTCTATGCAAGTTGTCATTTCGAGGGAGGCACGACTGAGAAATCTTCTTATGTTTATAATATGCCTGGCCACAACTACTTCGTCTATATTACCACAAACCCAGCCAAAACAGCACTCTACATTGGCATGACCAATGACTTAAGAACGTGGGTTCGGCAGCATAAAGCGAATAGAGGAAAACCTAAAACCCACGCTGGAAAATACTTTTGTTACAACTTGATTTACTTTGAACGATACCAGTTTGTCCATCACGCTATCGAAAGAGAACATGAGCTCAAGAAATGGAATAGGAAAAAGAAAGAGGCGCTGATAGTGAGTGTCAATGCTCGATGGGATTTTTATGATCCCGAAGTGCTGACTTGAATAGTGCACTGCTACCAATCTATTTGCTGATAGGAAACACCCTACACCCTGCATAAGAAGACCTCTCCTGCGTCGAGGTGACATGCTATGGTTGACGTTTGCTTGTATAAGGTCATTTTTCTAGTCCAATAGAGAAGTGATATCATCCTTCGACAATGACTTCATAAAGCTCTCCTCGGTTGAGATCAGGTTTTTAGCAAGTGCCAGCTTATTTTTTTGCAGCTTCAGGATTTTCTCCTCTACCGTGTTTTTCATGATGAACTTGTAGGTGAAGACCTTGTTTTGCTGTCCAATACGGTGCGCCCTGTCGATGGCCTGATTCTCGGCGGCAGGGTTCCACCAAGGATCAAGGATGAAGACATAGTCTGCCTTCGTAAGGTTGAGGCCTAAGCCACCTGCCTTCAGTGATATCAAAAAGATGCTGTAATCATCATCATTCTGAAATCTTTCCACTTGCTCTTTACGATCCCGGGTGCTCCCGTCGAGGTAGGTGTACTTTATTTTCTGTTCAACCAGATACTCTTCGACAAGCTTGAGATGCTTTACAAACTGGCTGAAAACCAAAATCTTGTGACCCTTGCCAAGTGCGTTGAGCAACGAATAGGTAACATCCTCCAATTTACCAGAGTCTCCATTATAGGTGTCATCCGCAAGCTTAGGGTGATTGGCAATCTGCCTGAGTCGTGTCAACCCCTGTAGTAGCATGGCCTGAGACTTGCCAACACCATCTACTTCGATCTGCTCCAGTATCTTATTGCGATAGAAGTCCTTGGCGTCATCATAGGCCTTATGCTGCTGCTCCGACATGGTGCAGAAGTTGACATTCTCCACCTTTTCCGGTAGGTCCTTAGCCACCTGCGACTTGTCTCGACGCATGACAAAAGGCTTGATCAGCGAGAAGAGCTTTTGCGTTTTAGCCTCATCCTTTTTCTTCTCTATCGGAATCAGAAAATCCTTCGTGAAATACGACTGACCGCCAAGCAAGCCAGGGTTGATAAAGGACATCTGTGACCAGAGGTCCATGGTGCTGTTTTCCACCGGAGTACCGGTCAGGATCAGTTTGTTTTTCGAATTAAGCCTTCTGACTGCTTTGGCGATAATGCTGTCAGGGTTTTTGATCGCCTGCGACTCATCAAGTATGATATAGTTGAAATAGTAGCTTGAGAGCAGGTCTACATCCAGCCTCGCAATGCCATAGGAGGTCAGTACCAGGTCGTACTTCTGAAACCGCTCCACATTCTTGTTTCGATCAGTGCCCGTATAGACGAGCACCTTCAGCTTTGGCGTAAATTTCTTGGCTTCCATCTCCCAGTTGTACACGAGAGAGGTGGGCATGACAAGGAGGTTAGCCACTCCTTTGTTTTGATTGACGGTGTTCTGCAGAAGTGCCAGTGTCTGCACAGTCTTACCCAGACCCATATCATCGGCAAGGCATCCGCCAAATCGATACTCCTGGAGGAAGTTGAGCCAGTTGTATCCAGCTTTCTGATAAGGGCGAAGCTTACCCTTGAAATGCTCGGGCATCTCATACTCCTCTATACTGTCAAAGTCTTGTAGGTTCTGCAGCTTGCGGTCGAAGCTGACTTTGGCAAGGTTACTCGAGCCGAGCTCCTGAACGAGCGCCAGATGATGCTTTTTCAGCTTAACATCCTGATCTGTGGTATCTTCAGAAAATGCGAAGAGCTCGCTGTACTCGGTGAACCAGGACTCGGGGATGACGGCTATCTCCCCATTGGGAAGTGTAAACTCCGTCAACTTTTTGAGAATGTATTTGCGAAGCTCCTTAAAAGGAATCTCAAACTCACCGAACCTCACTACGGCATGAATGTCAAACCAGTCGATATTCTCTTTTACCTCAATCGAGATTTCCGAACGACCCAGGTAATATTTCTTTTGCACTGACTCTTGCCGAATCAGAAACCCCTCGGACTCCAGATCACTTAGGTGCGTCGTAATCCATTCCATTGCTCGGGCCTTGGGAAGGGTCAGCTTTGACCCATTGATGGGAAGTCCCTTGCCCCGCACCAGGTTGAGCATGCTTTTTTCGCGATTGCTGTTGCGATTGATTCGGTAGAAGGTGTAGTCTTCCCCTTTCTTGTTGAGCTTAACATTTACTGCTTGATCCCCACTCGCTGCAAATCGATGCTCACCATACTGAAAGCAGAGATCGATCAACAGCTTTCCCTGCTCAGGGTCACTTCCGTTTGAGCCTTTCGTATCAGAAAAGAGATCTTTTTGTACAGTAGCAAGCTCTTGAATGGTGAGTACGGGGACAGGTTTTTCATTGAGTGTTTTAATCTCAAAACCTTTAGCATAGACGTCATATGAGCCCACTATCTGCGAGACAAATTTCTTGTAGTAGGTCTCTTCCAGGTTTTTAGGAATGACGATAAACTTTTTGTTGAGAAACGGCTTGACCTTATTGCCATCCACATTTTTCTCGAAGCTGATCATTTTATTTCCCAATGCCATCCAGGCCGGTTCGTTGCAGACGATGTAGGCATTCTGATATTGAAACTCCAGCTTCTCTCCTCTGTGCTTGATCGTGGGGAAGTAGTGGGTGTTTTCTTCATTTTTTCGAAAATGGAAAAGTACAGTAGCCTTCTCCTCGTCCATTTCGAGCTGCTTCCATGTCGGCTCCCCGTCACTGCCCATCTCGAAGACTTCTTTTCCCGGTAGGAGGGGCAGGATATGGGACCTTCTTCGCTCCAGGTACTGCGCGATCTCTTGCTGTAATAGTTTGTTGCCCTTTTCCTTGTCGTAAATCTTGAGGAAAAACTCGTTGGTCTTGATTTTCTTCTTATAGAAATGCTTGACTACAGCATCCTGCTGCATGGCGTCCATCTCCTTGATCAGCGTATAGTCTTTCTCATCCAGGCCTGAGGCGAACTCCTTGGCGTTCTTGGAGGAGATATTTTGGTGGGAATAGGTGAGCTTACCCAGCTGATCCACTTGCACTACAAATGACTCGAACAAATAGCCAAGATACTCATGCTGAAACAGCGAATAAATAAGTCTAAACGGACTAGCCGGAGATACCTTCATTCAAAAAATTGTGATCAATGTAATCTTGCAATCTAACGATCTTGAGATAAAAAGAGCTCCGATTTTACACAAACGAATTAAGCGAATACGGGGACTATTGCAAGTGACTAATATTGAGAGATTTGGCGGCAATGACTGCCGGGCGGTAGGATGCGAGAAATGTGATAAGGAAGATCAATAGGCCGGTGTACAAGAAGTCCGTCCACTGTACGCGCACTGGATATGCATCGAGAATGGAAGTGGTCATACCCATGGACACCAGTCCAAATGTCTGCTGGAGCCAGCAAATAATAAGGCCAAGTCCAAGCCCAATCATTGAGCCAATCACAGCAATGATAATGCCCTCAGAAATGAATATCTTCTTGATAACGGTCTGGTCAGCACCCATAGCATTGAGTACAGCTATATCTGCTCGTTTGTCTATCGCCAGCATACTTAGTGAAAAGAAGATGTTGAAGGAAGCGATGGCAAGGATAAAGGAAAATGTAAGAAAGACGAAAAGCTTCTCGATGCTTAGCAATTTGAATAGGTCGCTGTGTTGCTGGTCGCTATTTTGAACGCTGAAGTCATCGCCCATGATAGCCGCTATCTCCTGCTGAGCGTCCACTACGTCCGCCTCGGGTACGAGCTGTACTTCAAGAGATGATCTGCGGCCTCCGGTATTGAATAGACTCCTGGCAAAGTCCAGCGGTACGAACACATAGTTTTCATCGTAGAATTTCTCTACTGCGAATATACCGCCCGGCAAGATGTTCTTTTGGTTGAAAAGCCGTCGGGGATTGAGATTACCTGGGTTGATATTACGAGGAGAGAACAGCTGTAAAGAATTGAAATCATCTTTTAGCGAGAGCGAAAGTGCATACTGGACTCCACGTCCTATGATTGCGTAGTTGATATTGTCATTGCGGAATACCAACTCACCCGAGACGATAGAATTATTGAGCCTATTTTGCTCTATAAAGTTGTCGGAGACACCCTTTACCTTCACCACGAGCTGCGATTCTTTGAACCTTGCCAGGGCGTTATCCTCAATCACTTCCGTGACGATGCTGACGGAAGGTAAGGCCTGGATTTCCTCGAGCACCCCGGCTTGGAGTTCGAAGGTTTTTCCCGATAGGGGCATCACCTTGATCTCTGGATCAAAAGTGTTGTACAGTCCCCTGATCAGGTCTTCCAGCCCATTGAATACAGATAGTACCACGACTAGAGTGGCCGTCCCTATTGCTACGCCCACCATCGATATCATCGAGATTACGTTGATGAAATTCTTCTTCTTTTTAGAGAAGAAGTAGCGGCGTGCGATGAATATTGGCAGGTTCACAGACTACTCCTCCGGTGCTGGTGGGATATCAAGTTTGGAAAGTATGCTGTCGATTCGTGCCGCCTGATCTTCTGTCTCATCTAGCGTAAATGCCAGCTCCGGGATGATCCGTACGCTTTTGCCAATCCGCCTTCCCAGATACTTCCTGATTTCACTTTTATGTTCGTCAATGACTTTGAAGTTCATCTTGCGATCGCGCTCCTGCATGATGCTGACATATATCTTGGCAAAGCCCAAATCAGGGCTCATTTTCACCGCCGTGATCGTCGCAAAAATGCTCCCTAACAAATTCCTGGCTTCCTTCTGAAAAATCTCACCGACTTCACGTTGGATAAGCCTCTCGAACTTCATTTGTCTTTTACTCTCCATACCTGCAAATATCCCTATTTATTTACTTATTCATTGAAATATGGCCTAATTTCGGGTTTTTATAAAATCAGCCGACTTGCTTTCGCTCTTCAGAATCAACGATCCTTACAGGCTAGTCATCCTCTTCATTCTACTCTTGCTTATACGCATTCCGCTGCTTTGGGCGGAAGTCGATCTGACCCTATCGGAAATGCAGTGGATGCTGATTGGAGAGAAATTAGCTGCTGATGGAGGGTTGATGTATTACGATGTATGGGATACTACCGCCCCACTGGCCGTGGTGGTCTATCGTGGTATTGCATTACTCTTCGGGAATAGTATCTGGGCTTACCACGTGCTATCTACGCTGGTGGTCTTCATACAAGCGGCCATTTTCAATCATCTATTACTGAGCAATAAGGCCTACAAAGAGAATAGC
The DNA here is from genome assembly GCA_964351595.1 of uncultured Roseivirgaceae bacterium. Lineage (GTDB taxonomy): Bacteria > Bacteroidota > Bacteroidia > Cytophagales > Cyclobacteriaceae > UBA6059. The sequence continues at coordinate 50,282 of CAYGOT010000008.1, read as the reverse complement.
TACGTTCCGGCCTTTATGTATATTCTGTTCATTCACTTTTTTGAGGATCTATTATCGCTCACCCCTGTGTTGATGGGTCTGACGTTTGTCCTGCTCGCAATCAACAATATCTTCAAGCGGATCGATAATCAAACAAGAGATGATATGTTTTTATACACCGGGATTTACCTTGGTATAGCATCACTTTTTTACTTACCGTATTTTCTGTTTTTTGTAATATCCGTACTGTCACTGATTTTGTTTTCCGGTGCTATTTTCCGGCGTATTTTTCTATTAATCCATGGCTACTTTATGGTACTCGTGCTGTCAGGGATATATGCCTATCTGTATGATGCTCATCTTGAGTGGTGGGATTTTTATGTCAGGTCTTGGTGGCAGATTGACCAGGTGGAGTTGATCTCAGGAAGTTCATTCCTATGGAGTGCCGTGATACCTGGCGTGCTTTTACTGATTTCTATATTCAAGACCTACAGCCTTGGACGCTTTGTCAATTATCAGGTCAAGTTTCAACAGGTGATGCTTTTCATACTTTTGGGCGGGCTGATCAATCTATTGATTGCCGACCAATGGGGGCTCTACCAACTGGTGTTGATCGTTCCGGCAATGGCCTTTTTTGGAAGTCACTATCTCTTACTGATTCGAAAAGCCTGGCAGGCGGAGTTGATCACCCTCTTGTTTATCATCGCGGTATTTGGCACTCATTTGACGTTGGCGCAAAATTGGTTTTATGTGCACGAGTTGATTGGGATGGACAAGGCTGATGCAAATTTTCCGGTAGGTGCTGAGACCATCGAAGGAAAGAAGATACTCGTGCTGGGTCCGGACACAAGATATTATAATGGCAACAGACTCGCTACACCATTCTTAAATTGGCAGCTTGCCTCTCAGGTATTCGAGGGTCTTGACTACTACTATTATATTGAGCTGGGGCAAGCGAGGTTACAGTCGGATTTGCCGGAGATTATCGTTGATCAGGAGGGCTTGGTGCCGAAGCTATTCCAGCGATTACCCTTGGTGGCCAGGCACTATCAAAGATCGCAGACCGAGCCTAAATACTATCTAAAGCACGAGCTTTAGCAACTGATCTTGCTGACACGGCGCTCGTGTCTTCCTCCTTCAAATGGCGTCTCTAGAAAGGTCTTAGTCATTTGCTTCACCAAATCGAGCTCGGTAAACCTGGCGGCCATGCATAGGACGTTGGCATTGTTGTGTTGTCTGGCCAAAGCGGCCAGCTCCACTTGCCAGCAAAGCGCCGCGCGGATGCCTTGGTGTTTGTTGGCTGTAATTGCCACCCCGTTTCCGCTACCGCAAATCAGTATGCCCAAATCACACTCCTTGCCTTCCACTGCGGAGGAAAGGGGGTGAACAAAGTCAGGGTAGTCTGCCGAAGCATCACTATAAGGGCCAAAGTCCTTCACCTCATGCCCTAGACTTTCCAGGTACGGTTTTAAGGATTCTTTGTAATCATAACCAGCATGGTCTCCTCCAATAGCAATTTTCATGACTGTTCTGTTATAGGTTTTCTTCCTTCAATTTTTTCTGTTCCTTTCTCAGTACATACGTCGAAATATAGATACTGACCTGATACAGACCCAACAACGGCAGGGCGATAAGCAATTGGCTAAATGGGTCGGGGGGTGTCAGTACTGCTCCCAGAATCAGGATAACGATAATCGCGTGCTTACGATACTGCCTCAGGATGGCTGGTGTAACAAGTCCTGCTTTAGTCAAAAAGAAGACCACTATTGGCAACTGGAATAAGATGCCAGCCGCAAGTACTAGTGCAGATACGGTACTTACATAGGAGACAATATCAAACTCGTTCATGATACTCGGGTCGATCTGATAGTTCGCCAAAAAATTGACGGATATCGGCGTGACCATGAAATACCCAAACAGCACCCCCATTGTGAACAATAAGCTCACAAAGAAGGTGGCACCTCTGGCAGCCTTTCGCTCATGGGCATAGAGCCCGGGCGCGATGAACCTCCAGATTTCCCAAAAAGCATAGGGGAATGCGCAGATCAGCCCAACCACAAAACTAGAAGTGATGTGCATGGTAAACTGACCAGTCATCTGTCGACTCTGAATAATAAAAGGAAGGGCATCAATGCAAATAGCGTCCGTCTGTAGAATGTCGCCAAGCTTGCACAGCATGCGATAGGTCCAGAAATCAGGTCTTGAAGGCCCCAGGATCACTTCTCCAAAGACAAACCCCTTGGCGATAAAGGCCGCAACAGCAAAGACACCAATAGCGGCGAGCGATCTAATAATATGCCATCGGAGCTCCTCCAGATGATCCAAAAAGGACATCTCCGATTGGTCAGCATCTATATCTTCTGGAAGCTGGTCTAGAGGAGTCTTACTCATTTATTCAGCGGGAAGTTTCGCATCCACTCGTTGACCTCCTGCTTGATCACCTCGATCTTGCCCTCATCGTAGTGGAAGGATAGTACATTGTCGATCAGGTCAACAATCTTCTCCATGTCTTCCTCTCCCATACCTCGTGTGGTGATAGCGGCGGTACCCACTCTCATTCCTGAGGTCACAAAGGGTGACTTATCATCAAAAGGCACCATATTTTTGTTGATCGTGATATCAGCTTTGATCAGAGTGTTTTCAGCAATCTTACCGGTAAGGCCTTTAGACCTTAGGTCGATGAGCATCATATGATTGTCCGTACCATCGGAGATCACCTTATAGCCTTTGTCCATAAATGACCTGGCCATCACAGCAGCATTTTTCTGAACTTGCATGATGTAGTTCATATAGTCGTCAGTGAGCGCTTCGCCAAATGCTACCGCCTTAGCAGCTATAATGTGCTCGAGTGGACCACCTTGCGTACCTGGGAAGACACCAGAGTCCAGTAAAGCAGACATCATGCGCAATTCACCTTTAGGGCTCTTGTACCCAAATGGGTTTTCGAAATCATCACGCATCATGATAAGCCCACCACGCGGGCCTCTCAATGTCTTGTGCGTAGTGGTGGTTACTATATGGCAATATTCAAGAGGGTCATTGAGCAATCCTCTGGCGATAAGGCCAGAGGGGTGCGAGATATCGGCCAGCAGCAGCGCGTCGATTTCGTCAGCTATAGCTCTTAATCTCTCGTAATCCCAGTCTCTGCTGTATGCTGAAGCTCCACAGATGATGAGCTTTGGCTTTTCGGCGAGCGCTGTTTGTTCTACTTTGTCGTAGTTGATCAGTCCGGTATCCTCCTCCACACCGTAGAAGTATGGATCGTATAGCTTACCAGAAAAGTTGACCGCTGAGCCGTGGGTGAGGTGGCCTCCATGAGAAAGGTCAAATCCCAATATTTTATCACCTGGCTTAAGCACAGCCAACATTACTGCGGCGTTGGCTTGAGCTCCGGAGTGCGGCTGCACGTTGGCCCAGCCTGCTCCGAAGAGTTCCTTCACTCTTTCAATAGCGATGGTCTCTACTTCATCCACCACTTCACATCCGCCATAGTAGCGTTTGCCGGGGAGTCCCTCGGCATACTTGTTTGTCAGCACGCTCCCAGCGGCTTCCATTACCTGATTGGATGTAAAATTCTCAGAGGCAATCAGCTCAATGCCGTTGATTTGCCGCTCTTTTTCTTGGTTGATTAGATCAAATATGGTGGTGTCTCGGTGCATAGTACTCTTATTCTAAGCAGCCAAAGTTAGTAAGTACCAACGTATTTGAAAGATAAAAATAGGCTGATGTGTCGTGAACTAGCCTACCTCAGTTCCTTGAGCAGTAAGTCCGATAATTCATCATCTAGTAGTACGGGTGCATTAAGTCTCGGATCGTTTGGTTGAGTCATTGCACGAGTGCCATCATCTACCCGCCTAATCCGTGCTGGAAATACACCAGTGATATTCTCGATGGCCAATGATAGCAGGTTTTCTCGGATATCACCGAGAGGGTAGAGCTTCCTGCTAAGGTCTTGATCTGCAATGTGCGGGAAGAGCCCATCTTCATAATCCGACTCACCCAGAGAGTTCCCGATGCTGGCCACTATTGGCTGGATCCCCCAGGTATTGTTGGGATCATTTTCTTCGAAGAGCGATACCGATGCTTGATTCTTCCCCACTGTGGTATCCCCAATCACAAAGACTTCCATAAAGGGTCTCAGGCCATTGATTAACAACTCACTTGCTGAGGCGGTTCGATAACCAGTAAGTACGTAAACCTTATCGATTAAACCGCCCACATTGGCTGATTTGAACTCGAACTTATTCTCCAGAAAGTTGCTGCCTAGAGAGGCATCATTCAATATCAGCTGTTGGAGGTCTGCATTGTACTGACGTAAGGCAAATACATCCTGGCTGTTAACACCAGAGCCTATGAGGCTGCCCAGGTTCGTAGCTACCGTAATGGCTCCACCGGGATTATATCGCAAGTCGACGATGAGATGATCAATTCTCTGACCTCTGAAGTTTTGAAAAATGGCGTCCATCTCTGTGACATAAGACTGATCGGCAGATGTAGGACCGGAGGAGAACTGATTGTAAACATAGTAGCCAATCTTAGCTCCCTCATAGTTGAAAATGGTGTCCAGAAAATTAGGGTTTTCACTGAACTGGATGGGGTTGATAGAGACAGGCCCAAGCGTACTGAACTCATCAGTTTCGAAGCTGTATCTGATAAACTCAATGTCATGGGATGAATTCATATCGCTGTTGAGGTCGCGATAGTTACTGCTCGTCATCAAGGTACCGTTGACATGCGTGATGAGATCACCGCGCTGCATACCTGCAAAATCAGAGGGGGATCCGGGTTTTACATACAGTATTTGACCAATTACGTTCCCCGGGTTTTCGGCATCATTGAGATATCTGATCTCATGACCAGTATCGTTGGAGACACCCTGGAGGCTGGCTAGTAATTCAAGATAATCATCCTGTATCCACGAAAATCTGTCTTTTGATGAGAGAATAGAAGAGAAGTAGTCATCAGGGTTTTGCGTTTCGTCCGGGTCTGCAGGAAACTCACTTTTCCATAGGTACCAAAAGTCCATCTCCTCTTGAATCCAGGAATTCACATAAAGGTTAGGGTTTTCTGGATCGAAGACTTGCCCAGGAGTTGTAGGCGCGTCATCATCAACACATCCCAGTACGGGAAGCACTGCCATTAGAAATATGATTTTTCCCATCTTTATTTTCACTTTTCTTATCAAAGGTGTGCAAATATAACGATCCTTTGCACTTTGGAATTATTAGACACCCTTGTTAAATAAATAGTTCGGATCATTTTTAATATTTGCCGAACAGCAATAGCCCGCCAATTTAGAAAACCGAACATTGTTGATATGAGTCTAAACGACCTAAGAAAGAAAATAGATGACCTGGATGCCAAGATTTTGCAGCTCCTCAACGAGAGGATGGAGGTGGTCAATCAGGTAGGTGAGCTGAAGCGCAAAACTAACACCACTGTATATCGTCCGGAGCGTGAGAAGGCCATTGTGGATAGGTTGGTGAAGCTTAATGAGGGTCGACTTAACAAAGCGGCTATAGAGGCAATATTCCTTGAGATATTTGCGGTAGCAAGAAATATTGAGCTGCCTGAGCGAATAGCATATCTGGGACCTGAAGGCAGTTTTACTCATCAGGCTGCAGAAAGTCGCTATGGTGCTATGAGCACTTACTCAGCACTCAACTCGATCAAAGCTGTTTTTGAAGCGGTGAAGACCGATAGGGCCCGATTTGGAGTGATCCCTATCGAGAATAATCAGGAGGGTGTTGTGCAGGAGACCATTGACCTGATGGGTCAATACGATCTGAATATCGTTGCAGAATTGCCAATGGCGATTCATTTTGCATTCGCCACGGAGGAAGAAGATCTCAATAAAATCAAGAAGGTGTATTCCAAAGACATAGCCTTCAGGCAGTGTCGCTCGTTTATAGCAGATCACTTTGACAAGTCCGTCGAGCTCGTACCTGTAAACTCAACCAGCACGGCTGTGAAAATGGCGAAGGAGGAAGAAGGTGCAGCAGCGATATGTGCGCACATAGCGGCCAGAGAATATAAATTGCCGATCCTTTTTGAGAACATTGAGGACTCTGGAGAGAACTTCACGCGATTCGTTATTCTTGGCAAAAGCTTCTACAACGAGCCGAGTGGAGAGGATAAGACGTCCATCATTGCCCGACTCCCGGACGAGCCGGGAGCTCTGGCCAACTTCCTACAGGAGTTTCACAATGCCAAGATCAACTTGAGCAAAGTAGAAAGTCGGCCTGCGAAGGAAGGCAGTAAGTTCAAGTATATTTTCTTTATTGATTTTGAAGGACACTTCAATGACAAGAATGTGCAGAAGGTGGTGAAAAACTACTGGCACAACATTAAGTGGTTGGGGAGCTATGTGAAGTTGGTTTGAAGTAGCTGCATGTACCTAAACCTGGTAAATCATAGGTCGATAGATTGCTTCTGGCTGCTGCTCATTCCTGTTTCGAGCTACCTCTAACCAAGCCTCTTTTGCTATTAGAACTTCTTTAAGAGCTGCCTCTGCCGATGTTCCGAAAGCAGAGCAGTGCTTCAAATCAGGTATATCAGCTATATAGCCCTGATCCTCTTCGCTATAAAAAATGTTGATATGATAGTCTTTCATTTGAGTCTAAGATTATATTTTTCCAATAACGCCAAGAACTGTTTTACCTGATAAGGCTTGGCTTGACCTTTCACATTTTGGAGGTTAATGATCTCATGAATATCTGGATTGGAAAAAATATGATGACTTCCATTCACTCTTTCTAGTACGAATCCGTAACCTTCAACCAACCTTACTAAGTCTTTGAAAGAGACATTGTTTATTCCTGCAAGTATTTTCTTGAGAAGCTTTTCTCTTTTCACATATTAAAGTTAACCTGATATTTATTTAATGTGAAAGTGGTTTTAAAGAATGCTGGACTTATCTAGTCGACTGTATTCACATATTTCTCCCACTTGTCAATCACGGTGCTCATATCTTCCGGTAGGTCACACTCGAAGTGAACCTCCTTACCTGTAGCCGGGTGTACAAAGCCTAGCGACTTGGCATGAAGCGCTTGGCGAGGCAGCAGCTTAAAGCAGTTGTCGACGAACTGCTTGTACTTCGTGAAAGTGGTGCCTTTGTGAATGCGATTGCCGTCATAGGTGGCATCATTGAACAGCGGATGGCCAATGTACTTCATGTGAGCTCTGATCTGGTGGGTTCGACCCGTTTCCAGATTGCATTTGACCAGGCTTACATACCGAAGCGGCTTGATGATCTCATAATGCGTGATGGCCGTCCGACCATAGTCACCATCTGGAAATGGCGCTGTGATCCGGCGGTCTTTGAGACTCCTGCCCAGGTTGACATCAATCGTACCCTTCTCAGGGTCAGGCTCTCCCCATGCCAGCGCATAGTACGTTCGTTCAATGCTATGATCAAAAAACTGCTTCGCTAAGTGGGTCATAGCCTTTTCGGTCTTAGCAATCACGAGCAAGCCTGAGGTGTCCTTGTCTATGCGATGTACCAGCCCGGGCCGGCCGTCATTGTTGGGCATAGTCGGCAGGTTCTGAAAATGCCAGGTCAATGCATTGACTAAAGTCCCTGACCAATTCTGATAAGCCGGGTGCACGACCATCCCGGCGGCCTTGTTTACGACGAGGACATGATCATCTTCGAATACGATATTGAGCGGTATATTTTCGGGTATGACCTCCGTATCACGAGGGGGCTCTGGTAGCGCTATGGTGATCACATCTGCAGGATGAATCCTGTGATTAGGCTTTACATTTTGATCATTGACCTTGACGAAACCGGACTTGATCGCCTCTTGCAGCCTGTTGCGCGTCACATTGGGCAGCCGATCCATGAGAAATTTGTCGATGCGAAGTAGCTCCTGATTGGGATCCACGACGATACGATGATGCTCATATAGCTCCTCATCTTCCTCCTGGTAATTGTCGTAGTTTTGTGCGGCCATGCTGCAAAGTTCGCACATTCAAGAGAATAGTCCGGTGGAAATAGTGAATCATCCACTGTTGGAGAAGCACAGGGTGAACCTGATGATCAAACGCGACGACCTGATCCACCCTCACATCTCGGGTAATAAATGGCGAAAACTGAAATACAATTTGCGAGCAGCCCAAGCGCAAGACCACCATACTGTGCTGACTTTCGGGGGAGCTTTTTCCAACCATATCGTCGCGACAGCAGTCTGTGCATCATTAGCCGGGTTTAGTTCTATTGGCATTATCAGAGGAGAGGAAGCGTATGCCACCAACTCTACTTTGTCGCTTGCAGCGGCGCACGGCATGAGGTTACACTTTGTTTCCAGAGAGGAGTATCGCCTCAAAGGGGAGACAGACTTCTTGCATATGCTATCGCAAAAGTTTGGTGACTGCTTTGTCATATCGGAGGGGGGTGCCAACAATCTCGGACAACAGGGGTGTGAGGAAATCATTACTTCATTAGACCAGGCATTTGATCATGTAGTAGTGCCTATCGGAACGGGTACCACCTTTTTAGGAATGCTGGCGGCTGCAAGTACTACTCAGATGAAAGTATTGGGCTTTCCCGTGATCAAGAACTTCAATGAACTGGACGATCAACTTTCTGAGCACTATAGTGAGGAGTCGTATCAACTGATCAAGGATTATCATTTTGGAGGGTATGCCAAATTCACCAATGAGCTGGTTACATTTATTAATGAATTTAGGCTTAATGTGGGGATCGCATTAGACCCTATCTATACTGGTAAGATGATGTACGGACTTTTTGACTTGATCAACACGGGGTATTTTCCGGTAGGAAGCAATCTACTGGTGGTGCATACCGGAGGGCTTCAGGGGATCAAGGGTTTTAATCAAATGCATGGAAACTTGATCCATGAATAGATCCAAGGCACATATTGGGAAGAAACTCCGGACCTGGCGCCGAATGCTAGGACTGCTATCCGCCACCTTACTTTTTCTACCTTCCTGCAATGTAGATGAGCTAGAATTTGATGGAATCAAGATTCAGGAATACACGCCCGAACTGGCTGTCCCTCTCGGGTACGTCAACTACTCTTTTGCTGATATAGTGGAAGACCTTGATGATACAGAGGTGATACTGGAAGAGCAGCCTGACCGGTCGCTGGTTTTCATTTATAGAGATACTACTGAGTTCACCACAAGTGCTGACTTCATCGATGTGGGCACTGTCTCGAACGAAACTACGATCAACCCCGAGCTGGATGTGATCAATAACACCAACTCAGAGATGGAGGTGCCATTTTCCCGGTCATTCACATTTGAGTTCAATGCTGTAGAGGGGGAGGAGATCGACTCCATCTTTTTTAGTGGCGGATCGTTTGTGCTGGAACTGAGTTCTCGATTCAGGTCGGATTTGGCCTATCGCATCACCGTTGAGGAAACCAGAAATGTTGCCAGCAATCAACCCGTTGTTTTTGATAGCCGAATCAGATTTAGCAACATTCTACCCATTGTGGCACGAAGCACCCGAGAACTAGTTGGGCTCAAAACCATACTCAATCGAGGGACAACAGGGAATGTCTTCAATGTGCTGTTTGACGGTACCCTCATACTCCAGCCGGGCCAGACAGCTGATCCAAGCGATTTTGTCAACTTTAGCCTCACCTTCCGCAATCCTGAGTTTGACCTGCTCTATGGCAAGTTTGGTCGTAAGGAGGTATCCATCGAGAATACCATGGTGGAGTTCAATTTTTTCGAAGAACTGGGAAGTCAGGGTTTCGAATTTGAAAACGCACAAATCAAGTTTGGCTTTGAAAATGGCTATGGTATTCCGATAGGTCTCGATCTATCGCAAATGTCTGTAATGACGCTGGACGGAGACTCGATTCCTCTCACAGGAGAGGTGAGTGATGACTTTCAGCTGGTTGACCCTGCGCCATTGGAGCCCCTCGGGGAGGTTGCGGTTTCTGAGGTTCTCATTCGCCCCAGCAACTCCAATATCTCAGAAATGGTGAATGCCACACCCAAACAATTCAACCTTAACCTGAGTGCCGTTTCTAATCCGTTTGACACTACTCAGATCAATTTCTATAGAGAAAGCAGCAAGATAAACGCCTACTTCGAGCTGAACATTCCTATGGACATTCGGGTACGGGAGCTTACCAAAACGATTGACTACAAACTCGACAGCCTCGATTTTGATGAGGCGGATTCTCTATATCTGAGGTTTTTTACAGTCAATGCTTTGCCGGTGGGGGCCAGTTTTGACATTGAGATACTCAATAGCGACAGTGTCGTGGTTCAGCGACAAACAGATGTAGCATTCGCTGAGGCACCAAGGTTTGGTGCTGTCGGCTTGATCGGCGGGGCTACCACAGCCATCTCGGAAGTGGGTCTTGGTGCTGAGACGATCGCAGCATTGCAGACGGGTATCAAGATCTATATCACGATCAACGTCAATAGCTCGGGATTAGCAAATCAGCAATATGTCACGATTTTCACCACCAGTTCGATAGAGCTGCAAGTTGCGCTCAGAGGCAGTTTTAGGATCAAACTATGAAGCGGGTACTCGCCATCGGACTATTGCTGCATGTCCTTGGGACTGCTACCCTTCTGGCACAGACGGGCGCATCCCTCTACCATCTGGGCGATCGATTGATACAGTCCAACTTTGAGAACCCGGCGCTGATGCCTACCGGAAAATACTTCGTCGGTGTACCTGTCCTATCAGGTGTCAGGCTCAATTACATCAATGAGCTATCCTATGACGATGCGATTATCGTCAACGAAGATGGAGAGCGAGAGCTCAATATTGATCGGGTGATCAGTAACCTGAATGACGATACCTTTATCTACTCCACCGGTGAAGCTACCCTCGCCTACCTGGGGGTAAATACCAAGAAGGGTAGCGGTATCACGGCATACATCCAGGAAAAAGCCCTCTCCTCTATCAATTTACCAAAAAGCATCGTCGAGTTCGCCTGGTATGGCAATACCTATGTTCAGGGCGAGCCCTTAGCGCTGAGCGGTCTGAAATCGGATAATCGATACTACCGGGAATATGGTCTGGGCTATATGCAACCGATCAATGAACAGTGGCGAGTTGGCGGCAGATTCAAAATCTACCAGGGGCTGATGAATGCGAGTACAGATGGAGATTTTGAGGGAAGCGTCCAAACTAACCCTGACAATTATACGCTCAATTTCCGCCTCCAGAATGCTCGCATACATACAGCAGGCCTTGAAGCAAGTGGCGGCTATTTCTTCCTCAATGGCAACTTTGGCTTTGGTGCGGACCTGGGCGTGGACTGGCGACCTGATGATAAGCTCAACATCAATGCTGCCATTCGCGATATAGGCGGGATCCGGTGGCGGTCTAACACCACCACCTATGGCATCACAGACGTCAATCTGGAATATCGCGGCGTATCATTCGAGACTGTCAATGACCTGATCGAGGAGGTGCAAGACTCTCTACTCGACAAGTTTGTGGATTTTGAAGAAGTCAAGCCCTTTACCACCGCTATGAACACCTCGCTGCTGGTCAACGGCTCCTATCGACTCTGGGAAGAGGGCGCATTTCATGCCACCATGGGCAATACTATTGTGCTGGATAAGGTGCGGACCATGCTGTCGCTCGGCTATGTGCATGATTTTGCTTCCGCCTTCTCCCTATCGGGAACCGTCACGAAGCTACCGCAGCAGTTCTTCAACTTCGGGCTAGCCGCCAGAGTGGAGGCGGGCCCTGCTCAGTTTTATGTGGGTACGGACAAGGTCTTTGGCAACTACAATCTCACCAGCGTTGAGGCACTTAACCTTAGGTTCGGCGTGAACCTGATTTTTGGAGAGCAGAGAGGTGAAGACAGAGGCCTATCGGAAAAACCGGCCAGAGTCAAAGCTGCTAAGTCGAAGGAAAAACCTTACAAAGCACCTAAGCACAAATACCATCCTAATCGGGGGGTATCAAAACCAAAAGTCAAAGGCCGTGATGGTATCTACACCATTACCAGCAAGCAAAAGAAAGTGAAGCGTCCGAAGCGAAAGCGAATCAAAGAAGGCGGCAACCGAGGTAAGAACAAGAATTATAAACCCAAGAAACAGAAGAAGAGGAAGAAGAAAAACTGACAAATCAATCAGTTATTGAAGACCACATATTAGCTTTATTAGTAAGCAGTATTTGTATAAAGCCGTGCAGTACTCTAACTTTCAATAACAGGTATAGTGAGTAGCCTATGAAACTAACAATCGATATTGAAGATGCTAAATTTGACACTTTGAAGAACTTTCTTCAAACTCTTGATTATGTATCTATCGAGCCTAGTGATGATATTCCTGCTTGGCAGAAAGAAGAAGTTATGCGACGAAAGGCACTAATTGAAGAGGGTAAGATGGTCGCCAGACCATGGTCAGAGGCACGCAAGGAAGTATTCAAGAAATGACATATGAGCTTTCAATAGCTCAAATAGCTGAGGAAGATATTCATGAGGCTTTTATTTGGTATGAAGATCAACAACAGGGTCTAGGTCTCAGGTTGGAGCAGGAGTTTGGTCAGGCTATAGATAGTATTCGCAGCAATCCATTAAAGACTCAAATAAGATATAGAGAGATTAGAGTATTTTTTCTCCCAACCTTTCCTTTTGGGATACATTTTGAAGTCAACCAAAATGAAATTCTGATTTTGGCTTTTTTCCATACTTCAAGAGATACTAAGACTTGGAATAGGTTACTCTAAAACCATGAGAACCATTGCGACTACCCGAAAATCTCAGAAAACACTCCCCCAAGCTTATTAGTAGCGAATACCTCAATTTCAAACTTCTTAAGGTCAAGTCCTTTGACATTATAGCCTGAGACGATGATTTTGTTGAAGCCGAGCTTTTCTGCTTCTGCGATTCTATTTTCCAGGCGGTTAATGGCCCTGATCTCACCTCCAAGTCCGACCTCTGCTGCAAAGCAAGTCTTGTCTGGAATGGGGATTTCCTGGTAAGAAGAGATGATCGCTGCACAAATAGCCAGATCGATGGCAGGATCATCGATTCGCAAGCCACCGGCAAGATTGATGAATACATCCTGAGTGTTGAGGCGCATACCGCCCCGTTTTTCAAGTACTGCCAGGAGCATGTTGAGGCGCTTGATGTCAAAGCCTGTCGAGCTGCGCTGTGGGGTGCCATAAGTGGCCGGGCTCACCAGCGCCTGTACTTCGATGAGTAGCGGTCGGTTGCCCTCCAAAGTAGAGGAAATGGCTACACCGCTGAGGTCTTCTTCCCTTTGACTGATCAGAATTTCGCTGGGGTTGGTGACCTGCCTGAGGCCCGTGCCTCGCATCTCATAGATGCCTAGTTCTGAAGTAGATCCAAACCGATTTTTGTGGGTGCGTAATATGCGATAGACCAGGTGACGGTCTCCTTCAAACTGTAGTACTGTATCCACCATATGCTCCAGCACTTTTGGTCCGGCCAGAGAGCCTTCTTTGGTGATATGACCGATCAAAAAGATTGGAGTACCGGAGGACTTGGCAAACTGCATTAAGGCATTGGCACATTCTCTCACTTGTGAAATACTACCTGCGATACTCTCGATGCTCTCAGTACGGAGCGTCTGGATGGAGTCGATCACCAGAATATCTGGCTGTAAAGCTTCTATCTGGTGGAAGACTGCTTCTAAAGAGATTTCTGATAAGATGTAGCAGGTCTCTGTCTTGATGCCAATGCGCTCAGCGCGAAGCTTGATCTGACTTTCTGACTCTTCACCAGAGACATAGAGCACCTTGAGCTGCGGTAGGTTGAGCGCTACCTGTAGCATCAGGGTAGATTTGCCAATGCCCGGTTCGCCCCCGATCAGCACCAATGACCCGGGCACCAAACCACCTCCTAAGACACGATCGAGCTCACCATCATTGAGCGATACCCGCTTCTGAGATTTAATTTTGACTTCATGAACAGGTACGGGCTTGTTGGGAGTGGTCGGAGGAGGAGCGCTACCTTTCCAGACCTTCTTTGTGTCGTTGGCCAGTTCCTCAGTATAGGTGTTCCATTCTCCACATGAGGGGCATTTGCCCTGCCACTTGGGGGAGTTGGCGCCACAGCTTTGACAGATAAATACGGTTTTGGTTTTAGCCAATGTTTTCCATTTTTAGCAAGAACATACCAAGAGATAATAGAAGCAGAGACTCTGGTTTAGGACACCCACCTAACCGCCCGCTCCGCGTCGGCTCAAGGGCGGAATTTGTCCCCTTGAGGGGACTGTAGGGGTGTTGTTGCAATTGCTGCTTCAATATTTGCAACTCGTTCAGAGAATGTCTAGCCCACCTTCTGGTACCAATCACTAAAATAGAGCAAATCGGTTACAATACGTTCGCGCCGAGCTTGGCAGTCACATCATTTTTATAGTTGCGGCCAATGGGAATATGGTGCTTGCCCATCTCAATATCCGTCGCGGTAAAAGCTTCTACTTTGTCTATGGCTGCTATGAAGCTGCGGTGTACCCGGATAAACTGATTTTCGGGGAGCTTGTGCTCCAGATAACTGATCTGCTGATGGGTAATAATCTCCTTCTCCGGGGTGACTACTTTCACATAGTCTTTCAGACTTTCGATATAGAGAATATCCGTCAATCTGATCTTGACCATTTTCTTGTCTACCTTGAAGTAAACGAATGGGTCATCAGAGGAGAATTTTACTGTGGGCTCTGTGACCACATTGGTTTCGGGTACGATCTTTCCTACGGCCTTCAAAAAGCGATCAAATGCGATCGGCTTGAGGAGGTAGTCCACTGCTTCCAATTCGAAACCATCAAGCGCATATTCCCGGTAGGCGGTCGTGAAAATAATCCTTGGAGGGTGGGTTAGCGTCTTGACGAACTCCAGACCGGTGAGCCGGGGCATCTGTATGTCCAGAAAGATCAAGTCCACCTGCTCGTGCTGAAGATATTCGAACGCCTTGATGGCATTGTTGAATGTGGCGCTGAGGGTGAGCCTGTCGATACGGCTGATGTAAGACTCCAATACTTCGATGGCCAATGGCTCATCATCGATCACAAGGCATTTCAGTTCCATATCAATGATTTATTGGGATATCAAGTATTACCAAATACGTATCCTGCTCGTCAAGGATTTGTAAACGATAGTCTTCACCGTATAGCAGTTCCAGCCTTCGCTTGACATTTTTATGTCCTATGCCATTATCACCATTGGCGTGTGAGGGGGTATAGTCACCCTTGCTGTTTTCCAGTTTGAGCTTCATCCGACCCTGCCCTATACCGATAGTCGCACTTACCCATGAGGTTTCCAATTCCTCACTCACCCCATGTTTGAAAGCATTTTCGAAGAATGGCAGCAGTAGTAGTGGCGGTATCTTTTTGTCGGCTATTTCTCCATGCAGGCTAAGATTGAAATCGAGTCGATCACCAAAGCGCATCTTCTCGATCTCCACGTAGTTTTCAATGAACTTGATCTCTTTGCCCAGACCGATACGCGGCACATTACACTCATAGAGCATGTAGTTGATAAGGTCGGAGATCTTGAGCACCATGGCCGGAGCGGTATCCGCCTTTTTGAGCGTCAGGGCATAGAGGTTGTTGAGCGTGTTGAACAGAAAATGCGGATGGATCTGCGTCTTGAGCAGTTTTAGTTCGGCTTCCAGCTTCTGACTACTCAGTTCCTGTTGGGTCTGGCGACTTTTATACCAGTACTTGAGCATCTTGATCGCTACCGCAAAAAACACCACCGGATATACCCCAACCAGACCCTTGATGATTTTGATGGGGATAAACAACGGATAATTTTGCCCGGTAGGGTGGAACATGGGGTATTCCACATAGTAGGTAATAAAGCGCTGAAGCACGCCAGCCACTGTAGCGGACACTACAAACCAGATAGCAAAAGAAATATAGCGCTCCTTGAGTAAGAAACGAGGCAGTAGAAAATAGAGCGCAAAATAGGTCGTGATGATTTTTACCGGTAGGTAGATCAACTCCTTTATGAAAGCATGCCTAAAATTCTCATCATAGGCTCCATAAAGAATGCCATAGAATAGCAGATACAAACCCCAGAAAATGACGTGCTGAACCCAGCGTGTTTTTGGAAATATGTTTTTGTCCAGGGTGATCACAATACAAAGATACGCTGGTAGCCTCTGGTCGGTAGAGGGATTGACATTTTTACGCCCAAGTGCAGCTTGATGCCAATGGGATGCTAAGTACTACCACCTAACGCCATATCGACAAGAAAAGGGTCAGGACTGTTAGTAAAACTCGAAACCCAAACATTAGTTGCAAAGACTTCTGTCAACATAAGTCTTATTCCCACTGCTGTTCCAATAGTAACATCCGCCTCTGGGTCCTCTAATATATTTGCGACTTGAAGCTTTTCTGGTGGATTTGGTCTGAGAATAAGAAGAGGTTGACTGATTTTTGAGACTCTTAACCATCTCATTTTTCAGAAGAAAGACTTCATTAACGTAACCGACCTTTTCTTTGTATTTGATCTTATAGTAATTATCTCCTTCATACGAAATTACTTCCACCTGAGTGCTGTTCGGTATGATCATAAGAACATCCGCTAAAGCCCGAGGTTGTTCCCGAAGTTTAACCTCTAAAGTCTCGGAAGTTTCTGCAAAACCCTGACTGTAAACTATTGTATTGGTGAATGAAAGGATTAATCCAATACAAAGAGCATTCAAAGCCCAATTACCTCTATCAATTCTCACACCCATTAAATTAGGGTATTGGAGGTGAAATATCAAAGAATAGGCAAGTTCTAACTCTACCGGAAAAACCGTTTATAGATTGGTATGCGATAGGCAAACTGTCCGTATAACACTGGCCAAAAGAGCACATCGGTCAACCAGGTACCCGTGCTGTACTCTATGGCATCAATGATTGCCGTGCGAGGGCCAGATTGTTCAATTCTATGCCGGTGCGTCCATCGCTTTAGGAAGAAGGGAAGCTTCACACCTTCATCGATAAACTGAAAGTGCTCCTCTCCAGTCTCATCAGCGGTGATCAGGCTTTCCCACTTTTGCATGAAGAGTAGAAAATTGAGCTCCAGCGATACCACATCACCTTTATGGCAACCATCAAACCGCAACAACTTGACTGGAGGGAATGGTGGGTTCAATGACAAAAACAGTTTTTCAGTAAAACCTTCCGTCACTTGCTGCCAAGACTGATTCACGGTAGTGGAAATGGTGAGCTTCATATCTCCTCACCGAACGCCTTTTGTCCAAATTTGTTTGAACGGGTCGGCCTAGGAAGATTACCTAATTATCCCCCTATTTAGCAATAACTGATAAATAACATTTTCAAAAAGTTGTGACAAAACACTGACGTTACTATGTTTATTTTTTCACCAACCTCCTCATAGCATGAAGTGCTTTTTTTTACATTCTCTGGTTTTTGTTTTCGCAACTAGCATTGCCACGGCGCAGGACATTATCAAGTTTGGTAAAGTAGATGATGACCTGGTTAGTATGCAATCATATGAAAATGACCCCTCTGCTGAGGCCGTTATTATCCAGGATATAGGCGACTCTAAGTTTATTTACGATCAAAACAAGAATAGCTTCAGACTACAATTTGAGCGTCACACGATCATAAAAATAATAACCAAAGATGGTTATGACTGGGCTGATCATGAGATTGAGCTTTATCAGGATGGTGCTGATAAGGAGGAAGTTTTTACGTTGAAAGGCAACACTTACAATCTTGAAAATGGGAAAGTAGAAAAGACCAAACTTGATAAGAAATCGATATTCTATGAGAACAGAAATGATTTCTGGGACGTCCAGAAGTTTACAATGCCCAATGTCAAGGAAGGCTCAGTTATCGAATTTACCTATACTGTGATGTCAGATTTCTTTTTCAATCTCCAGCCCTGGCAGTTTCAATATGATATCCCGGTAGTCTACAGCGAGTACAATACAGCCATACCACAGTATTTCACTTTTAGAAAGATTACGCAAGGTTATCACCCCATGAGCCTAAATGAAGAAAAACAGATTCCTAAGAGCATTGTTTTTCGGTCATTTGAAAGATCTAATGTTGGTAATCGCGAGTCATCTTCCAGTAGCAATGAGGTGCGCTATGTCGATTTCACTACTCAGCTGATAGCTACTTCCGTGCCTGCCATGCGCGATGAAGCTTATGTTAGCTCTATGGATAACTATGTAACTAAAATAGACTTTGAATTACAGTCTACCCAATTTCCAGGTGGCGAGTACAAAGACTATCGCAACACGTGGGCCACTCTCAACAAAAAACTCCTGGAAACAAGGCGTTTTGGATTGCAGGTTAAGCACGCGCGCTTCACGAAAAATGATATAGGCGAGGTATCAGGGACGCCCGAAGAGAAAATAGCTCAGGTCTACGAGTTTGTAAAAAAGAACGTGAAGTGGAATCGCTTTAACAGTATATACGCGACGTTCGATACGGAGAAGGCCTACAGGGAAGGGGAAGGTTCGGTTGCCGATATAAACCTGTTGATGGCCGCAATGCTTCGAGACCAGGATCTTCAAGCCGACCCTGTATTGATAAGCACCCGTGACAATGGACTGATAAGAGAGAGTTATTCTATCACAGGCCAGTTCAACTACGTGATAGTAGCTGTGAAATTGGATGATAGGATTATACTTCTGGATGCTACTAATAGCACGACACCTATTGGCTTTCTTCAGGAGAAATGTCTAAATACAAAAGGGTGGGCGGTCTCTGATGGAGGGGGGTATTGGGTTGATTTGTCTCCTGGACTGGGCTACAAAAAATCTGTCTCTACACAGCTAACGCTAAAAGAAGACGGCAGCATGGTCGGCGCGTTGAAGCTATCCAGTGATGATTATGCTTCTTTCAAGAGCCGCCAGGAGATACTCCAGGATGGAGAGGACAAGTATGTTGAGCAGTTTACTAAAGAGAACAGCTGGCTCAAAGTAGGTGGTCACTCCTTTGAAAATGCAGGCGATATTTCGAGCCCACTCGTAGAGAACTATGATGTGGAGGTAGTGGAGATGATCAATAGTACTGGAGACCTGATTTTTTTCAACCCAATGATCGCTGAAAGAGTCTCAGAAAACCCCTTCAAAGCAGAGCAACGGATATATCCTGTTGATTTCACCTACCCACGAAGTTCAGTATACAGTTTGAGTCTTAAGATACCAGAGGGCTATGAAGTAGATGAGATTCCCGAGGCGGTTTCTATGGCATTGCCTGACGGGAAAGGCTCATTTACCTACAGTGTCAGTGCTATTGGTGGAGAACTGAAAGTGATCAGCATGCTCAAGCTCAAAGAATACTTTTATCTATCGAGTGACTACCCCTATCTGCGAGAGTTCTTTGGCCATATTGTGGCGAAGCATGGCGAGCAGGTGGTATTGAAGAAGAAGGTGTAGTTATGAACACTAGATATTTTCTCATAGTATTCTTTTGGTCTTTGTGCCAATCTAGTTTCTCACAAGAAGTGCTGAAATTTGGAAAGGTCAGCAAAGATCATATCGCGGACCAGAGATTTGTGGAATATGCGGGAGGATGCGCGGTGGTGTTGCAAGATGTTGGCAGCTCCACGTTTGTTTTTGATCAGACTAACGGATTCCGTCTTCATTTCAAAAAACACATGATTATAAAAGTTTTGTCAGAAGAGGGTTACAGTTGGGCAGATGGTGAAGTGCTACTATATCAGGATAATGACAGCAAAGAATTCATTCAATCACTGAAGGGTTACACTTATAATCTTCAAGATGGAAAGTTGATAAAAAGTAAGCTTTCTAATGACGCGGTATTCACCGAACAAAGAAACGATTATTGGGATGCGCAAAAGTTTTCAATGCCGAATGTCAAGGTTGGTTCGATTATCGAAATAAGCTATACAATAGTCTCAGATTTTCTTTTCAATCTACGATCATGGCAGTTTCAATATGATATTCCCAGCATGTACAGCTCATATACTACGATCATACCGGAATACTTTGACTATAAGCTCGTTACGCAAGGGTATCATCAGATTGAAAGCACACCTCCAACAAGCAGAACTAAACACGTAGAATTTGCTCCCGGATTAGGGAGAGCGAAGATTTCTGTTCGATCGCGACCTACCGTAGTTAAAGCTGCTCCAATATCAAAGCTTGACTATATCGAGATCGAGCAGGAGTTTAAGGCACGCAACATAAACGCTATGCGTACGGAAGCTTTTTCTCTTCCAGTGATCAATTACGTCACAAAAATCATGTTTGAGTTGGAGACTACTAGCTTTCCTGGAGAGCCGATCCAGGAGTACCGAACATCCTGGGGGAATCTTAATAAGCGATTTTTAGATAGCGAATACTTTTGTAAGTCTCTGGATCAAATCAATTTTCTTAAGAATGAGATTGATGAAATAAAGGCACGGCATCATACAGTGAAGGACCAAATTGCTGCAGCCTACAAGCTCGTCACTTACCAAATCAAGTGGAATGGCTTTTATTCAAAGTATGTAGATACAAGTTTAAAGAGGGCGTACGATGAAAGATCTGGAAGTATAGCGGATATCAACCTACTGATGACCGCATTGCTTCGAGAACTGGGTATGTCCTCAGACCCAGTGTTGGTCAGCACACGCGAAAACGGTATCGTTCGAGAGAATTACCCAGTTTCCAGACAATTCAATTATGTTGTATGTGCCGTGGATACTGAGAAGGGCACAATGTTGATAGACGCTGCTGATCGTTCTGCTCCGTTAGGGTTTCTGCCGGAAAAGTGTCTGAATGGTCGCGGCTGGCGTGTCACTGAAGAAGGGGGCACTTGGATAAATCTGACACCCGATAGAGGATGGAGACAGGGAAAGGAGTTGATGATGGCCTTGAATGCAGATTTGACGCTGGAGGGGACACACAAAGCATCTAGTGAAAACTATGCCTCTTTTGATCACCGACGAAGTATTCAGTTAGAGGGAGCGGATGATTTCATTGAGGAAATTAAAGGGCAGATGGACGATTGGTCAATTGTGAACTCTACCATAAGCAATAGCCAAAACATGTCGGAACCATTGATCGAGGAATATGAAGTACATAGAAAATTGGATGAGGTTAATGGTCTTATTTTCTTTAGCCCGATCTTGAATGATGACTTCAATGAAAACCCTTTCAAGTCTGAAGACCGGCTTTATCCTGTCGATTTTTCATTTCCGAGATTCAACTACTATAGTCTTACGCTAAAGATTGACGAAGGCTTTATAATTGATGAAATGCCCGAGCCCCTGTCGATAGGAATGCCAGGCGGTAAGGCTGTTTTTACTTACAATCTGGTCACTAGTGAAAATGAAATCAAAGTGACAAGCATATTAAACATTAGGAAGCATCTATTCCTACCTGAAGAATATGCTGGTCTTAGGGAGTTTTTCGGCCAGCTTGTTGCCAAGCAGAACGAGCAGATAGTGCTAAAAAGAAAAACATGAAGCTATCCAGAGCTATAAAAGTTGCATTAACCCTGTGCATGATCAGCAATTTGGCGGTAGCCCAGGAATGGGCTATAGCAAACATCTCTGAGGACCTAAGAGAAGATGTAAACTATGTGATCAGAAATGATGAAGTCTATTTTGAAGTGCTTTCGCCGGGCAAAGGAGTCCTAAAAACGACGAACATTATCACCTTGCTCAACAGCAAGGCTAAGAAACAAGCGTTTGTAACAGTCTACTATGACAAACTTCGGTCCGTAGGCAAACTCAAAGTGTTGGTCTTCGATAAAAACGGAAACGAAATTGACAGAGTCAATAAAAACGATTTCATGGATGCGGCACAGTTTGACGGGTTCTCTCTATACTCTGACAACAGGCTCCTATATCATGATTTTGGTAAGTACGACTACCCCTTCACTCTTCAAATCGAATACGAGCATAATCTGGATGGCCTGATGTTCTACCCCTCTAATTACTTTCGGTCACCAGAGGCCAGTGTTGAACGGTCTGTTTTTACAGTAGTGATGCCAGGCGACATGGAGTTGAGGTATCGCACCCACATGATGCCAGAACCTAAGCTGAGTATGGTGAGCGGAGGCAAAAAGTATTATTGGGAAATGAAGAACAAACGTCCCATCAAGCGAGAACCATTTGGACCTTCATATGAAGAGCTCATTCCACACGTCTTACTCTCACCTCGTCAATTTGAAATAGAAGGATATACCGGAGACATGTCAACCTGGGAAGACTTTGGTGTCTTTCAAAACAAGCTTTTTGAGGGCCTGGATGACATTCCGTCGGCGACAGTCGCTAAGATTCAAGGGCTCACTCAAGAGTTAACAGATGATAAAGAAAAAATCAGGATAGTTTATGAGTACCTACAGGAGAATTTCAGGTATGTAAGTATACAACTAGGGATCGGTGGCTGGAGACCATTCAGCCCTGCCTATGTCAGCCAGTATGGATATGGGGATTGCAAGGCGCTGACCTATTATACCAAGACGCTACTTGACCGGATTGGGATCACATCTCATTATACACTTATTAGCGCCGGCGGTAAGCGACCGCTTTTTGATGATTTTGCTACCTTACGATTTAACCATGTAATACTCACCGTTCCGAATAAAGGTGACACCATTTGGTTGGAGTGCACAAGTCAGACCGCACCGATGGGATATATGGGGACGTTCACTGGTGACCGTCAGGCGCTTATGATCACCGAGCGTGGAGGTCAACTTATTAAGACACCAACGTACAGAGCTGCAGACAACCAAGCAACGCGAGTGGCCCATGTCAGGATTGACGATGAGGGCAATGCCTCCGTACAGTCGACTACAGATTATGAGGGGTTGAGGTACGAGAAGGATGGCCTGTCATTTGTGCTCAATGACGGTCAGGAGCAGCAGAAAGATTGGCTCTACGACAATGTAGATATCCCTAATTTTTCAATAAGCGACTTTGCTTTAGTACAGCCTGACAGGCATAGCGCAAGGGCCCGGATATCTCTGGATCTGGAGGTCAAAAATATTGGAAGCAGAGGCGGATCCAGGCTGTTTTTTGAACCCAACCTAATGAATAAGGTCAAAAATATACCTGATGATCTGGAAGAAAGAGAGACGGATGTGATCCTTAGCATGAGCTATGAAGACACGGATACGATCTACTATTACTTTCCTACCGGAATGTACCCGGAGGTTGTTCCTCAGGCTGTTCAAGTAGAGACCTCATTTGGTGAGTACCATAGTGAAGTTCATCATGATGCGGACAAGATCATGTATGTACGACGACTAAAGGTCAATTCCGGTAGGTACGCTAAGGAGGTTTACAATGAACTTTACGAATTTTATAATACCGTATCCAAGGCCGACCGCAGCAAAATGGTGCTTAAATCATCAACTTAAAGAGTGGGCACTACTGCCCCTTCTTCCTGATCTCCTTATCCAATTCTGGTAAGACATACTCTGAGAAGATATTGTCCTCTGCCATCACCGCTTCTATCTCCTCAGTAGTTCGTGGTGCTTGCCATGATAACAACTCATAGCCATCCTCAGTGATCAGGATGTCGTCCTCGATGCGAACACCGATACCCCACCACTTCTTATCACAGTCACTGCCCTCAGGGATGTAGATACCCGGCTCTACGGTTAGTAGCATGTTGGGCGCGAACTCCTCATAGTTGCCTGGGTCATGCACATCAAGCCCGATGTGGTGAGAGACGCCATGCGGGAAGTAGTTGTGCTCTGCATCAGGGCTGTCGATGATACCCAGTTCGTAAAGGCCCTGATTGGCGACATCACGACAGATCTTCGTATTTTCTCTGATCATATTGCCGGGCTTACAGTTCTTGAAAGCTTCTTCTTGTGCTTTGTAGACCAGATCGTAGATGGCTTTTTGCTCTTTGGTGAACTTTCCATTCGCAGGTATCGTGCGTGTGATATCTGCGGTGTAACCTCTGTACTCCGCACCCAGATCCATGAGCACTAAGTCCTTGCCCAGCTCCAGTTTATCATTCTTGATATAGTGGAGCGTACAGCCATTGTTGCCCGCACCCACGATGGAGGGGTAGCCTTCATATTCCGCACCATATTTTTTGAAGACGAACTCATGGATACCTTGCACCTCCGTCTCTGACATACCCGGTCGCATGGCCTTCATTACCTCGCGCTGACCAATACAGGAGATGGTCACCGCCTTGCGCAGCAAATCCACTTCAGCTTCAGTTTTGACCTCCCTGAGGGTGGCCATGTATTTTTCCAAAGTAGTTACATCGAGGCGAGGATTGGGTTGCGGTAGCTCATCGATCAGTAGCTCGCGCTCCTCTGGAGACTTTGCCACCAGTATAGCTTTGATCTTCTCGTTCGTCTCAAACTCCGGGAAGCTATTGACCACCTGACGAAGAATCTGATTGGCCTGTGGATTCTTCAGGAAATCATCGGACTTGATGTAGTCATACATTTTATACTTGTCGGCATTGAAGTCGACAGGGTACTCCGCCTTGTATTTGAACTGAAGTATGAGATCATACAGATCCGCGTCATTATTGGGATCATCTCTTACATCATCTTTGAAGTCATAAAAGAATATCTTGTCATATCCCGAAAGGTCTATCGAGAAATCCTTGAACTGGGTAGCGTCATAGGCTGTGGTGAAACCCAGCACTTGCTTTGCACCTTCCGGCCCCAGCCTTGGGCCATCATATAGCTCGCGTCTGGCATTTCTCCGTTGTGTGAAGATGATCTCGTTGAACTCACCATCAGGCCCTTCCTGTGGATCGCTGAAAAGAAAGAATACAGACCCGGGTTCTTTGTACCCTGTGAGGTAGTAGAAGTTGGGACTCTGGTGGTAAATGAAATCCACATCGTTTGCTCTATTACGAATAGGTGCGGCGAAGAATACCGCTACAGAGTTGTCCGGCATGAGCTTTCTCAGCTCTTCTCTTCTCTCTTGGTGGAAGTCAGTATTGAGATAGTCCGAGGGGTAGTCTTGCGCTACCGCAATGGCTGTCGAAATCGTGAGTAGTAGTACGAGCAAATTTTTCATGGGTCTAAAATAGTCAAGCAGACTGAAATGTAATGATCATTTGATATTAGCGGAAAGTCCGGCACCACATTTCATGTTAAGAGAATTACCTAATTCTTGGAAACTTGACATTTATCATTTGGATGGAGGGGCGGAATTTAGTTTTTTACCATAGGCTTAACTGTTATAGACGATATGAAACTCATTTTTTCGCTACTCCTTCTCACTTCCACCCTTTTTGGAGAACTATATGCTCAAGAGAACCCAAGGTTGATTAAAGATTTGGTCACAGGAACATCTTCTAGCTTTCCGGGAGGACTTTTGACGACAGATGATTACTTAGTATTCACGGCGCAGAATGGAAAGGTCGATGATTGGGAATTTGGCGGGGATTCACCTAGTCTCATGTATTATGATGGATTAAGTGTAGTAACCCCTACTGAACACCAAGCGATCCGAACTGCTAATTCGTTATCACCAATTTACTATCATCAGGGTCAGATGGGATTCATATCAGAAAACCTGGTACTTCATAATAACTCTGGCTTGTTATCCACAGATATTTCAACAGGTGAGATTAAAACCGTCAAAGAAGGAGTGCTTGCACGTTCGGCATTGGTACATTTCAACTCCACCAACCTAGGCGGAACAGTGCTATTTATTGGGGATGATCCCGTCACGGGTCAAGAGCTGTGGATAACTGATGGGTCAGAGGAAAATACTTTCATGTTGGCTGATATTGTCCCAGGTGCCGGTGGGATAAGAGATTTTGGGGGAGCTGAATTATTTAAGGTCTTCGATAGTTTGGCTTTTATCAACCTCTCAAGTGCTGGTTCTATTTGGGTCACTACTGGTAGCCAAGCATCTACAAAAGAGCTCATTAATTTTAGTGATATGCCTGAGTTGTCAGCATATGATGACTTGCTGTATTATCATTATCACAATGGACAGTTATATCTACGCTTTACTCAAGGACAGGGCAATGCTAATGCTCTGCTTATGTTAGTAGAAGTTAGTTCAGGAGAAATTGTCTTTACCAAAGAAATAGATTCTCCAGATATAGCCTCTCAACAACATTTGGAGGTCAATAGATGGTGGGTACAAGAAGATCTATTGTATTTTGAATCATTAGACGATCTATGGGTAACTGACGGCACACCTGAAGGAACCTTACTTCTATATCAGGCCAGCGATAAGTTGAACTATGTTGGATTTACTAATAACGGAGTAGTAATAACTGAACGAATTACTTCTAGCGAACAAAGACTCGTTTTGGTTAATTCTCAAGGAGCGGCGGAGATTATCAGCGACTTTAACTCTACTTCAAACAGCGCTCCAGATTTTCACAGTTATGTTCAATTGGACAATGAGTTTTTGTTTGTAATGGAGACAGATGAGCATGGATATGAGCTTTGGACAACAGATGGTAGTACTGGGGGAACGCAAATTTTAACTGAACTTGAAGGAGGAGCAAACTCTTCAAATCGAATTGGGCTCATCCAGTTTGATGATAAAGTTTTTTTTAAAGGAAACGCTAATGGAAAAGGTGTGGAGTTGTTCGAATATGACCCCTCCACGAAGCAAGTTCAGGTGTTTGATATTAATCTTAAAAAGGCTGGTGTTGACGCTCATGCAACAGGGTTAATTAATCAGAGTCTATACTTTCTTTCTAACACAGTTACTGATGACCCGCTTCAGCTTAGATATACAAATGGCGATTTATTGGTTGCAGATCTGGATCTTGATGAGGTAACATCTATTCTGACTAACACACAAATCAACTCGGTTATCGAATATGGTCAAGATTTGATTGCTAGTTTCTTGAACCTGTATGTAAAAGTTGACCCTCAATCTTTTGACCTGTCCAATCTGGGAAACGATTTTTCCTTTGGGTTTGGTGTGGATATGATAACTTTTGATGAAGACCTATATATAATAGAACAGAACAGTATAGGACACACACAACTGCTACGAACAAAGGGCGTGGAGGGCACTACAGAAATGGTGTTTGACTTTGGCAAGCGATTTTCAGGTCCCGGTGATCAATATGACTATGTATATACCGAAGATAATATGTTCATGCAGATGCCTGTTTTTTCCAATTCTTTAGAGCTATGGGTAACTGATGGAGAAAATAGTACGAACCTAATTGACCTAGGAGGGCGGGAATTGCGATATCTAATTCAGGGTGATAATGAGGTGTTTGCTGTACTTTGGAAAGCAGGCGATAGGGGTCTTTACAGCGTGACAACCGATGGAATTATCAAGATTCTTGATGGTGACTTCAACATATGCACTACGTGCGCCACAATTATAGACGATGAGCTAGTGGTTGTTGATACTAAGAGGATTTATTCAATAAAGGAAGATAAAATAGACACTGTCGTTACTGATATATCACAGAATGATACCAAAATCAATAAAATAATAGCCTCTGATGGAGACAAGGCATATTTGATAACATATGACTTATCAGAAAGTACTTTTGAATTGTACCGCTATCGAAATGATACGATGGAGAGTATTTTTGAATCTCCAACAGGTTTTATTGAAGACTTCAAATTAGCTGAGTCGTCACACGGCAGCCTTCTATTTGTCGCTAATAGCATCGATGCAGGTTCAGAACTATGGTATTCAGGGGGTACTGCCGAAACGACTTTTATGGTGGCCGATATTAATGCTGGGTCAGCCTCTTCTAATCCCAGCGAATTCGTTATGGATAAGAATACTTTGATTTTTGTGGCAGAATCAGCCGAAACAGGAAGAGAGTTTTGGGAATATGATCTTCCCCGTCCCTATCTATCTATTGAAGATGATCAAAATAGCTTAGAGGCTGGTGAGATAGTCAACATCGGTAGCGCACCTCTGAATGGCACATTTACCAAGTCCTTCTCAGTTAAGAATATTGGTTTGGAGCCTATGCTGGTAAATGACTTGAGTATTTCCAATACAACCCCTGAGATCATTGATGTCAGTTTTAGCAGCCCATCAGGCTCGTCAATTGAAGCAGGACAAATGATCGATCTAAACCTGGACATAGTGGGGTTGACCGAGGGGGCCTTTAGCGCTGAAGTGGTAATAACCAGCACTGCCCCTAATGGTCAAAACTTTACCTTCACTATCACAGGAGAGGTCGTAGCGAAAGAGGTGCAGTCAATAGAAATTGCAAGTATTGGCGCCAAGTCTTTTGGTGACCCAAGTTTCACTTTAGCCGTGACAGGTGCTTCCAGTCTTGGGACGCCTAGTTTTAGTACTAGTGACCCAAGTATATTGGAGATTACTGGATCAACAGCTACAATTATTAACGCAGGAGAAGTCGTTATTACAGCGACACAACCAGGAGATGACAATTTCTTAGAAGCTACGGCTTCTATTGGTCTGACAATTGCTAAAGCTGATCAATCGATCAGCTTCAATGCACCTAGCCAAGGTCAAATTGGGGAGAGCTTAGTACTAAACGCTACAAGCACGTCAGGATTACCAGTATCATTCTCACTTGATGGAGAGTCTGCTGCACTTACTGGAAACGAGCTCACTTTTTTGAGTGAGGGAAGCATCACTGTTAGTGCTATGCAAGAGGGTAATAATAACTATGAAGCCGCTACTACGATCAACGCTGAAATACAGGTGGTGGAAACCATAACGGCCATAGACGAACTCCCCGACCTCAAAATCTATCCCAACCCCGCTGATCAAGAACTAAGAATCGAGCTTCCGAACCATAGTATAGCGTCAATTAGGATGATCGATCTTTCTGGTAAGATCTGGCATGAGCGCAATACCCAATCTTCTACATTGACCATTGACGTGAAACTGCTGCCCAGTGGTATATATGTGCTACAACTACAGACCATCACAGGAGAGCAAACAACTCGAAAAGTGCTAATTCAGCGGTAGCCTAATCAGACTACCCCCTGTGCTATCGTCGCATCAGCCACCTTCACAAACCCGGCAATGTTGGCGCCTTTCACATAGTTGATGTAGTCGCTGGATTCACGCCCATATTCTGCGCATTGACTATGGATGGATTGCATGATGTTCTTGAGTCGGTCTTCCACCTCTTCTGCCGACCAGGCCAGCCGTAGGCTGTTCTGAGACATCTCTAATCCGGACACAGCTACCCCTCCTGCATTGGCAGCCTTGCTCGGTGCATAGAGGATTTTTGCATCCAGGAAGGTTTTTATAGCTTCCAGATTGCTGGGCATGTTGGCCCCTTCTCCCACAGCAATACATCCATTCTCGATTAACTGCTTGGCCTCTTCACCGTTGATCTCGTTCTGAGTGGCTGAGGGAAATGCCACGTCACAGTCTTCCGACCATGGTCGCTTGCCCTCATGGTACTGCGCATTTTTAAACTTATCCGCATACTCACTGATCCTGCCCCTTCTCTGATTTTTCAGTTCCTTGATGAAATCAAGTTTTTCTTCATCTATGCCATCAGGGTCATAGATATACCCTCCCGAGTCAGACATGGTATGCACGCTACCCCCTAGCTGTTGAACTTTCTCTACGGAGTACTGAGCCACATTGCCGGATCCACTGACGATGCATTTTTTCCCTTTGATAGAGTCGCCTTTTTCATTGAACATATTCTCCACGAAATAGGCGCATCCGTATCCTGTGGCCTCTGTTCTGATAAGGCTACCGCCAAATGGAATGGGCTTACCGGTGAGGATACCTGTAAATTCATTTTGCAGTCGCTTGTACTGACCAAATAGATAGCCAATCTCTCGCCCTCCTACACCAATATCGCCTGCCGGCACGTCAGTGTTCGAGCCTATATATTTGGAGAGCTCCGTCATAAACGACTGACAAAAGCGCATCACTTCACTGTCTGATTTTCCTTTGGGGTTGAAGTTAGCTCCTCCTTTGCCACCGCCCATAGGCAGAGTGGTCAGGCTGTTTTTAAAGATTTGTTCAAAGGCGAGAAACTTAAGCACACCTTCATTCACGGTAGGGTGAAACCTCAAGCCACCCTTGTAGGGACCAATCGCATTATTGAACTGGATACGGTAGCCGCGATTTATTTGGGTGTCTCCCTTGTCATCTTGCCAACCCACGCGAAAGGAGATCACACGATCAGGCTCGGTCAACCGCTCCATCACCTTATGGTCGAGGTAAGTCTGATGATCTAGCAGGAAGGGTGCGATAGTGCCTACAAACTCTTCGACAGCTTGATGAAATTCCGGCTGTCCGGGATTGCGCTCCCGCAGGCCGTCCATAAATTCGGATACGTAGGATTGTGGTTTCATATATTGGGTTAAGTTGCTCCGAAACAATTTACAAAGATTGGCCTCATATGCCAAAGGACAAGATGAGGACAGATGAGTCGGAGCTACCGCAATAGTTGAATCCAGCCGTTGCAGTCACCATCAGGCAATACGAGGCGATAAAAATACGTGTCCGCAGGTAAATCATCACCGCTCCAGGTATTGTTATAGTTGGACGATTCGAATACCAGCTTACCGGTACGGTCAGCAATTTGCAAAGGGTAGGATTGTTCGCTGATTATTTCAAAAAAATCATTTTTGCCATCCCCGTTAGGCGAGAAAGCATTGGGGATAAAGAAGCTTTTGTGATTGATCTGCAGAGACTGCTCAACAATGCACCGCTCTTCTGTCAACAGGTTGACAATATACAGACCATTTTCTTCATAGGTGTGAACCGGGTTGACCTCCGAGGACTGGTTGCCGTCACCAAAGTCCCAGAGGAAAGGTAGCTCGCTATCGGTATTATTAAAGAATTGATATCGGGTCTCACTTGTGCATGACTCAAGTACATCAACCGAGATATCCTCAGAGACAAAAGGTAGTGCGACTATCGTGACCGAGGTATCCTTAAAGCAGCCCGATTCTGATCCTACTTGGACAACAAAGTTTGTGGTTTCATCTACTGTAGCGACAGGGTTGGCAATCGTAGGGTCGCTTAATTGGTTAGAAGGTGTCCATAAGTAGCTAACACCACCGCTCGCCAACAGCTGATATTGACCTCCAGCGCAAACTACAGCCTCAGGGTTGATCATTACTCCTGCTTCAAATTCGAGATCTGGGCCTACAGTGACTGTCACAGAATCCTCTGCTTCACATCCAGCCGGAGATTGAATGATCACTTTGTAGGTGGTGGTTTCTGCTGGTGAAGCAATTGGAGTAGGTGAGGATGGGTCGTCTAAAGATTCTACAGGTGACCACTCGTAAGTCACGCCCCCTCCGGCAAACAGCTGAGTGGAAGTGTTGGGGCATATTCTTACCGGATCTCCAATTTCGATATCAGCATCGATGACCTCTACTTGCTTGGTTGCGGTAGATACCCCCACGCAGGTATTTTCATCAAGGATAGTCAGTGTGATCTCGTAGATCCCCGGCGTATCGTAGGTATGCGTGAGTGTATCGACATTGGTGGCGCGCTGGTTATCACCAAACTCCCAGATGACCTGTTCGCCCCCAATGCTTCTGTTGACCAGCGAGACACTGAGTGGAACGCATCCGACCAACTTATCAGCATCAAACCGAGCATCTAAGGAAGCCAGGTCGAACTTAAAAGCTGCATTGTTGCAGCGCTCGTTACCAGCGTTGTTGATGCCCAAATTTATCTCTGAATAAGCACCTGGGGTAGTTGGAAAATTATCATTTAGACCCCCACACGAGCATACCGACTGGTACATAATACCCCGTTTGTCAAATCTGCTTGTACCACCATCGACATGATCACCGTTGCGGGGATCTTCATCTGTCCCACCAAAGTAAGTGGAGTAGAGTAGCTCGGACCCATCGGCAGAGAGCACCATGAGGTAAAAATCGCTACCATCAGTTTGAGGATATAGAGCATCATTAGTAATCGGCATCCCGAAAGTATTTCCGTTGTTACCACTATTCTCATTATTGACGATACCTCCCCAGCCGCTGAGGAAGATATTCTCACATTCATTGGCGAGAAACGCCGTGGGAGAAATATTAGGTTCTCTATTGCCAGACCCAAAGACTAGCGAGAATAAGGTGCTGTCCAGATCAGGAGATAGTTTATGTACGAACTGTCCGCTATTTGGCACATTGAAGGTGCCAGGAGTGACGGGATAGAATCCTCTGGTCTGTCCAAAAGCATAGACATTTTGATCAGTATCAATATCAATGAAGTAGGCCTGGTCATAGCTCGTGGTACCGAGAAATGTGCTTTGGAGTATGCTGTCTCCGGCAGCACTGATCTTGGTAATAAAGCCGTCAATTGACCCTCTGTACGAAGTATTGAGTGCGCCTGTTGTGATAGGGAAATCACTACTCGTGGTGCCGCCACCCACCAACACATTATTTTCCTGATCAAGCTTGATGGAATAGGTGGCATCATCGTTTGTACCACCCAGGTAGGACGACCATCGCAGTTCCGATAGGTCAGCATTGAGACTGAAGACTACCGCATCCACATCCCCACCCCCAAACTCTGTCTGAAACCCTCTATCTGTTGGGAAGTCTATACCATCAGTAAATGACGAAATATAGACGTTATCATCTTCGTCTATGATGATATCACCACGCTGATAATCACCATAGTTTTGGATAAGTGGAGTGAGATAGCTTCTAATTGAAAGCATCTTAAGTATGCCGTCGTTTCCTTGGCTCCCCACGAATGTGGAAGCCGACAGACGTCCGTTTTCATCCAACTTAGTAACGAAAATATCTGATCCAAAATCCATACGCCCCCACAGGTTTAGGGTATCTCCTCCGTTGTAGGAGCGGTCGAATGCATTAAAACTGGTAGGATAATTTGGGCTGCCGGTAGAACCCATGATCAAGAGCTCATTGTTGTGATTTACCACCAAACTATGTGGTGCCTCTTCTGATAACCCACCAAGAAAGGTAGCGTAGAGCAGATTATGACCTGCAGAATCATACTTTAGCAGCAAGATGTCTGTTTGCCCTCCGGCAAAATTGTCACCAACTGTAGTAGGGAAGATAGATCCAAAGACGACACCCCCAGAGTAGAGATTGCCGCTATCATCAAAGCAAGCTGTATATCCGAAGTTATCCGAGATAGAGCCTGAGAAGGTAGAAAAAATCAGCTCTGGATCTATGGTCAGAGGTTTGGATGCGTCATAGCCTTCTGGAAAATCAAAGGACATTACATTCTTATCAAGTCGGTACTTTGCACTTACCGTTGCATTTTGCTGATAGGCAATTGGTCTGTTCTCAGTGATCGTGCCCTGACCGGTGTTGAGAAAGAGGCACTCATCTTCGATGTGCATCCCTACCTGCCCCGAGTAAGCAAACCTAATTTGATCGGGATCAGCTCCTTCCCTAAGATTAAGGTCATACTTTAGACCTTTTTCTGAAGTGTAGAAATGTAGATCAATACCTTCATAGAGATTCTGGTAAGTGATCGTACTGTAAGCCCGACAGCCCTCCCCCCAGAGATTTGGATCATTACCAATATAATAATTGAATTTTGTGGTAGTCTCACCAGACCTGGCCAGGCTTGCAAGATTGGCATTCTTAAAGCGCACTTTGAGGGTTGTGGGGCCGGCCTCAGTGGGTTTCGTTCGTTGGTTGACGCTGCTGTGATGATGAGAAAAATTTTGTTCACTAAAAGCATAAGTCAGCCCGTCCTGCTCGAAATACAGCCGACCCCCGGGTATGTCGGCGGCATAAAGAACAGTTGCAGGCCATTGACCTTTGTTTTCTATGAATACCGCGTTGCTGAGCTTACTTGTTTCCGATAGGTCTACACTGGCTATCGCAAATGAGCTGAATGTCGACAGGAGGATCAGGAGTATGAAAAACTCCTTGCTTTTCGAGTTGATTAAAGATTTATTTTCGTGCAACATGATCCACTGATAAAAGTAAAGAAATGGCCATAAGCTCTTGCGTTACCCTCTCTTTTTTGTTTGTCATTTGACAACTTTTATACAGTTTGCGCATTAAGTAATGATAGGCGTCCCTTGGATTGTAAAAGGGTACAAAATTCCGAATATGAAAGTGATTAAATATTGCCTCTTTGTGATGATTAGCGTGGTTGTGCTCAAGGCACAAGCGAGACAAACACAGCTGGATCGAGTGACGGAGGCTTTCAATACCGGAGATATTGTCACCGCTCAAAAGTTGATCGGAAAGGCGGTCACGCAAAAGGCATTTATGGCCAGCACGCGCGCATGGTTTGAGTATGGAAGAGTGTACAAAGCTATCGCAACTGGTGTCGGTACCGAGAAGGTATTGATGAACGAGGATGATGCCATGGAGGAGGCAATTAGAGGCTTCAACAAGGCAATTGAAATCGGCCCAAAGGGTGATACCTACTACAATCTGGCTCGCCAGAGTTTGTCGGCATTGTGGGGTGAGTTTGTCAATCAGGGGGCGAATGCTTTTCAGGACAAACGCATGGAGGAGGCTATCGGGTACTTTGCCAAGGCCAAGAGGATCAAGCCCCAGGATACCACGGCGTACTTATATGCCGGGATCGCTGCTCAGTCACTGGAGCGATCAACAGAGGTATTGGATAATTTTTCAAAGCTTGCCGAGCTCGGTGTAAACGATAGGGAGGTTTATAAAAGCCTTATTTATTATACACAAAAGCTGGGTCAGGACACCCTGAAGGCCATTTTACAAGCGCGGGAAAGGTTCCCCTCTGATAGTGATTTTCGAAGACTGGAGATTAACCATCATGTCTATACCGGCAATGAAGATATGGCGATTTCGCTATTGCAAGGAGCCGTGGAACAAGACCCTGGCAATGCCGAGCTGCTGTTCAATTTGGGATACCTCAATGAGTCCCTGGGTCGACTACCGGAAGCTATCGCCGGATATAAGCGAGCCATAGAGATCAACCCCCGATACTACGAGCCGAATTACAACGTGAGTGTGATCTATTACAATCAGGCCATCAGCACGCTGAATAAGATTGTAGAGCTCCCTGACGATGAATATGAGGCGAAGGCACCAGCTCTCAGAGCCGAAGGCGAAGAAGGGCTCAAGTCTGCTCTACCTTTTGTTATACAGTGCACGGAGCTACGGCCCACCGCTCGAAGCAATTGGGAAACGCTAATTGTGATTTACGATAGGCTGGGAATGAAAGACCAAATGAAAGCTGCCCAGGTCAAACTCAAAGGTTTGGCCAACTAGCCCCCAGTCTACGCCAGATGCAGCAGCAACAGCGCGATGAGTGCAGGCACAGCCTGTACATACAATATGCTCTTGCTGGCAGTAGCAGCGCCGTAGAGGCCTGCCACTAGCACACAACCCAGAAAAAAAGTGGCCACATGCACTGCCCATACCGGATCACTTATCAGAAATGACCATATGAGGCCAGCGGATAGGAATCCATTGTACAGACCCTGGTTAGCTGCCATCACCTTAGTCTTAGGGAACATGTCCTTCGAAAACTGGCGAAAAACCTTGGGCCCGCGCCGTTCCCAGGCAAACATTTCGAACCATAGTATGTAAAGATGAAGGAAGGCTATGAAGCCGATAAAGATTTGAGCAGCGATTTTCATATGAGGAAATTACAAATTCTTTTCTGCTTTTCAGGTATGATCGATTCGGCTTGGATATTGTAAATTCCATTTCAAAACATGACGTTATGTCAAATACACGATTAATTATAGAAGAGAGAAGCCGTGATATTGGTGACTTTCTCGTTGGTCGGCTGATTCCCTTTCGCAAGAAGCGAATGGTCGGGCCGTTTATCTTCATAGATCATATGGGGCCTTCAGATGTGGGCCCGGGTAGATATCTTGATATTGGCCAGCACCCTCATATTGGCCTTTCTACTTTGACTTACTTGCTTGACGGGACCATTGAGCACCGTGACAGTGTGGGCAGTGTTCAGGAGATTAAGCCTGGCTCTGTCAACTGGATGACCGCAGGCCGTGGAGTGGTTCACACTGAGCGGACACCAGCGAGCCTGAGAGATGGCTCCATACATCGTTTACATGGTTATCAAATATGGGTCGCGCTACCGCGGGATCAAGAAGAAATTGCCCCGTCTTTTCATCACACACCGAAGGTGGATATACCTCAGTGGGGGCAAGAGGGCTTTAAAATGAAGCTCGTAGCTGGACAAGCTTTTGGACGGACATCCCCGGTTCCGGTTTATTCGCCCTTGTTTATGCTAGATATCCACGCTATGCAATCTTCAAGGTTTACGGCAAACGGAGGGTTGTCGGGTGAGATAGGAATCTGCATAGTCCAAGGTGAGATTACTGCATGTGGTGAAACCATTACGGCTGGCAACATGCTTGTTTCTAAAACAAATGATCTTTGTGACATTCAAGTTGCCAAAGACTCGCATCTTCTCATTTTTGGTGGTGAGCCATTTGCAGAGGAGCGATTTATCTACTGGAATTTTGTGTCGTCCAGAAAAGAGCGGATTGAGGAGGCCAAAGCAGCTTGGGCAAACAAGGAATTTGAGATGGTGCCAGGCGAGTCTGGATACGTCCCCCTACCGGGAACAGTTAATTAATGAAAGAATGGATGGTATCTATGAGTTGGTTCTCGTCAAAGGGTTTTGGTACCAAGGTACTTTTCTGAATTTTATCAATTCTGGATTGTGTCTTTTGATCCGAAAGGGCGCTGATGAAAATGATCGGCACGTTGCTAGATGCATCTCTAAGCTGCTCAGCAGCATCGACTCCTGTCATCTCACCATTGAGCATAATATCCATTAAGATCAAATCCGGCGAGTGATCATTGCATAGTGGCATTACTTTTTCTGCAAAATCTATTTTGTCAAGGACATCATACCCGATCCTTTTCACCAACCTTTCCAGATGGATGGTAGTGATCAAGCTATCCTCAACGATCAATATGTTACCTGCTTTTGACAAATCGGATGTGGTACTTTGTGCCTAAGGTACTATCCAAACTAAGTGAACCCTTCAACTGTTGCGCAAAAACGCGAATAAGTTGAATGCCGTTGGACTGTGAGGCTTCATCGAGCGAAGTAAAGGGCAAGCCCTTTCCCTCATCTGCAACGATTAATGTCACCTCATTTTCTGGTGACAAATCCAGTTTAATAGTAATCCTACCTCCAACCTCAGGCTCGTACGCATATTTGATAATATTTGAAACAGATTCATTGATCAGTAGCCCTAGAAGAAGAGCGTCATCCGTATGAAATTTCGCTTTTTTGATCGAGATTTTGAGCGGATACAATGATGGGTTTTGGCAATACGTGCTGACGATATTTTCTACCAACTCTTCCAAATAGGTCTTAATGTCTAATTCTTGAATCTCCTCGATCTTCAGTAGTTGATCATGGATTTTCGAAATAGACAGTATACGGGCAATCGTTTCAGTTATGAAGCCAGACAATGCGGGCTCAGTGACAGTATCGAGTTTAATATACAAAAGACTGGATACGAGTTGAAGGTTGTTTTTGATCCTGTGATGAAGCTCCCTAAACAAAGTGTTCTTTTCGAGAAGTGCTTTTTCCAGATCGTTTTGTTTTTGTCCGAGAGAGGTTTCGAATCTTACTTTTTGTCGAAGATTGACCAACAGTTCTGCAAACAGCTTCAGAAGGTCTGTTTCACGCGGGGTGAAGGACTTTGTTGTTTGCACCGCGTCAAAACCTACAAAACCGATGCACTTGTCCTGAACCATCATCGGTGCGGTGAACATACTTCTAATGCCCAGGGATTTATAGTTCGCCCTGATTTTTGGGTTTTGTTGCGTCTCGATATCCTCAATCTGATAATAAGCTCCATTTAGGTGAGCATCAATATACTCCTCCAGGTCCGTCATCTCAAAAGGTTGATTGATGGCAATGCCCCCTACGCCTTCCCTTACCCAATTATTCGTGCAGACACTTGACTTATAGTCAATAGAATACTCGAATATATAGGCCCTATCTACCCCTACAAATTCTCCTAATCGCTCAAGGGTTTCATTTACAGAATCATTAACCTTTTCACTCGGCATGTTGATGTAGTCAGAGGACAAATCCATCAATAAAGTCTGAAGCCTTGAGAATCCTGCTAATTCCTCTTGAGCCTGTTTCTGTTGTGTGATATCCTGAACAGTTCCCCTGGAAAAATATTTATTGCTGCCCTCGATTCTTGAGGTTTGACATATGATTTTAATCCATTTGAACCGGTCTGGGGTAAAGGTAAACTTGAGAGTAATGTCATAATTCTGCCCTTTGTGGATGGCTTGATACCTGGCCTCATCAAGCCGGCGAGTATCTTCTGGACTCATTCTGTAGCTCTGCTTGCCATATACGGGTTTGTATGTTTCTTTATCGACCTCAAAAATCCGGTACACCTGATCAGACCACACCTGATCATCTGTGGCAGGGTTGTACGACCAATATCCAATTTCAGCAATCTGCTCAGCAAGCTGTAGGTTAATGAGCGACTCGTTGCGTTCTTTTTCTGCTATTATCCTTTTAGAAACATCCACGAAAGTACAGATTACCTCCAGTACTTCGCCATTTTCGGAGACCCTCGGGTTAGCATCTACTTGCAACCAAATGCGATCGTTTTTATTTGGGCGATAGACCCCCATGGTCACATCGAAAACTGGCTTTTTTGTGGCTATCGCTTGTGGGACAGGGTGGGTTTCACCAGGAAAATCTGTGCCATCCAGATGTATGACATTCCAATCAGGATCAAATGAAGTTTTACCAAGCAATTGATCTTCAGTAAGGTCCAGTAGCTCAAGCGCTTTAGGATTGCAAAGGAGCATTTCTGCATTTGGTCCCTGGAGTAAGATACCTACCTGAATATCATTGACCAGTGACCTAAACCTTGCTTCACTATCTCTAAGCTTCGTTTCTGCGTCTTTTTGAGCAGTGATATCTACCATATAGCCCACTAGAGAAGAGGGTTTCCCATCTTTGAGGACCACACTTACCGAATCTTTGATCCAAACGATCTCTCCATTAGGTTTAACATTGCGATAGATTAATTCGTGATCCTCCCCCTTGGTAGATAGTGCATTGCAGGTGTTCACTATAGTTTCCCTTTCCAGGACAGGAATTTTAGATGCCCATTGTTCCATTGTCTTGAATTCGCTGGCAGGGAATCCAGTGAGGTCAAAGATTTTTTCATCCATATAGGTGAACTCACCTTTCTCTACGTCGAGTTTCCAATGAACGGCATTGGCCAATTCCACCAGCATTTTGTACTTGGCCTCACTTTCTATTAGCTCATTTTGAGCTTTTCGACGTTCCGTCATATCTATCACGATCCCACCCACTAGAGGCTCTTCACCGGTGATAGTAATTGGGAACTTATACTCATCATAGTATACTTCTTTTCCGTCAGGATCCTGAGGTTGCCGGTATATGGTTTGATTGGTTTTGATACAGTCCAGATCATCTGCAGCCAGCCTGTCGGCTAATTCTTTACCAAGAATATCGTGAGAAGTTGTTTGCTGATATTCCTCCTGCGACAACCCAAAATACTGTAGGGTACGGTTATTACCATAGACATGTCGACCACCAGGTTGTTTAATGTAGACAAGCCCCGGCATATTATCGGCTAGTGCATACATGAGCTCGCGACTCTTTTTCAATTCATTGTCGCTGCTGTTTTTTTGGTCTACAAAAAGTGCTGTTCTGATTATCTCTGCAATCGAACTTAAGTCTCTTTTATCTGCGCTGGTCCAGGTTCTCTCATCAGTGATCGTTTCTGCGCATAAGACACCTAAAAGCCCCTCCTCGCCGATCAGTGAAGCGTCCATCGTGGATTTTATATTATGAATATCGAAGTAGTCTTTTGTAAGTTCACTAAACTCTTGGTCACCTCTGGGCTGACTACTGCTAATAATCCTATACTGACTGATAGCCTTGAAGTATTTGGGATAATCCCTAAAATTGATTGAAGGGAGATTTATAAAATCCTCGGCTACACAATCGTACGATACCACGCTCTCTAGAGACTGCCCGCATGTTTTCCAGTAGGTAAAGCGATCTAGCTCTAAGAGCACGCATGCTTCTCGGGCGACTACATGGAGAAAGTCTTCGAGTGAGCGATCAAGTAGAAGACTTGATTTTGCCAAATTAAAAAGCCCTTGAGAGACTTTTTCGGCCTTATCTTTCTCTCTTTTTGCATCACTTGTATCGCGAGTAACGGAGTAGACTTTCTTACTTTTATAGTCAATGGTTGCAACCCATTCTGTCCAAATGAATGCTCCTTTTTTTGTCTTGACCCGACATTCAAACTTGACTACCTCTGGGCGATCAGTCCTTATCCTATTGAGTTCGTTATATACATGACCTTTGTCTTCTGGGTGTACGAGATTTAGATACCCTTTTTGGTTGATGTACTCCTGTGTAAAGCCAAACCTGCTCACCCAAAGAGGGTTGATGGCCTCTACTTTGCCATCAAATGTAGAAATGGATAATAGGTCATTTGATTTACTAAAAAGCTCATAATACTCTTGAACCCTTTCTTCCGCTTGCTTTTGTTCGGAGATGTCGCTTACGACAAACGTGTACTTACTTAAACTATCTGTAAAGTCGGGGTTTTTAGTGATTTTGCACCTGAAATGTTTTGGTCGGCCATCTATGGCTAATTGATACTCAAACGAGACTGGAATTCCTGTTTTTGAAACAACGCTAAGATTCTCTTTAATCAACTTGGCATTGTCTTCGGGCATAACTTGCTCATAGTGTTTCCCCAGAAAATTTTTCGGGGCGAGGAGCAGGTTCTCATCCGTGGTATTGCTGTAGAACTCTGTATAGTATCCATTCTGATCAATGACGAAAATGAGTTCGTCGATCGATGAGAGTGTGGACTTTAGCTTGATTTGGGCTACTTCTCTTTCATTTTGAGATTCGATCTTAGAGGTTATATCGTAGATATATCCCACATAATGTGTCGCAGTGCCAGATTCATCTCTGATGATGTGCGTGTGATCATTTACCCATATCGTTTCACCATTTTTGGCGATTAGTCTATAGGGTTGGTGCGTGAAATCGTCAAGATTGCCCTCCGTGTTTTGAAACACTTCAGCCTCAACATGATCCACATCCTCTGGAGAGATGAGCGAGCTATATTTTAAGTGAGCATCTTTTATTTCATCACTGGTATACCCAATAAGTGTGCTAACATTTTCACTCACTTTTTCTACCGGATACCCCTCAGTGTTCTTCCACTTAAAGAGGACAACAGGCCCCTTACTGAACAATTCATTAATTTCCTCCATAACCTTTTTGCATGCTCAACTGATGTGTGGATCAGATTCAAGCAATCTATTAAATTAGAGCATTTTACCTGAAATCGAAAGTTGACCTCATTGGGCGCAATAAGGATTGTATAAATTGCGATTATTCAAGGTGAAACAAGAATCCGATGAAAGACTTATTCAAAATAGGTGCGATACTCACAATTCTTTTTGGTGTGAACACTACTTATGGTCAAGATGAGGTAGCTGGCTGGCCGAGGCTTATCACCACAGCAAATGATGTGGAAATAACGCTTTATCAGCCCCAGGCGGACCAGTTCGAAAACAATATATTGGAAGGTAGAATGGCTGTTTCAGTCAAAGGGAAAAAGGGGAAACTGATTTTTGGGGCGGTCTGGCTGAAAACATTCATTGCTACAGATCTTGACACTCAAATGGCGGCATTTGAAAGCATTGAAATCACCCAATCAAGGTTCCCAGATGACATAACTAAAGCTAATGTGGAAGATCTGAAAACACTGATTGTCGAAGAAATCACTTCTTGGGAACCTGAAATGAGCCTTGACGAGTTGAAAGCCAGCTTGTCTACAATAGAAGACGGCTACTCAGGAGATCAGAGCCTTAGTCATGATCCTCCGGTGATCTACTACCGAGAAAGCCCGGCAGTACTCGTGAGTATTGATGGCGATCCCATTGTCAAGAAACTAGATAATACATCGATAGAGTATATCGTCAATTCTCCTTTTTTTATAGCGAAAGAATCCAAAGGGGATGACTATTATTTAAAAGGAGCCAAATACTGGTATAAATCAAAAACCGTGATCTCTGATTGGGAAAGTACGACCAAGGTGCCCAAAGACATCAAAGACTTAGCCGCTGAAAATGCCCCGGAAGGAATGACACAGCCCAATCCAACCTTAGAGGAAGAGCTTACTGAACCACCCGCCCTCATAGTCTCCACAGTTCCTGCGGAGCTGATAATTGTGAATGGCAAGCCTGATTATCAGCCAATCAGAGAAACTCAGCTACTGTATGTTAAGAATACAGAGAATGATATCATCATGGACATCACTGGCCAGAAGCATTATGTGCTGATCGCTGGACGCTTTTATAGCTCATCAACCCTACAAGATGGTGACTGGACATTCGTCAACCCCACGGACCTACCGGCTGATTTTGCAAAAATCCCCGACGAAGAAAGTATCAGTAGTATACAGGCCAGCGTACCTGGTACAGAGGAGTCTCAGGAAGCCCTGCTCGATCAGAGCATTCCACAAACAGCTCAGGTAGATCGCAATAAGACTATTGTGGTCGAATATGACGGGGAACCGAAATTTGAAGATGTGACAGGCACAAAGGTGGCCTATGCTTTGAATTCACCGCAGACGGTCATCCGGGTAGAAGGCAAGTACTACTGCGTTGACGAGGGTATCTGGTTCGTTTCGGATCAGCCAAATGGAACATTCGCGGTAGCGACCGAGCGACCTGAAGAAGTGGAAGACCTACCAGCCTCTTGCCCGGTATACAATATCAAGTACGTCTATGTGTATGACGTACAACCAGATATAGTGTATGTTGGCTACACACCTGGGTACTATCACTCGTATGTCTACATGGGTACAGTTGTTTACGGTACTGGTTACTACTATCGGCCATGGTATGGTGCCTACTATTACCCTCGTCCTGTGACCTATGGCTTCAGTGTTCATTGGAACCCTTACTCTGGCTGGGGCTTTAGTATGGGCTTTAGCTATGGCTGGGTAGGTTGGGGCTTTCATCCATACTATAGACCTTATTGGGGTCCCAGGGGCTACTACGCTGGTTATAGGCATGGCTACTACCATGGCTATCATCGAGGCTACAGAGCCGGGTATGCTGCCGGCTACCGCAATGCACAACGAAGAAACGTGTACAGCAATAGGAATGGAGTGCACACGCTGGGCAAGTCCAATTATATCTCAAATAACAGAGGGGCAAGGCCTGGAAATACAAAAATCACTCGACCTCAAAACAGCAACCGTACGAGACCTGCTACTAACGACGCAAGAAGTAGAGTTGAAAGGAGCAATCGCCCCAACAATGTAGCAACTGATCGGGACGGTAACGTCTTTCAGCGTGACAAGAGTGGACAATGGAAGGATGTCAATCGAGAGAGAAGCCAATCACGACCTACTACCGCACCAAGTACTCAGCAGAGACAACAGCTAAACCGCACGCAGAATAGTCGTCAATACTACAATGGCGGAGGAAGTAGAGCTGGGAGCCGCGGTGGTGGAAGAATGGGCGGCCGTCGAAATTAAAGTATGTCTAAAGAGTTCTGTCTTTAGAAGGAGTAGTTGTAAAAATAGTTTGTTTGATAAACAATGAAGAAAGTCCGACCTACCTGTATTATTCTCGAAGATGAAGCGGAAATGAGGAACCTCCTTGAGTCCCAATTGGCGAGGATTGGTATGCTGGATGTTATCGGGAGTTTTGATGATACTATTAAGGCCACTATGGCCGTAGAGAAAATGAAACCAGAGCTATTACTCCTGGATGTCAACATCAAGGGTATGGAGGGTCCTTATTTCATGGAAGCGCTGAATTATATCCCCAAGATCATTGTCATTTCGGGATATACTGAGGAGGTCATGAGCAATTTTGAGTTGACGTATGACATGTTTTTGAGAAAGCCAGTGAGCACGGAAACCCTGAAGTCTGCAATTACCAAGGTGCTCGCTTAGCCTACTACTGCCAGAGCCAGGCGGATCATATCACCAAACGACTGCTCACGCTCCTGCTGGGTGGCAAACTCTCCAGTGATTAGATTGTCACTGACCGTCAATATGCTCAAAGCCTTCACGCCCTTTCTTAATGCCAAAGTGTAAAGCGCTGAGCTTTCCATATCAGTAGCCAGCAGTCCGTACTCCACCCATTTGGGTTCGTATCTTATATCTTCTAAGTAGAACCGATCCGTGCTGACGATTCCACCTGCAGCATAGTTGAGTTCCAGTTCATTAGCTAGATTGACTGCCTTTGTGAATAATCCTGCATCAGCTGTCGGCGCAAAATCGTATCCATGGAACACATGATGGTTAATAGCCGAATCGGTGCTTGCTGCCATGCCTATGACGAGCTGACCTACTTTGAGGTGTTTTTGAAATGACCCGCAAGTCCCGACGCGCACAATCGTCTTCACGTCATATTCATCAATTAGCTCATTGACATATATAGATAGGGAAGGCATGCCCATGCCGCTCCCTTGTGCGGAGATAGGATTGCCATGATACATTCCTGTGTACCCAAGCATTCCCCTTACTTCATTATAGCACGAGGCGTTTTCAAAATAGTTTTCTGCAATGTACTTAGCTCTTAGAGGATCACCAGGCAGCAATACTGTAGAGGCTATTTGACCTTTTTCCGCATTGATATGTAAGCTCATGAATGGTTATTTTGCTTATCAGGAAGTTAAAGTTTTTTAGCCGCATTCCAGTATTCGTCCATCTCAGCCAACGA
Source organism: uncultured Roseivirgaceae bacterium (assembly GCA_964351595.1). Classification (GTDB taxonomy): domain Bacteria; phylum Bacteroidota; class Bacteroidia; order Cytophagales; family Cyclobacteriaceae; genus UBA6059. The sequence continues at coordinate 5,819 of CAYGOT010000008.1, read as the reverse complement.
CATTTCCGATAGGTCCTTGCCATCTTCCAGTGACATCTTTTCAAGATATTGGAATCGCTTGATAAACTTTTTGTTTGTGCGTTCCAGGGCCTCTTCAGGATTTATATCCGCAAAACGAGCATAGTTGATCAACGAGAATAGCAAGTCACCAAACTCGCCCTGTGCCCTCTCCGCATTAAACGGCTCGTCGGCTGAGACATCAAACTCATGTTTAAATTCGGCCATCTCTTCTTCCACCTTTTCCCATACCTGAGATTTTTCTTCCCAATCAAAGCCTACACCACGCCCCTTATCATGTATTCTCCTGCCAGTGAACAATGCAGGTAGCGACTTGGGTACACCACCGAGCACAGAGCTGTTGCCCTTTTCTTTCAGCTTGATTTTCTCCCAGTTCTGCTTGACCACCTCTTCATCGGCGGCATCTACATCACCATAGATATGTGGGTGCCGATTGACCAGCTTATCACATATTCCATTCAGTACATCAGTGATATCGAAAGCCTCCTTTTCTGAACCTATTCGAGCATAAAACACCATATGTAGCAGTAAGTCGCCTAGTTCCTTTTTGATCTCCGGCAAGTCAGATTCGATGATCGCATCTGACAGCTCGTAAGTTTCCTCTATCGTGAGGTGGCGGAGACTTTCCAGGGTTTGTTTCTTATCCCAGGGACAGTTTTCACGGAGTTCATCCATGATCGTAAGTAGTCTGTCAAAGGCGGCTAATTTCTCAGCTCTTTTGGGGTCTGGAATCGAGATTATTTTCTTAGGCATGAATCAATTGAAATGTTCGCTTGTTGTACTGTCACAGCAATTTAAAGTTAAGTAAGAGAATTGCTAACTTTGTATCAAAACAGGGATTATGACCACAGTTTTTCTCGGAATCGGATTAGTAGCGTTGTTCTTCATAGGCATGTCTGTTCGCTTAATTTTCCTCAAGGACGGGGAGTTTAAAGGCACATGTGCTTCACAAAACCCTTATCTTAATAAAGAGGGTGAGGCGTGCGGATACTGCGGTAAAACTGTTACCCCAGGTCAATCCTGTGGCAATCCTGACTCAGAAGTCAACAAGGTGATGGCCAAGTTTGACTGATTTCCAACATTGATTCCCTCCGTAGCGCTAGATATTTTTCTGGGAAACAAATCGATTGCTGATTAGCAGCCAGCACGCTTCAGTCTTTACCAAAACCTCCTTTTTGGTAGTGCTATTAACTACATTTGCAGCGCAAATCAAAGCGTAGGAATTGTGACCCTAATTAAATCGATATCAGGAATAAGAGGAACGATAGGAGGAGCGCCAGGGCAATCTTTGACGCCTATCGATATAGTGAAATTTTCGGCTGGTTACGGCCGATGGCTCATAGAGCAGCATGATAAGCAGAAGGTGAAAGTGGTCCTGGGAAGAGATGCACGCATCTCCGGTCCTATGGTATCCCAGCTAGTGGCCGCATCACTACAAGGTGTGGGCATAGACGTGCTGGATATTGGTCTGGCTACTACCCCTACCGTGGAGATGGCCGTAGTGAGTGAAGCAGCCCATGGTGGCATCATTCTCACCGCCAGTCACAACCCTATCCAGTGGAATGCGCTAAAGCTCCTCAACGGTCGTGGCGAGTTTATTTCTGCCGAGGATGGGGCGCGAGTATTGGAGTTGGCCGAATCAGCCGATTTGAAGTTTGCGGATGTGCATAAGCTAGGCGGGTATGAGACTGGAACTGGTCATCTGGATCAGCATATTGAGGCGATCCTCAACCTACCTCTAGTGGATGTCGAGGCGATCAAAAATCGTAAATTCAAGATTGTAGTAGATGCTGTAAACTCTGTAGGAGGAGTGGCAGTCCCGGCTTTGTTGAGAGCGCTGGGAGTAGCTGAAGTGAAGGAGCTCTATTGTGAGCCTACGGGTCATTTCCCACACAACCCTGAACCCCTACCAGAAAATATAACTCAGATCACTGCGGAGATCGAATCAGCTCATTATGATCTGGGTATAGTCGTCGATCCAGATGTGGACAGATTGGCGCTTGTCATGGAAGATGGGACCCCTTTTGGTGAGGAGTATACGCTTGTTGCGGTAGCTGACTATGTACTATCCAATACGCCAGGTAATACTGTCTCTAACCTATCATCCACTGGAGCCCTGCGCGACGTGACGCACAAACACGGTCAGAGCTATAGCGCATCTGCAGTCGGAGAGGTCAAGGTGGTGGAGAAGATGAAGACTACCAATGCCGTAATCGGCGGTGAGGGCAATGGAGGCATCATATATCCTGAACTTCACTACGGACGAGATGCCCTGGTTGGAATAGCATTATTCCTGACCCACCTTGCCAGGTTTGACAAGAGCATTTCGTTTTTAAGGGCTAAGTACCCCAATTATCATATCTCGAAAAATAAAATCGAACTCACCCCGGAAATCGATGTAGATGAGGTGCTCAAGAAGATTCAAGAGCAATACAAGAAGAAGCCGATCAATACTGAGGACGGGGTGCGCATAGAGTTTGACAAAGAATGGGTACACCTGAGGAAGTCGAATACCGAACCTATTATTAGAATCTATGCTGAGTCAGATAGCCTCGCGACAGCAGACCATTTGGCGAATAAGATTATCATGGACATCAAGGAAATTGTCTCTAACCACGAATCATAATGCAAGTATACCTGGACAATGCTGCCACGACCCCATTGGATGCTGATGTATTGGAGGCCATGCTGCCTTACATGCGGGATCAATATGGCAACCCATCTTCGATTCACAGCCATGGACGCAAGGTGCGGTCGGCGATCGAAAAATGTCGGACGCAGATAGCCGAGATGCTCAACACATCCCCGAGCGAGATATTCTTTACTTCAGGCGGTACCGAGGCGGACAATACAGCCTTGACCCAATCTATTATCACCAAGGGAATTAAGCATGTGCTAACCTCCAAAGTAGAGCACCATGCCGTGCTTCATACACTCGAGCAGTGGAGAGATCGCGGAGTTATTTCTCTCGATTTTGTGGATTTGGATGAGAAGGGCAATGTGGATTATGATCATTTGATGACATGGCTTAGCAGCAATAAGGGTGGATTGGTCAGCTTGATGCATGCTAATAACGAAATCGGCAACTTGCTGGACTTGAAGCGGGTAGCCGAGGCTTGTGCTGAGTTTGATTGTGTGCTGCACTCTGACACTGTTCAAACCATCGGCCACTACGAACTGGACCTACAAACTACACCTGTGCACTGCATTGCTGGTGCGGCGCACAAGTTTCATGGGCCGAAAGGAGTGGGCTTTATGTATCTGCACCATGGTCATAAAATCAACCCGTTTATACACGGAGGTGCACAAGAGCGTAACATGCGTGGGGGTACTGAGAATGTTTATGGAATTGTTGGTATGTGCAAAGCGCTCGAATTGGCATATGCCAACTTAGCTGACCATCGCCAGCACATAGAAAGGCTTAAGCGAAGAATGCTCGATCAGTTGGTTGAAAAAATACCAGGAGTGGCATTTAATGGAGAATCTGGTAACCTCGACAAAAGCTTGTACACCGTATTGAATGTAAGCTTACCGCCTGCTGACGACAATGAGATGCTCCTGTTCAGCCTAGATATTCATCAGATCTCAGCGTCTGGCGGAAGTGCCTGCTCCAGCGGCTCCAATATCGGCTCACATGTATTGTCAGCATTGAATTGTGACCCAAGGAGAGGGGCCGTTCGCTTCAGCTTCAGTAAGTACAATACCGAAGAAGAGATTGATTACGCTGTAGAGAAGCTTATTCAGGTTACTCAGGGATGACTTCCGAAGGTTGGCCTTCCAGAATCATTTTCTTGAGGCATTGTACCCATTTGGGATCCGTGTTGAGACTATCGACCAGGTCCCATTGTTCTCCTCCCGCATGGATAAAATCCTCCTGATAAGTCTCTCCTACCTCGATAGTCGTCTCCAGGCAGTCTGACACAAATGCCGGAGAGAAGGCGAGCACTTTCTTGACTCCTTTTTCGGCTAATTCTTTGAGCACCTCTTCCGTATAGGGTTTGATCCAAGGGTCTTTGCCAAGTCTGGATTGGAAGCAGACAGTATAGTTTTCTTCTTTGAACCCGAGTTTAGCGGCTATTAATCGTGTGGTCTCGAAGCATTGCGCTCTATAGCAGAATCGATTTTTTGAGGTGAGCTTCGAACAGCAGCTACTCAGTTGACAATAGTCATCTACAGACCCTTTTTTTATCTGCCTTTCCGGTAGGCCATGATAGCTGAATAGATAGTGGTCATAGTTAGTCCCGGCCATCCAAGAACGCCCTCTCTCGACGATAGTATCAATAAAGAGTTCCTCTTCTAAAAACTGGGAGGTGAACTTGATGGAGGGTATAATCTGCCATTTCTGGGTAATCTCCATCACCTTATCGATAACAGACCCTGTAGTGGCAGAGGCATATTGCGGGAAGAGTGGAATGACATGTATATCCGAGACATTATGTTTCATCAGGGCATTGAGCCCATGCTCGATAGAGGGCGACTGATACCGCATGGCATACTCTACCACATAGTCGGCTGGCAATACCTCTCTCACCAGATTGGTGAGGTCATCTGTATAGTACTTAAGGGGTGATCCCCTATCGGTAAATAGCTTACGATATTCCTCAGCAGATTTTGGTGCTCTAAAAGGACCTATAATTAAATTGACCAGCAACCATCTGGGAATAGTGGGGATATCTATGACTCTTTTATCCATCAAGAATTCCCTCAAATATTTGCGAACATCGGGCACTGAAGTGCTGTCTGGCGTGCCTAAATTGACTAATAATACTCCTTTTTTACTCATTATGCTAGATCGATCTGCCATTTAGAACAGCGCCTGACCGCTTATGTTTCTGTCTATCATGTAATAATAAAAAAATTGACGTGATAGGGGGGATTCCTGAGATCAATTGTTTGTCAAATCAAAGGATACTAACTTTAGAATTATATAGACCAAAGCATATGTCACGATTAATTTCAATATTGAACCTGGTGATTATTAGCATGATAATCCCTGTCGCAGTGATGGCTCAGAAGGCCCCAAAGATAGACATGAATACTCAAGGCGAAGTGCCGGACGAGGTGCGTGCCTTTCACACGATGAGAGACTGGTCGCTTAAGGGCACCATCGTAACCGGAGATATTATGAGAGGCCTGAAACCACCGCCACCTGAGGTGATCGGTGATTACTATTTGCACACCGACTGGAAGGAAGGGAATGTGCTACTGTTTCAGGATAATATGACCATAGAAGGCTACCCACTTAAGTACGATATCTACAATGATTTGCTGGAGATAGAGACTGAGGAGGGCGTCAAAGTAATCGAAGGTTACCGGGTTAAAAGCTTCGTTTGGAGAAAAAACAATGGTAAGCCGACCTACTTTTTAAGCGCACGTAATTACCGAAGTGAAACAGAGGAGATCAGCGGTTTCTTTGAAGTGCTTGTGGATGGCGAGATGCCCCTATTTCTTAAGACGAATGTCAGAGTAAAAGAACCACATTACTATGAAGGGATTGATGTGGGAAGTCGTGATTACGAAATAGTTAAAGATAAGGAGTACTACTATGCCTCTGGACGGGTAGTAGAAGCCCTTTCTAGAAACAAAAAAGGTTTGTTACTCGCATTTGCTGATAAGGAAGAGGAGATGGCCTCATTCTTTAAACAAAACAAGATCAGCTTTAAAGATGAGGGCGACCTGATGGAGTCCTTTATGTACTACAACAAGCTAAAAAATAACTAAAGCGAAAACCCCGACTCAGTCGGGGTTTTTTGTTGTGTGCCATGCATGTTGTAGACTGATAGGGTTAAAGTCCCGAGCGA
>CAYGOT010000007.1:0-117991 GCA_964351595.1 uncultured Roseivirgaceae bacterium | reverse complement strand
CTCGGAGCACCGCGTGGGCCGCACCGCTCTTCGTCATGGATTTCGGTATGGGTTGGCATTCTAGCCGGAGATGATAAGTCGCCGGCTTATATCACCAGCGACTTTCCACTAGCCATTAAATGGGATAACCACTTGAGGCTTTCACTTCTTCGATCTGACCGATGTGCCTTTCCGTATGGCCACTCATAAAGAGGATAACCTGATAGGTGTCAATCCAGCCAAAAGGAAACTCGGCGTAGTAATCTCTCAGGTTGTCATTGGTGCTCCTGGCGTACTGAATGTTTTCTTTTCGCTTTTCTTTGAAGGCTTTAAGCGACCCCTTGTAATCAGAAAACTGCTGTGTAGGCTCGAACTCAGGACGTGTTTTGACCTTTTGCTCTCGACTGGTGATTAGTCCGAGAAGCATTTCATCAGTGAAGTTAAGCTTCTCCTTGATTCCTGGAGCGGGTTCCTGCTGTAGCGACATTTGTGCCATACCAAAGATGTTTTGCTCAGACTTAGCGAGGTGCTCGACAGTTTCGGCAATTGACCAGCTCTCAGCATCAGGTTTGTAAAGCCATTGTTCCTCTGATAGGCCTTTAACCTCATTGAGCAGTTGATCCTGGGAGGCCCTGAGATGGCTGGTAAGTTGATCTCTGTCTGCACTCGAGATTTGCGCGAATGCGGGGCTCAGGCTAGCATAAAAAAATAGCGCGATAATGGGAATGATTCTTTTCATGATTTTAGTATTTGTTTATCTACTGACGAGTCAGCAGAACAGTATTGGACATTTCTGAAAAAATCTTTTTTCCGGGCACCTTTTTGGGCGCCAATTGTTGTATTCAAAAGCACTAAAATGGAATTAAAAGCAATCCTGTCAAGAGGGTACAATCGCTCGATTACGTACCCGCAATATGTAGAACTCGTTACCGATCTCGCGGCTCATGGTGGCACTACCGGAGAGCAAAAGGAGGATATGATCAACTTTACAAAACTCAATGCGCAGCGGTCAAGACGAATTACAAAAACAGTGAATCTTGAGGAATCAACGATCCAGACGATCAGGAGCATTGGAGTACCGCAAACCTGGTTGGTTATCAGCGAGAGCTGGTGTGGAGATGCTGCCAACAGTCTCCCTGTTCTGGCCAAGATGGCCAATGAAAATGATTTGATTAACCTAAGGGTTGTACTTCGAGATGAAGATACCGAGTTGATAGATACCTTCCTGACCAGAGGTGGCAGATCAATTCCCAAGCTGATCGCGCTCGACGCTGAGCATAATGTACTTTTCACCTGGGGCCCCAGACCAGCTGACGCGCAAGCGATCTATGACCTGTGGAGGAATGATCCTGATCACGTGCCTTACTCAGAGTTTCATATCACGATGCAGCAATGGTACAATCAAAATAAAGGTCTGGCTGTGCAGGAAGAGATCACTTCTCTCGTCGAGGCAGATTTGAACCTGTCAGTTCAAAAAAAAGCAGTTTGAATAGCGAAATGCCCTTTTCTGGTAAGAATACGAATGTCTTGAAACCCAAAGAGTTCTACTTGTCTGATATAAGGTCAAGCGCCTTTTGTAAAGCATCTTCTTCACTCACTTCGTAGTGAGGGACGACACCTACACCTTCCCAGTTGGTACCTGTGATGGGGTTGATGGCCCGGCCGCTTGGGATAACGACCCGCATGCCATCCGGCAAATAATGAGTTTCGACAGGATGAGCACCTCCACCGGTCGTTTCTCCTACGACGGTGGCTCTACCCAGATGCTTTAGATTGTAGCAAAATTCCTCGCCCGCAGAGAATGTATAGTCACTGGTGAGGATATATACTGGAGTGTCTGGCATTGGATCACCTTCGACCTTCCCCAGGGTGTAGAAGTCATTGCTGCTATCCGAGTTCCTAAAATACAAGGTGTTGAGATGTATATTTTCTCCTACCGGAAAAAAGTACGTGGAGACCAGCTGTACACCGGCAGGTGATCCGCCTCCATTATTTCTGAGATCCAGAATGATTGCTTGAGTATTGGCAAGCCTCGCCATATTTGTTGCAACCAGCCCGCGATATTGAGTGTTGCTATTTTCAAACCCCGTAAGTTCCCAATATCCGATGTTCCCTTCCAGTATTTGCGCTTCGCCCATGCCATTGGGCAATTTTTTGATTTCACGTCCATTGAACTGTCCTGTTCCAGACGTATTTGGCGCACCATATCTGACGGCCAGGTGTTTGTCGTTGACAATTCTGCGGAGATCACTTTCCAGCAACTCGGCAAGGCTTTCACCAGGGTCTAGGCTATCATATCGACCGTTCTGCCAATTTTCGATAAGCTCATTGTGCATTGTATTGGCGGCTTCTTCAAATACATAGTTTCGCTGTAGATTTTCTGCCAATTGCCTTATTAGCTTTTCGTGCATGTTTTGTGCTGTGCACGAAAACAGTGTAACGAACAGGAAGAGTAACGTGAGTCTATGCTGCATACTCCATAGTACGTGACACTTCCTGGTCGGTTGAAAACTGCTGTTAAAAGAGGTTAAAAGCTATAAAATTCTAATTCTCGTCTCCCGCGAGCATCACAGGTGCTCCGCCGGAAGATATCCTGACCGCATCGGCGGCTACTTCCTGAAAGCCAGCATCTGCCATAGTAGCCTGAAAAGCTTCTATTGATTCAAAGGGCATAGAGAACATCTGATAAAATGGAGCTGGACTACCGTCCGGTGAAGGCATGAACTTGGTGATGGTGTAGGGTCTTTCATTAGTAGGAATACCAGTCTTGGCATGAAATAGCTTGATATGCTCAGCATAGTCTGCGTCGAATTTCACAACGTCGGTAGGTTGCGGGTAAAGTGCTTTTAGAGTTATCATCGTTTTGGAGTTAGTTTCTGGTAAGGTATGAATTAATTACTTGTGGGAGTATGAAACAGACTGAGCACCAGATTATCAGTTGCTGCTTGATTTCATTTGTAAAGAATGTATTCGTTTGACGATAACAGCCACTAGATTTCTTGTAGTTCTGTCTATAATTATCAACTCATTCCAAATGAGTACGGCTAAAGAGCTTAATCCTTGGTTTGTAAAGTTAAATGGACGCCTTAGCAGGAGTTATTGCTGTCGGGCCTTACCAGAAAAAGGCATATGGAAATACTTGATATTATGAAAGAAGGTGCTCTTCTTTACATTCACCACCCTGATCAAGTATATTTCCAAAAGTCTAAAATCTAGCTTCATGCCTATATTTTTAATACGATTCCAATCGAGGTGGTTTATACTAGTGTTGCTTTAACCGAACAATATTTGTGTATAATTACTGGTCAGGCGGAATAGCCTTGAAGAAGTAGACTATGCACATCAAAGAAAAAATGAAAGCATATTGGACGAAGAACCTCAGGTTCTTGGCCATCCTTCTGACCATCTGGTTTGTAGTTTCTTTCGGACTAGGAATATTGTTCGTAGACGAAATGAATACCATCCGAATCGGAGGGTTCAAGCTTGGATTTTGGTTTGCTCAGCAAGGATCCATTTATGCTTTTGTGATTATCATTTTTGTTTATGTCCGATGGATGAACAAGCTCGATAAGGAGTTTGATGTAGACGAGAAATAGTCAAAAGATGGATGTACAAACCTGGACTTATCTTTTAGTTGGCATCACCTTCATCATATATATTGGCATTGCGATCTGGTCAAGAGCTGGCAACACCAGTGACTTCTATGTAGCAGGAGGAGGTGTATCCCCGCTGGTGAATGGAATGGCCACTGCCGCAGACTGGATGTCAGCGGCCTCTTTCATCTCCATGGCCGGTTTAATATCATTCATGGGGTACGACGGTACTGTTTACCTGATGGGCTGGACTGGAGGCTATGTCCTGCTGGCGCTGCTCCTCGCGCCTTATCTGCGCAAGTTTGGTAAGTTCACAGTGCCGGACTTCATAGGTGATCGCTATTACTCCAATATAGCTCGGACGGTAGCTGTCATTTGTGCGCTGTTTGTATCATTTACCTATGTGGCCGGGCAGATGCGTGGCGTTGGGATTGTCTTTGCCAGGTTTCTGGAAGTCGATATCAATCTGGGTGTAATCATAGGGATGATTATTGTCTTTTTCTACGCTGTGCTCGGCGGTATGAAGGGCATTACCTATACCCAGGTAGCCCAATTTTGCATTCTCATTTTTGCCTACATGGTGCCTGCCATATTTGTGTCCATACTCATGACCGGCAATCCCATTCCGCAGCTTGGTTTTGGTGATACCCTGGCGGATGGTACTTATCTCCTGGACAAGTTGGATGGCCTACATGAGGAATTAGGTTTTGCTGCTTACACCGGAGGATCCAAAAGTACGATTGACATCTTTTTCATTACGGCCGCCCTGATGGTGGGAACCGCAGGTTTACCCCATGTGATCGTTCGCTTTTTTACTGTGCCGAGGGTCAAGGACGCACGTATTTCTGCGGGTTATGCGCTGGCCTTTATCGCCATACTTTACACTACCGCCCCAGCTTTGGCGGCCTTTGCCAGGACTAATCTGATCGAGACAGTAAAGAATCAGGAATATGCGGAACTACCAGCATGGTTTGCCAACTGGGAAAATACTAACCTCATCTCTTTTGAGGACAAAAACGGTGACGGTTTGGTCAACTATGTGGCGGATCCTGTAGCCAATGAATTGACCATCGATAGGGACATCATGGTGCTGGCAAATCCGGAGATAGCTCAGCTTCCCAATTGGGTGGTGGCGCTGGTAGCTGCAGGCGGTCTGGCCGCTGCGTTATCTACTGCGGCGGGTTTGCTGCTGGTTATCTCTACCTCTGTATCGCACGATCTGATCAAAAAGCAGATCGCGCCTGATATCAGCGACAAGGGCGAGCTAATGGCGGCACGTGGAGCAGCGTTCTTAGCTGTATGTGTGGCTGGCTACTTCGGCATTAATCCTCCCGGATTTGTCGCGGCGGTAGTGGCGCTGGCGTTTGGCCTGGCGGCAGCCTCCTTTTTCCCGGCGATCATTTTAGGCATCTTCTACAAGCGTATGAACAAAGAAGGCGCTGTGGCCGGAATGGTTGTGGGCCTGGGGGTAACTCTTTTTTATATGATTAAGTACAAGCTGGGCTGGATCGGAGCGCCTACCACTGCCGAAGATTGGTGGCTGGGTATATCGCCTGAAGGGTTCGGTACAGTGGGGATGCTCATCAATTTTCTGGTCTCCTTCGTGGTGTCAAAGCTGACCCCAGCACCACCTGCTGAAGTACAGGAGATGGTAGAGAATATCCGCTTCCCGAGAGGCGCAGGAGGCGCATCTGATCATTGATTAGGATTCCCGATCATGGATTAGACATGCACAACTATTCGATTTTGATCCTCAACCGCTTATAATTGTAGTACGCGCCTATCGGAATTCCGGTAGGTGAGATCACAGAGTAAAGCGCTAGGAATCATGGTAGACAAAATACAAACCCTCGGAGGATACATTCACGAGTATCAAAAAAGTGTAAATGAGCCTGAAGGATTTTGGTCGCGAATCGCCGAAAACTTCCACTGGCGGAAAAAATGGGACAAGGTAGTCGACTGGAATTTTAGCGAGCCGAAGGTCAACTGGTTTGTGAACGGTAAGCTCAATATCACAGAGAACATTCTCGATCGGCATCTTTATACCAAAGGCGATCAGACGGCCATCATTTGGGAGCCAAATGAGCCGGGCGAAGAGCATGTAGAGGTGACCTACCGCGAACTGTATGAGAAGGTTTGCCAATTCGCGAATGCCATGAAAGCCAGGGGAATCGAAAAAGGCGATCGTGTGATCATCTATATGCCGATGGTACCGGAAGCTGCGATTGCAATGCTCGCATGTGCCCGCATCGGAGCTGTGCACTCTGTGGTGTTTGCGGGCTTCTCTGCAACCTCACTTTCCGATAGGATCAATGACTGTCAGGCCAAGATGGTGCTGACAGCTGATGGCAACTTCCGCGGCAATAAAAAAATACCTGTCAAGGCGGTAGTTGATGAAGCGCTCGAAACTTGCACGACCATCGAAACGGTGATCTCCCTGAAGCGGACCGGCACGGAGGTGACCATGGTGGAAGGTAGAGATCTGTGGTGGCATGATGCCATCGAGGGGCAGCCGCTCGAGAACAAGGCTGAGGAGATGGACTCGGAAGATATGCTGTTTATCTTATACACCTCTGGCTCTACCGGTAAGCCTAAGGGTGTCGTGCACACCTGTGGCGGCTACATGATCTACACGCATTACAGCTTTGCCAATGTCTTTCAGTATGGTGCGGGGGACATCTACTGGTGTACGGCCGATGTGGGCTGGATCACCGGCCACTCCTACATTGTCTACGGACCGTTATTGGCGGGAGCCACTACCGTAATGTTTGAGGGTGTGCCCACCTATCCTGATGCCGGTCGCTTTTGGCAGGTGGTTGATAAATACAAAGTCAATCAATTTTATACCGCCCCCACGGCCATCCGGGCACTTCAAGCCTACGGTCTGGAGCCGCTTGAGCCCTACAGTCTCTCATCGCTCAAGGTAATCGGTTCGGTAGGAGAGCCGATCAACGAAGAGGCCTGGCACTGGTACCACGACCATGTGGGCAAAGGCAAATGCCCCATAGTGGACACCTGGTGGCAGACAGAGACGGGAGGCATTATGATCTCCCCTATCCCTGGCGTCACGCCGACCAAGCCGGCCTATGCCACGCTCCCCCTACCGGGAATCCAGCCCATCATCGTAGACAATGAAGGCAATGAGCTGCCTGGTAAATCTGTAGAGGGCAATCTTTGTATTAAGTACCCCTGGCCCTCAATGCTACGGACGATTTATGGTGATCATGAGCGATGCAAGCAGACCTACTTTAGCACGTTCAAAAACATGTACTTCACTGGTGACGGGGTGAAACGCGATGAAGATGGGTATTACCGTATTCTCGGTAGAGTCGATGACGTGATCAATGTATCAGGACATAGAATGGGTACTGCAGAAGTAGAGAACGCAATCAACGAGCACCCCAGAGTAGTTGAGTCGGCGGTGGTCGGTTATCCACATGACATCAAAGGGCAAGGGATTTATGCTTTTGTGATTGCAGACATGGAAGGCCGTACCGCGGAAAACCTCATCAAGGAGATCAAGGATACGGTGAGCAAAATCATTGGGCCAATCGCTAAGCCGGATCAGGTGCAGATCGTTTCGGGACTACCCAAGACCCGCTCTGGTAAGATCATGCGCCGCATCCTGCGCAAGGCGGCCAGCGGCGATACCGCTAATATGGGAGACACCTCTACACTGTTGAATCCTGAGGTTGTGGATGAGATCGTGAGTGGCATCAAAGGCTAGCTTAGTACCTTAGAGTAGTCCATATCAAAGGGGAATCGCATTGAATTAGGAGAATATTTTAATCTAGAACTATGGATTGGTTGTTTATTCAAACTGTCGCGATTAACTCGCTGGTTTTTGCTGCTGTTGGTACCTTCATAATGAGAATGCGGCATAAGGCTTTACAAAAGAAAGCGGGTACAGATACTCCTTTTCCAATGATGAGGTATTTCATTTTCCTGCTCATTGGTATGTTCATTTTTCTTAATCTGATAAGTTATTTGGTTGCTGGAAAACCAATGTTAAACAGCTGATTTATGCCGCTAGAAACTCTACTCAATTATAGCTTCGGCATCATCCACTTTATTGCTTTCTTTTGGGTGATGATTGTTTTGAGAAATGACCAATTCTCAGAAAAAGAAAAGTTTAAGAGATCAATTATACCTGGCTGTTTGATGATCCTAACTTTTGTCGGTATTGTCAGGTCATGGCAATTGGTTAGGCTGTTTTCAGACTGGTAGTTGAAGCAATTAAGCCTACCTCCCCAATAAACACCAAACCGTATTGAGCATAAGCTTGCTATCCTCCGGATCAAGGGTGGCCAGCATGCTGGAGGTCTTGTTCCATACCCGCACAGAGGAAAGTTCTTTGGTTTTTAGTAGTGTCAACAGCTGATTGGACTTATCATTCGTGCCCAGGGTCAATAGTCCGCGACCCTCGCAGTTGGCTTCCCCACTGTTCTTCATGTCCATCTTTGTGCCATCTCTGAAAGTCAGATTGACCACACTGCCTGTGATCATGCAGTTTTCTTCTCCTTCAGTAGCCATCAGCATGGTGACATACTGCCCATCTTTCTGGGGATAGAAGGATACACTACCATTGTTGCGCCCTTCAATTTTGAGTGGCTTTTGAGCCGAAGATTTTGAGCCATCTACCTGGGTGAGATCGTTGCAGTTATAGCTGGCAGGTGCTTCAGCCTGAGTAGCGAAACGCCAGGTGCCATCCCGCATAAGTAGCACGGCCTGGCCATCCTCTGTCGTGGCTTTCATTTGCGCGAAGGTGGATAGGGAGAACAAAAGAAGGAATGCGGTGAAAATTGATAATTTCATGAGCGATGGGTTTTAGAGAGAAACGACACTTCTTCAATTTAATTCTATTTTGGAAATCTTGGTCATGTTGCCCACCAGCAAGTTCGATCTCTGAATGACCAGTATTGAGTATTTTAGTTGGCCATGCCCAAGGAAATAATTGTCAAATCAGTCCTCAACAAGTCCAAACGGCGCGACAGTTGGTTTCTTGACGACTACACCTTCAACCCTTATAGCAGCTGCGCCTTCAACTGCCTCTATTGCTACATTCGCGGTAGCAAGTACGGGACTAATCTTGCGACAAGCCTATCGGTAAAGACAAATGCCATCGAGCTACTCGATAAGCAGCTATCCGCAAGAGCAAGGAAGAGTCAATACGGCTTCATCGTCATTTCTTCGGCGACCGATCCTTACCTTAAGATTGAAAAGGAACATGAGTTGACGAGAAGGGCCCTGGAGGTGATCCTGAAATATAAGTTCTCCATCCATATCATTACCAAGGGAGATTTGGTCACAAGAGATTTTGACCTGATCGAGGAGATAGATGAGAAAGCCATACTGCCAGACGATCTGAGGTTGACTCTCGGCAGAGGTGCTCTGGTCACTTTTTCATTTTCTACCCTGGATGACCCTACCGGAAAAATATTCGAGCCAGGAGCAACGCCTCCATCTGAGCGGCTCAAGGCATTGGAGCAATCAGTCAAGGCCGGCTTTCATACCGGTGTGAGCATGATGCCACTGCTACCTTATATTTCGGATACGGCAGACCTGGAGTTCATGTTTTCCACTTTCAAAGCCGCTGGAGCCAAATACTTAATGCCCGCCACTATTACTCTTTTTGGAAGTGGGCCAGCGGACAGCAAAACCTTGACGCTCAGAGCTGTGGCCAAACACTATCCCGAATTAGTGGCCAGGTATGAGAAATTCTTTAGTCTCTCCAATGAAATGCCGACTTACTACCGAGACGCCTTTTACAAAAAGATGAAGGCTTTGAGCGTGCAGTATGCTATTCCCGATAGGATCGTCAATTGATTAAAAACGCGATAGCATCTTCGATCACCCGGTCAACACCATTGATGCGCTCCTCGTCGGTCATGATACTGACGATATCGGGAGGCACACCATTCTCAAAATTGTTGCCCTGAGGATCCAGCGTACGTGTGATTGAAAAACGATAGGTCCATCCGTTGGGTAGTTGCCCACCATTGGGGAGACCCAGGCCACCTCCTGTGGTATCACCCATCACTGTCATATTGGGCATGGATCGTGCTCCTAGTGTAAATATAGAGGAGGCGCTGTAGCTCTGTCGGTCTGTGAGCACTACGATTGGCCTTTCATAGAATGGCTCCTCCGGTTCGGTAAACACATCCGCGGCAGTTGTAAACTCCTCATGCCCCGGGCCACTCTTGATCTGAGAAGTATATAGGAAGACGGGTTCTTTTTGAAAGCTATTGAGCAGTCGATAGATGTTACTCACAGAGCCACCGCCGTTTTCCCTCAAGTCGATGATGAGCCCCTTTGTATTGCGGTAGCGGCTGAGTACAAAGGCTATGTCAAAATTGGAGATTTGAGACTGGAAGCTGCTGTAGCGGATGTAACCCACCTCACCATCAGCCAGGAAATCGTGACTAAAGGGGCCTGTAATCAAAAAGTCATCACCGATATAGTTCTCCTTGATAATGCGCCATTCAAAGTTGTCCGGGCCGAGAAAGTCGATATCAAACCGCGAGATATTAAATGGAGACACCAGGTTCACATGCCCGTCTCTCAGCGAATTAAGCATTTCTGCCAGGACATCAAATAGCTCAATGTCTGACATACTATTGCTGACACGGGGGCGATTGACGCGGTAGTATTCATCCCAGTCGATCCCCTTGAGCTGAAAAAATGAATAGCGTTCATTGGCAGCTTCCCAGAGATGATCAAAGTTGGAGACAGGATTGTCTGCTTTCTCTTCCTCGAAGAGTACGTCCTCACAGCCTGCGATCAGGACAAGCAGTAGTAGCCAGCTAGTACCTTTCATCTCTATTCATTTTGTTAAGTCTGATCATAAAATTGATGCCATAAGCGTGCTGTGCGATGCTGAGCTTGAAGGTATCATTGGTCTGCATAGCCTGCCATCGATAATGGAACCGAAGCGCATTGCCATTGTGCAGGTAGTAGGTGAAGGCAGTCTCGGAAGAGAGCAGGTATCCACCCAGCTGGAAGCTGTAGGTATCCAACGAATTAATATCAGGATTAATCACGTCTGTCAGGTAGGCATATTCCGGCCGACTGGAAACTGTCAAAGCGGGTATGTTTAACCGCATCGACAATGCATACTTTCGTCGTTTTGCATTGACATTCACAAAGCCAATTTTCTTGCTCCATCCAGCCTTGCGCTCGAACGGAAAGAAAACTCCGACGGAAGGGCCGAGTGAAATCAGGTTGTCTAACCCAAAACCTGCATTGGATAACCTCTGATTCGTTCGAAACTGGAAAAAGCTCTGGACATTGTAGCCTACGCCGATCTGGAACTTACTATTGCGGGTTGCCTTCAATTTCCACATGTCACCAAAGGCAAATTCTACACTTACTCCAGACCATACTAAGGTTTCGATATCCCCATTGTCGTCGAGGAAACTATACCCCGTGGTATTGTAGAAGTAGCTAAGCTTCAGGCTGTCCTCAGCGTGAATGGAGGTAGCCAAGGCTGCTCTCGGACCGGAATAGAAGCGAGGGGAGGTGCCAGTATCTCTCAGTTTGATCTTGCTAAATTGAGTGCCGATGATGAAATACGTTGGCCTTGCCGTCCTCAGTGCCTTCCTTTTGGCTTTGATCTCTTCTTTATCCTGAGCCATTCCCGCACTAGCGGAGAGCCATACGAGCAGGATAATTATTAGTTTATGCATATTCTTGAATTCATTGTTACTTAACGCCTCTGCGAAACACTACCATTAGCAAGGTTAGACCAGATCGGTTATTTTTACTAGCTCATAATGCGTAAGAGGTGAAATTAGTTGGATCAAATGTAGAATTGAAGAGATTGGTCCGCGAGGATGCGCCCTCCCTCGCACACCATGCCAACAATCCCAGGATATTTGCCAATGTTCGTGATTTCTTTCCTCATCCGTACCTAACGGAAAACGCGATCGAATTTATCAACCTTACATCAACTGAAGATCTGCCATTGACATTCGGTATCAATTTTGAAGATGAGATAATTGGCGTTATAGGGTTGGTGCAAGGACAGGACGTCTATCGGCACAACGTCGAGATGGGTTATTGGCTGGGTGAGGAACATTGGGGCAAGGGAATTGCCACTGAGGCCATCGGCTTGATGACGGACTATGCTTTTGATACGCTCAACAAGCGCAAAATCTTTTCCTACGTCTATGCTGAGAACAAAGGCACCATCCGGGCGCTTGAAAAGAATGGCTTTGCAACTGAAGCGACCCTAAAAGACCAGGCCTTAAAGTTGGGTCGATTTCAAGACGAGCAGCGCATGGCCAAGCTCAACCCTGACTTTGTATCACCTACCAAAAAATAGCCAGAGCCTGCTCCATAAGGAACTGTTTGGGTAGACTCATCGCCCAACAGATACCCATGAATGCAACGACCCATGTGACCGTTTTAAGGTAGTAAGCTCGATTTTCCGGTAGGCCAAGACTCGAGAAAAGAGCGATAAATAAAGGCGTAGAAAAGGGAGCTAGTATCCTAAAGTCAAATGGATCAAAAGGCTGAATTTTACGAAGGATAACAATACCTACTAGATAGGTGGCACTACAGGCCAAAAGGATAACCGAAGTTTTGGAGAGTAGGGTCTTATGGATATACAGTGTCCGCCATTTGCAAAGCCATACTGCTAACACGAGTTGAAGAATGAATAACCCGAGAAAAAGGAGATCAAGATTACCCTTGAAAAAATAATTGCGAGCAAGCATCAGCTCATTGAAAAGACCTTTGAGCAATAGCAATGTAAAATAACCCCAACTCTCCACTTCTGGCTGTATGCGATCCATCCCGGAATAGAAGCCTGAAAGCTGATAGTTCCTGTATAAATAGAAGAGGGCTGTTATACTTGCTATGGACAGTCCCACAAAATAGTGAATCCCCTTTTGGTGGTGTTTATGCCAAACGAGATACAGCATTATTCCAGCTGCCAGGAAGAAGAATATTAGTCCGGCATACCTGAAGAGAAAAAGACTCAGCAGAGCAAATCCTAGCTTGGCCCATAGCCAGGTATCTTTTTTTACGGTGAGAGATTGCATCATCCAATAGCATAGCAGTAGCTCAAAGAATAAAAAGGGTGATTCAGACCAGGAGTAGCTGAAGACTTCCATTTTTCCATAGGAAAGAAAATAGAGGCCAGCAAGCCAGGCACCATCCTTAAACCAGTACTGAAGCAGTAAAAAGATGAATGCTAAAAATATAAGGTTGACGATTTTGGAGGCAGTGAGGGCGCCCAGTCCTGTTGGCCACATCAGGGCGCTGATAGTGACGGGATACCCTACCGGCCAGATAGTAAAGGGGTACTCTATGGCTCCTTCGAGAATGGGATAGTCCATCGGATGTGGAGATACAAAACCTTTCCCTACAACCACATTCTCGGCCACCCTCATGTAGTACTCACTGTCCGGGGTAGTGTAGTGAGTAGCTTCTACATTGACGCGCAATGCAATAGTGCCTACGATAAGTAGGTAGATCGCGCACAGCCATAGGGTCTTATTCTGGTACCAGGGACCCTGCATCTTAGTCACCACTCACCGCCACGCCAACCATCGAGTCGGCTGTGCCATAGTAGAGAAACCACTTCGACTGGTAATAGACCAAAGCTTCGATGAATGTCGTGCCGGCCTTGTACTGCCCGGTGACCTCATGAGGTAAGTCAGGACAAATGAAGGGTTGATCTTGTCGCGCGATAAACTTAGCTGGATCGGCGGCATCAAATAGTGCCTGACCGCCGCAGTAGGTGCCTTTGGCGATATTCTCAGCTGCAAGGTCTCCTTCATCATTTTTACCATTGTAGAAAAGGATGATGCCTTCATCGGTGTATAATGCGGGAGGTCCCGGCTCAGTCAGGAAGCTGTCAAAATAACCCGGACGAGTATCCATGGCATGCGCTAATTCTCCTTGTTCGTCAAGTAGTGGATTCCAATTGATGAGGTCTTCCGACCAGGCCACATTGACAAAAAGCTCGCCCCAGTACATCCAGTATTTGCCATTGATTTTTTTGGCCACCATCGCATTGTTTCCCTTGCGCTCTACCACGATAGAACCTGACTTAGACCAGTCGTTGACAAACTTGCCGTCATTAGCTACCGCAAATGCAGGACCGTGCTTGATCCATGACCTCAAATCCGGACTACTGGCAATAGATAGACGCGCCACATCCTGATTCCAACTGGTATAGGTCATGATATAGCCCCCGTCTTCAGTGCCGACTACTCTCGGGTCTTCACATCCACCGGGGAAGTCATATTGGAGCATACTGCTAGAGTCGGGGTAAAGTACAGGTGCCGGATACTTGGTGAAGTTCATGCCGTCCAGGCTCCATGCGAGACCTATTCTGGACGTTCGTCCACCCAGTATAGCCGCTGGATTGTCCTCTGCTCGGAAGAGCATAAAGACGGTATCGTCTTTTACTATAGCTGCAGGGTTGAATACATCTGCCTTTTGCCAGTAGCTGATGCTATCGGTGAGAGGATCGATGAAGCTAAAAGTAGAGTCGGCTACCATTATTGGGTTTTGAGCAGGTTTCTCAAAGCCCATCAACCAGGGGTCTTTTTCTGGGGCGGGTGTTTGACAGCTGATTGAAATGATGATTAAAAGAAGAGATATGTACTTCATGATAGGGCTGAGAATAATTTTAAACAACTGTGATTCAATGTGTTGAGAATTTTTTCGTTAGTTCATACAGCGAAAAGTAGTCGAGCCATGTCTTAGTACTGTAGCGAATCATGTGATCACACTAAACTATCAGCATTAATCAAGTCCGGAACGCATAAGTTGGCAAGATCACTCTTCTAAAAAATAAGCGAACATGAATGTAAGAATAAATAACCTCTTAACCCTAGTTCTGATATTGGCGATAGCCGCGATTGGATGCGACAGGATAGAGGATGACGCATTTCCGATAGGTGATGCTCTTTTTACTCCTGAGACGGACAGCAGGACGATCACCCCCGGGTCTTCCGTGATCATTGATCTGACCACTGCTATTCAGGCTGATCAGGAAGTGTCATTCAGAACGGGTGAGGCTCCATCGCGCGGCAGGGTAAGATTCTATAGTAGCGGTTTGATGGAGTATGAGCCGGATGATACTTTTAGCTCGGGTCAGGACGACTTTACGGTAGAAATGCTCAATGCTGATAGCGTGGTGCTGGATGCTGAAGGATTTACTATCAAGATGGTAGGAGAAACGGCGGATCTGCCTTGCTTCAACGGCGCTTTGGGCGACTATGCTTGGACGGCTAAAAATCAAAGCGTTATCGTTTTGCCTTTAATCAATGATGGGTTCTGTGAGTCTGAGATAGAATCTTTCTCTTTCAGAACAGAGCAACCAGAACATGGAGAAGTCAATTTGATATCTCCTTTAGAGGTGGCGTACGTACCTGATCCGGATTTTATTGGGTTGGATTATTTCTTCTATACCCTGACGCTGACAGACAAGGACGGAAATGAGTTTACCAGTACGGCGAAGGTAGAGATCGAGGTGACTGATGAGGCGCCCTATCAGGAATACTGTGCAGAGGCCACCTTCCCCAATCCACATTTGGTGATTGAAGATGAACCGCTGGCGGAAGTATATGTTATCAATTATTTCAACCCGGATCCATTATGTGTCTTCCTTCCATGGACGCTTGAGATCGTAGAGGCTCAGCAGGGAACAGTCGAGCAAGGTGACGATGGCTTGAGCATACTGTGGTATCCTGGAGATGAGCCATTGGATAGCCTGGTATTAATTCATTACAACATCGTCTACGAAGATGGAAGCTTTCTTGAGCGCTGCGTTTCTATCTATCGAGAGGATTTCTTCAAGATACATGAATGCCTTGAGTACAGTTTCCCAAGTCAATATATCACAGTTGAATCCATTAGCATATTCTATGAGTTTCCATTGTATGAGGAGAATGATGAATGCGATATACCCACATGGGATATAGAGATTGTTGAGACGATTCATACTTCGGCGGAAGTCTTTATAGATGAAAACAGGATCGTATTAGAAAATGACCTGGGACCAAACCTGGATGGCTACTATGGAGTGATCTATGAAGTGATACTCACCACTGGTGAACGCCTGGTAAGAGAGATCATCATTGAGGTCGATGACAGCTTTCATTTTGAGTGCATAGAGCAATTCATCCATCCTGAGACGGTCTACTTCGGACTTGATCAGCTGGCGCAAGGTGAGATCGTGATCTTCGAACTCAGTGATCAATGTGAACTAGCCATCGACTCTCTGGAGGTGATCGAATCTGAGCTGGGTGCGGTGAATTTTGATGGTGGCAAAGTGCTATTCTCACCCAATGATCAGTTTGTGGATCATGCCGTCGTAGTATTAATGGTGGTGCTACCAGAGACGGGGGATGTATTCGAAAAAATCATTGAGATAATCCTGGAAGACGATACTTTCCCTGGTTGTGCCGAAGCAGCCTTTCACGATCAGCACACTAGATTGGACAACAAAGGACAGGAGAGCTACTCCATGGCCGTATTCTTCCCACCACCCGGATGTCCTACACCGGCATGGGAGCTGGCCATTTCTGAGGTGAGCAACGGTGAGGCTGATATAGCCGCCAACGGACAGGATATAGTTTGGTACCCCAATTATGATGACTTTGAAGAAGAGGCCAGGATCGTTTATGTAGTGACTTTTGAAGGCGGCCAGCAGTTAGAGCGCGTGATAGAGTTGCAGTTTGTGGAGGATGAGGATTGTTTTGAAACCGCCTTCCCTAATCAGGAGATACATCTGGGTACTCCTGCCAATATCCAATTTGAGATACAAGTCGCCTTCACGCACACACTTTGTCTATTCCCAGCATGGGAACTGGATATTACAGATGTCTCATTCGGCTCAGCGGAGTACAACAGCGAGACAGCCTCTATCATTTACACCCTGGATAGTGGTCAGACAGACCCTGTAGTCATTATTGCTTACAACATAGTATTTGACAATGGTGATTTTGAGCCGCGTGAACTTGCATTGATATTTGATCCAACAGATCCCATATGTGCACAGGCGTTTGAAGACGAGTATTTCTATGCGCCAGGGCAAGTCGACACACTAGTCAATTTGCCGGTCATAGCACCGCTCATCATGAGTCCGGCAGACAATGATGTATACTGCACGGATGATTTTGAAGTTAATATATTAGAAATGCCGGATATCGGAGAAGCTGTGGTGATCGATGGCCAGCTGATCCAATATCAGGTGTTTGAAGAATTTGCCGGTAGGCGCGAGACAGTAATGAAATATGAGATTTGTGATAACGGGGAATGCGACTTTAGCTTCATCTATATCACTGTTGATCAGTAGTATTCAGTACAAGTATACCTAATAGTTGAAATGAGCCGGGGCAGCAGTCTCGGCTCTACCTATGATGACGGAGCTAGCTGTACTCATTGAAAAATGCCTGAAGAGGCGAAGGAAATACCAGGAGGAACTCTACGGTCGCTTTAGTGGCATGGTGATGGGTGTCTGCATGCGTTATGCGCAAGACCGGTCTCAGGCTGAAGATATATTTCAGGAGGCTTTCATCAAGGTATACGAGCGGCTCGGAGAGCTGAAGGAACCTGATGCTTTGCCCGGTTGGATAAGAAAAGTAGCCGTATATACCGCCCTCAATTACATCCGGCCGAGGGTAGTTGATGCAGAGACGATTGCCGGTCATATGGATACTGATGATCAGGAATATCACCGATTGCTCGACAAGCTCAGCAATGATCAGCTCGTGATCATGATCAATGAGTTACCGGAAGGTTACCGCTTCGTGTTCAACATGAGCGTGATCGATGGCTATAGCCATCGGGAGATTGCCAACCAGCTCGGTATAGCCGAGAGCACAAGTAGATCGCAGCTTACAGCCGCAAAAAAGCTGCTCAGAGACAGACTTAAAAAACTAGGAATAGACCGCTATGAATCAGTCAACTAACTCATTCGAAGAGAAGCTGCGCGAGCGTCTTCATGGGTATGAGGCGCCACCACCACCTGGTGCCGTCGACAGCATACTCGATCAGGTCAATGGAGGCTCAGGCACCTCTCCATGGATCATTACATTGGCACTGCTGTTAGGCATCTTTCTCATCGGTGGCGGGTTCTATAGGGCTGGGCTAGATGAGCACTCGGAGCTGAGTGGCGCTACCGCAAATCAGGCTGAAAGTGCCCTTGAAGTTCCTGAATCTGGTAGAAATGAGCAGGCTAGCCTCCTGCAACTCATCAATGAAGTAGAAGCAATTGGAGTTAGTGAACCAACCCAGAAGACTTCAAGTGAGTTAAGCGAATTGCCGACGGAAGTCGAGCTCAGTAACTCCACGACTTCTATAACGCGCGATCCGGCAGAAGGCGCTAAAAATTCTGAAGGCAGAATTGCTGACTCTATGGTTGAAACTGACCCAGCATCCAGCGCGAACAAGATAAATTCGATAATAGCCTCGGATGCCAATCAGGCCATTACCGCTATTTCATTGGCAGAAGGGCAGGATGATACTTTCGATCAACTGAGAAGTAAGGATTTTGATCTGGATGGCCTTGATCTTCTTGATCCAAATCAGGTGACTATCTCAGCCTACGCGCCTCGGGAGGTGGTTCTCCCTTCAAAGCCGAGGCATTATCACTTCTACGGTGATCTGGGCGTATTTTTCCTTTACAATCATCTCCAACCGAACAAGGATGATGGGTTGATCATGGAGAATTTCGAAACGAGTGGAAGCCTTTCGCTTGATCGGTTGAGCTATTATGCGGAGTTCGGCGTGAGGCGAGACCTATCGAAAAAGGTGACTTTGAGAGCAGGAGTAGTCACCAATATATTTGCTCAGAAATACAGCTTTGATATCCGGGATGAATCATCTAGTTCGGTGGTGTCAAGTGGAGCGGAAGACAATTTGTTTACACCGGTATTTGAAAGGCAAAGTGTAGCAATGGATCACTTCCTTATTAGCGCCGGGGCACGTGTATCTGCTGATTTTAAAGTATTCCATAATGACGTCAATCAACTTATGATTGGGTTGGGTTATCATCATATACTGAACCAGGAGCACACCTTTGAGTACAATGGTGAAACACAGAGGATCGAATACCCACATCAGCTTACTGCCAGCTTTGGTTTTCGAAAAGTAGTGTGGCAATCTGATCGTGGCGAACTTTCCCTGCTACCCGTCCTGAGATATGGGCTGATCCACAAGGCTAGCGAGAGTAGTGCATTGACGATCAAACCGTTCGGCGTAGGGTTGACGGTAGGCTATGGGCTGAAGTAGATTTAACATCCACTAACGTCATTGCGCGGGAGGTACGACCAAAGCAATCTTATACTCGTCAAGTCTAGAGTATGGAGATTCCGGAACCACTTTGTACTATACATGGAAGTAGAGCCGTGATGCCAATCAAGGAAGACAAGGTTACAACCTTGTCTTCCTTGTGGATTAAAAAAAACCAGAACGCAACCCCTTGCCCCTTTCATGCATCTAGCTGTAAATTCACAACGCATGAAAGCACTAATCACAACACTACTCATCAGCGCCATCGCGCTGACAGCTACCGCCAAAGCTGGTAATAAGACAACAGATGAAATCATCCAAACGATGCTGGATGTCAAGCTGATGGATGATCTGCTCAGCAAAGAACAAGCTAATGTCGACTATGGAGTACTCATCGTCGACTCGGAAGTGATCAACCCAGACCTGTCCGCACAGAAGTTTGACAAGGCCGTTCGGGTGATCGACGGTCCCTACGACGCATCGGGAAATCCTTACTTCACTGTTTCTTCCCTGGATATCAAAAACGGTGAGAAAGCCATTCTCAAAGGTACCTATGATGGTAGCAAGCTGAAGTTCAAGTGTAAGAAAACGGAGGAGGGTTGGATGTTCACCCACCTTTCTCTCAAAGGAAATGGAAGGAGTGTTTTTGAGGTGGAGTTTTAGCCTCATTGTCAACAGTCTAAGCCTAGTATATTACGCGACCAATACTATCTTTGGAGTCGATGGAAGCAGAAACAAAAGATGAATTATCAGAGTCTGCCTTAACCAGGAAGCTAATACCCTATGCTGGTAAGTTTGCCTACCACACGTTTGTACTATTCGCGGTAGCGACTGGCATCTACATCGGATATTCAATATTAGGAGGTCTTGATATCTGGCCACTATGGATATCAACTATCGTCAATGCCGTTTGTGCATATCTGCTCTTCACGCCACTGCATGAGGCGACTCATCAGAATATTAAAGGGAAACACGGAAGCCTGAACTGGCTTGAGGATGTAATTGCTTGGAGCTCGAGCTTGAGTTTGTTGGCTCTATTTCCGCTATTTAAATACCTTCATATTACGCACAATCGTCAAACGAATCATGCTCAAGCCCGGTATGACTACTATTCTGGTAAGTCAAAACATGCACCTGATACATCATCTCTACTCTGGCATACCCTACTATCACTACGGAGCTGCACTGAAGGTGCTGGAACCCAAGTTGCGAAAGAAAGGGGCACGTATAGAGTCTTAGTTTATGAGCTTCTCGAGGAGACTTAAGCCTGCCATAGCCACCCAAAACATATCAGTGTAGATCACATATTGTGATTAAAAAGTACATTTCGATGTATAGTTAGAGGTATGATCATGCTTATGTACCGGTTTGAACTGGCCACTGAGCACCTCATAGGATACGTTTCATTTTTCAGATACTTTTGACCTGTACCACTCGGCGTGATTTGTGCGCTATTCGGCCTATTTGCATTTTTTGAGGTGATGGTGAGAGATGCCTTCCCGTGTTCACTCCTACAAATAGGGTCTTAAATGTTCAATTAAAAGTAGGATTATGAAATCAAGAATTACGATAGTAGGAGAGGCAAATACCTACACGGATGTGTTTGCCAATATTCTGTCTTACGAGGAAGGCGTAGTGTATACTGGTTATCAGTCTCTTCAGCCTGACGCATCCAGAGTCATCAACAAATGGAAGCCGGATGTATTGGTGGTCCTGTATGAATCCGTGCGTGCTTTCAATTTCATCTCCCAGGTGAAGAAGAAATTCCCATGGCTCAAGCAAGTTGTTATTTTTGAGACAGAGGAGGAAGAGGTGGTCATCAAATGTATGAAGGCGGGTATTGATGGTGTGGTTCATTCGTCTTCCGGACTAATGGAATTTTTGAAGTGCATTCATCATGTGATAGCTGGTGAACACTACATTGGGAGCAGGATGATGCATGTGATATTCGATACGTTCAGGAAGACGCACAACGGACCTCTGACCAATCGGGAAACCGAGGTGCTTGAGCTACTGTCGGAAGGTAAGAGTTACACAGAGGTGGCGGATGAGCTCTTCATTGGCAAAGAAACCGTCAGAAGTCATATTAAGAATATCTACTTTAAACTAGGTGTATCAAAGAAAGCCCAGGCAATCAAGATTGGCCGGGAACAGAAATACATTTAAGCGATCTTCTACTACAAACGAGGGGGTATTCTTATTAAAGATACCCCCTTTTTAATGTCTTTTAGTACCCTTTTAATAGCTCAACATTTGGAGTTGATAAATAATGTTCAATCTAAACGAAAATTGTATGAGCAAATTTCTACTCAATTTTCTGCTTGCCAGTATCATCGGTATATCCGGTTTAGTGGCGCAGGACAGGACACTCTCCGGTAGGGTAGTGGACGACACAGGCGGAGGGCTGCCTGGGGTGAATGTCATCCTAAAAGGCACCACGACGGGTACCACCACCGATATCGATGGTAACTATAAACTCAATGTGCCCGGCGAAGGTGGTATGTTGGTCTTTTCGTTCATTGGGTTAGAGGCCCAGGAGATCACGATAGGAGCCCGGTCGACTATCGATGTGACCATGGCATCTGACGTGAAGCAACTAACGGAAGTTGTCGTCACGGCCATAGGTATTGAGCGCGAAAAAAAGGCACTCGGATATGCCGTATCCGATATAAGTGGGGATGCGCTGAAGCAGCGGTCTGAGCCAGACCCTATTAGGGCTTTGACTGGTAAGGTGCCAGGTGTCAATATCACAGGTTCTGGAGGTGGTGTTGGATCCGCAACGAATATTACCGTTCGTGGCAACTCTTCATTGACCGGAAACAATCAGCCACTTTTTGTGGTGGACGGAGTGCCTTTTGACAACTCTGTCGTCAGAAGTAATGATGATTTCATCGAAGGTAACCCTAATTCAAATCGGGCCTTTGATATCGATCCCAACAATATCGAATCTATGACCGTGCTGAAAGGAGCTTCCGCCGCAGCGCTGTATGGTTCTCGAGCCGCGAATGGTGTAATCGTTATAACCACAAAAGCTGCCGCAAGGGGTGAGAAAAAAGGTATGGAGGTCACCTACAGCACTTCCTACTCCGTAGAGAAGCTAGCCGGTAGAATAGAGAAGCAGGATGAGTGGACTCAGGGAGCTCTTTTTGGATCTCACAATTTTGTGTTCAACAATGGTTTCTTCGGTACATGGGGGCCCAGATATGAATGGGTGAATAGTGAAATAGCCTGTAACTTCTGTGGAGATCATGTCAACTCACTCAGAGGCGCCAGTGTGATCAGGCACCCCCTGTTCAACAAATATGGAGCTGATCCATCAAGCAATAACTATGCTGCGGATCAATATCCCTTCATACTGGACCCTGTGACCAATGTCTATGCAGACACTGACAACTTCAACAACTTCTGGCAGGATGGGTCAGTCATAGAGAACTCTGTGCAGGTAACTAGCGGGGGAGAGAATACCAGTATTACAGCTGGTGTAGGACGGACCCACAATGAGGGCATTGTGCCTTTTTCAGAAATCACGCGCCAAAGCATGAACTTTGGAGGAAGAGCCCAACTTGCAAATGGATTGTTTCTCAATGGTAGTATCACCTATGTGACTACTGACCAGAGGACTGCTCCACAGGGGGCTGAGATTTCACAAGGTACTGCCAACCCTTCCTTAATAGGAATGCTGTATTTAATGAGCCCTACGTATGATCTGACTAACAATCCTTATGTCAACAATCGGACAGGTGGGTCGATCTATTATAGAAATGGCTTTGAAAATCCGTACTGGACAGCTGAGTTTGCACCTGTTACCTCGAATGTAAATCGGTACTTTGGTAACGCTACAGTAGGTTATGAAATCTTTGATTGGATGACAGTAACCTACAAGTTTGGCTTTAATGCTTATACGGATCGTAGGAGCTATTTATTGCCAGCCGGAGGAGACAACATTCCGCTAGGTCAATACAGTGTGGATGACATATTCAGAGAGGAGCTTGATGGCAATCTGCTTATCAGCATGGAGAAAGATCTTAATCAGGATATTTCCTTTAGAGCTCTAGTTGGACACAATGTCAATCAGCGCTCTTTTGAGCAAACGACCATCATAGGAGCTGGTATAATCGCACGAGGTATAGCCAGGATCACCAATACCTCTAGTCAGTTGATGAGAAGAGACTATGGTGAAAAACAACGTTTTCAAGGGGTATTTGCTGACTTGTCTTTTGCATATAAGGATTGGGCATTCGTAAACGTTGTAGGTCGCAATGACTGGTCATCGACGCTTCCTTCTGACAACAGAAGCTTTTTTTACCCAGGAGTGAGCACTTCTGTGGTACTCAGCGAGGCGGTTAGCCTACCGTCTTTTGTCAGTTTTGCTAAGGTGCGCGCAGGGATCACAAAAGTAGGAAATGAGGCATCTGCCTATCAGACGACTACTCCATTCCTGATCAACTCGCCTTTTGACAATCTTCAGTTTCCACTTGCTTCTCCCAGAGGGGTGTTCAATGTAGCCAACCAGGATGCAAGACTTGGTTCTCCTACCTTGAAGCCTGAGTTTACCACCGAGTATGAGATAGGTACAGAGTGGAGCTTGTTGAACAACCGTGTAGGTATAGATTTTACTTACTATCACCGTCAATCTACTGATCAGATTATCGAGGTTGACATATCATCATCTACCGGTTATAGTAGCGCTATCACTAACGTAGGTAGAGTTGACAACTCAGGTATTGAGATTGGCTTAGATGTCACTCCTGTAGAGCTCTCCAATGGATTTAAGTGGAATGTATTTACTGCTTTTACGCGTAACCGCAATGAAGTAATTGATATAGGTGACCTTGATCAAATCCGAGTAGGTGGATTTACCAATCAAGGTATTGTGCACAGACCTGGACTACCATTCGGTCAAATCTACGGCACAGATTTCCAGCGTGATCCAGAGTCAGGTCAGATACTAGTTAATCCAATCAATGGTAAACCATATACCGATAACGTTCTTCAAGTGATCGGTGATCCTAATCCGGATTATACAGTGGGAGTCACTAATTCATTCAGCTTTAAAGGGATTAGCATCTCGATGCTTATTGACTACCGTCACGGTGGAGACATCTTTTCTTTGACGGCCGATCAAACTTTGAGCAGGGGAATTTTGGATCACCCACTCAATACGGACAGGGCTCCCAAGATTGGTGTAGGCCTGATAGGTGATGGTGCAGGCAATCCGCTATTAGACGAAAGTGGCAATACCATACCCAACTCGGTTCTAACAACTGCTAATGACTGGGTTTTCGCTAATGGCTGGGCTGCCGGTGGAGTAGACTGGCATTCGGTTTATGACGGTACGACTATTAGGCTTAGAGAGATCACTATGAGCTACAACTTGCCAGCGGCATTGTTAAGCAAGACACCTCTGGGCTCTGCGAGAATCAGTCTATCAGGCCGTAACTTATGGTACAACGCAGTACACTTCCCAGATGCCCTCAATTTCGATCCTGAAGTAAGTGGGCTAGGTGGTGGAAATAGCATCGGACCTGATGGAGGCGGTAGCTTCCAAGGCTTTGATTACATGGGTATTCCATCCACGAGGAGATATGGTGTCAATCTATCTGTAACCTTTTAAAACTTGTGAAATGAAAATTATTAATAGATATAAACTAAGCGTCTTTCTTAGTCTGGCACTACTGCTCAATAGCTGTAGTGGGGACTGGCTTGATATCAATCAGAACACCAATAATCCAGAGGACGCAGATTTGGAATTACTTATTCCCTCTATTCAGATTGGTCTGGCACAGGTATTGGTAGATCGGTTTGAAACTGTGGGTAAGCTGGGAATGAACTACGAGGACACCAGTACCGACTATGACATTGGATCGGAAACGGATCTGGGAACCGGATACAATGAGCTCATGACCGATGTATTGATCAACGGAGAAAAGATCATTCTTGATGCTCCGGAGCTAGACCCTCCGCTTACTACCCATGCGGGAATAGCGAAGATAATCAAGGCGTTTACCTACACTACGATAGTCGATCTATGGGGTGCCGCACCTTACGATGAGGCATTGAAGGGTGCCAATGGGCCACAGTCTCCTCAGTGGGAGGATGGATCACAGGTGTATCCTAAGGTGCTGGAATTGATCAATGACGGTATCGCAGATCTTGAACTTGGAGCAGTAGGGCCTCAGACAGATATGATCTATGGTGGTGACGCTGCTAAGTGGATAAAGTTTGCGAATACACTGAAGCTAAAGATGGCGTTGAATCTAAGAGATGCTGGCCTGGTTACACAGGCCATGCAAGGTGGCTTGTTGGAGAGCAACGATGATGATGCAGAGGTGTTTTTTGGTGGGGGACTTGCTCCTGAAAACAGGCATAGGTTCTTGCAGCTGGAGTATCAAAGCGCAAAGAACAACTACATGAGCAACTATATGATGTACACCATGTATAAGTCATACGGTGACCCAGATCAATCTGATATCGTAGACCCTCGAATTCGATATTATTTTTATCGTCAAATAGATGATTTCGATGCTGCGCTTGCCTCTGGTCGAGTGGTTCGAGATGATTTTCCTTGTTTCAATTTTGGAGCCAGAAATGATCAGCCTTCATCTTGGCAGGAGGTGTGTGCTTACGGCTATGTAGGTGATGGATACACTGGACGAGATCATGGGGACAACACCGGTATACCCAATGATGGCGGCTCTAGAGCTACCTGGGGAGTTTATCCTGCAGGTGGTCTTTTTGATGACAATAGCTTTAAAGTGGTCACTCAAGCGGACGGAAATATTGGCTTCTACCCTCTGCTCACTTATGCTATGAGTCGATTTATGTTGGCCGAGGCTGTACTCACCTTGGGTGTAGCAGGAGACGCGCGTGCTTATATGGAGGAGGGTATCAGAGCGTCTATCAGTGATGTGATGAGTTTCGGTAGTGGCGCCTCTAACTTTGACGCTAGCCTGGCACCCACCAGCGCAGATGTTGATGCCTATGTAGAAGCCGTGCTCGCCAGATATGACGGCCTGCCAAATCCGGGATCTGGCGATAATGCTAACACCAGACTTGATGTAGTCATGGAGCAATGGCAGATTGCTAACCAGGGCAATAACACCGAGTCGTACACCAATTTCAGAAGGACAAAGCTGCCGTTTGTGAGGCCAGCCAGAAACCTTACTTCGCGCATGAGTCATGTACCGGCCAACCCATATCCAAGAAGGTTGCCTTTCCCACAGGTGGAATTGGCCACTAACGCCAATGCACCAGATCCGAATGAAGTGCTTTGGTTCAGAGATCCCATTTTTTGGGATACCAAGGCTTATGCTGATCGATTTTAAATACTAGCATTATGAAAATGAAAACTTCTAATATTATCGCCATGCTTATGGCCATCACGCTGCTTTCTAGTAGTTGTGAGGATGAAGATAAACTGAGAGCCCCGGAGTTTGTTATCCCGGTGATATTGCTTGCTCAGGACAGGTCTGATGACTCATTTGTGTTACAAGACTTGGAAAATGAGAGTTACAGTTTCACACTGGCATATGAAAACTTCGATGGTGCGACAGATGGCCACCAGTACTTTGTAGGGAGGTCTGGGGCCACATCGAGCCTAACCGAGGTGACTTTGCTCGTGTCCTATAGTGGTGCGGCGGGTTCTGCCGAGGGTATCATTGGTACTTATCAGGAATCTGAGTTTCCAGTGAGCATCAACCTTAGTCCACAGCAGCTGGCCAATGTGCTGAATCTGGATCCCAATCTATACGCCGGAGGAGATCAGTTCGTGATCACCTATGAGTATATGATTGATGCGCATAATTCTGGAGAGCTCATGAAGTTGACAACACCAAGTAATGATTACTGCGGTGGGTTTACAGATGAGGGGGAGTTCTGTCAGTTGTCTATTGGAATCATTTGCTCACAGGTGATTGCTGACCCTCCGGGTGATTATACCATCAACTTCGGAGATTCATTTGGAGATGGGTGGAACAATGCGGCTATCCGTGTAGTAGCTGACGGCATAGGGACGGACTATACGCTCGATGATGGATCAAGTGGCACTACCGTAGTGACCATACCTGAAGGCACCTCTACTTTGACTTTCGAGTTTGTGTCAGGTGATTTTGACAATGAGGTAACTTATACGATCGTCAGCCCTAGCGGAAATACGATTGCTTCAGGCGGACCGTCACCGTCAGTTGGGACTATCACACTCGATCTATGTGAGGAGTAACTAGCAATAGGCTTGGCTGGCGGACAAGTTTTTCGCTCCAGTCAATATCGATAATGGAGAGGTTGCCGTCATTTGGCAACCTCTATTTTAAAATTGTTGTCCCCGAGACACAGATCAAGTTGTCCTAATCCAATAAGCATATAATGAGATTACGACCATTCGCAGGTGTTGACCTTGATGAGGCTGCAATGGAACTACTGGATTATGAGGCTTCATGACCTAGCCGGAGGGTTAGAAATAAGGGGCGACCAGTCCCTAATGGTTAAAGTGGCAAGGAATAAGGGTGTGAGAATTGTGAAATCAAATTCAAGTCAGTCAACTAAAGAACATGGCATGGCGGCTGTATTTGTATTCTCATGGAAGAGCACTTTGATACGCTCTATAGTCTTGCTCGGTATTATTTATCTATCTGCACATATCGTGGTACATCAGGTGCCATGGCATTCCGCCTATGTTTTTCCTAAGTGGACCTTCTTCTATGGCCTTTTATTTGGAATAGTAGTTTGCGCAGTATCATGGGGTATCTCCTACGCCATGATGAGATGGGAGAGATTCACGAGCCTTTCAGCCACCCAACAAATCTCTTCTTTCCTGATGGTCAACTTGCTTGTGGCTTCAGCCATCTTTACAAGTCTATTTGCCTTATTCTTTGGTTTTGAAGATAGGCTGCCGCAGTTTTTTACTTTGATTACAGTATGTCTACTATTGGTGCTTCTGGAAAACCTGGCCTTTTGGTTGTACGGCTATCTAGGGACTGCTAGGGCGCAAGGTGCATTGAAGGATACCAACTCTGTCCTTATTCCGGTAGGGCAAAAGGTCATCAGACTTAACTATGATCAAATATCATATGCAGCGATAGAAGACAATATTATTAGCGTCTACACCACAGATAACAATAAGTTGAGCACACAACTCAATAGTCTGGAAGAGCTCTACCGTGAACTATCAGAGGGCCATTTTTATCGACTCAACCGTCAGACTATTGTGCACCGATCTGCGATAAAGGAGGTGAGCAAGCAAAAAAATCGCAAGTTAGCTGTACGCGTAAATGGACAGGTGCAGTCCAGGGATTTTGACGTAAGCCGCTATAAGAGTAAAGAATTAATGGAATGGCTAAAGAATAAGCACTATGATTAACAAACGACAGCTTTTGGTCTTGTTTGTCTCTATAATATTTGGACCTTTTTATGTTCTGTCTCAATCGATAGATTTCAAGGTGTACAGCGATTCATTAAAAGTGTATAACGCCTTTACGTTTTCGCCCAACGGGAAGAAGTTATATACTTCAGAATTGGCAAAGCTTGAGGATGACAATGGTGTATTATATATCCCGCGCTGGGGGAAAAGAAGTAGACCATGGGTCTCCATGTACGAATATGACGTTTATGAAGATTCTATCGCTAATAGGAAACAACTGTCTTTTGCGAATGACTCATTGGACTATGCCCCACATATTAATTTTTCAGGATCTCGGATTTATTTTACATCAAGGCGCCCAATCCCGGGTAGGGATACCGTGGATGAAAGAGCTTCTCACGTCTGGTATTCAGAAAGACTTGAAAATAATGAATGGTCAAGCGCCATTTACTTTAGCGAAATCAACTCACCTGATCACTACACCTCATATGCCCAAGAGTTGCGAGATGGGTCAGTAGTCTATCAATCCGATATTCCTGGTGGAATGCTGGCTGAAGACAGTTCTGCAACGAATGATTTATGGATCTCTG
The DNA here is from genome assembly GCA_964351595.1 of uncultured Roseivirgaceae bacterium. GTDB lineage: Bacteria > Bacteroidota > Bacteroidia > Cytophagales > Cyclobacteriaceae > UBA6059. The sequence continues at coordinate 89,222 of CAYGOT010000007.1, read as the reverse complement.
AATTCAGAAATAAAGTGTACCAACCACCAATTAATCTCGCAATACTTAATTCTTCTATTCATGAAGATCAGTTTGTTATCAACAAAAACGAGAATTTGATCATCTTCACTCGATTTGATGATAAAGAAATGTACGCTTTTTACGCAATCAAGGAAAAGGATCAATGGGGCGAACCTAAAGAATTAGCTTTGACAGATTTACCTGGATTTAAGGAGCAGAGCCCAAGATTATCTCCTGATAACAAAACCTTCTTTTTTGCTCATGGACAACTTGTGATGTACAAGCCTCTTGAACTTGTTCTGCCTACTGATGTCATTGATCAATTGCGCTAGCTAGGCCTGCATATATCTTCCATGTCCCCAATCTCTGATTCCAATTGATACTTCCTAAAACAAATAAACACATGGAAGAATTTATGTTACTCGTAAAAGGTGATGGCTCAGACGCATCACCTGAAGAAATGCAGCAGAAACTACAGAAATATGGCGCCTGGATGGAAAAATGGAAGTCGTCTGGCAACTATGTCAGTGGGGCTCCATTCCAGACGACAGGCTATTTACTTGAAAATGGTGAGACGCACACTGAAGGGAATTTTTTAGACCCAAATGAAACCATTGGCGGATATATCCATTTAAAAGCTAAGGACTTAGATCATGCGAAAGAAATCGCTCTCGAGTGTCCCTTGCTCAATGGTTGCGGCATATACGTCCGACCATTTTTGAATATGCATTGACTTAATAAATAGTTATGAAAGAGTTCGTACTACTGATTAGTGAATACTCCGAGCATGAGCTTGGTGGACAAGACCTTGAGGAGATGAGAAGTGCCTACACAGCTTGGATGGACAATTTGATCACCAAGGATCAGTACGTTTATGGCAACCGATTGGAGCTTGAACGAGTCTCTCTTACCACTGAAGATGAGCTCATCACAGATGGGCCGTATGTGGAACCAAAAGAGATGATCGGAGGACTGGTCGTCGTGCGAGCACTTAATATAAATGAAGCGGTGGAAATAGCGAGGGCATGCCCCATGCATCGTTATCATTCTATTGACATTAGAGAGTCCCGCTTTGTCTACGCCAAATAATCAGCGCCAAATCAACCAATTGATAGACCACCTTTTTAGGCAGGACTATGGTAAGATAGTGTCCTATCTGACGAATATGTTTGGCGTGGATCAGCTAGCGGCGATGCAAGACATTGCTCAGGACACCTTGATCACTGCCTACCAGCGATGGAGCCACACTGGTGTACCAGCAGAACCAAGCCGATGGCTCTTTAGGGTAGCCAAAAATAAGGCGATCAACTATAGTAAACGAGAACGTAAGGGTGGTGAAATCTTCAAGAACTTCTATGATAGGATAGAGGCTGTAAAGGAGCAGGAATGGTTTTTGGACAATGAAATCGAGGATAGCATGTTGCGAATGATTTTCGCCTGCGCCAGCCCTCAACTCACAGATCAAAATAAGGTACTCCTCTTTTTAAATGTGCTAAGTGGGTTTACACGAAAAGAGATCGCTCATGCGCTTCTGATGAAAGAAGAGGGGGTAAAAAAGAGGCTGTTCAGGATCAAGAAAGAGATCCGTGACCTGGACATTAGGCTGGAAGTACCGCCACCAGAGCAATTGGAGCAGAGACTTGAGCCTGTGATGAAATGCCTCTATCTACTCTTTAATGAGGGCTACAATTCATCCAATAGTGATGAGATTATCCGTAAAGACATTTGCCTTGAAGCACTGCGCCTTACGCAGCTCGTCGTTCAACATTTCAGTGCGCCCACCGCACCAAAAGCATTATTAGCACTCATGTGTTTCCATATCGCACGATTTGATAGTCGCTTGGATCATAAGGGCACTATCATCCTATTTCAGGATCAGGATCGTGATCAATGGAATACTGAAATGATCACCCATGGTGATAGATACTTGCATGAGGCGTCCCGGGGAGATAGGCTAAGTTCTTATCATCTGGAAGCAGCTATTGCCGCCGAGCATTGTCATGCATCAAGTTTTGAAGAGACGAATTGGAACCGACTTTATAGACTCTACCAAAAGCTCTACGAACTCAAGCCATCTCCTATCGTGCAACTCAACATGGCCATAATTGAGAGTAAACTTTCAGGTCTTGAATCGGCTATTCATTCTCTTGAGAAACTCGGAGAGAAAGATCAAAGTATCTGCAACTACTATTTATATCATTCCACGCTTGGTGAGATGTATCGCCTTCATTCAGCATTTGACCTGGCAAAGATGCATTTTCAGACTGCTCGTCAACAGACCAATTCTATCACTGAGCAGAGCTTTATCGATGCTAAGCTGCAGCTCAAGAATATCAATTGACTTTCTTGTCCCCACCCCTTATTTGAGATTGTATAGTGATTACAATTGAAAAAAAATGATCATGGAGACAAAATTTTTAGGATTACTTTTACTGTCAGCTTTACTGACTTTCGGAGCGTTTGCCCAAGGCAAAGCGACTTTATCAAAGCAGGAAAAAAATTTCCTTCTTGACTACTTGACCATTACCGAGGAAGGTATCATCGATGAGCTTAACGCCTTAAACGAAGATCAGTGGGCCTATACCCCAGCGGATGGTGGCTGGAGTGTTGGGGAATGTATGGAGCACGTGCTAGTGGCAGAGATGGGCCTGCTCATGCAGGCCAGGAAAGCAATGGAGGCTGAGGCTGACAATTCGCTGAACACGAGACATCAAGATGCATGGCTTATCTCGAAGGTTAATGATCGCGGTACTAAGGTGAATACCCCGCTACCACCAATTGAAAATATTCGAGATAAGGAAGAGATTATCACAGCATTCAAAGAAAGTCGTGAGGCCGTAAGGGCTTTTTATGATGATGATAAAAAGCCCTTCAGAAACCACTTTGGAAAATCTCCCTATGGACCCGCTGATGTCTACCAGATAGGCTTGGTTGTTGGTGCACACTCTATGAGGCACCATCATCAGATCAAAGAAATACTTGCTGAGATGCAGCCCGCAGCAGCTGCCAATGAGTAGTACGACTTAGGTTTATTCAGTACGTTGGTTCCGCATTGTATTATGCGGGGTTTTTGAGTTATGTCTTGTAAAGCACCGACTAGAGTAGACCGGTGCTTTCTTTTACTTCAGCTATTTATCCATTCTACCTCTTTGCCCTGTGGCACGGATCAAAGACTTTAGATAGCCAGTTTGGGCGAACATTTGACCCTGACGTATGAAATTTTGCACCATTTATTTTCTATTAACTGCAAGGTGTCAGTATCATCCTGTGTTGTTCGGCAGTTTGTGTTTTTAGATACCTACAATAATTTAAATGTTCCTGATGTTTAATCATCTTATATCTCTCTCTGTTTACATTCTCATAACTTGTTGCTCATGCTCAAAAGTGCAAGAGAAATCAGAAGTGACGGATTCAGAAAACTTGAGTAATGGACGTATTACCAATCCAAGTGAAGAATTGGTCAATGTGTATCTGTATGACTTATTGAAAACCGATAGGGAGAAGTTCCTTCATCACCTATTGGACTCAAGTAGTTCCAATGTCGAAAAGGCCAAGCTGATAGTCTATTGGCTGACTAATAACCTTGAATGGAAAGCTACTGATTATGCAGTTCGATCTGTTGATGAGATAATAGAAAGAAAAGGAGGTAACTGTAATGAGTTGTCAATTCTTACTACAGAGCTTTTTAGCGAATGTGAGATAAAGTTAAGAACTGTGCGAGAAATAAATATTCATGAGCACAATGTAGAGCGTCAGCAAAGGGCTAAAGCAAGAATTGCCCAATATGGAGCTAAATCGTCCGTATTTGGATTAAACCACAATGATCACGTTTGGCTAGAAATATTAGATGAACGAACACGACAGTGGATACCTGCCGATCCGAGTTTAGGAGTTGTTGGACTTGATGAATGGATCACCGCCAGGCTTACTTTTGACAACCGTAAATCCCTTAACCCTCGGGTTTCTGAGATGCTGATTCCAGCCGTAATCTATGCTATGGATAATGATACTTACGTGGATAGGTCAGCTTATTATCTTGTCGAAGCTTTTGATAACTATTATCAGAAGCAATTGTCAAGCTTACGAAGCTGGTCGACATGGGTTGATAATATAGCATTACTTGCTTCGGAGGGCTTGACGACATTTGGTGGCACTAATAATTTTCATGATCATCAACCCGAAATTGATCGTCTGCTACGCACTTATCAGTTGCTGCATACTCAATATGAGAAGAATAAGAAAGACTAAAGTTCAGCTGGGATAAGTTCCCCAAGGGTAATTTGGTCTAGGTTTATTCAGTACCGCATGTAGATGTGCGGGGTTTTTGATTTATGTCTTGTAAAGCACCGGTTAGAGTAAGCTGGTGCTTTCTTTTTTAATGACTGATCCTTCCTGAACCCATCAATAGCACCTTCATGTCTCCATCCGCCTTTGAAAAAGATACCAGCAAATAAGGCGCAAACACGACCATCCCTAATACCGAAGCGACAAGACCCATGACTATACCTCCGACTGAGAACTGATGGCGCCAGGCGATCCATATTCCCGATAGGAGCAGATAGAGTTAGAAGTCGAGGTTGAACTGACCCGACCAGGTCATATCAAGAACGTTATTGATGAAAACCGGGAATAGGTTAAGTCCATAGTTGCCCATAACTACGACAGTGTAGGAGCCGATGATGATGGTGAATAAGATGAGAAGAATTCGAAAGACAGACATGATTTTGCTTTTCAGCAAAGCTGACCAATCGAGCGGGAGAATTTTAGACGCTACCGTACAGCCATTTTGACTCATATTATTCATGTCTTTGGTCCGGTACAGATATCAGGCGTCTGAACCCGTAGACATAGTAAACTATGATGAGGGTTTAGCAACGTAGTAGATGTGCCGGAGTAATGATAAGCAACTCACACTTTGGCCATGAAGTACTATGTCTTACTATGTCTGCCAGAGTAGGTAGTTGGATTGATGGTGGTTCAACTTAGGCCTTCAACTTTGCGGTGAATGATGCGGGTTGAATTCTCTGGCCATAGCCTGAAGCTCCTGAACATAGTGCTCCAGCCACTCATAGGTTAGCGTTTTTTCGGTGATTTGCAGGTAGAAGTTCTCAAGGCTGAGTTTCAAAATCATAAGCACGAGATGCGAATTGTCCTCCAGACCCAGGGCTTCTGCCCAAATACCCAACACTGCAGCACCAACTTCACTACTCGTCTTCTGGAAGCATTCTGCAAACTCTTTGACATCACGATGTACTCGGAGCTGGCGGTTGAAAAGCAGGTCTTGCTTATGCTCGACAAGCACATGGAGTAGTTCAGGCACGACATTTTTGCACTGCTTTTCCTTGGCAATAATGATTTCGGATTGGTCGACGTGATACCTCAATAGAAAGGCGGTGAACACTTCCAGGTCAGCAAAATGGTGATAAAATGAAAATTTGCTTTTGCCGACTATACGTGAGATGACCTCTATTTTGAGGCCGTCAGGCCCATGCTTGGCAAACAGCTCATAGCCAGCATCAATCCAGGGTTGCTTTATGTCACTCATACTGGAAAGTTGACTCGTTTTCTACCAACAGCCAAACCGGTGAGTCCTCCTGTCGCAATTCAAAACTAGGCATTAGGTACTTGAGCGCTTTCTTCTGGCAACAACTTGGCTGTGACATAAAATGTCCCAAAAGGAATGATCGATCCCAATAGAGCCAGCAGCACCCTTTTATTTCGCCAGTCATAATTCATTTTTAACAGAGCGACTCCTAGTATGTAGAGAATGAATAACAGACCGTGGACTGTTCCGATGATTTTATTAGGCTAAGGCATTCCCAAAAGATATTTCAATGGCATGGTCACAAACAGGATTAATAAAAAAGACACACCTTCTGTAAATGCAATGATGCGAAAACGTCCAATCTGAGTTCTAAATAGGTCGGTCATTAACTCTAATTCTTTGGCTACAGAGTCTGGTCTCGATACGCAAAATAATCAAGCAAATAGGAGAAATAGCACCTAACACCAGATTCTATTTGGTGGCTTGAAGGTATCGAATTCATAGAACTACGATCTGTTAACAAGCCCCGAAGACTTTGGCACGGCGAGTTTATTTACTAGATTCACTGAAGTGAGTCGCTACCGCGAAATATCAGCCCTTCTTCTCCTCATGATTTTTGGAATCTTTGGTGTGCACCAGCTTACCCCGCATCACCATCATTCATTGGATCATGATACCCAAGACAAAGATCACCACCATGTTGCTGAACACACCCACGGGCATGGCCAATCTGCTGATCACCATCACCATCATGATGCTGATCAACAGCCGGAAAGTGATGAAGGAGGACTAAGTGGTCTTTTGGATAATCATACACATACTGGTGAGACCATCGATTTTCTACTCACCAGCTTTGTCCATAAACATAATCTTCAATTCAAGATATTGGTTGATGACCTTTCGACCCTGTCACAGGAAGCCTTGGAGGACATTCCTTTACTGGAAGTAAGGCGGGTAGGCTACCCACCTCCCGAGAGAACTGAGGCAGCATTTTTGATTTCCTCTCAACTAAGAGGACCACCCCAGATAGCCTAGCACGGTAAGACCGAAGCTACGAGTCGTAGTATATCGGTGCTGTTAGGTATCAATTATCTATCCATCATAATTCGAATGTCATGTTTAGAATAGCAATATGTGCTGTATGCACAAACGTATTCTCATTAGTGCTATCTGCTCAGCCCAACAGCGTACAGCAGGTACTAGCCCAAGTAGAGCAGAATAACCCTGAACTGCAGGCCTACCTGTCTTATGCCGACAGTCGCAGGAGCCAACTCGAAGCAACTAATGGACTGCCGGGGCTGGAGCTATTGGGATACTATTTGCCTTTTGGCGAGCATACGACCAGCAACTACTATGAGTTTGAGATCGCCCAATCTTTCGATTTTCCATCTGTTTATTCCGCTAGGAAAGAGCTTATAAGTCTTCAGCAGGATCAGCTGGGTATCGAATATGAGCAGAAGCGTCAGGCCATCTTGCTACCAGCAAAAAAGCTTTGCCTCGAGCTTATCTACATGAATAAGAGGAATGCAGTAGTGGAGCAAAGGGTGGGCCAGGCCAGACAGGTCATGGAGCAGACCCAGGAGTTATTTGATAAAGAGGAAGTTGGAGTCCTCGAATTGAACAAGGCAAAAGTAGCATGGATGCAAATCAGATATTTACTTGATCAGGTCAATGCAGAGCGTGCGCAGGTCGTTACACGACTCGAAAGGCTCAATGGTGGTCAGGCCATTGTCCTGGAAGATACGGACTATGTGAGCGAGCTGGGTCTTGCGTCATTAGATTCGCTCTGGACACAACGGATGGCACAAGATCCGACATTGAGGATACTCGCACAAAAGGAAAATGTAGCCAGTCAGCAATACATGCTCGCTAGGAGAAGTAATCTTCCGAGCATTACTGCCGGGTACAACCACCAGGGTATTATGGGGGAGAATTATTCGGGGTTTATGGCGGGCTTGTCCATTCCCCTATGGAAGGGAGGTGCGAGAACCAACTCAGCAAAGGCATTGAGTCAATACCAACGGACATATACCAGTGTGGAAGTATTAGCTGCCCGATCCATCCTTTCTGAGCAATACCAGCGCTATCAACTGTTATTGTCTGGCCTGGAAGAGTACCGCAGCACTTTGGCTGAGCTGGGTACTGACCGCTTTTTGAAGGAGGCCTATGACTTGGGCCAGCTGTCATTTATTGACTATTACAATGAGGCTCAATTCTATTGGCAGGCCTATGACGATATGTTGCTGATGGAAATGGAGCTTCATCAGCTACAGTCAGAACTAACTAAACATCAATTGTAAAACGAAAATTCTATTATCATGAAAATATCAAACATCATACTGGCAATCGGTCTACTCTTCTTCACAGCATGCGGCGGAAAGACCACCACTGAAGAGCATGGCCATGAACATGGACCGGATGCTGATCACTCCCACGGAGCTGACGGCCATTCGCATGAAGCCGGTGACAATACGGAGCAAGAGGAATTTACGATCACGAGTGACACGACGAAAACCCGATCTACCGTAATTCACTAATGGAGCGCACAAGTCCAAATGGTCTCAAAACACTAATCCCATGAAGTATTTCTATTTATTATTAGTCATAACGTTCATCGGTTGTCAATCAACGGAGGAACATGGCCATGAGCATGATGCTGACGGTGGACATATTGGAGAGGAGGCGGGGGTGCCCGGTAGGAGCGAGACCATTTGGACGGACAAGACGGAGCTATTTGTGGAGTTCCCAGCCCTGGTGGTAGGTCAGACAAGTCGGTTTGCCGCGCATTTTACTATGCTGGAAAGACACAAGCCCATAACCGACGGGACAGTGACAGTAAGTCTGGTGAAGGGAACCAAAGGCATCCGCCATAAGGTCGATGCGCCCAACTCTCCGGGAATCTTTACACCAGCACTTCAGCCCAAAGAAGCCGGTAGCTATCAGTTGATATTTGATTTGGAAACGCCAGCATACAGTGACCAGATTGTGTTAACTAACGTGACGGTCTACGGAAGCCTGGCTGAGGCGGTTAGTAATTCTACCCCGGAAGAAGAAGTGGATGCCATCAGCTTTCTCAAGGAGCAGGCCTGGAAGATCGCCTTTCAAACTAAGACGGTTGTGGAAGGAGAGGTGTATGATGTCATCCATACTTCAGGCATCTGGGAGGAGGCGCCCAATACTTACAAATCGCTTGTGGCAACTACTTCAGGAGTAGTCACATATACTGACTTAAATCTCACCGAAGGTGCTGAAGTAAGTAAAGGACAATTGCTTGCGACCATCAGCAGTGAAGGTTTAACAGCCAATAACCTGGCAACAGAAGTAGCCAATGCGAAAAGCATCTACGAGCAGGTAAAGTCCGAGTATGATCGCAAGCTTAAGCTGTACGAATCCAGGATAGTTTCCAGAGCGGACTTTGAGGAGGTAGAGGGGCGTTACAAGGTCGCAAAGTCCAGTTTTGATGCGCTCAACAATGGCTTTACTCAAAATGGGAAGCAGGTCTATGCACCCTTTGACGGGTTTGTCAAATCCTTCCAAACCTCCAATGGCAGCTATGTGAAAGAAGGCACCTCACTGGTCACCGTCGGCACACACAAGTCCAAATTATTGATTGTCCAGGTCAGTCCTTCTCACAACCATCGCCTGGAGTCCATTCACAACATATGGTATCAATCCAGTGTGGATAGCTGGTCGGATATGCTCGCCTCTGGTAGTAGCATATTATCGATAGGCAAAGAAGTCGAGGATGATCACCCTATGTTGCCCATCTATGTGCAGGTCAATGAAGAGGTGGAGCAGCCTGACGGTGGCTATGCTGAGGTGCAAGTGGGTGTCGGAGGAGCCGGAAAGGCTTTGGTAGTGCCCACTGAGGCACTATTGGAAGATTATGGCACTTATTCCGTCATTGTCCAGCTTGGAGGCGAAAGCTTCGAGCGGCGTGAGGTAGCATTAGGTAGGCGCAATGGCCGTTGGGTCGAAGTGCTGGATGGACTCACCGCCAATGAGTGGGTCGTCACAGAAGGAGCTTTTCAGGTCAAGATGACCTCTATGTCAGGTCAAACCCCAAGTCACGGTCATGCGCACTAGTCGTAATAAATATCATGCAGGTGTAATGGCTGCTGTATCTGCTTTATCGAGTTTGAATTGTACTCAAAAGCTGTGTCAGATTGAGCCTGTCCAAATCTCCCTTCAAACTATCCTGCGATTAGATATTTTGATCAGGCGGACTTATCAGATAGCATGTAACAAGCATAAATCCTTCACACTGTGTTAACCAAGATTCTCGATATATCGCTCCAAAATCGGTTGGCCGTATTGATCGGGGCGGCATTGCTCAGCCTGGCTGGCATCTATCTTGCCCGCACGATGAATGTCGATGTGTTCCCCGATCTCACAGCGCCGACCGTCACCTTGCTGACCGAGGCGCATGGACTGGAGGCACAGGAGGTTGAGCGTTTGGTGACCTACCAGCTAGAGACTGCTCTCAATGGTTCGCCGAATGTTAGGCGCATTCGATCTTCATCGGCACCAGGTATTTCTATCGTTTGGGTAGAGTTTGATTGGGGTACCGACATCTACCGCGCGCGTCAGATAGTGAGTGAGCGTATCCCAACCGTGTCAGAGGCGTTACCCTCTGGTGTGGGCACACCTACCATGGCACCTATCTCGTCGATCATGGGCGAGATCATGCTGCTGGGCGTGACTTCCGATAGGTTATCACCAATGGAGCTGCGAACGCTCGCTGACTGGACGATCCGACCAAGGCTCAAGTCCATCGCTGGGGTCGCCAATGTAGTGGTCATCGGTGGGGACTTCAAGCAGTACCAGGTGCTCGCTGACCCTGGAAGACTGAAGCATTATGGCATTACGCTGGCTGAGTTGGTCGAAAAAGTAGAAGCAGCTAACGCCAATGCAACCGGCGGCTTTGTCAATCAATACGGCAATCAATATCTGATCAAAGGAAGCGGTCGGGCGAGTAGGGTAGCAGACCTGGAGCAGGCGCTGGTCAAGTCAGTCAACGGACAGGCCGTGAAGATCATCGATGTGGCAGAGGTGAAAATAGGTGGGTCTGACAAAATAGGAGATGGATCGCTCAATGCTTCTCCGGCCATCATTCTGACGATCGCCAAACAGCCTGAAGTCAATACACTTGAGTTGACAGGGCGACTTGATGCGGCCATAGCCGATCTTCAAAGCACCCTACCGGAAACTGTAGAAATCGAAAGCCAGATCTTTCGACAGTCGGATTTTATCGAAGCTTCGATAAGCAACTTGAATGAAACATTGCTTGAAGGTGCATTTTTCGTGTCCATCGTGCTTTTCATCTTTCTGATGAACTGGAGAACCACCGTTATTTCTCTGGTGGCCATACCTATCTCCTTGCTGGTGTCTATCATCGTGCTCAACAGCCTTGGCTATACGATCAACACCATGAGTCTTGGCGGTATGGCAATTGCCATTGGTGCGCTGGTAGATGATGCGATCATCGACGTGGAGAATGTATTCAAGCGACTCAGGGAGAACCACAAAAAACCGAGTGACCAGAAGCAGCCTATCATTAAAGTGGTAAAGGACGCTTCGATTGAAATACGTAGTTCGATCATCATCGCAACCCTCATTATCATAGTGGCCTTTGTACCGCTCTTCTTTCTTGGGGGTATGGAGGGCCGACTTCTCCAGCCGCTGGGGATCGCTTTTATCACCTCGGTGCTTACTTCATTGGCAGTAGCTGTCACAGTTACACCGGTACTCTGCTCCTATCTCCTCAAAAGTAACGAGTCACTAGAGAGGCAGGCAAAAGGTACGCGGGTGGAGCTATGGCTACAGAAATATTATGGTGCAGTGTTGACTCGTGCATTGAAGGTTCCCAGAGTGGTCATTGCTGTCACAGCCGTTGGCTTGGCCGTGAGTCTGCTGCTACTCACGCAGCTGGGCCGGAGCTTCTTACCAGAATTCAATGAAGGCTCGTTGGTGATCAGTGTGGTGGGTCCGCCGAGTATGTCGCTGGAGGAGAGTAACAAGACAGGGTTGCTGGTCGAGCAGCAGTTGCTGGAGCTTCCGGAGATTTCGGTAGTGACGAGGCGCACCGGCCGAGCCGAACTCGACGAACATGCTCAAGGGGTCAATGCTGCTGAAGTAGATGCACCGTTCGTCCTGAATGGAAAAAGTAAAGAAGTTTTTTTTCAAGAAGTAAGGGACAAACTGACCATGGTGCCGGGTGCAAACATCACCCTCGGACAGCCGATTGCACACCGCATTGATCACATGCTTTCGGGTACGCGAGCCAATATCGCCATCAAGATATTTGGTCCCGATCTACAGCGACTATTTGAGTTGGGCAAAAAAATTGAGCGGACTATCCAACCTATCTCAGGCCTGGCCGATGTAGCTGTGGATCAGCAGATAGAGGTACCCCAGATAAGGATCAAACCCCGCATGCAGATGCTCTCTGCCTATGGTATGACAGTGCACGATCTGATGGAGCAGGTTGATATTGCGATAGCGGGAGAGGAGATCGGCGAGATCTATGAAGGTCAGCAGTATTTTGATCTGGTCGTCCGCTACCGCAAAGAGGAGCGAACAAGTATTGAGAGGCTGCCAGGGATGTTGATCAGCTTGCCGGATCATCGGTATACCACCTTGGATCAGGTGGCGACTGTGAGCTCGGTCAGCAGCCCGGGATCCATCAGTCGTGAGGGCGTACAACGCAAGATTGTAGTCGCAGCAAACGTTCAGGGCCGTGACCTACGCAGTGCTGTTACTGATATTCAGGAGGCTGTTGGCACTTCAGTAGACTTGCCAGAGGGATATCGGATAGAGTACGGTGGCCAGTTTGAGAGTGAGTCCCGTGCTTCCCAACTCCTGCTTCTGACTGCCGTACTCGCCATTCTGGTCATATTTTTATTGCTCTATTTCGAGTTCCGAAAGGTCAGGCTGGCGCTCGTTGTATTGCTCAACTTACCCATGGCCCTGATCGGAGGTATTCTGATTGTCTACTTTACCTCTGGGATTATCAGCATCGCAGCGACCATCGGATTTATTAGCCTGTTCGGCATTGCGACGAGGAATGGGATACTACTCGTTTCCAGATATGAAGACCTTCATAAAGAAGGGCTGGCAGGCCTAGAACTGATCAAGGCAGGCGCAATTGATCGCCTCAATCCTATATTGATGACTGCTTTTACTACGGGCTTGGCATTAATCCCGCTAGTGGTCAAAGGCGGAGAACCCGGCAATGAAATTCAAAGCCCTATGGCAATGGTGATCCTGGGAGGACTGCTTTCGGCTACTATTCTCAATCTTTTCGTCATTCCGTGTGTATACAGCCTGCTGGACCATCCGGATCAGAATCATCACGAAAACCTATCAATGAACTGACATTATCATTAAATTCAATCATACTAACCTTAACTATTCAACATGAGACATTCAACTTTACTAGTAATTGCCTTATCCCTGTTTTGGGCTTGCAGCCAACCTGCACCTGAAAGTACTGAGGAGGGGGGACATAGCCATGACGGTGGCGAAGCGCATACTCATCCAGCGGTAGCTCAGCCTGCCAATCCTGATGAGATTAAACCTGCCGAGGTGGTTGCCGCCACTGCGGTATCGCCTGAGTATATTCAGCACGCTAGGAATATTGAAATCATCACTGATATCAGAGATGCCGTTGAGTCGGTAGGTGTCATGACGCATGAAGGTATTTTTGGGCCTTTGCTTTATGCTGAGAATATGAGGTCGTTTTTTATTGAGCTACAGCCGGGCATGTTTTTGTCTGAGCACCCACACCCCACCGAGAGTATGATCTATACCATTAGCGGTAGCTGGGTACTATGCAGTGAGGGCAAGCGCCAGGTGATGGAGCCTGGCAATGTCTTCCACTTCGGATCAAACATGCCGACAGGATGGGAAGCACCTTTCAATGAGCCGGCATTGCTTTTCGTCGTGAAATCGACAGGCCCAGGTGAGAGCTATGCGCCATATATGCAAGGCCTGAAGGACATGCAAGGAGATCTGGATAAGCAAAGAAGTGAGGGGGGAGTGTTCTACTTCAATGAGCTCGAAGAAGATCACGCCGCGATACAGTTCGCCCGATCTGTCAACCCTGATTTTGATGAGGTCTTGGCGATAGAATATAAGTAGGTGCAAAGCTAATCGCGGGCCTATAAATAGCGTTGGAGTGAATAGAACGAGCTAATTTTATTTTCCATCAAAACACACCCCTATAGTCCCGGTTCCACCTCGGCTCAAGGGGACACATTCCGCCCTTGAGGCCGACCTGGAAGGGCGGTTAGGTGGGTGTTGTTCTAACCTAAGCCAATTATTATTCGGGAATATATTGAAAATGACTTATTGCCCAACACTGCGATACAATAAACTGATCAAGTGATTACAGCTTTCCTCATTCTCCTGCTGGCCGTCTGCTGGATCATTGTGTCTATTTCGGTTTGGAAGTGGCACCCATTTCTGTCGCTGATAGTCGCAGCTTTGGGTGCAGGTTTGGCCTTGGGCCTTCCCTTACCAGAAGTGGTCAGCAAGATTGGTGAAGGATTTGGGGGACTACTGGCCTCAATTGGGGTGATCATCGTACTAGGGAGTATCCTCGGTATGATGATGGAGCAGTCTGGTGCAGCGCAGACCATTGCTTCGGGACTCATGAATGGTGTTGGTCAGAAGCACCCCATGGTGGCGTTAAGTTTCCTGGGTGCTTTTGTAGGGATTCCGGTGTTTTGTGATGCCGGGTTTATAATACTTTCCAGACTCATTAAGCAGATCAGTGAGCGCACCGGGCAAACTCCGGCTAGTCTGTCTGTAGGTTTAGCGGCGGGCCTCTATGCCACGCATACTCTAGTGCCCCCTACACCTGGCCCTATTGCTGCAGCTGGTAACCTTGGAGCCACCTCTTATTTGGGTCTCGTGATCCTCGTCGGTTTTTTTGTGGCTTTTGTGACACTACCTATGGCGCTATGGCTTGGCACACGACTTACCAGAAATGTGATATCCGAGCTACCGGAAGCACCGGCATCAGATGACAGCAATGCGGTGAATTTGGCCCCCTGGCGTGCTTTGGTGCCTATTGTTTTGCCAATACTATTGATCAGTTTGGGCACCATCAGCAATCTGGCTTCATGGGACTTGACGTTCATTGACTTTGTTGGCAATCCGATGATAGCGCTCTTGATCAGCGTATTTGCGAGCTTCTTTTGTCTAAAGTTGAAGAGCGTCAAAGTCTTCACCCAATTGACTACCACTGCTATTTCGCAAGCAGGCCCCATTCTCATCATCACTGGAGCGGGTGGTGCTTTTGGAGCTGTGCTGAAGGCTTCTTCCTTAACAGCACATCTCACCGGACTTATTGGAGGAGGCGATCAAAGTGGAATTGTCATTCTGCTGGCAACATTTGCGGTAGCGGCCATCCTGAAGACAGCTCAGGGTTCATCGACAGCTGCTATTGTAGTCACCAGTTCGCTACTTGCACCGATGATCGGAATGAACGGGGTGAGTCCCATGTTCGTAACCCTCTGTGTCATTGCGATTGGTGGAGGAGCGATGACCTTCTCGCACGCCAATGATTCTTATTTCTGGGTGGTGAGTCAGTTTAGTGGACTGAAAGTAGGTGATGCCTATCGTAGTTACTCTATTGTAAGTGCGGTTCAGGGCTTGAGTGTGCTGGGGGTAGTGCTAATTCTGGCGACCATTCTTCTTTAGAAGAGCTAGTCCATATCCGCCTTTTCCTTCACATACACAGCAGCTTCCTGATGAGTTCCAAACCAGACCTTCTCCTTTGATTGGATATACTCAATAAGTTCTTTGAGCACTACTATTCTCGAACGGTGACCGATGTAGTGCGGATGCATGGTCAGGAGAAACATCGTACCCTCTTCATAGGCCACATCAAATTCATCTTTCCATACCTGAAGTACTTCCCTTGGGTTGGTATAGCGTCCGCCTCTCGGGTTGAGTAGGGGAGCATCATCTAAGATCCACTCGACGGGCAGTTCCACTATTCCGGTAGGTTGACCATCGATGACCAACTCATATGGGCGATCATCAGCCATCATCGAGCTTTCGTAAGTGAACCCCATCTCTATCAATATCGAAGGAGTAGCATCGCTGAAGTTCCATGAAGGGGCACGGTAGCCTGTCGGTTCCTCGCCTGTAATGTCCATGAGCATCTTCTTAGCCTCTAGAATCATCTCTTTTTCCCGAGCTGGTGGAACGCGGAAATTGCGCTCGTGAATCCAGCCATGTACGGCAAACTCATGCCGGGGCAGGCGCTTGATCTCATCTGCCATCTGCGGTGAGGTTTTCAAACTTAGCGCTGGAATGAAGAAAGAAGCAGGTACACCTTTATTCTCAAGTAGGTCGACTACTCGTTTTAGTGCTACCCTTGAGCCGTATTCACCACGTGACAGGTCTGTGGCTGTCGGCTCACCGTCCCACCATGCCACCGTCTCATTGTCCACATCGAAGGATAGCAGGACAGCTACCTGTCCACCATCGGGCCATACGTCCGGGGTGAGGTCTCTTCCGGCCCTTACTTTGTTCACCGCGGCATCAAAGCGCTCTGTGGTCCAGGTCCATTTTTGATCGTGTTGTTCGGCGGTTTCACCACCGCAGTTGCAGTCTTGCTGTGGTTGGCAAGAAATAATGAATATGAAGCCAATAAGAAATAGGGTGGCATAGCGCATGGTGCGGAGGGGGTTGGTTAAGAATACAACCTGCTAAAAGTTGTTGGTGGTAGCAAAGAAGCTTAGATGGATGGTGGGAGATATCCAAATAGACTTACGAAGTTTTAGAAACTTCATAAGTCTATCAATAACACCTACAAGATTGGTGAGATTTAGATATGGTCCGCGCATGGTTCAAAAACGCCAAGTCTTGGCTGCAACCGTCGGTTGGGCTTCTATTTCCATGTAAGAATGAAATGAAAAAGCCCACCATCGTTTGGCGGGCTCTTGTGACCTTCGCAGGATTCAAACCTGCAACCTCCAGAGCCGTAATCTGGTGCTCTATTCAGTTGAGCTAGAAGGCCATTTATTCTTAATATACTCCTTACCTACGCCACTCTTCAAGTATTTTTCCCTACTTCTCGCTTCTTTACGGCTTCCGAGCGTTTCGTAGAAAAATAGCTTCCAAGGCTTGTAAGCTCTGGTAGACTTATTCTTACCAGTATTGTGCTCAATTAAGCGCCTATTCACATCGGTAGACATACCAACGTAAAAATACCCATTTACCTCACTTCTTAAGACATATACAGAGTACATAATCTATCAGATGTCTTGGTGCTCCCTGCCTGCCGGCAGGCAGGTATTCAGTTGAGCTAGAAGGCCATTTACATAGGCAACTTATAAAGGAATCGTTGCATTGTACTGTTGTAGTGCCGTATCCTTTTTAAGCGATTGCAAAATTATAGAAAAAGCCCATCTTAAAAAATCCCTGACCTGTTTACTTCGTTTAATTCATCTATCTTTGCCCACTGAAATTTTAAGAGCATAATGCGCAACTTCTTACTTCTTTCATTTTCCATATTTTTCTCGTTTCAGACATTCGCTACTACGGGAACCAAAAATGCACTCAAGCCACTGCAAGTGGAGAAAACCGAGTTGGCTAGTCCTGATATACCAGGTAGTATGGTGCTTGATCTTGGGTTTATGAATCTCAGCAATGCCGATGATGCTATGGGCACTGCTTTTTGGGGTTCCAAGTCTTTCGGGATTTACTACAACAAGCCGCTACCCGTCAATGATAAGATAACTTTCAATATCGCACTTGGTGTCGGTAGCGAGAAGTATGCTTTTGATAATGACATTACGTTAGGATACGGTATTGATCCCAGTAGTACGGTGAATGAAATCACGACTATCGATACACTGGGCTTTTCAGCCACTAAGAGTAAGCTGGCCACTACCTACCTGGACTTGCCGATAGAGTTCCGCTTTGGGTTTGGTGGTAATCCAAGTGATGGTGGCTTTATCGCCATCGGAGGTATGGCAGGTGTACTGATTGATAGTCACACTAAGGTGAAGTACGAGGAGAATGGTCGTAATGTGATAGATAAAGTAAAAGACGATTTCGGTATCTCCAATTTTCGATATGGGGTCTCTGGTCGACTAGGCTACAGAGGATTCAATATCTACTACAAGTACTATTTCTCTCAACTCTTCTCTAGCGGAGAGCAGCCACAAGGAACTACTGCCGAGCCCAATCCCTGGGCCATGGGTATCAGCTTCAACCTGTTCTAGGCCAGGAAATAGACCGAGCCAAAGCAAACACCAAAGCCGAGAAAACAGCCGGCGGCTACCTCATTCAGGGTATGAGCGTTGAGATAAAGGCGAGCCGTCATTACTACCCCACTCAGGACAATAGCAGCAGCAGCCGGATAGATCAGGGCCTCTGATTGGTAGATATTGGCTAGCGCAATGAGGTATCCGGCGCTTCCACAAATGCCGGCGGCATGTATACTGATCTTATACTTCAGGGTGATGGCGGTGAGTAGTCCTATGAGCACTGATGTAGTAATCATCATCAATGCAATCACCTCATTCACCTGAATCCTGTGGATAAAGAGGTAGGTGGTCAACGCGTAGAACATCCCAATGAACACGAATGGCACTACTCTTTCTTCACGTTTCTGAAGTGAAAGGCTACTGATGGTAGAGGTAAAACGCAGTGCTGAAATACTTAATACGGGTATAATAAAGGTAGTAATCAGTATGGCCAACAGGAGAAATGGGATGGCCTCATTATCTATTGGCTTAACGCTTTCCGGTAGGAAATAAAATATCACTGTAAATACAAGTGTCGGCATCAACAGCGGATGCAGTACGTAAGAAATGAATTGCATGAAATCTCGCACTACAGCTCTTTTCTAAGTCTGGCGACAGGTAGATTGAGTTGCTCCCTATACTTGGCGACCGTGCGGCGGGCGATATTGTAGCCCATACCGTTGAGCAGCTTTTCTAGCTTCTCGTCGGAGAGGGGTTTTTTCTTATCCTCACTGTCTATGGCTTCGCGTAGTTTTTGCTTGACTTCCCGGCTACTTACATCTTCGCCGCTATCCGTGGCGATACCTTCAGAGAAGAAATACTTGAGCGGATAGATGCCAAACTCCGTCTGAATCGATTTGCTATTGGCGACACGACTGACCGTAGAAATATCCATGTTGATCTTTTCCGCAATATCCTTGAGGATCATGGGTCTTAGTTTTGCCTCATCTCCGTCCTGAAAAAAATCATATTGAAGCTCGATGATGGCATTCATGGTATTGAGCAATGTATTCTGTCTTTGCTTGATCGCATCGATGAACCACTTAGCAGAATCCAGTTTCTGCTTGACGAAGGTGACAGTTTCACGGAGTTTTTTATCCTTTTTTTTGGACTTATCATAAGTGTCCAGCATCTCCGAATAAGATCTGCTAATGCGGAGCTCTGGTGCATTTCGAGAGTTGAGCGCCAGGTCGAGTTTACCATCCGTATTGGTGAGTATAAAATCCGGCATGAGAAACTGTGTGCGTGACGAAGCGTCCGAACTCCCCCCCGGCTTGGGATTGAGCTTGGTGATGACCGTAATGGCCTCCTTTAGGATTTCCTCATCCTCTATCTCCAGTTTCTTCTGGATCTTATCATAATGCTTCTTTGTGAATTCGTTAAAACATGAGTTCAAAATGATCAATGCGATCTCTTCATAGGCGCTCCGAGGCTCTTTGCGCTCCAGCTGTAGGGCAAGGCATTCTTTGAGATTACGGGCGCCAATTCCAGGAGGATCAAATGTCTGAATCTTGAAGAGAATATCTTCCAGCTCTTCTTCATCCGATTCTATATTTTGAGAGAAGGCCAGATCATTGATGATGGCCTCCAGATCCCGTCGGATATAGCCATCGCTATCGATACTTCCGATAAGTTGCTTGGCGATGGTGGTCTGTCTTTCATCCAGCCGTAGGTATCCCAATTGGTCAACGAGCTGTTCGTGTAACGTGGCACCCATTGTGATCGGAATCTCCCGATTTTCCTCATCCGGATTGGGGCCGTCACCTTGCATCTTGTATCCTGTATAGTCGTCCTGAAGATAATCCTCGATGTTCAGGTCGTCTTCCTTCTCGCTTTCTCCTTCGTCAAAATCATCCGAGTCACTGTTGTCATCAGATTCATCCCTGCCTTCTTCCAGTGCAGGATTGATCTCGAGCTCCTCTTCTACCCTTGTTTCTAACTCGGCCGTTGGTACTTGCAGCAACTTGATAAACTGTATCTGCTGAGGAGACAGTTTTTGTTGCAGTGATTGTATGAGTCCAAGCTTTTGCATTAACTAAAAATATCCCTTTTTATTCGTTTTTTGAGCTTCTACCAAATTTATGATAATTAGGTGATTCTTTGATAATGCGCCCTAATTATCGTTTTTTTGCGCTCTGTTTTTGCAGACCTTGTAGCAATACGGCAAGGCCAATAGCGTGCCAAAAACACGCAATACTACGATATTATATGACAAAGCGAACAAAGATTATCAAAGCATTGACCGACGCGGAAGTTGGTCAGGAGGTGACGGTTAAAGGGTGGGTACGAACGAAGCGTGCCAGTAAGAATGTCGCTTTCGTCGCACTCAATGATGGGTCGACTATTCACAATCTCCAAATCGTAGTATCACCTGAGCAATTCGACGAAGAATTGATCTCAAAGATCACGACAGGTGCCTGTATATCTGCGACTGGAAAACTGGTAGAGAGCCTGGGTAGCGGTCAGTCCGTGGAGTTGGAAGCAGCGAGCATTGAGATCTATGGAGAGGCCGATCCCGAGAAGTATCCCTTGCAGCCTAAAAAGCACTCACTCGAGTTCTTGCGCGAGATTGCACATCTGCGCCCACGCACCAACACTTTCGCAGCAATCCTACGGATTCGTCACGCGATGATCTTCGCAGTACACAAGTTCTTCCATGACAAGGGGTTTGTGAATATACATACCCCGATCATTACAGGCTCTGATGCTGAGGGTGCTGGCGAGACATTCCGCGTGACGACCCTTGACCCCAAGAGTCCGCCATTGACAGAAGAAGGCGCTGTGGACTACAAGCAGGATTTCTTCGAGCGTGAGGCAAATCTTACGGTCTCGGGGCAACTAGAGGGAGAGTTGGTGGCCATGGCCCTATCGGAAATCTACACCTTCGGCCCGACCTTTCGCGCAGAGAACTCCAACACCTCGCGTCACCTATCGGAATTTTGGATGATCGAGCCCGAAATGGCTTTTTACGATATAGATGACAATATGGATCTTGGGGAAGAGATGCTCCAGTATCTCGTCAACTACGCACTAGACCATTGCGCAGATGACCTGGCTTTCCTTGAAAAGAGAGCGTTAGATGAGGAGAAGAACAAGCCTCAAACTGAGCGCAACGAGATGTCCCTTATTGAACGGCTGAAGTTCGTGGTGGAGAATGATTTTGAGCGTATCACATACACTGAGGCAATCGACATCCTTCGCAATTCTAAGCCTAATAAGAAAAAGAAATTTAGCTATCTGATTGAGGAGTGGGGTGCTGATTTGCAGTCTGAGCATGAGCGATTCCTGGTTGAGAAGCATTTCAAAAAGCCGGTCATCCTCTACAACTACCCCAAGGAGATAAAAAGCTTCTACATGCGTCAAAATGAAGACGGCAAGACCGTAGGTGCGATGGACATACTCTTCCCCGGAATCGGAGAGATAGTAGGCGGATCTCAGCGTGAGGAACGTCATGATGTACTCCTAGCGCGAATGCGTGAAATGAATATGCCTGCCGAAGAGATGTGGTGGTACCTGGACACCCGACGGTTTGGAACAGCACCGCACTCAGGCTTTGGACTGGGTTTCGAGCGCATGATCCAGTTCATTACAGGTATGGGTAATATACGCGACGTGATTCCCTTTCCCCGAACTCCTGGCAATTGCGAATTCTAGTGTTAAGTTAAGTGTGTTGTGTCGTATAAGTCGAAGTAATTTTTATTCTAGGCAATGCAAAAAATATCAGCATAGCCGTAGCTATGGTTATATTTTTTAAAGTAGCATGGGGTAAAAAGAACGAGACTTGGTTTGGCTAAAGCACGCTTAACTTAACACCAGTTGCCTATTTGATATTTAAACCTCATTTCCAGACTTCTATTTACAATTCATTCAAATGAATCATACTTCGATTGAATGAATTGTAATACTTAGCAGCTTTTCTTGGTTAATGCTGGTATTAATGTATTCTTTCCAAAATTTGCGGTAGTGTGGATACTGGCGCCAATCGAATAGTTACTCCAAAACGAAGTGGCTCGGTCGCTGGTTAATACTACCAATTCAAGATAGAATCTTATGAAAGAGATATTAGCAGAAATCAAAGATCAACTCGGTAAGCCTTACGAGGATTTGTACTTTTTACTTGAAGCGCTCAAGGAAGTCCTATCGGAAAACGGGGAAGAGACCATCGCGGGTCAAATACCGTGGATCAACGAACTTTCTTCGGAAGAGCTGACCAACCTGACGCCAAAGCACATCCAGCTATACTCACTGATCTTCCAACTCGTAAATATGGTAGAGGTCAATGGTGCCGTACAGCAGCGTAGATCCAAGGAAGATAAGGAGCTTTCCAGCATCAATGGACTATGGGCTAATCAGATCAAAGGCCTAATGGCACTTGGGCTTGATGGTCAACAGATTGCCGAGCATCTGCCCAAAGTCAGAATTGAGCCCGTCCTTACCGCTCACCCTACGGAAGCCAAGAGAGCGACCGTGCTCGAGCATCATAGGGAGCTCTATCTGCTACTCGTGCAGAGAGAAAACACCATGTACACTCGCATGGAGCTTCAGAATATCAGACATAATATTAAGCTTAGCCTCTACAGACTATGGAAGACCGGAGAGATCTTCGTAGAAAAGCCCGATGTGCCTTCGGAGCTTCGTAACATCATGCACTACCTGGTCAATGTCTTCCCGGATGTGATCCCGGTGCTTGATCGTCGTATGCTTCAGGCCTGGAGAGAAGCAGGGCTTGATCGTCAGCTTATTTATGATCAACATGCCTTTCCCAAAGTCGGCTTTGGCAACTGGGTAGGTGGGGATCGTGATGGTCACCCTTTCGTAACGGCGGAAGTAACGGCTAACACCCTAAGCCAGCTTCGTCTCAATGCAATGGTCGTGATCCGTAGACGTTTGAATTACCTGGTGAGGCATTTGAGCTTTGCCTGTGATATGGAGAAGGCCAGCCCATCATTGCGAGAGCGCGCCTATCAGATGATTATACAGTTAGGTGAAGATGGCGAACCTGCCCTTAGCAGAAACAAAGGAGAGGCCTTTCGCCAATTCCTTAACCTGATTATGGCTAAAATGCCACTTGATACAAAGCGGGGACATGCCACAGAGCTCAAGGAGTTTCCCGGA
The DNA here is from genome assembly GCA_964351595.1 of uncultured Roseivirgaceae bacterium. Classification (GTDB taxonomy): domain Bacteria; phylum Bacteroidota; class Bacteroidia; order Cytophagales; family Cyclobacteriaceae; genus UBA6059. The sequence continues at coordinate 66,293 of CAYGOT010000007.1, read as the reverse complement.
GCTTATGTGACTGCTGCGGAGATGCTCTCTGACTTGAAATTGCTCAAGAGCGCATTGCTTGACTTTGGTGCTAAGGCCATTGCTGAGGATGAGGTAATCAATGCAATCAGGACAGTCGAGACTTTCGGTTTTCACCTGGCACGCCTTGATATCAGGCAAAACTCGGCATTTCATGACAATGCCATCGCCCAGCTCATGAATGCAGCAGGCCTCAATGGTCAGGACTTTCTGAATTGGGATGAGACCAAGCGATTAGAATTTATTAACAAGGAACTTCAGTCAAACCGCCCATTCGCCCATGCGAAAAGTAGCTTAGGCCCTAATGCACAGGCGGTAGTGGAGTGTCTTTATCAAGTAGAGCAGCACGTAGCTAATTATGGCACTGAGGGCATAGGTAGCTTTATCGTGAGCATGACCAGAAGTCTATCCGACTTGCTCGTTGTTTATCTGCTAGCACGTGAGTGTGGGTTGACCAGACAGACCGATGAAGGGCTGGTCTGTATCATACCTGTGGTACCATTACTCGAGACCATAGAGGATCTTGAGAATGGGCCTGAAATTCTGCGGTCCTTCTTATTGCACCCCTACACGAAGAGGAGCCTGGCGTATCTCCAAAACACCCGACAGGAGGAGGAGAAAGTCCAGCAGGTGATGGTCGGCTATAGCGATAGCAATAAAGATGGTGGTATCCTCGCGAGCCAGTGGGGCCTCTTCAAAGCTCAATCCAAACTCAGCCAGGTGGGACGAGAGCTGGATGTAAAAATCCGGTTCTTCCACGGCAAAGGAGGCTCTATTAGCCGAGGTGCAGGCCCTACCCACTATTTCATCAGCGCATTGCCTCACTCTACCGTAAATGGAGATATCCGATTGACCGAGCAGGGAGAGACCATCGCTCAGAAGTATGCCAACAAAGTCAATGCAGAATATAATATCGAGCTGCTCACAGCCAGTACTACGGCAAAGTACATCAGAGGAAAATATACCGAGCGAAAAGAGCATCCACTGGCCGACTTGATTGACAAGATGGCGAGCGAGAGCAAGAAGCACTACTCTGCATTGATGCACGAGGAAGGCTTTATTCCTTTCTTCAGGGAGGCGACTCCTATTGATGCCATCGAGTCGAGCCGTATTGGTTCAAGGCCTTCAAGGCGCTCGGGGGCTCATTCTCTGGAGGACCTGCGAGCTATTCCTTGGGTATTTTCCTGGAGCCAGTCGCGCTTCAACATGACCAGCTGGTACGGCTTGGGTACGACGCTCAGCAATCTCAAGAAGAATGATGCTAAGGCTTATGCAGAGTTCAAGAAGGCAACCGGCCATGATCCATTCATCAGGTACGTGCTGACCAATGTGGATACTAGTCTCGCTGCTACGGATGAGGATATCATGACTAAGTATGCTTCGTTGGTGGCAGATGAGAAGATCAGGGACAAATTCCTCAACCTCTTCTTAACAGAATTGAAGCTGACAAGGGATGCACTTCATGATTTGCTGGGCAAGGATATTTCTGAAAGGAGGGTTTCTCACTATTATTCCAATAAGCTTAGAGCCTCACTCTTGCAGCATCTGCATGATCGTCAGGTCGCTTTGCTTAAAACCTGGAGAGCAGTAAAGGATCAGAATGATGCCGAGAAAAATGAGCGGACGCTGCTTGACTTGCTGATTACCATCAACGCGATTGCCGGTGCGATGAGGAATACGGGATAACGTATATTTATTTTATATTGTAATCCGAGTTCTAGGACTCATTATGCAAACATGACTTGTTATGCTGAATGAATCTAAAGTACCAATCGGTTTAATAGTATTGGTATTAATGCTTATCTCATTTGATAATTATTGTCAGGGCTACAGGCAATTTGAGAAAATGTACCACCTACACTATGAGAATGAGAATTACGATTCTGCCTTATATTATCTAGATATTCTTGTAGCAAACAACAATCAGGATCAGTGGCTATACTATAATTCTGGATTCATTAAAATGACGTTTTATGATTCTAAGTTAGAAGAGGCAGTGGAGGACTTTTCAGAAGCAATTGAAATTAAGCCTGAAATGACTGACTCCTACTTGGCCCGAGGAATAGCATATCTAAGACTGTCTGATTATGAAAAAGCCGTCACAGACTTTTCGAGAGTAATCACAATCAATGAAGATTATGATTCGATAGCCAGAATAAATCGAGCTCTGGCTTATACCCTCAGCGGACATCAACAAGAAGCCCTTGATGACTATTCCATTTTGCTAGAATACTACCCTGATAACGTTGATTTTTTGATGAACAAGTATAGTTGTCTAAATGAGCTGAAGGAGGATAGTCTTGCGCAAAGAGAATTAGACAAAGCTTTTAAGATTGACCCGGGTAATGGTAGAGTGAATTTGATGATTGGCATTGACCTAATTCAGAAACGAAAAGGGAGCGAAGCAATTCCTTACATGAGTAAAGCAATGGAAATTTTTGATAACGAAGAGCACGAAGAAATGGTTGTTAACCCCTTTTTTTATATTCAACGTGGATCTGCATTATTCTTTTTAGGAGAGGACGAACGCGCCATTAAAGATGTCGAAAAAGTCCTTAAGTATTTTCCTAACCTCGCTTACGCTCATTTCTTATTATATGACCTTTACTCTCAATCAGACAAAGAGAAGGCTTGTATTAGCTTATGGCAAGCGTATAAATTAGGAATGACTGAAGTCTTCGAAACGTTGACAGCCGAATGTGGTCAACCATAAATAAAAGAAAAAGCCTTCGCTGAAACATCAGCGAAGGCTTTATGATCTATGTACTAGGGTAAGTTACTTTTTCTCGTCGCTTACCTCTTCGAATTCTACATCTGACACGTCAGAGTCGTTTGCATCACCTTCAGCTTCTCCACCGGGAGCAGCACCTTCGGCAGGGCCTCCTTCAGCTCCACCAGCAGCCGCTTGCTGTGCAGCGTATATTTCCTGGCTGGCAGCTTGCCATACAGTATTGAGCTTTTCCATCGACGCATCGATCGCAGCTATATCCTGCTTACCATGAGCCTCTCTCAGCTTGGTCAATGCACCTTCGATGGCAGTCTTATTGGCATCAGAGAGCTTATCACCATACTCCGATAACTGCTTGTCAGTTTGGAAGATGAGCGAGTCAGCTGCGTTGATCTTATCGATCTTCTCTTTAGCTTCCTTATCAGAGTCAGCATTGGCTTTTGCCTCATTCTTCATCTTTTCGATTTCCTCATCTGTCAATCCGGATGAAGCCTCGATTCTGATTTTCTGCTCTTTACCAGTGCCTTTATCCTTAGCGGATACGTTCATGATACCGTTGGCATCTATGTCGAAAGTCACTTCGATTTGGGGTACCCCACGAGGTGATGGTGGTATACCATCAAGGTGGAACCTTCCAATCGTTCTGTTGTCCTTCGCCATAGCGCGCTCACCCTGGAGTACGTGGATTTCTACAGATGGCTGATTATCAGCAGCAGTAGAGAATACCTCCGACTTACGGGTAGGGATCGTAGTGTTAGACTCGATCAACTTGGTCATTACTCCACCCATGGTCTCAATGCCAAGTGAAAGAGGAGTGACATCAAGAAGCAGGACATCCTTTACTTCACCGGTCAATACACCACCCTGGATTGCAGCACCGATGGCCACCACCTCATCAGGGTTTACACCCTTTGAAGGCTTCTTGCCGAAGAACCTCTCAACTTCTTCCTGGATTCTAGGGATTCTTGTTGATCCACCTACCAGAATCACCTCATCTATTTCAGAGATGTTCATGCCAGCATCTGACAATGCTTTCTTACATGGCTCCAATGATCTCTTCACTAGAGCGTCAGACAGTTGCTCAAATTTTGCACGGCTCAGTGTTCTCACCAAGTGCTTAGGCACACCGTCTACCGGCATGATATAAGGCAAGTTGATCTCAGTGCTGGAAGAGCTGGACAATTCGATCTTAGCTTTCTCAGCAGCTTCTTTCAAACGCTGAAGGGCCATAGGATCTTTTGTAAGATCAAGTCCTTCGTCAGACTTAAACTCGGCCGCTAACCAGTCGATGATCACTGAGTCAAAGTCGTCACCACCAAGGTGTACATCACCATTAGTAGATTTCACTTCGAATACACCATCACCCAATTCAAGGATCGAAATATCGAATGTACCACCACCAAGGTCATACACCGCTATCTTCATTTCCTGATTTTTCTTATCAAGACCATAAGCCAATGCCGCAGCAGTAGGCTCATTGATGATTCTTTTCACCTCAAGGCCAGCAATCGCGCCAGCTTCTTTTGTCGCTTGACGCTCAGCGTCATTGAAGTAAGCAGGTACAGTGATCACCGCCTCTTTTACTTCAGTTCCCAGGTAGTCTTCAGCAGTAGACTTCATTTTTTGAAGAATCATCGCTGAAAGCTCCTGAGGAGTATAGTTTCTATCACCGATCTTCACGCGGATTGTGTCATTATTGCCACTTTCCAGGCCATAAGACATATTCTTGCGCTCGGCAGCTACATCGTTAAATTTCTTACCCATGAACCTCTTCACAGAGCTCACGGTATTTTGAGGGTTGGTGATTGCCTGTCTTTTTGCAGGGTCACCTACTTTCCTCTCACCCTTCCCATTGTCCAAAAAAGCCACGATAGAAGGAGTGGTGCGTTTTCCCTCGCTATTAGGGATCACTACCGGCTCATTACCCTCCATTACGGCGACACATGAGTTAGTGGTTCCTAAGTCGATACCAATTATTTTTCCCATGATATATGTTTTATTATCGTCAGTAATTTATTTCTTGTTATGCTCCCCTTATATCAATGGTTGTGCCAATACCAAAAAGGTGACATAATGACAGCAGCGTATGACAGGCATTCACTTATTGCGGTAGCTGGTCGATACAGAACCTCTGGAATCGCACGACCCTACGCCATGTTCCACGCACATAAGCCCCCTCGCGGCGGGTCGAGCCTCCCACGCCCATGCCACTTCGGTCTCGCCCATCGCCTTAAGGCCCTTATTAGCACTGTCAGACTTACGAAGTTTTTAAAACTTCGTAAGTCTTGCGGGGCGCCTGGTTTGTTCAGAGTCCTACGGTTCCAGACCGACGGACGCCTGCTTTGTGCTAATCGGGAAACTCATTGGTCGACATCACATTATCCTTAATCCTTTGTGCGCCATAGACATGATCTTTAATAATCATTTTATCTTTGCGCCCTGATAATTCAGCAGGCATGACACTAAAACAAGAAATACAAAAGCGGCGCACATTTGCCATCATCGCTCACCCCGATGCAGGTAAGACGACTTTGACAGAAAAATTACTCTTGTTTGGTGGAGCGATCCAGACGGCTGGGGCGGTGAAATCCAACAAGATCGATGTGGGTACGCGCTCTGACTGGATGGACATAGAGAAGCAACGAGGCATTTCTGTGGCTACTTCGGTGATGGGCTTCAACTACAACGATCTCAAGATCAATATCCTCGACACCCCTGGTCACAAGGATTTTGCCGAAGATACCTACCGCACACTGACGGCCGTCGATAGTGTCATCATGGTGATTGACTGTGTGAAAGGTGTGGAGGGACAGACGGAGAAGCTCATGGAAGTCTGCCGTATGCGCAATACGCCCGTACTCTGCTTTATCAATAAGCTTGACCGAGAGGGACGTGATGCTTTTGACCTGCTGGACGAGATTGAGGAAAAACTTGATATCAAGGTGCGCCCGATGAGCTGGCCAATAGGCATGGGCAAGTCGCTAAGAGGCGTCTACAACATGTACGAGAATAATCTTAACCTCTATGAGCCAAGCAAAACCAAGAAGGTCACGGATGTAGTAAAGATTAATGGCATTGACGATCCTCAGCTGGATAAAAGCCTGCCAGAGTCAGCTGTAAAGCTGCTTCGTGAAGAGGTGGAGTTGGTAGAGGGTGTATATGATCCTCTAGATGTGGAGGAGTATCGTCAAGGCAAAGTAGCGCCTGTTTTCTTTGGCAGTGCTGTGAATAACTTTGGCGTCCGTGAGTTATTGGACTGCTTCATACAAATCGCACCTCCGCCAATCCCGAGAGAGACGGAGCTTCGGACGGTTGTACCCACTGAGGACAAATTCTCAGGCTTTATCTTCAAGATCCATGCTAACATGGACCCCAAGCACCGCAATAGAATCGCTTTTGCGCGAGTGTGCTCCGGGACATTTCAGCGAGGGAGTAATTATTATCATGTGCGTCAGGACAAGCAGTTTCGCTTCTCGAATGCCACTGCCTTTATGGCACAGCAGAAGGAGACGATTGACGAGGCGTTCCCTGGCGATATTGTCGGACTTTATGACACAGGCAATCTAAAAATTGGGGATACCCTGACCGAAGGAGAGAAGGGCAACTACAAAGGAATTCCATCCTTCTCGCCCGAGATGTTCAAAGAGGTCATCAATATGGATGCGATGAAGTCCAAGCAACTGGATAAAGGCCTGAATCAGTTGATGGATGAAGGGGTTGCACAGCTTTTCACTTATGAATTCGGTCAGCGAAAGGTGGTAGGTACAGTTGGTGCCCTCCAGTTCGAAGTAATCCAATATCGCCTAAAGAATGAGTATAATGCTACGCTGCAGTTTCAGCCACTGAACATCTACAAGGCGTGCTGGATAAGCGCAAAAAGCCAGGCTAAGATGGATGAGTTCGTCGACTCTAAGCAGCGTTATATTGCCAAAGACAAAGATGATAAGCTGGTCTTTATGGCAGAGTCAAAGGCCTGGTTGCAGATGGTTCAGGATAATTTCCCTGACATCCAGTTCCACTTTACTTCGGAGTTCTAGTTCTCCATTGATCAGAACCAAAGGCAAGTAATAGTGGCCTTTTGACTGGCATCATTCACTTTGAGGCCTCCTTGTCTGAGACTAATAGTCTTACCATCAGAGCCCATGTCCCAGAGATTGCCTCTCAGGAATACGTTGATGCCGTTTTTGATTCCAGTTTTTTGCGCCCTGCCGCTCATGCTGTACTTCAGCCATGCCATTTCTTCGGTGATGTCACCAATATCCGTGGTGTCCACATCTACCGGGTTAGGAGCACCATTGTAGCCTTGCCATTTGGTAGCCCAGAGATCATCACCGGCAGAATAGGAGGGAATGGCTAATAATGTAGCGCCTTTCTTTTGAACACATTGATAGGCTGATGGATACCATGAGTCGGCACAGATCATAACTGACAGATTGCCTGCCAGTGTCTTGTAGACCGGAAGCTCATCAGCTTTTGCAGAAGCGAGCATGCTTTGCTCGTCCATCACTGGGAAAGCTTTTTTGGTGATTTTCGGATCGGTGCTCCCATCAGGATAGAAGACAAGGCTGGAATTGTATAATGCTCCGCCTTCTAGTATCAAGCTGTCTTCTTCAACTTTTGGGTTGGGCAGAATCAATGAACCCCCAACTACAGTCACCTTGTATTTTGATGCAAGTGATTTCATGACCCGTGTATAGGTGATTGCTATTTGAGCGGACTTGACTCTGAATAATGCGGACTTAGCCTGGTCTTCTTCATCAGCCGAGAAGTATTCTGGTAAGAAACTGAGGAAGTTACGTATGACAACTGCCCTCATCGCTTCTTCTATGTTATCAGATGTGTAGACAAGGTTACGCTCATTTTGAGCAACGAGCCATGTGCCGATGTGCTCGGGAAGCACGACAATACTTTTTTCATTGAAGAGGTGCTGCGACTGAGCGACAGAAAAATAATGATCTAGTTTCTTGAAAAAATTAGAGTCAGAAGCGTAATCAATAGGCTCCATAAAAGGTTGAATACCGACAAAATTACCTTCGCCCTGATTTTCACCAAGCACATCCACCGCGGGTGGATCAAGTGTCTGGGGAAGGCCGCTATGATCCATGTCATAGTTGGTCAGTAGCAAGTAAATCACTACGATGATCAGAAAGAACCTCATGATCTTGAACGTGTTTACTGGCTTGCTTTTGTCCATCTACAACTACCTTTGGCCTCTAAATTACGCGTTTTGAGAATCTCCCTAGAAATAATCCATGAAGATAATCACCTGCTGGTGATCAATAAGCCGGCAGGTGTACTGGTGCAGGGAGATTCGACCGGGGATGTCACACTTGCAGACATTTGCAAGGATTATGTCAGGCGTAAATACAACAAGCCCGGCAATGTATTCATGGGTGTAGTTCATCGCCTGGATCGACCCGTGAGTGGTGTGATTGTTTTCGCAAAAACTTCGAAGGCGCTGACGCGGTTGAACAAACTTTTTCAGGAGCGTCAGGTAAAGAAGACCTATTGGGCAATCGTCAAAAACAGACCCCCGGAGACCGAAGAGGTATTGGTGCATTGGTTGATAAAAGATAAGACGCGCAATGTGACTTCAGCCTATACGCGCAAGAAGCCGGGTAGTCTGGAATCCACTCTGACTTATAGAGTAGTCAATAGCGTGCAGCGAAAGCATCTCTTATCTGTGGAGCCCGAGACAGGACGACCGCATCAAATTAGGGTACAGCTGGCTAAGGTCGGCTGTCCGATTATCGGCGATCTAAGGTACGGTAACCCACCTCCCAATGATGACGCCAGCATCTGTCTCCATGCGAGAAATCTTGAATTCGAGCATCCGGTGCTAAAGACAATAGTACGCTATACAGCCCCAGTGCCAGACATGGTGCTATGGAATGAGTTTAAAAAGATCCGGGATGCTTGAAAAACTGCAGCAGCGCTGGGGGCTTAAGAGTATTACGCAGGTGGTACTTGTCCTGATTGTGTTTGCTGCAACGGGTACTACGGTGATGCTGCTGAAGCGGCCTATTGTAGGGCTATTTACGGAGAATGGAGAACAACCTCTCCTTTTTACTATTCTCTACTATCTACTGATTCTGCCAGTTTATAATGTGATTCTGTTAGCGTATGGATTCCTATTGGGGCAGTTTGATTTCTTTTGGCAATTCGAAAAGAAGATGTGGAATCGTATGACTGGTCAGAAAACAAAAAACCCCGACTAGCGGGGTTTTGATTAGGTATCTATTGTAGAGATTAGCTTATTCTGTAATCGACTCTGCTAATACTGTCACTTTATTATTCAATACTTCTACTACACCACCCTCGACTGTCATTGTGACATCATCTTTTTTCTTCTTATATCTCAAGTCACCTTTACCCAACGGGCAAATCAAAGGCGCGTGATTATTAAGAATCTGAAGTGATCCATCTATTCCCGGTAGGGTGGTAGCGTCCACCTCGCCTTGGAATACTTGCTTATCTGGTGTGTAGATTTCTAAAAACATGGTCTTTAGTCTTTTGCTTCTGCCATCATTTTTTCACCTGCCGCGATAGCTTGCTCGATGGTACCCTTGAGGTTGAACGCCGCTTCCGGTAGGTGATCTAACTCACCATCCATAATCATATTGAAGCCTTTGATCGTATCCTTGATGTTTACCAACTCACCTGTAAGACCGGTGAAAGCCTCTGCTACGTGGAATGGCTGAGAAAGGAATCGTTGTACTCTTCGTGCTCTATGCACGACTTCCTTATCCTCGTCAGACAATTCGTCCATACCGAGGATAGCAATGATATCCTGTAATTCTTTGTAGCGCTGGAGTATCTCCTTTACTCGCTGTGCACAGCCGTAGTGCTCTTCGCCTACTACCTCTTCACTCAATATCCTCGACGTAGAATCCAATGGGTCCACAGCGGGATAGATGCCTAACTCAGCAATCTTTCTCGAAAGTACTGTAGTCGCATCAAGGTGAGAGAATGTAGTCGCTGGAGCCGGGTCAGTCAAGTCATCCGCAGGTACGTACACCGCTTGTACAGAGGTAATAGAACCGTTCTTGGTCGATGTGATACGCTCCTGCATTGCACCCATCTCTGAGGCCAATGTAGGCTGATAACCCACGGCTGATGGCATCCTACCCAGAAGGGCTGATACCTCAGAACCTGCCTGAGTAAATCGGAATATATTGTCAATGAAAAATAGAATATCTCTACCTGCTCCAGAGCCATCACCGTCCCTGAAATATTCTGCTAAGGTCAAACCAGACAATGCCACACGTGCACGAGCCCCGGGAGGCTCATTCATCTGACCAAATACGAATGTTGCTTTCGAATCAGAAAGTTTGGTTTTATCAACTTTAGTAAGATCCCATCCACCTTCTTCCAGTGAGTGCAAGAAGTCATCACCGTAGGTCACAATACCCGACTCAATCATCTCTCTAAGCAAGTCATTACCCTCACGGGTACGCTCACCTACACCAGCAAATACTGAAAGACCAGAGTATGCTTTTGCAATGTTGTTGATCAACTCCTGGATCAGTACCGTCTTACCAACACCGGCACCACCAAAAAGTCCAATCTTACCACCTTTGGCATAAGGCTCGATAAGGTCAATTACCTTGATACCTGTGTAGAGTACCTCAGAAGAAGTGGAAAGATCTTCAAACTTCGGAGCAGATCTGTGAATAGAAAGTCGCTGCTTGCCTTCAGGTTGTTCGATTCCGTCAATCGCATCACCCACCACATTGAACAAGCGACCTTTGATGTCATCGCCTACAGGCATAGATATCGGCTGTCCCAAATCAGTGACTTCAATGCCACGACTTAAGCCTTCAGTACCTTCCATCGCGATAGCTCTTACACGATCTTCGCCAAGGTGCTGCTGCACCTCCATGATAATCACGCTACCATCTTGTTTAGTCACTGAAAGTGCATTGAGAATGCTAGGGAGCTTAGAGCCTTCAGCATCAAAAGCAACGTCCACTACGGGCCCGATTACCTGAGTTACTTTGCCAATATTTGCCATTATCGATTAGTTATTATTGTGATGGGAATACTTGTCTCTTTTGGAACTGCAAAATTAAGGGAATCTCAGTGGATAACAAAGCGTTAGTAAAAATTAAGGGCTGCTCAAAACCTTCATGACTTCAGCACAATTCTGAAGGTCGTACCCACATTGATCTCTGTCGATTTGACATATATCTTACCACCGTGATAGTTTTCGATTATTCTCTTGACAAGCGTCAGCCCGAGTCCCCAACCTCTTTTTTTGGAAGTATAGCCGGGCTGAAATACTTTACTGATTTTGGATTTGGGAATTCCTTTACCCGTATCCGTAATGTCAACGTACACCTTGCCCTCATCTCCTTTGGTAATGTTGATGTCAACCTTGCCTTCACCCGCCATTGCGTCCACTGCATTCTTGCAGATGTTTTCGATTACCCAATCAAACAATGGCTTGTTGATTTCGGCATTGACGACCTCTAGCGGGAATGAGGAAACAGTCATCTGGACTCTGGACGATACCCGCCTTTGAAGATAGCCGATGGTTTCGTTGATAGTTTTGACTATGTTCTGACTGGTCAGTAGTGGGATAGACCCAATATTTGAAAATCTCGACGTGATCATCTCCAGCCGCTGGATGTCTTTGTCCAGTTCAGCGGCCATTTCCTGATTAGCTCCACTGCCATCGGATTTAAGGTACTCTGACCAGGCCATGAGCGAGGAGAGGGGTGTACCAAGCTGATGTGCTGTCTCCTTAGCCAGACCCACCCATACCTTGTTTTGTTCAGCGGATCGGCTATAGTTGAAAACCATGAACGCGACTATGCCAAAGATGAAGATGACCAGTAGCTGCACGTAGGGATAGTATTGCAGCTGGGTGAGTAGAAAGGAGTTTTTGTAGTAGACGTACTGATAGCCTGTGACCTCATCGAGATTATTTCTGAGCGTGATAAGGATGGGCTCGTGTTCGGCCTCCATGATGGCCAGCTCCCTGAGGAGTATATTTCGGCGTTCTACATCAGTCCTGGCTTCATCAGCTTCAGGTATGTTTTTATACTCATACGGCAACCCGATCTCATCAGTCACCACCACAGGTATGGAATTATTAGAAACAATGATTTCCTCGAAGATGAAGTTGAAGTTGACATTGCCGTCCTCGTTGGCAAAGTACTCAAGGGTATTGGCATAGAGCGAAATGAGCCGCTCCTCACGGGTTTTGATCTTCTCTACAAGGATGCTCGTGTAGTAAATAGAGCCACCACCGATCAGAAATGATACCACCAGCACTATCCAGTTGGCAGCAGATCTATTTTGATAGAAGTCTATCCCCGAAACGTTAAATGGGTTATTCATGGTTTGCACAACGAAGACCGCAGTACAAATATGACAGGAGTGGAGTGATTTTATATACTCTTTCTCTTCCTACCGGAATCCTGCTCTTTGTGCGATCAGTTTACGCCACGGAATTTAAGCATTTTGGTACGGATCGTGAGAAATTGAATGGGCTAATTCTTGAGTACGAACCACTTGGCAAGTGTCTTATAGTTTACCTTGGTGCCATGCATCAATATTCCCACTCGATAAATTCGTCCCGCCACCCATGAGGTAAATAAAAAGCCACCAATGAGTAGTACCATCGATAATGCCAGCTGCCATTCGGGTACGCCAAAAGGAGTGCGCATCATCATCACCACCGGCGATGTAAGTGGGATCATCGACATCCAGAAAGCCAATGATCCGTCAGGGTCTTTGAGCACCGCTCCGAGTACGACTATCGAAAAGATCAACGGGATGGTGATCGGGAACATAAACTGCTGAGAATCCGCATCACTATCCACAGCAGACCCGACTGCTGCAAACAGCGCACCGTACATCAGATAGCCACCAAGGAAATAGAATAAGAAAACGCCGATGATCAATGGGAAGTTGAGGGAGGTCAGGGAAGACATGATATTGTCAATCTCCTCCATAGGCACATCCTGTGCTTGAGCGCTCATCTGCGGGCTGGCGCTAGCGTCTATCCCAAATGTGGCGGCCACCAAACTCGATATTGCGAATGTGAGCATCACCCATAACACAAACTGTGTCAGGCCGACGGCCGCCACGCCAATGATCTTACCGAGCATGAGTTGCATGGGTCTGACCGAGGAGATGATCACTTCCAAGATTCTATTGGTCTTTTCCTCAATGACACCCCGCATAATCTGAGCGCCATAGTAGAAAATGAAGAAGTAGATCAGAAATGAACTTACATACCCGGCAATTGATGCAGCGCCAGAGCTACTTGCCTTTTCCTCTCCGGTAGTCGACAAACTAATGGTATCTACCGTGATGTCAGCTTTTAGTGATGCCAATGTCTCCTTGTCAATACCAGATTTTGTGAGCTTGATCTCTTCGACTTCATTGGTGATGGTTCGTTCGATAGTCTTCACCATCACAATACTCGGATTGCTGAGTGTATATAGGGAGATTCCGGTAGGCTGGTCAATATCTATAGCCGGGATATAAAGGAGACCGAAGGTATTGTCGTTGGGTACGCGCTCCTTTGCTGCATCCAGATCGCCGGTGATATACTCAAAGACCAGTGACTCAGTATCCTGAAATTTACCAGTGAAATTGCCACTGTCGTCCAGTACTTCAATCACTTTTTGCTCACCATCTTGGGAGGCCAGCCATGTGGGTAGTATGATCAGCGCAGCAAATAGGACAGGGCCTATGATGGTCATAATAATGAAAGACTTCTTGCGAACCCTCGTCAGGTATTCTCTGGAAATGATGAGGCCTATCTTATGCATGATCTTTAGATTTTACCTGTGAAATGAAGATGTCATTGATGCTCGGAATCTTTTCTTTGAAAGAAATGATCCTGGAGTTGACCATGAGCTCTTTGAGCAGGTCATTGGAGGTATGATCATTTAGAATCTGCACTTCCGATGAAAAATGTCCCTCTTCCTGTTGGTCTTGACGACTAATTGCAAAAGCACTATCGATGAGTTCGATCGGGTGATCATGCTCTATGATATAGGTATTCGTCTTGAAACTGTTCTTTATGTCCTTCTTTGAACCGTCGATGATCTTCTTTGAGTTGTTGATCATCGCGATATGATCGCAGAGCTCTTCGACAGATTCCATACGGTGAGTGGAAAAAATGATCGTCGCTCCTTTATCTCTAAGCTCCAGGATTTCATCTTTGATCAGGCTGGCATTGACAGGATCAAACCCGGAAAAGGGTTCGTCGAGTATGATCAGTTTCGGCTCGTGAAGTACAGTCGCTACAAACTGCACCTTTTGCTGCATTCCTTTAGACAGGTCCTCAATATTCTTGTCCCACCATGCGCTGATATCCAGCTTTTTGAACCAGCCTTTGATTTTGGCTACAGCGTCTGATTTGTTGAGGCCCTTGAGTCGTGCGAGGTACAGCAACTGTTCACCGACTTTCATCTTCTTGTAAAGCCCTCGTTCTTCCGGTAGGTAGCCGATCTGCTCAGTCAACTTGAGGGTCATTGGCTGACCGTTGAATATCACCTCACCCTTATCCTGAGTAATGATCTGGGTAATGATCCTGATAAGGGTGGTTTTGCCTGCGCCATTCGGCCCCAGGAGTCCAAATATAGTTTGCTCCGGGATGCTGATGCTCACATCGGTTAAGGCCTGATGAGCGGTGTACGCTTTCGAAATATTGTTGGTAATCAGTAGTTCCAATGACTTGTAATTTTAGTCTGATGGGTTAGTACAACCTCTACCTAGAAAATTACAGTCACCTGGCAAAAAATATGGAGAAAGGTTAATCTTTATTTCTGAAGACCACATTACCCATTCCCACATCGATGTTGAATGTAGTGAGGTTTTCTGCATCAGGAGAGTAGGCCTCATTGACAAAGACATTGTCTTCCAACTCCCGGAAGTCTTTGGTGAGCCGGGTACTGCACAATGGGGAATCGTTGAGATAGATAATCGTAGGCGCCTGATCCTTTGGGATGTAAACTACCAGTCGGCCAGCTGCCACAGAGGCTTGCACGTGGCTTTTTTGGCTTGATTTCTTGCTAAAGTCAAGGAGTGCATTGCCAAACCCAATGTTGGCGAGGATGTGCGCTGCATGCGCATTGGTCAGGTTATATCCAATGAAACTTCCAAGATCTACCTTGACAGCAAAAGTGTCCATCGAGATAGGATTCATACCATCCATTTCATAATTGATAATAACATCTGCACTGCCGGTGTTGACATTAAAGCGATCTATGGGGATTCCCGATAGGTTGAGATTAGCATCTCCAATGCCGTAGTTGAGGTTGAGATCGTAAACCTTGTCCTCGTTAAAGTAGATCTTCCAGAAGTTGGTATCGTCTTTTCTGGATTCGAACATATTGAAGGAAATCGTCTTGGTCAATCCTCCCTGTTGATAGTCCTCCAGGTTGAGATCAACATAATTGATCCCATGCTTAGTGGTATATGACTTGAATGAGGGGTTAATCTCCTCAAAGTCTGGATTACCATAAATATCGATTGGGTTTTTGTTGGAGGACGGCTTAATATAGCACGAACCCGAAGTGGCATTTAAGGTAAATACCACCTTCTCATAGTCATCGCCCGGCTTTACAGAATAAAACTTTTGTAGCTGGGCAAATGTCTGTGAGGAGGTAAGAATAACAAAGCTGACCGCTGCGATCTTTCTCCACATGTAGCCTGATACGCATGTGGTGAGTGGTTAGTTGCGCGCAGTATCCTGAAAAACACAAAAAAAGGGGCTCGATTAGACGAACCCCTTAATTCTTTAGATGAGTGGCGATGATGCCATCCATCTGTTTTTGCACTCAGATTAAAAGAATTCCTTCATTTTATCAAAGAAGCTCTTGTCTGATTTTCCCGGGTTTGGCTTGAAGTTTTCTGAGTCTTTTAAGCTCTCCAGTTTTGATTTTTCATCCACCGTTAGCTCTTTAGGCGTCCATACATTGACATAGATCAATTGGTCGCCTTTTCCGTACCCGTTAATATCTTTGACCCCTTTGCCACGAAGGCGTAGAATCTTACCACTTTGTGTACCGGGCTCAATTTTGATTTTCACCTTGCCCTCTATCGTCGGCACCTCCATCGATGTGCCTAGCGCCGCATCGATGAAACTGAGGTACAGGTCATAGATGACGTTATTGCCGTCTCGCTTCAAGGTGTCGTTCTCCGCTTCTTCGACAAGGATGAGCAGATCTCCGGCAACTCCACCTCCCGGGGCTTCATTTCCCTTACCCGACATGCTGAGCTGCATACCTTCTGATACACCAGCGGGTATTTTGATCGAGATCACTTCCTCCTTTTGCTGTAGGCCTGTGCTATCAACTCCCGACGGACGCTGATCGATGATCTGACCTGAGCCATTACATCCAGGACAAGTAGAGCTTGACACCATCTGGCCGAGCATGGTATTAACGACTTTCTTAATCTGACCGCTACCCTGACAGGATGGACATGACTTAAATGTCACCCCCTCTGCAGCCACAAGACGGTTTACTTTAATCTTCTTTTCTACACCGTTGGCGATTTCTTCAAGGTTGAGCTTGAGTTTGATTCTGAGGTTAGTCCCCTTGCGAACCCTACGACCACCAGATCGACCGCCACCGCCGAAAAAGCTTTCGAACGGGCTGCCGCCACCGCCACCAAAGATATCGCCGAACTGATCGAAGATATCCTCCATATTCATGCTGCCGCCACTGAAGCCACCACCTGCAGCTCCACCAACACCAGCATGACCAAAGCGATCGTACTTCTGCCGCTTCTCCTGGTTGCTTAGCACTTCGTAGGCTTCCGCAGCTTCTTTGAACTTGTCTTCAGCCTCAGTATCTCCAGGGTTTTTATCGGGGTGGTATTTAATGGCTATTTTACGATAAGCTTTTTTAATCTCATCTGCGCCTGCGCCCTTATCTACACCCAGTATATCGTAATAGTCTCTTTTGGCCATACTATGCTCCCGTTACCACTTTCGCAAAACGAATCACTTTGTCCCCCAGCTTGTAGCCAGGTTCGATTACGTCCACGATTTTACCTTTCAATTTATCCTCCGGTGCTGGAATCTGAGTGATGGCCTCATGCACCTCATCGTTGAAGTCATCTCCTTTTTCCGTTGCTATTTTCTCTACGCCCTTTTGAGTAAGCGTCTTTGTGAATTTTTGATGAACGAGCTCGACACCTTCTCTTACAGTTTTCACATCAGCTTTTTCGCTCATGTTATTGAGCGCTCGCTCAAAGTCATCCACTACCGGAATGAGTGCTACGACGAGTTCTTCACTAGCTGTCTTGATCAGGTCGAGTTTCTCTCTTGCCGTTCTCCTTCTGAAGTTTTCAAACTCTGAAAACAGTCTAAGATATTTATCCTTTGCTTCGGCTACCTCATCTTGAAGTATTTCTTCAGGAGTACGCTCATCCACTTCCTCTTCTTCGACCTCTTCCTGATCTGCGTCCTGATCTATCACTTCATCTTGCTCTTCAGCACTTGTATCAGCAGTATTTTGCTCTTTTTCTAATGTCTCCTCGTTGTTATTCTCTTTGCTCATCTTATGAATATTTTCAAATGACAAGAACTCGAATCAAGCCATAACCGGCTCGACCTGCACTCTTTTATAATCAGCCTGCCTTTGTCAATTACTTTGCCAAAAAATAATTACTGACAATATGACATTATCATGTCTTAGTTGAGGTTGGCCCAGATCTTATCCTTAAGTTGTTCCAGTCCAAGTTGTGTCACACTTGAGATAAAGATCGAGGGAATTTCTTGCGGTAATTCGGCGGCCATTTCCTCCTTTAACTCATCATCTAGTAGGTCAGCTTTGGTGATGGCCAGCAGTCGCTTTTTATCCATCAATTCGGGGTTGTACTTCTGCAATTCCGATAGGAGGATATCGTACTCTTTGCTGATATCGTCAGCATCAGCCGGAATCATGAATAGCAAGGTGGAATTGCGCTCGATATGTCTCAGGAAGCGCACACCAAGGCCTTTGCCTTCTGCCGCACCTTCGATGATCCCGGGAATATCCGCCATGACGAATGATCGATGGTCCCTGTAAGGAACCACGCCAAGGTTAGGGGTCAGCGTGGTGAATGGGTAGTCCGCGATCTCAGGCCTTGCAGCGGAGAGCACAGAGAGTAAGGTGGATTTGCCTGCATTGGGGAATCCCACCAGTCCGACATCAGCGAGTACTTTGAGCTCGAGAATGATCCATTCCTCAATGCCTTCCTCTCCCGGCTGGGCATAATGTGGTGCTTGATTGGTGGAAGTCTTGAAGTGGTCATTGCCCAGGCCACCTCTGCCGCCGGGTGTCAATATTTCAGTCTGCCCATCCTCAAGGATTTCGAGTTTCTTTTCACCAGACTCGGCATCTCTGGCGATGGTGCCGATGGGTACTTCCAGTATGATATCCTTGCCCATGAGCCCCGATCTTCGACCGCCCTCACCTGGCTTGCCATCTTCCGCTATGACGTGCTTCTTAAACTTAAGGTGGAGTAAGGTCCACAGTTGCTTGTTACCCTTGAGAATGATGTTGCCGCCATGACCTCCGTCACCGCCATCGGGTCCTCCTTTGGGGACAAACTTCTCTCGTCTGAAATGTGCAGCGCCAGCCCCACCTTTTCCGCTGCGAGAGCAGAATTTCACATAGTCAATAAAGTTGGGGTTGGACATGCGCTTAGTACGAGTCGATCACTTTGGTGATCTCAGTAAATATTTCGTCGATTGTTCCGACTCCCTGAACTGGGGAGAATTTGCCCTGGCCTTTGTAATAATTGGCGACAGGCATGGTCTCCTCCTGATATACTCTGATTCTATTGTCGATTTTGGCTTCATCCTGGTCGTCTACCCTACCGGAAGTTTTAGCCCTCTCTTTGATTCGCTTTTTGAGTTCCTCTTCGGGTACGTCCAGAGCGATCATACCTGAAATAGGATGTCCCTTTTCTTCGAGTAGTTGATCCAGCGCTTTGGCTTGAGGTACTGTCCTCGGAAATCCATCAAGGATAAAACCGGCTGAATCAGTCAACGATTTTATCTTATCATCCACCATGCCAATGACCACTTCGTCGGGGACCAGATTGCCCGCGTCCATGTAAGACTTAGCCATTTTACCTAGTTCCGTCCCTTCACCCAAATGCTTCCTGAAAAGATCACCAGTCGATATATGTGTGAGCCCGTATTTATCAATAATCTTTTCACTCTGTGTGCCCTTACCAGCACCGGGGGGTCCGAATAGTACGATATTAAGCATGGTCAATGATTCATTAGGTTAACAAAAAATTAAAGATAGAGTCAGAAATATTATTTCCTGTGTAAAACATTCAAAATCAGGACTTCAAATGGTAAATGTCTGGGAGATTGCGCCCAAAACCGTCATAGTCCATTCCATATCCAACGACAAATTCATTAGGTATCTCAAAGCCAATATAATCTATACCATAGCGGCCTTTAAAAGCCTCTGGTTTAAATAATAATGTAGCCAACTTGATGGACTTTGGGTTGAGTGCGTTCAATTCAGCCAAAAGGTACTTCATGGTCAGACCTGAGTCAATGATATCCTCAATCAAGAGAATCTCACGGTCTTTAATATCCTCATTGAGTCCAATGAGGCTCTTGACTACCCCTGTGGTATGCAGGCCACTGTAGGAGGAGACTTTCACGAAGGAGATTTCGGGAAAGAAATCCAGCTGCTTGATGAGATCGGAAGCAAACATAAATGCACCATTGAGCACGCAAATAAAGAGCGGCTGGGTGTTTTTATAATCCTCATTAATCTTAGCAGCAATAGTCAATATGCGCTCCTGGATTTGCGATCCGGAGATGTAAAGATCAAAGTCTTTGTCCTTTATGTGCTTGCCTTGCATATCAGAGCTTCTTCATCAGCACTTCGTACAGTGCGATCATGGCGACAATATCGTCTTTATGCACTTGTTCATTGGGGCCATGCACACCAGATTCGGGAGCGCCTATGAAGCACCAGTCAAATGGGTACGGCGACACCTGTAGTTCTCGACCATCACTTGACCCACCACCTTCGACTTCTAGTTGACAGGGTATGGCCGATTCCTGAGCGATCGCCAGGATTTTATTGATAAAATGCCTGCGCGGGATATTCTTATCTCTAAGCGAAATAGCGACCCCCTCGCCATGATGAATCCCATCGGTAACCCAGGTAATGTCGGATACGAGTGCTTGTCTCACACCCCATTCTTCGAAGATGTGCTTGGCCAAATAGGGAACAGCTCCGCCACCATGCTCCTCCCAACAAGAAAAGACAATAGCGCCATCGGTCAATGTCTCTGCCACCTTGAGTGCGGTGTATATGCCTAGTCGATCATCCAGATAGCACGATTGAACATAGTCGGCGGTCTCTCTGAAATCGCACTTAAAAGTCAGCTCCGTACCTCTATCAATCGCTCGACCGAAATTGTAAAAGATGTGATCATCTTTGTCGATATCAAGTTTACAATCGATAAGCCCCAGTGAATCCTCGCCAACTAGTCGATAGCCAGCTTCGGCATCAGGACTTCCTATAGGAACCAGCTGATTCTCATACCTAACGGTAAAACCGACACTATCCATATGCGCAAAGATGGCAGTGCGCGGCTGACCAAACTTCAGTATCAGGCAGTCCTGAAAATCGTCCCCATAGACTAATTCGGGTACGACAGCCCAGCTGTCTTTGTGCTTATTCACATAGTCGATCAGAAAATCGCGCAATGGGCGCTCGTTTCCAGATGGCGCGTGAATTTCACATAGTTGGTGGAGGAGTTGCATAGGTTGTCGATAAAAGCGGCAAAGGTATGATATAAAGTCCTATTGGGAGCCGATGCGCGATACTAGATTTAGGAACACTAAAGGCACATATTTGTATAATTGTCTCATGGACTCCATGTAAATTGTCCAAGCCAAAAAAGCGGTCGACATGAAGATCAATGTACTCAACTCCACACCATCAATAATTAACCAGTTCCTGGCGGAAATAAGAGATACAGGTGTACAAAAAGATCGATTGAGGTTCAGGAAAAACATGGAGCGGATTGGAGAGGTTATGGCCTATGAGATTTCCAAGGTGCTGGACTATCAGAGCGTGACCCGAGATTCTCCACTAGCTCAGACTACAAGTCCGGAACTGGTCGATTCACCCTATCTTATGTGTATTCTCAGAGCTTCATTACCCTATTATCAAGGCTTCCTCAATTATTTCGATCAATCGAATAGCGGTTTTGTAGGAGCCTACCGAAAGCCAACGGGTGGTAGCGAATTCGATATTTCGTTAGATTATCTGGCTGCTGATGATATCACCGGAAAAGAGGTAATCATTTCAGATCCGATGCTAGCCACAGGAAAGTCATTGATTGATACTATCCAACTTCTTAAAGAGAGAGGTCAACCGAAACATATTCATTTGGCTAGTGTAATTGCTGCGCAGGAAGGTGTGGATTTCTTGGAAAAGCAGCTAGGCGATGAGTTCACTCTGTGGACGGCAGCCCTTGACCCGGAGCTCAACGAGCATTACTATATTGTGCCTGGCTTGGGTGATGCTGGTGATCTGGCATTTGGCAACAAGGTGTGAGGTACACGACTAACTTATGATTAATTGGAAGAGCTACTAACCTATTTGAGTATCTATGCGTCGAGCACGATCAAATTCATTTTTGGTCCGTCGATAGGAGTGGCAAGCAGGGCTAACTGGATCCTCACGAGCTTGTGCACAGCAATGGGGATGATGACCAGTGTAGTGCTATTTTCTTTAATAGGGGATAAAATAAGGCTTGTAATGCGTAAAATCTTTGGCGCTAAAAAACGCAAAGTCTTCACCAAACGAAATCGCCAGTTTGTAAAAATATGGAATGCTTATGGCGTAGCAGGTGTAGCTTTCTTCACCCCATTGCTGCTTACCCCGATTGGTGGAGCGATCCTTGCCAATGCATTTGGCGGTCGCCAGCTAACTATATTTAAGTATATGATGATTAGCGCATTGTTCTGGTCTTTCGTGATCACCTATATTCTCTTTTATGCCCGGGAGCTCATTGAGACCATCTAATTGGGAGATTCTTCATCCGGCATGATCTCAATATCCTGAATCAGCACTCTTTTGGAAATGGCCTGACCAGTCGGCGTAGCTGCAAGACCGCCCATGGCAGTCTCTTTATAGCGCGCTTCCATACTTTGACCGATCTCACCCATAGCGTCTACGCATTCATCTACCGGAATGACCGGACTGACGTCTGAGAGGGCTATTTGCGCGGAAGAATTGGCGATAGCTGCCGCACTTGCATTCCTCACTACGCATGGAATCTCCACCAGCCCGGCCACCGGATCACAGACAAGGCCAAGCATACATTGAATGGTAATAGCCACAGCATTAAAAACTTTGTCAAGATCTCCCCCCAGACAATGGACAATCGCTCCGGAAGCCATAGCAGCAGCACTTCCTGTCTCCGCCTGACAGCCGCCAACAGCCCCGGCCAGGGAAGCACGCTGTTCCAGTATCAAAGCAATGCCGGCTCCAATGAGGAGCCCCTCAAGGATTTTTTTATCTTCCAGCTTATGGATTTCCTGTAGCGTGACCATTGTGCCTGGAAGTATGCCTGAAGCTCCAGCCGTAGGTGCTGCTACGATCCTACCCATGCATGAGTTCACTTCTTTGGCAGCCAGTGCTCTTGATATCAAGACCTGAAACTCGCGACTCAAGACTGAGGTCGGATTGTTATATACCTTCTTTGCACCGTTATTAATCATACCAGACATGGAGGACATGTCCTCGGTCAGTCCGGTCTGTACGGCCTCCTTCATGACCGTGTAAGCATTTTGCATGCCCTCCCAAATTTCCGTTTCTGACATGCCTTTCTGGGCAGTTTCGTATTCTATGACCGGCTGAAAGATGGTCATATTTTGCTCTTCACAATAGCTCTTCCAATCTTTGAAACTGTTGAATAGTAAGCTCATAGAGGTCTTTTTGGGTTATAACAAATGTACAAATAATAGTGCGATAAATCTGTCGTCCTGATTTATGTCGCTAGCTTATATTTGCCGGATGCAATTGAAAAATGATCTATTACTAAGGGCAGCAAAGGGAGAAAAAGTAGAGCGCACACCCGTATGGTTGATGCGTCAGGCGGGTAGGATCCTACCGGAATACAGGGCGGTAAGAGCAAGCGTGAGTGGCTTCATCGAACTCGCTCAGACCCCAGAACTTGCAGCAGAAGTGACCATCCAACCCGTAGATATACTCGGAGTGGATGCGGCGATCATTTTTTCTGATATTCTTGTGATTCCGGAGGCGATGGGCCTACCCTATGAGATGGTAGAAAAGAAGGGGCCTTATTTCCCGACTACTATCAATACAACCAAGGATGTCGAGCGCATGAGAATTGCCGATCCTGAGAATGACTTGTCCTATGTCCTTGATGCGATTAAGATCACCAAAAGGGAGCTAGATGGGCGAGTGCCTTTGATTGGCTTTGCTGGCTGTCCCTGGACAATATTCTGTTACATGATAGAGGGATCGGGCAGCAAAACCTTTTCTAAGGCGAGGAGGATGCTTTACACACAGCCAGAGTTGGCACATGCCTTACTTCAGAAAATCACCGATAGCACCATAGCCTACTTAAAGGCTCTGATCGCTTCAGGCGCTGACTTGGTTCAAATCTTTGATTCATGGGCTGGTATACTGCCACCCGATCAATACGAGGAATTCTCCATGAGATACATCCGTCAGATTTGCGATGCTATTGATGAGGTACCCATGACTGTTTTCGCCAAGGGGGCCTACTTCGCCAGGGCGGAGATGGCTGAGCTTAACTGCAACACCATAGGACTTGACTGGAATATGGATATTGCAGAGTCTCGTGCTTTAATCGGTCATGAAAAGACTTTGCAGGGCAATCTTGATCCCTGTGCTTTGTATGGCTCTTCGGAAGAAGTAGCCCAAGCTACTCGTCATATGCTGGATCAGTTTGGGAAGACCAGGCACATCGCCAATTTGGGTCATGGTGTTTATCCTGATATCAACCCAGACAGAGTGAAAGTATTTGTTGACACTGTCAAGGAGTATAGTGCTACCCTGCGCGCTTAGCCGAATGGATTTTTAGAATCTTGGCAAGCAGATCGTTGGGGTTAAAGGGTTTGGTGACATAATCATCCATACCTGCATTTTTCACCTTTTCTTCTACCTCCATCAGTGCTGAGGCTGTCAACGCAATAATAGGCCGTTGATAGCCACATTTTCTTATTTCTCTTGATGCCGTATAGCCATCCATCACTGGCATCTGAAGGTCCATCAGGATAAGATCATACTTGTCACCTTCCTCCGTGATCTCATCGAGGGCTTCTTTCCCATTCTCGACATAGTGAACGGTAGCGTGCCATTTAATCAGAAATTTCTTGGCCACAAGTACGTTCACCTCATTGTCCTCGACAAGCAAAATGTTGAGGCCCTTCAAGTCTTTTTCTTCTTTATCGTTGATCGTCAGCTGAATCGCTGGTACCCTTACCGGGGTATCGCGCGGAATTTTAAAAGTCTGGGTGAAGTAGAACCTCGACCCCTTTCCCGGTAGGCTAAATAGGTGGATGGGTACTCCCTGGAGATCCAACAGCTTTTTGGTGATAGCCAGCCCCAGACCTGTTCCTCCAAACTCCCTGGTAGTGGCTGAGCTGGCCTGTGTGAAGGTGTCAAATATGACACCTTGTTTCTCTCTGGGAATACCTATGCCTGTATCCTCTACCTTGAATTTGATCGCGGAGCGCTCCTTAGTCCTCATCACTTGCTTGATGCTTACTTCTACCCGTCCTTTATCTGTAAACTTGATAGCATTTGATACCAGATTGCTAAGCACCTGAGACAACCGCGTATGATCTGTAAAGATGGTTTGGGGTACCTTTTTATCTACGGATAACTCGAGCGCTATTCCTTTCTCATCAGCTTTGGACTGATAGGTCTGCAGGAGATTTTTCACCAGCTCTCTGAGCTCAATTTCTGCCTGCTCGAACTCGAGCTTGCCCGAGTCAATCTTGTTGTAATCAAGTATATCATTGATCAAGAGCATCAAATTCTTAGCGGAAAACTGAAGTGTATTTACATTTTCCTCCTGATCTGGTCTGGGATTTTCACTGAGCAGATGTGACATGCCTATCACCGCATTGAGAGGGGTCCTTATTTCGTGAGACATAGTCGAGAGAAACTCAGTTTTAGCAGTAGCGGCCTGCTCAGCAAGTTTTCTCGCAGACTTAAATGAATTAGTAAACCGGAAGGAGAGCACCAGAGATTGCAAAAAGAAAAAGGAGATGTAGCCAAGCAAGTTGAATAGCGGCATTGCGGTAGCGAGCTGGAAATAAACCATAATATTCTGTGCAAATACTATGATGACAATGGCTGTGGAAACCAACGAGAAATAGGCGCCAGATCGATTCAGAAATACTGCCTTGAGATAAACGATCAGGATGTACACAAATCCTAAAAGCAGCAATATGAAATAAGGCTCGATCAGCTGACTGGAGATATAGATAGGGGCAACCAGCGTGATAACTATGAGCGTTATTGATATAAAAGAGAACAGTTCGGCCAGCCGTCGGGAAGTCTCCTCAGGATATAGAAAGTGAGTATATCTCATGAAAAGATAGGCGCTCAGAAACAAGCTCGTATACTCAAGGAAGTAGGTCAAGCCGAATGGCATTTCCGGGAAATAGGCCTGAAGTTGATAGTTACCAGCACCAAGTATGCGGTAGCCGTATGTGAAGCAAAAAAGAGAGAAGAACAATACGGGCTTTTCGTTTCGTCCAAACCAAAACAGGCCTAAAAAGAACAATCCCCCCATGAACAAGCTGCCTGTTAGGAATAGGTCGATCATGGTCTGCTTGGAAGATTCCTTGAGGGTGACCTCTCCTGTTCCGAAGAGTAGGGGTTGTGCAATGCCTCCTTTACTATGTTGAAAATTGGCTATCTGGAGGACAACCTCGATGGTGTCTGATTGAGGGCGATGGAGATAAGTCTTCTCCGCCCAATTGGCCTGATAGTCTTCTTTGTTAGTTGCCGGCCTGCCGATGCTTCCGACCTCCTTTCCATCAAGGAAAATCCGACTGGACATGTACACATCTGGAAGAATTATTCCAATATCAGTCTCTTGCTCGGGCACGATGATTCGCAGGCGATAAGTTGCGAACCCATTCTCGTCTAGATCAATGTTGTCTACTGATGCATCATTCCATAAGCACGGTACACAGAAGTAGCCTGTAGGACGGGTGTGTTCTGTTTGCTCCGGAGTTAGTAACTGATTCCAATAAAACTCCCAATCTCCAGAAAGCTCGATGGGCTTATCAAGGTCAATATTTCTAAGGTCGAGCACTCCTTCGTTGATCTGCACGTCCTGCGCGGCATAGACTTCATATCCACCAATGAATAGGAGGTAAAGTGTCGAAATATAGAGGAGATGCTTCAAGGTAATCCTGGATGAGGAATCTAAAATATTCTTTTATTGACTGTCAAAAAACTTTTAAAAGGACTTATTTAGCCGAATAGACAAGTGAGAATTTATGGAGGAAAGCGACAGTTCGCTGAGTGTAAGTTCAGATGTTGGCAGTCTGAGGAAGGTAATTGTACACATGCCAGACGAGGGGATAGAATGGGTGACCCCCACCAACAAAGACTATTTACTATATGATGACATTGTGTTCCTGCCCCATATGCAGCACGAACACCAGGTACTCCAGGATGTCTTGTCGGCATTTGCCGGCCCTTCCTCGGTTTACGATATCCGCGATTTGCTAGAGGAGACGCTCCGTGATGCTACGGTGAGGTCAGAGCTGCTTCAGGCTGTTTTGGCCTTAGAGTCCCTATCGGAAAAGGCGTTTCAGGTCTTGTCAGATATTGACCCGGGCATGCTGGCTACTGCACTTCTGGCCGGATATATTTACGAGGGAGAAGTCATCGTCAAGCCACTTCCTAATCTCATCTTCACACGGGATATTGGCGCAATGGTCAATGATCACGTGCTGATTTGTCATGCCAATAAAGCACCACGAAAAAGAGAAAACCTCATAACCTGGTTCGTATTGCATTATCACCCGATGTTTAGCGAGCTGAGAGCAAATGATCGATATATCGACATTTCTGGAGATGCACAGTCTTTGGTCGACAATCTAATGGATGGCTCTGCCTGTATCGAAGGTGGGGATATCACAATGATCAACAAAGACCATTTGCTGATAGCCTGTAGCGAGCGGACCTCCCAGGCAGGTCTGGATCGAGTGATGAAGATTGCCTTCGACAAGGATGTGGTCAAAAAATTCACGATAGTAGACATCCCCAAGGAAGGCTACTGTATGCACATCGATACCATTTTCACTAAGGTTGACGAGGAGGATTTCGTCTATTTTGATAAGCTTTTCACCGACACTGAGCAAGTCAAGGTGACGCAGTACTACCAAGACGGCAGTGCCGCCAGGACTTTTGCGACCCTTCAGGAGTTGATCTTATCAGAATATCCAAACGCTCGATTTATCAAATGTGGAAAGGGTCAGGAGCGATTTGATGAGCGTGAGCAGTGGACGATGGCTTGCAACACAGTTGCTGTTAAGCCTGGCGTCATCATTACTTACGGTAGGAATACCTTGACGCTCGAAGCTTTTGCAGAGCACGGCTACAATGTGATCATGGCCGAGGACTTGCTAGCCGCTATTGAAGCAGGTGTCGGCAATATTGAAGATATTGAGAAGACCGTGATTCGGATCCCGGCGAGCGAGTTGAGCAGAGGGGGCGGAGGTCCACACTGTCTGACCTTCCCTATTGCTAGAGCTTAGCCTAAGTCATATCAAGGACTGCAGCTGATTCTTTTCGGCCTCATTGTAGAGCCTGTCTTTATCGATAGGCACTACACCCAAGTGTTCACATACGAGCCCACCTCCCAGGTTTGCAAGTTCCGCGGTAAACTTCAGTGGCAGCCCGAGAGCAATGCACAATCCGGCTATGCTGATCACGGTATCGCCAGCACCTGATACGTCTGAAATGCTCCTAATATGCGCAGGTAGATGATGCCTTTCCTCATCGCTCTCGATGTAGACGCCCCTATCGGAAAGAGTGATTAGCCCAAGCTTGAACTCAAGGTGAGACTTGAGCTTGGCCACAGCTGTTTCCAACGCTGAATGCGACCTCACATCAAAATCAATCTTAAGTCCTTCTTTCAATTCTTTCAGGTTTGGTTTGAAAAGAGTGGCCTTTTTATAATCCATGAAGTTGCGCTTCTTAGGATCGACTACCGTCGGAATACCTTTCTCATTGGCCAGCTCGATAGTAGCGGCTATGACTTGCGGATTGAGCGTTCCTTTATCATAGTCTTCGAAGATCACCAATTGACATTCCTCTAGCAGGTTGCTAATATGCTTGATCAGGGTTTTTTCTTCGAGGGCATCCAGCCCATGGTCTGACTCATGGTCTATGCGCAACATTTGTTGTGATCCCGCGAGGACTCTGTTTTTCACGGTAGTGATGCGACTACTACTTTTGATAATACCCCTTGAGGTAATGTCTTGCTTTGCAAGTAGCTCTTCAAAAATTGTTCCTTCTAAATCGTCTCCCACGATCGAGCAAAGGATAGGAGTGGCGCCCATGGCCTGAATATTCAAGGCCACATTAGCCGCACCGCCGAGACGCTTCTCCTTAGATTTCACATTGACGATAGGTACAGGTGCCTCGGGAGATATCCTCGATACCCCACCATAGACGTACGCATCGATCATCACATCACCAATGATGAGTACTTTGAGCTTTGCGAAGCTCTCAAATACATTGCTGAGTGATGAATACGCCATATTAAGAGAGTTTTGCGAGCGAAGTTTTGATTCTTTGGATCGCCTCTCTCAGGTCGGCTTCAGAGGCGGCATAGGACAATCTAATGCAGTCGGGATCGCCAAAAGCATCGCCAGTCACTACCGATACGTGAGCATCTTCCAGGATATAAAGTGCCAGATCACTGGCATCATTTATTTTGGTTGCTCCGGATGACTTACCAAAGTAGGAGCTCACATCAGGGAAGAAATAAAAAGCACCTGTTGGCATGTTGACTTTCACACCGTCGATTTCTTGCAGAAGTCCATGCACAATGTCTCTTCTTCGGAGATACTCCTCGGCCATTTCTTTAGTTGGGCCCAGGTCTGAAGTCAGTGCAGTCAGTGCGGCACGCTGGGCGATGCTGCAGTTGGCGGAGGTTATTTGGCCTTGCATCTTGTTGCATGCTTTAGCTATCCATGTCGGTGCGCCTATGTAGCCCACTCTCCAACCCGTCATAGCAAAACCTTTGGCAAATCCGTTGACGGTGATCGTGCGGTCATGCATTCCCGGTAGGGAGGCGAAGCTGACGTGCTGGCCTGTGTAGTTGATGTGCTCATAAATCTCATCTGAGATGACATAGATGCCTTCGTGCTCTCTCAGGACATCTGCGATTTCTGAGAGTTCATCTTTGGTGAATACCGCACCTGTTGGGTTGCAGGGGCTGCTGAAGATCACGACCTTAGTCTTATTAGTAATGGCCGCCCTGAGTTGCTCGCCTGTTACTTTAAAATCACTCTCAATACCGCCTTTGACATAGACAGCTTTGCCCTCAG
Organism: uncultured Roseivirgaceae bacterium; assembly: GCA_964351595.1. Taxonomy (GTDB): domain Bacteria; phylum Bacteroidota; class Bacteroidia; order Cytophagales; family Cyclobacteriaceae; genus UBA6059. The sequence continues at coordinate 36,966 of CAYGOT010000007.1, read as the reverse complement.
TCAGCTGCACTATCGCGGAATACGAAACCCAATAAGGAGAAAATATGATCACCTCATCGCCAGGATTGACGAGGGAGTACATCACATTGGCGATAGACTGCTTGGCGCCATTGGAGACAACTATATCGTTCGGCCCATAATCAAGTCCATTTTCACTCTTGAGCTTATCTGCGATGGCCTGTCTCAGGTCCAGATATCCATTTACCGGGGGATAGGCAAAATATTTACCTTCATCAATCGCCGCTTTGGCACCTTCCTGGATGTGCTTCGGTGTTTTGAAGTCAGGTTCACCCAAGCTGAGGCTGATTACATTAATGCCTTTTTCTTTGAATTCCCTGGCTTTGGCGGCCATGGCAAGTGTGGCTGATTCCTCCAGATTGGCTAGGCGATCGGATATTTTGGTCATGAGTGGTTTCTTAAAAATTGATGGCAAAACTACGAATTTCGATAGTGAGATGCTATATCATTATTGACAGGATTTGCCTAAATTCAAACAAAACAACCCAATGAGAGCTACACTAACCATTACTTTGATTTGTCTGACCATGTCCGGGTTAATTGCGCAGGAAGAGGCGCGCCCTCAGGTCAATTTATCAGCCTATGCCGACGCTTACTACGCTTATGAGTTTAACAAACCGGCTGATCAAAACCGCCCATATGTCACTCAAGCTGTAAGGCACAATGAGTTTAACCTCAACTGGCTGTTTATCAAGGCAGAGTATGTGGATGACAAGGTTCGCGGTAGCGTAGGGCTACAGACCGGCACCTATGTGCAGACCAACTACGCGGCAGAGCCAAATGACCTGACGCGACTGATCTATGATACTTATGCTGGCGTGAAGCTGGGCGAGGGAGTATGGCTGGATGCCGGAGTGTTTGGTGGTCATACCGGCTATGAGTCGCCACTCTCTATCGAGAATGAAGTGTACACCCGTGCATTAGCGACAGAATACACCCCTTACTACCAGACCGGAGTAAGGTTGTCTGCAGCGTTGACGGATCAACTTTCGCTTACTGCCGTGGTACTCAATGGCTGGCAGATCATCTCAGAGACCAATGATGCCAAGTCCTATGGCTTCAACCTGACCTATGCGGTGAGTGATCGTCTGACACTCAACTATGGCAACCTGCTGGGCAATGAGGGCAATGATGCGATTGGCAAAAAGTACCGTATCTACAATCACTTCTATACCCGCTACCAGGTGAGTGATGGCTTTCACCTGATGCTGTCGCTAGATCATGGATCACAGGAGGCCTGGGATTCGGATGATGATGCCAGCTTCTTTTTTGCCACGCTGATAGGTGGAGTGAAGTTTAGTGAGAAGTTTGATCTGGGATTAAGATATGAGTATGTGATCGATGAGGATGGTATTCTAATTGCCAGTCCTGGGGATATAGGGTTCAAGAATAATATCGGCTCTATCAGCTTTAACTATCGACCTCAGTCCAACATCGCTTGGAGAACGGAGTTTAGACTCGCTACCGGTGACAATGACCTTTATGAGAATGAAGATGGCCCAACCAATGGCGCTAATACTTTGATGACGGGTTTGGCGGTGAAGTTTTAGGGCAGCACATTCTGTAACTATTCTACATATTTATAATTCATATTCACAAATAGTATTGTATCATGGCGACATTCACGAGTAGTATGCAAGAGGACATCCTTAAAAAACTGAATGAGAAGTGCAGAGAATTGTCGACTCCAAAGAATAAAACCATTGAGCGTGCTTTACGAATATATATTGACCTGATCGAAAGAGCGGAGTATATAAAGTCTTACAAGAAAGCTGCTGAAGACCGGGATCTGACAATAATTGCCGAGGAAGGAATGGCAAACTATCTACATCAAATAAGAGATTAGGGTGGAGTCAGTTGGACAGAAAGAAATCTGGTATGTGGACCTCCATCCAAGGAAGTGAGAAGGCAGGAACAAGACCTGTTGCCATACTTAATGGTAATTTGCTCAATGAACATATGTATGTAGTTTGGGTGGCTCATCTAACCTCAAAGATCAATAACTACAAAGGCAATCCTGTAATTTTTCCTGAAACCAACAATGGTTTGAATGAAGATCTGAAGTACGTGTATTTCATCTCAGATCTATCTCCAAGAAGTGATCATATATATTCGAATGACCATTAGGCTTTAGCCAAGAAGACCATCGATGATATCCAGAGGTTTGAGTCAATCCATTCTGCCCACATTCAATTCCAATGCTAATACTTCTATCGTAAGTTCACCGCGCAACAAATATGAAACCCGATGTGGTGGGGAAATTAGCTCACCGAAAAAAGATGAATTTTGCTTAGGTTAGCATAAATAAATCTCGCTTGGTTATCATGAAATTTATAGTATTCATAGCCCTTTTTTCGATTTCTTTAGTTGCGTGTACTCAATTGCCAGAGGATAAGGTAGAGCAAGAAAAAATTGGTACTGAGGTCAATATTGAGTCTGCGTTGCAGGTCATTCAGATCGCAAAAGAGATCGCGGCGGGTCAAAAACCTGATGAATACAGATGGATCGACCTTTTCAAAAGTGAAGGATACCGGCATTATTTGATTTATGCTGATTCACTTCAAAAAAAGTCGCTCATCAAAGAAAGCCTCATTACCACTTTTGATGATAGCAAAAGTGCAACGTTAGACAGTCTGCTAGCCCTACCGATATTAATGAATCGGGACTACTTCAGATTATCACTCATTCATAATTTTAATCGGCTAAAGAACAACCTGACGCAAATTGAAAGGTTTCTAGAGAAGACTGATTTTGAAAAGGTGCTTTTAAGTGCCGACTCGCTAGCACAAAACTTCTTGCCGGACTCTTCACGAGACTCCCTTCCACGGTTGTATCCTGTGTATGTGGTCGTCTCAGACCCTGATGGAAGCGTACAAGATGAAGCCATAATAGTTGATTTAAACTTAATGATGCAAATGGGTGAATTGGGACTGATAGAATTTATTGCTCACGAATTCCATCATAACTATCGAAAAATTGCTTCGAAGGAATACAGTGACCCCTTAATGATTGAATTGAATCGATTGCATCAGGAGGCAGTAGCAGACTTGATTGACAAAAAACAGCCACCAATTTCAGAGCTGGCGTTCTTTCCAGAGTCTATCCTCCAAGCATACAACAAGGACTACTTAAACACTCCGTCTTCTCTTAAGGTGCTAGACTCGCTCGTCCTAGGTTATAAGAATAATGTGATAAATGATAGTATATTCCAGGATCAGATTAGTTACTATTTCAAGTTTGGTGGTCATACCAATGGGATCTACATGTCGTTCCTCATTGACCGAGAGGTTGGTAAAGAAGAACTTATAGCAACATACGATCAACCCGTAGCTTTTATCAAGCTGTACAACTCTGTCGCCACAAAAAAAGAAGGGGAATACGCTTTTTCAGACGAGTTTATAGAATACATCTCCAATTTGGATGAATAGCATATCACCTCAGATCAACTATCGCGAAGAAGCTTGCCGCTAAGCATTCTGCTCGTACACCGTCCTGGTGATGATACTCCTACCCAGCGTAAGCTCATCTGTATACTCCAACTCACCGCCGATAGGAATGCCACGGGCGATAGAGGTGATTTTAATATTGTAGGGTTGTAGCTTTTTGATGATGTAGAACGCTGTGGTATCTCCTTCCATCGTTGTGCTCAATGCGAGGATCACTTCTTTGACTTCACCATCACTTTCCGCAATGCGCTTGATCAAAGAATCGATATGGACATCTTCAGGACCAACACCATCCATGGGTGAAATGATACCTCCGAGCACATGGTAGAGGCCATTGTATTGACCGGTGTTTTGAATGGCCATCACATCGGGAGTATCCTCCACGACACAGATGACGCTGAGATCTTTGCGCATCGTGCGGCAAGTACAGTCCTCGGTATCTGAGATGATATGGCAGGTGCTGCAGTAGCGTGTATCCTCACGCAGTTTTATTAATGATTCCGATAGGAGGTGGGTGTCATCCTTGGGCTGCTTGAGCAAGTGAAGTGCCAGCCGAATGGCCGTTTTCTTGCCTATGCCAGGCAGCTTGGAAATTTCATTGACGGCCTCTTCTATCAGCTTGGATGGGTACTCCATTGACGCTAGTGGATTTCTGCGTTGATGCCAGCATCGACGATCCCTTCGCGCATGGGTCTCAAGGTGGGTAGCGCACCCTTCTTTACGGCGCATTTGCCGTTGAAGTGGATGATGTAGGTGCACTGCTCCGCCTGGTGCTGATCATGCTTGCACACCTTGATCAAGGTGCTGATCACATGGTCGAAAGTGTTGTGATCATCGTTGAACACGACCAGGTTTTTCTCGTCCTCAAGACCAGTGTCCTCAAGTACTTCTACCTCTTCTAATTCCTGATAACCAAAGTCCATAGTTTGTAACTAATAGTTATATAGTGTCTATTTTAGCGATGACGCTAATACCATCTACTGGAGCACTCAACGGTGGCAATATTGAGCGACTGTCTCAAGCGCTCCATGTAATTTGCGACTTTCGCGTTTGCAAAAATAAAGTAATATCAGCTCTTAGAAGAATAGATGACTCCCATTTTAGTATTTGCGATTATTGCTTCGTATTTCGTGATTTTGATGCTGATTTCTCAGTTCACGTCTCGGGGTGCTACGTCACAAGATTTCTTCACTGCCAATCGCCAATCCCCGTGGTATCTCGTGGCTTTTGGTATGATTGGTGCCTCGCTATCCGGAGTGACCTTTATCTCCGTACCCGGAGAAGTGGGCAACTCTCAGTTTGCCTATTTCCAAGTGGTGATTGGTTATTTGCTGGGCTATTGGGTGATCGCTATGGTGCTGATGCCGCTATACTACAGACTCAACCTGATCTCCATCTATACCTATTTGGAGCAGCGCTTTGGCTTTTGGTCTTATAAGACCGGCGCATTCTTTTTCTTACTATCGCGAATCATCGGGTCGTCGTTCAGACTGTTCCTGGTAGCCGGAGTACTGCAGCTGGCTTTCTTTGATGCATTCGGAGTACCCTTCTGGGTTTCCGTGATGATCACGATCGCCTTGATATGGCTCTACACCTTTAGAGGCGGCATCAAGACCATTGTCTGGACCGATACGCTTCAGACGCTGTTCATGCTTCTCTCTGTGGTCTTTAGCATCTACTTTATCGCAGATGAGCTGTCCTTGAGTTTTACTCAACTCACAGATCGGGTGATGGAGAGTGAGATGTCTAAGATATTCGTGTGGGAGTGGCAAAGCGGCCGCAATTTCGTCAAGCAGTTTTTCAGTGGAGCCTTCATCGCGATAGTCATGACTGGTCTCGATCAGGATATGATGCAGAAGAACCTGACCTGCAAGACGCTGGGAGATGCTCAGAAGAACATCTTCTGGTTTTGTGTCGTGCTGGTCATAGTCAACTTCCTGTTTCTGTCTCTAGGCGCATTGCTTTATATCTATGCCGATGAGATGGCGATCACGCTACCGCAACGGTCAGACGATCTCTTTCCAACATTGGCACTGCAGCATTTTAGCCTGGTCGGAGGAGGACTCTTCCTACTGGGAATAATAGCGGCTGCCTACAGCAGTGCAGACTCTGCATTGACGTCTATGACCACCTCCTTCTGCGTAGACTTTTTGGGCTACCGAGCTGAGGATGAAGACAAGTTTGGTCGTATCCGCAAACAAGTGCACTTGGGTTTCTCCCTTGTGCTGTTCGTCGTGGTGATTATCTTCCGAGCGATCAACGATCAGAGTGTCATCAACTCGGTTTTTACAGCGGCCGGCTATACCTATGGACCACTTTTAGGGCTTTATGCATTTGGTATGTTTACTAAGTGGCAGGTCAGGGACAAGTTTGTATTGCCCATCTGCCTGCTATCACCATTACTATCCTATATGATCAACGTCAACAGTGTGGATTGGCTGTTTGGTTATAAGTTCGGATTTGAGCTGTTGATACTCAACGGACTTCTGACTTTCTCGGGACTTTTTCTGATAAGGAGAGACAAGGAAGACTAAGGTCGAAACCTGGTCTTCCATCAACAATATCTTATTCGCACTTAAGCGTGTCTACCGGATTAATCGTGGAGGCTTTCAGACTGTGATAGGCCACAGTCAGGAAGGCTACCGCAAATGTCATCAACCCTGCCACCAGATATGGCCAGGCTTCTATATCGATGCGATATGAAAAGCCATTGAGCCAATTTTGCGTTAGCAAATAGGAGAGAGGAATAGCGATCACGAATGCGATACCGATCAGCCCCAGGAATTCCTTCGATAGAAGAACTAACAGCTGTGAGGTGGAGATACCCAGCACCTTCCGCACTCCGATTTCCTTAGTTCGCTGCTCCACGCTGAAGGTCGCCAAACCGAATAAACCCAGGCAGGCAACCAAAATGGTCAGTCCGGAGAAAATCATAGTCACATTGCTGAGCTGTTGCTCGGTCTGATAACTGTCATTGAGCCGATCGTCGAGGAAGAAGTAGTCGAACGGCATGTTGGGCAGAACAGCACTCCACGCTGTGTTGAGGTCTGCGATGGAAGCTTCCAGGTTGTTGTCAACCTTGACCGCTACGTATTTGATAAATAAGTTGAATGCTCCAGGATGAGTATTCAGTGCAAGGACGAAAGGAGCAATAGGGTGGTGCTTAGATACTACGTTGTAGTCTTCCACTACCCCAATGACTCTGCCTTTCAGCTCATTGCGATAGTAGAAGCGCTTGCCCACAGCTTCCTCAGGAGTACCCCACCCCATGGCTTTGACCATAGTTTCGTTCACGACTAGCGCTAAAGAATCATCAGTCTGAACGCTGCGGTCATAATCTCTGCCAGCCGCCATGGGGATATTAAAAGTCTTAGTGAAACCGTGTCGCAGATTGAAATGCGCAAACGGCTGTGACTTCTCCATACCTTCAAACCTGTAGTTGTTGACCTGATGCTTCGCGCCAACTATTTCCTCCACCGCTGTTACCGATTGTACATGTGGACTCTGGAGAGCAGCACTTCTGAAAGTTTCGTAATGCTCACCCATCGGAGACCGAATAACGGGAATCATCAGGATATTCTCCTGGTCAAAACCGACATCCTTGTTTTGCAAGAGCTGGAGTTGATTGATCGCTACGATCGTGCCTATGATCAAGCTGACGGAAACCGCAAATTGGAGCGTCACCAATACCTTCCTGAAGGTAAGCCCGTTGGTTTTGAGGTGAGCATTTTTCAGCACCAATATCGTATTGAAATTGGACAAGACGAAGGCTGGGTAAAATCCGGATAGTAGGCCGACGAGTAAAGCTATACCGAAGAGACCTAGCACAACATAAGGCTGTAGCAGGAAACTAAATGCAATTGACTTATCCGTCAGTGCATTAAATGAAGATAACGCCAATCCAACGATCAATATGGCGATCACCATTGATAGGAAGGTGAGGAAAATGGACTCCAGGATATATTGATTAACCAGCTGAGGTTTGGAGCTGCCGAGTGCCTTTCTGACACCCACTTCCTTGGCTCTCTTTGTTGCTCTGGCAGTACTGAGGTTGATGAAGTTGATCGCTGCAATGACCAATACGAAGAAGGCAATCGCGCCGAAGATGTAAACACTCTGGATGTTGCTATTGGCAGCTATCTCATAATCCAGCTTGGAGTGCAGATGGATATCTGTCAGTGGCTGAAGTTCGAGCTCAATATCCTCTACCACAAAGTCCGGGAAATACTTCAACACAAAGTCTGGAAAATTGGCCTCTACATGCTCAGGATTGACATTTTCATTGAGCACTACATAGGTCCAGCAGGGGTTCCAGTACCAGCCAGTGGGGTAGCCCCCGCCATACCACTGCTTTAGACTTGAGAATGAGATAATAAAGTCAAATTGAAAATGAGCATTCTTGGGCGGATCCCTGAATACGCCCACCACCTCAAGATTTTGCCTACCCTGCAACTCCAGGTTCCTACCTACCGGATCTTGTTCGGGAAAGTACTTCTTGGCCATGGAGGCTGTGATGAGGATAGTATTGGGAGCATCCAGAGCAGTTTCTTTATTCCCTACCAGCAATTCGAAATCAAAGACCTTCAAAAATGTGGAGTCTGCAAAAAACACCCTTGATTCATTGAAGGCCTTGTCGGCAGCTTTATTGGCTAATGCCAATGTGGGTGACTGGAAATTGAACAGTCGTACCGATTGGGCTATCTGATTGGGGAACTCTTGCTGCAAAGTGGGCCCGGTGGGAAAGGGCAGACTTGCGGAATGCTCTCCGTTTCCCTCGCTTTCGAAATGCTCCAGGACTCGGTAAATACGATCTGATTTTTCATGAAATCGATCGTAACTCAATTCGTCACTGACATAGAGGAATATCAGAATAGAACAAGCCAAACCAATCGCCAGGCCACTAAGATTTAGAAATGAATAGACTTTTTGTCTGAATAGGTTGCGGTAGGTGATCTTGAAGTAGTTTCTCCACATGGCAATCGTATTTGAGTTTTCTGAGTTTGATTTTTTGAAGGCGAAGGGGCGGCATAATCCGATTATATCGATCCAGAAGTAGAGGTCAGCTACAAACTTGCTTCCGCTCTCACGTCTATCTTCATACAGCTCGTACACATCTCCTCTGAGGATGTCAAGATGATCATCATGACAGTACCATTCCAGGAATTTATCTGCCAATTTTGGTGGCCTCTGACGCTGAGATTTATTCATTGTTCAGACCAAGTTGTGGGAGGGTATGATAAAGCGACGCTCTTAGCTCAAAGGAATGGTCAAGCGCTTTGCGCCCGTGTGCGGTAATTTTATAGAAGCGCTTGCTTCTACCGCCACGTTTGTTGGTGGCACCTCCTTCATGGGATTCAAGAAAGCCTTTCTCCTGAAGTCGATTGAAAGCAGAATGCAGTGCACCAATGCTTGGGTTTCTTCCGGTACGATTCTTAAGCTCTTCTTTAATAGAGATACTATAGGCATTGTCTCCAAGTGAGCCAATAATAAGTAGTACCAGCTCTTCAAATTCACCTAGCTGCGTGTGTTTCATAGGCTCTTATACGAGCCCTCCCCTCATTAGTTTCCTAATGGTATAAGTAATCATGATTGAAGGAGGATAAAGCTTCAAAACTTGTCTTCTTTAGCAGCCATATACTTTGTGATATGGGAATGAAATGATTGAAATCATTCTGATCTTCCTCATGGTTATAGCCCACGGTTTAAACCGTGGGCTATAAATAAGTCAACGTGACTGGCGGAACCGTTTTAACGGTTTGTTAACTACTACGATCTAGAATCTCAAAACCCAAGCTCAACGGCCGGATCCCAGAAATGCTCTTTGAAACCTTGAATTTGATCGTCAATGACCACAATGCCTTCTGCCTCGAGAAGCGTCTGCATACTTGAAGGAGGATTGAAGTGATGCTTGCCTGTAAGCAGGCCTGATCGGTTGACGACTCGATGGGCGGGGACTTCCGAATCACTGTGTGCCTGGTTCATCGCCCAACCAACCATCCGTGCACTGCCCTTGGTACCCAGGTAATTTGCGATAGCACCATAACTAGTGACCCGACCTTTCGGTATCAGTTTGGCTACCTCGAATACATCTTCAAAAAAACTACCTTTGCTATCCATTATTCGAAGACTAAAATAGAGGATTTCATGAGTAAAACAGTAATCATCACAGGCGCAACCGGTAATCTTGGTGGGGCGGTCACCACGGCATTTATTTCTGCAGGATACAAAGTAATTGGGACGATAGAGCCGGGTAAAAGGCGTGATGAGAATAGAGACACGGAGCAACTCAAGTACGTCGAAGTGGACCTCACCAACGAAGAAAAAGCTAAGAAGTTTGTTGAGGACATGGCCAGAGCTGAAGGTGAAATTGCTGCCTGTATTATGCTTGTTGGTGGTTTTGGCATGGGTGATATAGCAGGTACCTCAGGTGAGGATATCTCCAATATGATCACGCTCAATTTTAATACGGCTTATCATACGGTAAGGCCAATTCTTAAAGTGATGAAGTCTCAATCAACTATGGGTCGACTGGTTTTTGTAGGGGCCAAGCCAGCACTTAACCCCGCTTCGGCGGGAGGAGTGACAGCTTATGCCCTCTCCAAGTCGATGGTCATCCAGCTGGCCAATATCATCAACGGTGATGCCAAGGAGCACAATGCTACAGCTACAGTAGTGGTTCCGAGCATTATTGACACCCCACCTAATCGCAAGTCCATGCCGGATGCCAATTTTGATGATTGGGTCAAACCTGAGAAAATTGCCAGCACGATCTTGTTTGCATGCTCTGAGGAAGGTTCGGAACTCCGAGGCTCGGTGCTGAAGGTCTACGGTAATTCTTAGAGCCCCGTAAATAAACACGAACTTTTGATACTTCTAACCTTGCGAATAGCACGTCACTTCGACCGCAGTTTTCGCGAAGCGAGAACGGAGTGGAGAAGTCCCTCTAACCACGTAGCATTTATGTGAAAGTGGTGCCTTTGCTAGCATGAGGGGATGCCTCCCCTATGGTAGGCATTGCGCGGGCATGGGGATGACCTGACTTCTCACTTTTTCCTCCTCTTACCAGAAGGAGTGATCAGGGTATAGTACAGAACGAAAGCCATCCCGAAAGCTAGTATAGGATATTGCCAGTTGGGCTCACCTTCGCGATAGGTGCGCAGGAAATAAACTGTCGCCAATCCAATGGCTAAAAACCCGATGACGATGGCAATGAATTTTTTCATGAAGCGAGCAGTTGGTTGATGATGTTGTGCCATTCCTCTTCGAGGCTCGTATTGGGTCGGGTGGTTCCTGCACTACGATACCAGTAGTCTGCATTCGGCAGATCTCCTTCTACCCAATGCAAGTAGCCATGAATTCTGCTACCATCTGAGGTTTCAATATCCTGAGCAATATTGTGCGCACCTTCCCAATCATCATGAGCAGCCAGCCACATGGCTTTGAGGAGCGCTGAAGACAGCTTATCAGGGCTTTTTTGGTTTTTTAACTCTTCGGCAGTCATGCTTTCATAGGGTTTTTAGTATTTGATTGAGAAACGATCGCAAACCAACTACCGTCACATCTTTGCGGAGTTGATATGGCTCTCCCTGAGGTACAATGATATAGTTTTGAACAGTACCCAGGTCTTCTATACCTATTTGGAATCCTTTATTGATGCTGGGCGTGGAGGAGAACTTGATTTCAATACAACTGGTAGGCTTAAAGCCTTTCGTGAGCACCAGGTCTACCTCTGTTCCGGCATATGTGCGATAATAATACAATTCATAATCATTAGGTGTTTCTGCTCTGATCTGCTGCACTACATAAGTTACCCATGAAGCGCCGAGGAGCGGACTTCCAAACAACTCATCATAATCGTTCAGTCCAATGATTCGATGCATCAAGCCAGTATCTGAAATGTAAATCTTATGAGCTTTCACCAGCCTTTTTTTGATATTAGCAGCGTAAGGGGGCAGGCGATTGACCATAAAAGCACCCTCCAAAAAATCGATGTAATTATTGATCGTGTGGTTGGTTAAGCCCAGTGATTTACCAATGGATGAGGCATTGAGTAGTCCACCGCTTTGCCAGGCCAGCATTTGCCATAGCCTTCGGGTGACCTGAGGGCTCGCACTCATGCCAAGCAACGGTAAATCACGCTCCACATAGGTTTGGATAAACCCATCCAACCATAATGAGGACTGCCGATCTTTTTTTGCCAAAACGCTATTGGGAAACCCCCCCAAAAAATGATGACGCTGGAGTTCTATTTCTGGCAGCTCAGTTAATGAAAAAGGGAATAGCTCAATGTAGGATACCCTACCGGCCAATGACTCGGAGGACTGGCGTAACAAATGTGGGGTGGCTGACCCTAGAATGATAAAGCGCAGAGGCTCGCGGTTTTCATCCACAAATGCCCGGATCGTAGGAAACAACTCAGGCTTGAGCTGCACCTCATCGATGATAATGCACTTATCTTGGTTGCTACTGAAGTAGAGCTCGGGATCAAGCAATCGACGTGCGTCCGAGGGTTTTTCCAAATCAAGATAGACCCAGTCTTTCTCTAGTTGTTTTGCATATTCCTTTACAAGCGTAGTTTTTCCAACTTGTCTGGGGCCTAAAATCCCCAAGACAGGCATGAAATCACCTAATTCAATAAGTTGTGCTATCTGATTTCTAAAAATCATCCTTGAAAATTGGAAATCAAAATTCCAAATTTCAAGGAGGAATTCCAAAGATAAGACGTGTTAATCCCGATACCGCTTCGTTAAATCCTCATACGCATCTATCCGTCGGTCTCTGAAATAAGGCCAAATCCGACGAACATCCTCAGTTCTTTTCTTGTCTATGGTTACTACTGCGGTACTTTCGTTCTCGGCACTCAATCGATGAAGTAGCTCACCTTGGGGGCCGGTGACAAAGCTATTGCCCCAGAAAGTGATACCGTCGGTCACACCTGACCAGTCCGGCTCAAAGCCTGTGCGATTGACGGAAATGACGGGCAGTCCATTGGCCACAGCATGTGCGCGCTGGGAGATCATCCAGGCATCTAGCTGCCGATCCTTCTCGTCTTGAGCATCACCCGCCTCCCAACCAATAGCGGTGGGGTAGATGAGCACTTCAGCACCAGCAAGCGCCATGAGGCGAGCAGCCTCGGGGTACCATTGATCCCAGCAGACGAGTACACCCAGTTTGCCAACTGAGGTTTGGATAGGCTCAAAACCCAGATCACCCGGAGTGAAATAGAACTTCTCATAGTAAGCAGGATCATCTGGGATATGCATTTTGCGGTAGCGACCAGCCATGGAGCCGTCCTTGTCAAAGACGACAGCAGTATTGTGATACAGCCCAGGGGCACGCTTTTCAAATAAGGAAGTGACCAGCACCACTCCGTGTTCTTTTGCTGCTGCGGCGAAAGCATCTGACGTAGGACCAGGGATAGGTTCTGCTAAGTCAAACATGTCCGTATCCTCAGCCTGACAGAAGTAGATGCCTGCGTGGAGCTCTTGCAACACGACCAGGTCAGCCCCATTCTTGGCGCATTCGGCTATGCCTTCAATTGATTTTTTGATATTGTCGGCCTTGGATGTCCCACAGGCTTGTTGTACGATTCCTATGTTCATTCGCTATGCGTTTAATGGTACGCCGGCGGGGTACTGCATGGTCACGCAGTGCAGGCTCCCGTGCTGCTGGATCAAAGGTAGACAATTGATGCCGATCACCTCCCTATCGGGAAAAATGGAGCGAATCGCTTCAAGCGCCTGCTCATCCTGAGCGACCCTGTAGATCGGAACCAACACGGCCCCATTGCAGATTAGAAAGTTGGCATAGGTAGCTGGCATGCGATCACCATCTTCATCATAGCAAGCATCAGCCATCGGGAGCGAGACCAGCTTATAGGGATTTCCGGCAGCCGTTTTGAAGGTTTTTAGCTGGGCTTCCATGGCTTGCAGCTCTTCGAAATGCTCATCGGATGGGTCGCTGCATTGTACGTAAGCGATAGTCTGCTTATCGCATAGTCTGGCTAAAGTATCGATATGTGCATCCGTATCATCTCCAGCCAGTTCACCATGATCAAGCCACAGCACCCGATCAAGGCCAAAATAATGCTTTAGCTCTTTCTCGATTTTCTTTTGGCTCAAATGAGGGTTTCTGGTCGGTGCGAGCAGGCAGGTAGAAGTTGTGAGTAAGGTGCCCGCCCCGTCGCTTTCGATAGCTCCCCCTTCTAGTACAAAATCCACAGATTTCAGTGGCGTACTGCCGAACGCATTTGCATCATCGAGCGTAGCGGTAATCTGATTATCTAATTCGGCTGCAAACTTGTTACCCCAGCCATTGAACTGAAAATCGAGCAGCTCAGGTTTTCCATTGTTTACGATAGTGATGGCGCCATGATCTCGCGCCCAGGTGTCATTGGACGGAGCTACCGCAAAATGGAGGTTTCGCGTATTCTGGAAATAGCTTTTCACCCTTTTGACATGATCGCAGACCACCAGCACTTTTTGGAATCTGGCTACTGTGGTGATCAACTCCACAAAGCAAGGCACCACCTCAGGGTAGGTAGGCGCCCAATCTCCCTGCTCATGCGGGAAGGTAAATTGTACGAAAGCCTGTGGCTCCCATTCGGCCGGTAATCGAACCATCTTTTTTGGAGGTAAAACTACCGCAAGAGTAGCACTTTCCCCTTGCGAAAACGAGTTTTACCAGCTCTGGAAGTGTAGCTTATCTCATAATAATAAGGACCTTGTGGTAGCCGATCACCATTAAGGCGCCCATCCCAAAACTCCTCACGAGAATTGGATGTGAAGACAATCTCTCCGTTTCTGTCTACGATGTTGGTCCTGATGTCATTGATGTTGTCAAATACCGGACGGAAGAAGTCATTGAGACCGTCACCATTAGGAGAGAAACCGCTCGGAATGGTAAATACATAGCCCTGCTCGACCTGAAGCGTATCAGAGAAAGTAGCGACGCACTCCACCTCATTTTCAACAGTGAGTGATACCACATACTCGCCAACTGACTCAAACTGTATCACAGGATCCTGCTCAGGTGAGGCGCGCTCATCTCCAAAATCCCAAAACCACTTGGTAAGGCCTGGTCCTACGGTCTGATCCTCAAAGCTGATATCATAGTCTATAGCGAGCTCCTGGAAACTGTAGGTAAAGTCCGGCTGCAAGTCATACTGGTGGTTGATTTCTATGATGGTATCATTGACACAGCCCACATCATCCATTACCGATAGGGGATATTTACCTTTAGCAAGCCCAAAGAAATCATTGCTGACATTAAAGGCCGAGCTATCGAATGAGAAGACATAGGGAGAAGTACCTCCAGTACCCTGAACAGAGATCATCCCATTCTCGGTAGTAGGACAGAGGTTATCTACGAATTCAAGAAAATTGAAATTCAGCGGATCGGGTGCCTCGATGATAATAGGGTCAGTCTTGACATCACACAGACTACTGTCGGTCACAGTCAGCACATACTCGGCTGGCGGCAGACTATCGATGGCCAGTGAATCTGTAAAAGGCTCTCCGTTTCTCTCCCAGAGGAAGGTGTAAGGGGGTCGACCGCCAGTGACTGTCGGGGTAATAAATGCGTCGTAGGGGCCAGGGCAGGTGTTGTCCTCTTTGACAAACTCAATAATGATAGGAAGTGGCTGTCTGACCTGAAACCTGCGTGTGATATCGCATCCTTCCACATCGCTAATCACACATTGATAGATGCCAACTTGTAGTCCGCTGATGCGGGCAGTAGTATCCGGCAGTAATTCACCGCCTGTGCTCCATTCATAAGAATAGTTGCCGTAACCTCCGACTGCCTGTACCGAGATGGCTCCATCACCACTGCGGAAGCAGCTCAGGTCTTCTGTCACGTTATTGACGCTGAGCACAGGTGGATTGATAATCTCAAAATTACGGGTCTTGATGCAGCCATTGGCATCCTCGACCTCCACGGTATAAAGTCCGGGACTGATACCTACGATCATCTCAGTGTCCAGCGCAAATAGTGCACTGTCTTTGTACCAATTAAACCGATAGGTAGACGTGCCGCCCTCTTCTACAATGATAGGTTTGATAGACCCGTCGGACCCATTGTTGCAGGTGACCCGGTCTATTTCGGCTTGTATGGCAAAGCTGACTTCCGGTTCAGTTACTCTTATCGTATCCGAATTGACCACACAGCCGTTGCTGTCCTCTACTCTGACCGTGTAGTTGCCCGCTACGATTTCCGATAGGTCCTCATCCAGACTGATCAATGTGCTGTCTCTCCTCCATTGGAAAGTATACGGTGCGGTACCCTCAGTTACATTGAGATCAATACTACCCGACGGGCTGCCCTGACAGTCTACATTCTGAACAACTGGCAGCAGGTTGATGGCAATCGGGTCGAGAATAAGGATGGTGGTGTCTTTGACGCACCCAACGGTATCAGCCAGGGATATGGTATACTCTCCTGCACCCAGCCCAGCCAACCTGAAACCGGGGTTGTCTATTACACCCTGGGTTGCCTCTGACCATGTGGTAGTGAATGCTCCATAGCCACCGATCGGATCCAGCTGGATGATCGCAGTTTCCGCACCATTGCAGATCAGCTCGGTGACCTCTGCTCTCGCGAAGATTGGATCAGGGTTGATCAAAGTCACGCTGGCGTCTTTCATACACCCGTAAGCATCGGTCACTTCAGATCTATAGGTTCCCGGCCCCAACTGGCCAACCTCGATCTCGGTTGAAAAAGGCACTGTATCATCATCCTTATACCACTCCACCTCAAAACCGGTAGGATGCCCCGTATCCGGAATGATCACTGCTCTGAGAATGCCATCAGAGGCATTGAAACAGGAAATAGCCTGTGGTCTGGCCACTCCTCCGGTGAAAGTTGTCGTACGCTCATCGATAGTGTAGCTGGCCGTGAAGGGGGTGCAACTGTTGACATCATTGATCATCACCGTGTAGACGCCATTAGCTAGTTCGCTAATCCGAGACTCAGCAGTATCTGCCGCCAGCACTCCCTGGTCTTCACTAAAGAATGCTCCATCTTTTTGCCATAAAATATCAAATGGTCCTGTGCCTCCTTCAATATTAATGGCGATTTCGCCATTAGTCTGGCCGATGCATTTGATTTGGGTAATCGTCACATTTTCCTGTGGCACTGTGATGTTGATCAGTTCATTGATTGTGAATCGCTGATCTGTTGCACAGCCCTCCGCGTCGGTTACTACTACGCGATATGAATTGGCCGGAAGTCCCAATATGGACAGATTACCAGTAGAGTCCGGCATTAGTACGTCGTTTTGGTACCATTCGATGGTAGGCGGACCGTTTGGCGAACCTCCAATTGGATCAATGGTAATGATGCCATCATCCTCGCCCGGACAGGTAATCTGCGTTATGGATGAGTTGAGTTGAAGATCTTCAAACGCTACAATCTCAAACTCTCTGGACACTGCACATGCGCCAGGAGTATTGTCAAGTACATCCAGACGGTAAGTGCCAGCCGTTAGGCCTGTGATATCCCTTTGATCCTTAAATTGTGTGAGCTCCACGTTGTTGTAGTACCAGGTATAGTCAAACAAACTTGGATTCAGTGTGGAACCACTTCCAGGCGTAACTACCATAGTAATATCTATCGCACCATCACTATCACCGAGGCACGTTTCATTATCTATTACACCTGTTATTTCATATTGTGGAGGCGTATCTATCACAAAATCCTGGCTGGTAATAGCACCTCCAGGACAGATATTATCATCATCGATAATGACATTGTATGTTCCTGGTTCAAGACCCGTCAGGTTTTGGTTGGAAGAAAAATCTGCCACCCCATCCTTGGACCAATTGAAGCTATAAGGAGGAGTACCACCGGTCACTGAGATGGTTATACTTCCGTCGGCGGTTGTGTTGAAACACGAGATCTGAGTAATTGTGGAGTTAGCTACAGAAATACCCTCATGTTCCACTATCACTTCATTTTCAGTGATACTGCATCCTGACAGATCAAAAACTACCGCTTTGTATCGACCTGCTGCCAAATTGTTGATTTCAAGATTGGTCGCAAGATCAGCGTCGATGAATGGCAGACCTCCAAGCGTCCATTGTACAGAATAATCATCATTGGTTGGGGCATTACCCCCTGATACTTCAAGCCTGATTGATCCATCAGTAAAGCCGTCACAGGAGAGCTGACTAGTAATAATATTATCAATGGTCAATGCATCATATTCGACTATCGTAAATTCTCGTTCAAAAGAGCAGTTGTTACTCGATGGGTTATTTTCGGTGGCCCGAAGAAGATAATCTCCTGCTGGCCTATTGGCTAACGTTGCACCGGATTGGCCTGTGATCTCAGTTAGCGTGGGAGGACTTCCAGCGGTGACCTGGTACCAGACCTTATCAAATTGATTTGAGCTTATTGGGTTACCAAGATTATCCTCAAAGCTGACGGTGATAGAGCCATTCGATTCACCATTGCATCTAACAGCTGTCAGGTCTTCCAGAATAATGGATTTTGTTGGTGGCTGGCCTACGGTGTAAGTCGTATTCAGCGCAACACAGTCATTCTCATCTCTGACGGTCACCTGATAGTCACCAGGTGCGAGATCTGTCTGTGTCGCGGAGTTCGGTAGAACCTGTCCATCGCCGACAGCTACCCACAGATATCTCAAATCACCTGTACCGCCGGTGATATTAAGGCTAATAGACCCATCGTCAGCACCACCGTCGGCTGCACTTTGACAGGTGAGGTCAACCACATCGGCATTGACAACAAAATCGTCGATGAAATTGATATTTATCTGGACCGTCTGACTACAGGTGATATTATCCACTACCGTAATGTCGTATTGGCCAGCGCCAAGGCCTGTTTGTGATAATACATCCTGAGGTCCGGACAATGATCCATTTTTGAGCCATTCTATGCTGTAGGGTCCGCTACCTCCATCGATGACAATGGATATTTCTGCCTCATCCAGACCTGGACAGGTATTTTGAACAACAGTAGGCGTGATGGTGATCGGCTCGAAGTTGATCACTTCGTACTCGAAAGATTCGGTACAACTGGAGGTTACCCCAGGTGAAAATGAGTCATGTGTAATATCAACCCGGTACAAACCCGACTCCAGGTCATTGGCTGTTCCAAGCGTTGAGGGCACTACCATATTATCCGCTAGCCTGGTAAATGTATAGTCAAAATCGGCCGCATTGAAACCTGCGGGTACGTTAGTGAGCATTAAACTAATAGACCCGTCATTGATTTCGTCGCAGGTGACGTCAGTAACCGTAGGCGTGACTGTGAATGTACCCGGGTCGGTGATCACATAGTCCCTGATATTGGTAGTGCCAAAGACAAAGCAGCCTCCGGTGTTGGTCATTGTAAGGGTGTAGGTACCGGCCTCAAGGTTTTCAATCAGTGGATCGGTAGATATTACTTCACCGTTATACTCCCATTGGTACCCCAAAGTGGTATTACCACCGGTTACTTCGACTTCTATAGAACCATCCGCCGCATCAGCACAAGTGATTTGATTGACTGGTTCATCTATTGCAAAGGCCGGAATGGCATTAATTGTCTGCGTAAATACTGCTTCACATCCACTATCATCGGTTACGGTTACTTGATAATTTCCTGATGCTATATTGCTGAGTGTATTGGAAGTATTTCCTAATACCACTGTGTTTCTTTCCCATTCATAGGTGTAGCCGCCCGGTGAAGGGGTACTGATATTGCCCCCCTGCGGGTTCACCGTGATGGATGCAGTGGGCACGCCGGGACAGGTCAGCTGAGTGACCGATGGGTTGAGAAATATTTCAGGGTACTCAATCACCTGATAGGAACCTGATGTGACACAGCCGTCCATATCCTCAATATCGAGGGTATACGTACCTGCTTCTAGCCCATCAATGAATGTCTTGTTGACACCAGGATCAATCGTATTAGCATCACTATCTCTCCAGGTAAATGTCAGATTATTTGTCGCGATATCAGGCCCCCCCTGATTGATTGTCACAGCGATTACTCCATCATTACCGCCATTACAGGTCACATCTGTGATGGTTTCGACAATGAAATACTCAAGTGGATTAGTCAAGGTTTCCGTTAGGTTAAAAACCGTGCACTCTTCAATTCCTACCAGGTCTGCTACTTCGAACTCATAAGTGCCAGGTTCAAGATCAGCAATATCCTCACTGCTGCTAAAGAAGAAACCATCCTTGAGCCAGGTGTACCTGGCTGTTCCGTTAATACCTGAGACCTGTACATCAATTGCTCCGTCGTTTGCATCATGGCAACTGATTGGGGTTACGTTAGTAGCGTCTACCGAAAAGTCCGTGAAATTGGTGACATTGAAAGTTTGTTGTACTGCACAACCCAAGTCATCGGTCACCGTGACACGATAAGTACCTCCTTCGAGCATTGTGATCGAAGCGCCTCCTGGGAATGCGGCAGTGTTGAATGTCCAGGAATAGCTGTAATCCGTCACAGCTAGTCCGCCCGTAGGACTCAATGTGATACTTGCGTCATCCAGCCCGGGACAAGTGTTATCAATAAAAACAGGATTGAGGGTGATGGTATTATATTCTTCTACTTCAAAAAAGGCTGATTGCTCGCACCCCTGACCCACCCCAAAATAGTTGTCATTGACCACAAGCTCGTAAATCCCGGGCCCCACATTTCCGATAAGATCAATAGCGTTAGGCCTGAAGAATGCTCCATCCTTGTACCAGGTGTAAGTAAACTGGTTAGCTAGCGTGGGATGCCCTGGATCTACGACAATATCCACATCGATGGAACCTGTTGTTTCTCCATTGCACACGACTGGGTTGATGGCCACCGTGTCAATTCTATATTCAGTGGTGGGGTCTGTAATATCTACCTCAATAAACGCTGGGTCACAGTCGTTAGCATCGCTAACTTCCACTCGATAAGTGGCTTCATCAAGATCAGAAATATCCTTATTATTCGAGAACTCTATTCCGTTCCTAAACCATGTATACGTGTATCCATCAACACCAAAAGGTGTTCCTCCTGAAACGTTAATGGTTATACTTCCATCATTTCCGTCAATACATGCATTGTTAACAACCGGATCTGCCACAATAACTATATCCTCCGGTATGTCCACAACAAATTCAAGAATCCCATCTCCAGGAGTTGCGTCATTATCATTGACAGGACAGCCATTCGCATCAGTTATCGTTACTGTATAATTGCCAGCACTTGATGGATCCGTAATATTCAATATTAATTCATCAGACGTTGAAGTCGTGTTCGAAGTTGTTTGTAAAATATTTGTACCCCTGGCCCATACATAGTTGTAATTTGGGGTGCCTCCCTCGACAGTTACATCTAGTGTGATATTGCCTCCTTCAGGACATGGCACATCCTGTGAAACAAGAACAACACTGAACTCTTCAGGGCGTGTTATCGTGAAATCAACGGTTTTTACGCATCCATAAATATCTTCTACTCCAATTGTATATGCTCCTTCAGCTAATGTATCTACCTGCTCAACCAGTAAAGGTTGTTGACTATTGATAAGTGTATCTCCAGCGAAATTGAGCCAGTTAATATCCTGAATACCTGTCAAATCTGGGAGATCAAGCTCGAGCGAGGCAACCCCAGTTTCTGCATCAACAAAACAGGTGATATTTGTTGTGTTGACACCAAGAATATTAAAATCAACAGGAGGTTCGGTGATTTCTGCCGGTACAATGACAATGCAATTGTTTTCGTCTTCTACGTAGACTGAATATGTACCGGTAGCAAGACCAGTGAAAATAGATTCCTCCTGAAAATTTACATTATCGAGGCTATATTCATATGACATACCGCCACCTCCTGTAGCTGTAACTTCTATAACACCGTTAGTATCACCGATACATGCATTGGGTGTTTCAACGACAGTCGCCTCCAATCTACTATTAGGTGAAGTGACATCTACAGTATCGTATTTAACGCACCCGAGCACGTCAGTAACTTGAACGATATATCCGCCTGGCGCCAGGTTATTTGTAAAATCGTCATCGTCTACATCAGCCAATGGAGTAGCTAGTGTACCATCCCATTCGAACCACCTTACCTCTTGATTAGCAGTTTCAGGAGTCCTGACGCCATCGTATATGATGTTTAATTGAATAGAACCGTCATCGTCTTCAAAGCAGGTAACGTTTGTTGGAATTGCAACCAGATCGAACCCCTCATAAATAGTGAAAGGAAAGAAAGCCTCACAGCCATTATTGTCTGTGATTGTTACGCTGTATTCTCCACCAATGAGACCTGTTTCGGTAAACCCTGTGCCTAGCGGTCCGTTGGGACCATCCCACTGTCTCGTGTACGGAGGGGCACCACCTATTATAGTGAGTATCTCTATACTTCCATTATCTTCGACAAGGGGCGGGCTTTGATCATCACATGAAGTGAAGCGTATTTCAGTGGTAATGTCTATTGCATCAGGCTCGGTAACGATAATGCCCGTCAGCAACATGATACAACCATTTTCATCTCTTACAGCGGCATCATAAGTGTCCGCTGGTAAGTCCTCGAATAACCCATTGTTAGCTTGAAAGCCTTGATCAATAAAGTCTTGTTCAACTGCTCCACCACCTCGTATTAAGGAGTACACGTTGTTACCCACACCGTTTTGACCTAGTACTGTAATTGACCCATCGTTAGCACCAAAACATGTAACGTTAGAGCTATTTTGAAGAGATAATGTCAAATTGTTGGGAGCTTGATTAACAGCTATCTGATTTTGTATCCTGGTACACCCTAAAGCGTCCCTTACAGCCACACTGTATTGGTCAATGTCTAAACCAGTAAACACTCCGTTGTTGGTGGTAAATCCACCAAAGTCAGCTAATGTCGCGGGTACTCCGGGATACGGTATGATAGCGTATTCATAGGGGCCTGTGCCGTTGGCACCAGTGATGGTAATACCACCATCGCCATCGTTGCAGGAGGCATCCGTAATGATCGCTGGATTGAAGCTCAATGGAGTACCCGACTGAAGCACATCGGCTGTGGCATTGCGCATTGCTCCATCAGCATCTCTGGTGACCATGATCGTGTATGTCCCTGGCTCGGGTGCAGCAATAAAGCCGACCGCTGTGGTATTGGTGTATCCATTAGGTCCTGCCCAATCGTAGGTGAAAGGACCACCCACCAGATCATTCAGAATTGTTACCTCGATTGCTCCGGAATTGGGGCCGGTGCAGGCATTGGTGACTTCAACATCCAAATCGAATTGTGCGCTTGCCGTGTACCCCGATAGTAGGAATAGAACAATTGCTGCGCAACTGATGATACTAGTTAATGCTTTTGTTTTGGCTTGCTCCATCGGTTATCAAATTGGTAATGGACATTTGAGTAAACGACTAGACTTAGGTGGTTTATTCGGGTCGGAGAGATCAAACACATAAGTGAGAGAAAACTCATGCGCTCCGCCGGGACTTACAGTGGTATGGTTGAGGTAGTAATCGAAGCTGTAGCCAAAAGTGAAGCCAAACTTGCGTACACCCGCCATCACTGAAATCGCGTTGTTATCATTTTCGCCGGTAGGCACATTGCGGTAGAAAGTACCCAGCATCACTGGGTCGATCATGGCATAAAGGCCAACGTCGATCTGGGTAAAGTCTCCCTGCGTGACGAGGCTCACACTAGGCATAATGCTCCGCTCCGGTGCGTTGCGCGATCTTCTTTGTCTGCTATACCCCCTACCGGAAATGTCAAAGCGGTATCCACCATGAACCGACACTCTGCGTTGAAGAATCTCCTGCCCTTCAGCCAGGAATGAAATATTGTTTTCAAGTAGGTTATGCGCTGCTACACCCACCCAATAGTTTTCACCAAACACAAGCGTACCGAATGCGACATCAAGGAAATTGACTTTGTTGCCATCGAAGTTCTCGGCGGTTTGACCCACCAAATTGCCCTGACCGTCGAGCTGATCGGCAAAGAGGATGTCCCCGAAGTTGATCCGATTGGTCGTATATGAAAACTGTAGTGCCGGTTTGATGGCCAGCCAATCGCTGACCTGGAAATCATAGCTGATTGGAATCGCCAGGGTAGTCGAGTTATATCCAGAGAACTCGTCCTTATCATCAAGAATGAGCAGGCCAGTGTTGATTTGATAATCCACAAAATTGTAGTCCACAAAAGCAGAAAGTGTAGTGTAGTTGGACTGAGAGCTAGTACCCTGAATTCTATAGTTTAGGCCTGCGCGCCCAACATCAGAGGCACCTGTAAAGGCTGGGTTGAGATAAAGTGGAGCCTGGTAAAACTGAGAGAACCTGATATCCTGGGCATGGGACAAAAGCGAACTACCAGTAAAGATCAGAGCGCATAAGAGGCCCCTTACCTTAGAGGTTGTGAACATGACGGGTCGTTTAATTTTTACAAGCTGAATACAGAGCGTTCTTTGAAGAACGACTTATTCCTTCAAAATACCTACTAAAATTACAATTTTTTCATACATTAATTCAATAATCAACGTCTATGATTATTAGATTAGTCTGTATTATCATTCGTCTTATGCCGTTTGGTGTATCATCTGAATGATTCTCACAAAACGGTGCGCATCTACAAACTCTGCTCAGAGAGTTTTGAAAACTAGCTTAGGGCTCTCCTGGCCAATGTGAAATAATAAGTTAGTCAGCTTGAATTAGAATGGAAAGCAAGTACCGCGATTGTTAAGATATCTTAACCTGAGTTGAGTCCCAATGCGCTCAAAATATGCTGAGATACAATTGATTGATATTTCGACTGGCTCACTATGACAGCTGGTCTTAGACCGGTTGTCATGTTGAGGTTCTCGAAACAGTTCAATTGAAGTAGGCACTTAATCAATAATAGCTTCGTGGCAAATCTGCTCTTAGAAGTCATTCCCGAAGGGAATCTATGAGCCAATCTTCTGCAACCTGCATCATAGACTCCCTTCGGGAGTGACAGCAACGGTTGGTAATGCTGTCAGAATCGAAATTTGGGACATTTACTAACTGCCTACTTCAATAGTTCAATTCAGCTATGTAGGCACAAATCAATTGTATCTCGGAATATTACACAACAAAATGAAACAGGGATATCTTAACCTGAAACGGTTGATCACTTAATCTCTTTCTCGTCTCTCGCATTGACGAAAACAATGTTGCCGACTTCATCATAGCCATGGAAGATTTTCTCTCCGAGTTGTTTCACAACCTCACTCTGGAAGCCGATAATCGTCATGTCTGCTGAGGAAGAAACGTCATTGATGATCTGTTTTTTACTACGCTCTCCGGTCTTGGGTATCGTCTCGATGTTATTGGCTGAAATAGGCAGACGACCTTCTTTGGCAAGCTGAAGGAGCTTCTGCCGCTGCTCTTCCATACTTTCTTCGGGATAGATAGCAAAGATTTTGATTTCGGCCCTTTGCCAGTCGGGATGCCCCATGATAATGAAGCCCATGAGAATCATCAGATTAGCATTTTCATAATCATTTTGAGTGATCCAGATATGGATTTCACGATGGTAACCAAATCCCTTTTCCGAGGTACCAAGCACACAGATATCGAAATCAGCTGATCGAACTAATGGGATATTATCGATGATGTGTCTTGTTCGATCCTCACCCATTTTTGAAAACTCGAATAAAAACATGTTCCCATCCTTACCAGAAATACTGGGTAGTTGGAGTGATTGGGCGATTGCGGTAGTATAGGAGGGTGAGACCATCGTGTCGAGATAGACATTGCTCTTGACACCACCAGCCATTTTGATGAGTTCATGGAGATCATGCTTAGCCTGCATATTGGTCTCACGCGATAGATATCCATCAATGAGATAGATGTAGGTGCCGAACCCGTAGCGGTGGCTCATCCACCTGAGCAAATCAAAGTCCCCAGTCCGCTTGAAGGCATTTTTTGAAATACAGATGACCGACGGCCGCCAGTCCTGATCGTCTTTATCCGCTTTCTGTAAAAAGACCTGCATGGTTCGCGCAAGCTGGAAAATCACCCCCTGGAAGATCTTAGCCATCCCCTGCCTATCTTCATTGACGCGTGTGATGATGAGATAGATCACTACCATGATGCTCAATGAGCCGAAGGCGTAAGGGCCATTCATTGAAAACATGAGGTAAAAACACATGATCGCACCGACGAGCGAAAAATACCACTTGGACTTAAACGCCGGTCGATAGGAGGGATCTGCTGCGAAGTGATGTAGAAATGAGATCAGGCAGATAGCACCATAGGTAACCATGAAAAACATCGAGATCACTTCAGCCACAAAATCGACATTTCCAATGGCGACAAAGACCAAAGCAAGTACGGCTGTCACGAGCACTCCATTGACGGGCTCTCTGTTTTTTCCCGACTCTTTGCTCAGCCAGCTATTGATGCTCGGGATACCAAAAACCCTGTCACTTGCTAGAGCTTGTAGTGTGCGGGGTGCCACCATGATCGAGCCTAATGCGGATGAGAGTGTGGCGCTGATGAGTCCAATCAATATGATGGGCCCCCACGAGGCGATATTGGCCATGATGAGCTGATTTTCCGCCAGGTCTGAGGGACTGGCTGCCACATTGAGCTTGAAGGCAGCCAATATATAGATCAGCATTCCTGCTAAGGTGGCCACAATGGTGCCGGTGGGAATAGACTTTTTCGGATCTTTCAAGTCACCCGAGAGCCCGACCCCTGCCGCCATGCCCGTGAATGCTGGAAAGATGATCGCAAAAACATAGAAGAAATTATCGCCCTCTGGAATCTTGGTCAGAAAATCGGTCGTATGACTCGCTTCATATTCTGTGCTGCCTGCAAAAAACATAATAAGTGAGACGAACAGTATAGCCACTACTCCGTAAAGGGCCTTGACGCCAATATCTGCGCCCTTAGTCAGCATCAGTATGCATATAAATAATGTCAACGGAATACTGACAAACCTCTTGTCATAAATCTGTAGATCAAATTGAGCATTCAGAAAGTCAAAGACAGGAGTAAAAGCCTCGGCACAGGCGATGATATAGAACGACACGCTTATGGCCTGTGATAGGTAAAGTGTCACCCCTATAGCCGCACCAATATTGATTCCGAAAGATCGTGAGATGATATAGTAGACACCCCCACCTTCCACCTTTTGGTTGGTCGCGATCTCTGCTACCGCCAATGCTGTGGGAAGCGTGACCAGGTGTCCGATGGCGATAATACCCAGGGTCCCCAGCAGTCCGACATGACCCACCGCATAGCCAAACCTCAAAAAGAGCACTGCTCCCAGGATCGTGGAGATGGTGGTCATGAATACCGGTAGCGTACCGAAATTGGCCTTAGAGGATGTGGGAGCTGGTATCTTCATTTAGCGGACTAAATATACCCATAAGCCAAGATCAATCTCGAAGTTTTATGAAATGCCTTAAGTGCGAAGCGATATTTTGTTCTTACACCAAAAGTTGTCAGATTGTCACAACCAACTAACTCAACCTCTCTCAACTATGAAAGGCAATTTGTTCTACTTCTCAATAGTTGCCGCGCTGGCAGGATTTCTGTTTGGCTTTGATACGATCGTGATCAATGGAGCCGAGCAAGATCTCCAGGCAATGTGGAAGGATTACACGCTCTTCGGAAATAATGACGCATTTCACGGTTGGATCGTGGTGGCCTCTGCGCTGTGGGGTACAGTGATAGGAGCGATGTTTGGAGGTATCCCAAATGACAAAATTGGCCGCCGAAGCACCTTAATCTTAATTGGTATACTTTATACGATTTCGGCTGTAGGGTCAGCCATGGTAAGTGATCCATGGACATTCGTATTTTTCAGATTTTTGGGTGGATTGGGCGTGGGAGCTTCTACCATAGCTGCACCTGCGTTTGTGTCAGAGATAGCCCCGGCGGAGAAACGCGGACAACTGGTGGCGCTTTATCAGCTCAATATTGTGTTTGGTATTTTGGTGGCTTTTGTCTCCAATTATCTAATAGGAACGTTCATTACCGTCGACTCCTGGCGATGGATGATAGGAGTGGAGGCTATACCCGCGCTTATATATACGCTCTTAGTTACCAAAGTACCCGAAAGCCCGAGATGGCTCATTGTCAAGCGGGGGAATATCGAAGCGGCGCGCAGAGTGTTTGCCCTGATTTGCTCACCCGAAGAAGTGGAACGGCAAATTAGCACGGTGCAAGATCAGTCAAACAACGAACCTCAAAAAAAGGAATGGCTTTTCACACGAAAGTATAAGGTACCATTGATGTTAGCATTTTCCATCTCGTTCTTCAATCAGTTTAGCGGTATCAACGCTTTGCTCTATTACGCCACCAGAATCTTTGAAGCTGCGGGATTGGAAGGTCAGGCTGGATTATTGAGCTCCGTCGGGCTGGGAGTTGCCAATCTGATTTTTACCATTTTGGGAGTTGTGCTGATCGACCGCCTTGGTCGCAGGCAACTCATGTACATTGGTTCGGTAGGTTACATCATTACGTTAGCTACAGCATCACTTGCCTTCACTTACGGATGGAGCGGTGTGGTGCCCGTCGCACTTTTTCTTTTTATAGGAGCCCATGCCGTTGGTCAGGGGGCGGTGATTTGGGTTTTTATCTCAGAGATATTCCCCAACAATATTCGCTCTGCCGGACAATCCTTTGGCACTTCTGTTCACTGGTGGTTGGCCGCCATTATCCCGGCCATGATGCCCATGTTGATGAATCCCGACTTTCTGGGGCCTGCAGCAGTATTTGCCATTTTTGCAGGGTTTATGGTGCTACAGCTAGCTTTTGTGGCTTTCGTAATGCCAGAGACTAAAGGCGTTTCTTTGGAAGACCTGCAGGCCAGATTGGTCAAGCAAGATTAGTCTGAGAGCAACAGCGGCTTTTGAATCGCAAGATTATTCGGATACGAACACATCTTGTTGTCAAGGGTCTCAATCATCACATAGAAAAGTGTGATATCGGAGATTTTACCTTCTATTGAGTTATCACCGTCGACGATCTTAACCTTCTGACCAATGCGGTAAGGGAAAAAGAAAAAGATAATAATAGAAGCCGTGAGGTTGCTGAGTATCGACCAGGTCGCGAATAATGCTACACCTACTACCGTAAAAATGGAAGCGAAGTAAACTGACAAACCCTTGAGGGAAATCTCCCATGCGGCTCCCAGCACTGTCAGAAAGAGCAGAATCAATAATATATTAGAAAGCTTGATAATGTAGACCTGTCTGTCATCTGGCACTTCGCGGTTGCGCGAATGACGCTTAATCAGCCGGAGCATAATAGAGCGTATCAACACGAAGAGTACCGTAACCCCAAGAGTAACGAGCACCGACCTCATGTTTTCTTCAAAAAAATTGACCCAGATTTCAGGTTGGTACATACGACAGATTCATTTAGTAAGCCAAATTACGCACTGGACAGCAAAATTCAATAGACCTGAGGCTTTGATAATGTAAAATCAGCCTGAGAGTTTTGCTTCCTGAGATTATCAAATCCTACTCTGGTAAGTGTAGAGCTGATAGTATCGGCCTTCTTTAGCTATTAACTCATCATGAGTACCCCTTTCGGCAATTCTGCCATCTTCTATCACCAATATCTGGTCAGCTTTTCGGATGGTGCTGAGCCTGTGGGCGATCACAAAAGTGGTGCGGTTCTCCATTAGGCTTTGCAAACTTTTCTGGATGAAGGTCTCACTCTCCGTATCCAGGTTGGATGTGGCCTCATCCAGAATCAGGATTTTCGGATTGGCCAATAATGCTCTGGCGATGGAGATTCGCTGGCGCTGACCGCCTGATAGCTTGACACCTCTTTCTCCAATGACCGTATCCAGGCCTTCGTCAAACCTATCGGAAAATTCATTGACGTACGCACCCTTTACCGCATCGACAATTTGCTCCTCAGAAGCATTTTGTCGGGCAAAAGCAATATTCTCACGAATGGTACCCTCAAATAAAAAGTCGTCCTGAAGCACGACTGCCAAGTGAGAACGGAAGCTGGCCAGGTTGATCTTGGACACATCCTGCCCATCGATGGCGATGCTGCCACTTTTTGGATTGAGGAAGGTGGCAGCCAAGCCAGCAATAGTGGTCTTGCCAGAGCCGCTCGATCCAACAAGTGCAGTGACACTGCCGGCAGGTGCATCAAACGAGATGCCATGTAGCACCTCTTTGCTTTCTTCATAGCTGAATGATACATTATCGAAAATGATGTCGCCCTTGACATTGCCAAGCTTGACCGAGCGAGCTGTGGGATCGTCTTCCTCTGTCATATTCATTAGCTCCTGCGTGCGATCAAGACCTGCCATGGCTTCAGTCAGCTGACTACCGATATTGCTCATTTGCACGATAGGGGCGATCAGGAATCCAAGGAATAAGGTGAAAGAGACAAAGTCTCCGTAGGTCATGGTATTGTCCATGATGAAATAGCCTCCGATACCCATAATACCGGCTGACGCGAGTCCAAGCAGGAAAGTCGCCGAGCTGGTGACGAGCGCTGTGGCCGTAAGACTGTCCTTCACATTGAGGTAGAGCCGCTCCACACCTTTTTCGAAAGTGGCATTCTCCTGCTTCTCGGCGTTGAAGCCCTTGATGACACGTACACCGTTCAGGGTTTCCGTTAGGCGACCAGTCACCTCAGCATTGATCTCGCCACGCTTGCGGAAGATCGGTCGGATATACCCGAATGCCTTTAATGCGACCAGCGCAAAAATGATCACTGGCACCAGTACAAATACCGTCATGGTCGCATTGATCTTGATCAGTATGACGAGTGACAGGATGGAGGTGAGGCTACCGCCAATGAGCTGGACTAGACCGGTACCCACCAGATTGCGGACACCTTCTACATCAGTCATGACCCTGGACACCAAAGCACCGGACTTTTGATTATCAAAAAAACCTATGGGCAGCTTGAGTAATTTCTTTTGCACCTGAGCACGTAGTATGGAGATCAGGTGCTGCGCTTCCACGCTGAGGAGTCTGGTGAGAGAAAAGGAGGTTATGGCCTGGATAAGTATCGAGCCACACACTATGCCAAGTAGCATCAGCAGTGCGTCCATATCACTGGAGGGGATCACTTCATCGATCAGTCGCTTACTTTCATATGGCAGCACGAGCCCCGACAAGCTTCTAAGGATGATTAGGATCAGGCCAATGAGGACTATTTTCTTTCTCGGCCAGATGAATTCTCTGAAAGCCCAGGCAAAGGATACTTTTTCTCTCGTCATAACCCCTTGTTGACGAATACCGCGCCAGTATATTTTACTGACAGAACGACAGACAAATAGCTGAAAGAAGAAAACTGATAGTGGATAGTTTTATACTCGGTCTCAATGAAGACTTACGAAGTTTTCAAAACTTCGTAAGTCTTTCTTACCCGCGGCGAACAGACCACTAGAAGTCGAACTGGACTATCTGGCCAGCGGATAGAGCTTTTTATCCATGCGAATCAAGCGTAATCGGTACCGGCAATCGCTTGCCTGATCACATCAGCAGAATGAAGGAAAGCTGTTTTTTCACTTTCGTCCATTGTCACTTCGAGGACTTCTTCCACACCATTTTCGCTTACCAACGAGGGCAGGGAGATGGCCAGATCGGACAACCCGAATGGGCCATTGAGTGCCGTAGAAAGTGTAATCACTCTTCGCTCACCCCGGAGTATCCACTTTAGCAGCGTGGCAGTGACCAGTCCAATCGCATGGTTCGTCGCGCCCTTTTTCTTGATGATATCGTAAGCAGCCCGCTTCACCTTTTCAGCAATTTCGGACTCATAGCTTTGTTTCCAGCCCTTCCATTCTCTGAGTGAAATGCCACCGATATTGGCCTCTGACCAGAGTACTACTTCAGAGTCGCCGTGCTCACCGATCACCTTGGCATGGACGCTGCGAGGGTCGACATTAAGTCTGCGGCCGACCATTTCCCTCAGTCGGGCGGTATCCAGAAAAGTACCTGTGCCTATCACCCGACCCGATGGAAGCCCGGTGAACTTTTGATAGAAGTAGGTGAGGATATCCACCGGGTTGGCGACTATGACCAACATTCCCTTGTAGCCGGCCAGCTGATTTGAGATGTCCCGGGCGATCTTGATATTGTCATTAAGCAGATCGAGTCTCGACTCGGTAGGACTTCCTCCCCTGCCTGCTGTGATGACTATGGCATTGCAGTGCATCATCTCAGGGATATCGACCGCTTTCACGTTAGTGGAAGGAAAAAAGGAGGAGCCATGGTTGAAGTCCATGGCCTCTCCCTGGGCCAGACCTGGTCGGGCATCATTGAGCAGCAGCTCCTGACAAATGCCACGATGCAGGACGGATATGGCCACACTCGAGCCTACCCATCCAAGACCTATGATGCCTATTGAGATCATTTGTATCCTTTGCCTACCGAAATGTTCTAACCTACTTGCCGTCAAACATGCGCACGTGATCGTCGACCCCTGTCATCTGCCAGTGTCCTAGCGAAATGGGAATGCAACCAATGGAATTGAGATCATCAAAGAAGCTCTTCAGTTTGAATTCCTCGCCCTTGTTTTCTTTAACCTGGGCATATTCGGCCATGGCACTTTCGAGTAAATACTTACCAGTAATATAGCTGCTACCGTATCCTGGCTGGCGCATGTAGAGATGCTGCTCAAAAAGAAGTAGTTCCTTTTCAGTCTTCATCCAGCCGCGTGGCGTCCACTCAGAGTGAATGCCACCGGCCTCTTCCATGGTCATCTCATTCGCATGTGCGTAAAGAGAGCCTAATCCTCTCGCAGCACGCTGAGCGACCATGATATAGACGATCTCTCTGGCTCTGGGGCTGTCTTCATAGAGTCCTGCATGCATGAAGATTTCCTCCACCGCTGTGGCTGTTCCTTCATTTCTGGAGTCATAAATATTATAAAGTACCGGACCTTTGCGGATAGGGCTACTGTGGGGCTCATTGTCCATTCGCGCTAGCTCAAACCAATGATAGAAATGTGAGTACAAAGGACGAGGGTCATAATGCTCACCGATGAGAAAGAAGTTGCGTCTTTCCTTCGGTACGTAACTTCCCAGATGCTCCCTTAGGGCAGGATCCCAGTAATCTTTTACGGTCACAATATCCTGATCCTCAAGAAAGCTCATAAGGCTTACAGCCGCCTTCTCCGCCATGGCATCATATTCCTCGGGAGAACTGGCATCTTTTAGCTCAGGTAGGTTGCGATTGCGATGCTCTTCAAGCTTGAGTGACGACCATGCTCTTGCTAACTCACGCTTGAGGATCATCACCTCATCTTCCCATGTCAGAGGCACCAGGTGGACATTCTGCAAATACCAGGTGTAGTTGTCTTTGCCAATGCCGGATGGGCCTGTCTTATTCTTTGTTTCAGCCTCCAGCCATACCACTAGATTGTCGGTAGACGCGACGGCAGCATCTACAGCTGCCTTGATCTTTTTATCCTTATCGATTCCCGGCTTGTCAAGTATCGTCTTCAAGTCTTTGCTCTGAGTGCGAATGTCCCGGATGCCTGCTGTGAATAGCTCTTTGGCATTGCCATCTTTGAGGTTGAGTTTAGCTTGTTCGTTGAGGGGTGGGATCACCGCCAGATCGCCGAGTAGACGCTCGCGCTCTTCCTTGCTCAGCGGGAACTCATACGTCCATATCTCGGTAGTCATGTGATGGGTAGGGCCCTCGTGTGCGGGCACATCACTGCGACTCATCCACATGGATTTGTAATAAGCAGGGTCACGTACCCAGGGCTTCAGGATGTTGTGGTTGAAGTCGTAACCGTTCATCTCAGCCCAGACCACATACCAGTCGACCTGCTTGTCGACGGGCCATCCAGCGGTATCCAGTGCGTTGAGCTTTGCTTGTAGTTTTTTGAACTCCGGCCAGCGCTTGTTGAAAGTTTCGGCCGTGTAGTCCGGGGCACCTTCTCTGAGTGGCGGTTTCTCAAATGCCCGCCATTCGTTGAATAGCGAGACAAGTTCGGAGTAGTCAGACTGTGCGATGGCGAGCTGGCTGCTTACCAGCAACATCAATGCTCCCAGTAGTAGTGATTTTAGATGATGTATCATAGGTCTTAGATTATTGTTGATCAAATTCAGATAGGCTAAAGATAAGGTCAAAAGCGGGATTTGGTAGGATGATTGGGTTGAATGGTTGAAGTCAATTGGACATTACCACATCAGGCAACTGTGCGGTAAGAGTTGGTACGGACTTGGTACGGCTTTGATAGAGATGGGGTAGATATTTGTTCATATTTTTCATTTGTTCACGTAACATGAACGTTTGGTATTTGTGAACAGAATGAACGGGGAAATTGTACATCTGGCCATTGACGAGCAAATAATGAACTTCATACCTTATCAAATGGATACTCCAGATTAAAGATCATGACCACACAGTACTATGATTTGGCAATAAACTCGATTTGCCGCCTTTTCTTCGATTTCAAAGATACGGCAACAATCTACATTTGCTGCCGTATCTTAGTTTGGTTATCTTAACAAAAAGAGTACCATCGCAAATACAGTATTACATATAGAAAAGCTCAAGAAGCACTTTGGCCACCGAGACCGATTCTATATTGCCGATATCAAGGAGTTTTATCAAAAATTCGAAAAATCAGTCAAGCGGGCAACCATAGACTGGAGAATCTATGAGTTAAAAAAAGAGGCATACTCCAGCGAATAGGAAGAGGGATGTATTCTTTACATGCAGGAGAAGTATATAAACCGCTCCTTTCTGAATCAGAAATCAGAATATTTAATAGCATCAAAAGGGAATTTCCATTTCTTGATATCTGCATCTGGAACTCGAAATGGTTAAATGAATTCATGATTCATCAGCCGGGGATATTTTATACACTCATTGAAGTAGAAAAAGATGCAATGGAATCCGTATTCTATTTCCTTCAAACAAAGGCCAATAATGTATTTATGGATCCATCTGAATCATTACTGGCGAGGTATGCACAGAGCAAGGACAACATTATAATCACAAATCTTGTCACGGAAGCACCAACCCAAAAAATAGATAAGGTAGTATCAGTCACTCTTGAGAAGATGCTAGTGGATGTTTTCTGCAATTCGATAATCTTCTCAGCACAGCAAGGCCATGAGATGGAAGTAATATTTCAAACTGCTTTTGATAAATACATTGTAGATCAGGCAAAGATGATGAGGTATGCCGGTAGAAGAGGAAAGCGCCCAGAACTTCAGAATCATGTTAATAGCTTAATAAATGACGGATGATTAGCAGTGATGGTACCTAAAAAAGAAAGCCCCCACTTATTTCTAGTAAATAGGGTTTAACGCAGAGGGATTACCTACCCATACGCACAACCATGCCGCACTTCCCCTCGTGAACCTCATTTCTCTCCGTTTCAAACCCTCGCTCGAATCACCTCATCCCTTTATCAAAAGCAGGCGCTTTCAGTTCCTGTTCAGCTCTTGGTATCCTGTACTTATTCGCCAGTACAGGCCATTGCCTGACGGCATTCTTCACCTCCTCAATAATTGCCCTGGCACTAGCTTCATTCAGCCGGAAATATTCGTGTACCTCCATGGCAAGGTCCAGTTCAAGCGCATTGTCATCTTCTGAGATGTTCAATTTCAAGCCAGTTCCGGTTTCAACCGGATTGATATCAAAAGCTGGCGATAATACCCAACCTGAGTTGGTCAATATGAAACCATGGTTTCTCAGGTGATCATCGGTATTAGAAACGCAGATGCTAAAAACGATCCTTCGCCAAAGCTCTTCCAGGTCATCTGCTACACTAGCTCCATGCCTGGTGATGAACTCAACCAAATCCAGATAGCTCACACCAGCTACAGCATCCGCACCATCTGTATACCCAAGCTGTGTCATGGCAGATGTAAAGTGAATGCGCTTGCCGTCACCGGTTCTGTCAAATCTTTTTGTCAAAAAGGTATGATGATCATTCGAGAATTTACGAGCCTGACACTCTGCCATATTGATCCTGGCAGTCACTGCCATTTCATAGGTTACCATTTCCCAGGCTCCTATATCACCTTTATCCCTCTGGCTTGGAAACTTAGCAATCCAAAGATGACCGTCAGGATCAAGGACACTTGCTTTTGGTCTTGCTCCTCCAAGTGATGATCCCGGATTCACCAACATGTTCAGCCATTGTAGGTATTCCGGATTATCTACAGCATCTTCCTCCTCCAGTCTCAAGCTTATTTGTTCGAGTTCCCGAATGGAAGTCCATGGTGGACTGGCTTGTCTTTCGTCATCACTTAGAAATGGCCCCTCAAGGTCAAGCTTAAATCTTAAACCACCCATGCGATGGCCGTCATGCACACCTAGTAAATAGTCGGTCTCAAACAGCTTTTTTCTTTCTCTGTTGTTGAGTCTTGCTTCAGCTGCTTCGCGCCGCTGCATTAGCACTCGTCCCCAACGATCGGGAGATGAATCAAGGAACAAACCGAAGTTGGATTTATTTTCTTCATTCAAATACTGGGGACCCGTGTACAGCTGTAGATCTGGATCTAATATCTGTGCATGTTTTGACGACAACCA
The DNA here is from genome assembly GCA_964351595.1 of uncultured Roseivirgaceae bacterium. Taxonomy (GTDB): domain Bacteria; phylum Bacteroidota; class Bacteroidia; order Cytophagales; family Cyclobacteriaceae; genus UBA6059. The sequence goes on along the minus strand of CAYGOT010000007.1, from coordinate 1,062 downwards.
GGTCTTATCGTATTCAAATGAAAATATCTCCTTACCTCTTAGTAGCTCTGATGATAGAATACCCATGAGTAGAGGCCCATCAACCTCTTTCCAGTCTGCAAATACATAGATATGTCTTTTTGCCACGGCTAATTTTTCTTAGGTGCTCGTTCTTTTGTTGACAAACCTGCATCCTGTAGTTTTCTACCTAACTCGTCATCTTTTGCGACCATTAGAAAGTCCTTTTCAAGACCCAGCACCTTCAGTACATTGAGGTAGTTTCCAATACTTACAGTAGAGTGACCTTTTTCAATGGATGAAAGCGTAGGCCTACTTATCCCGGCTCGCTCTGCGACAACCTCTGAACTAAACTTGCGTCTTAACCTTGCTAGTTTGATCTGTTCTCCAACGGTTTCTAAAATTTTACTCGTCTTTGGAAGCATATTTAGTTACACCTTATTTATAACGTAAGCTATATTTTACAATATTAATATAATATGTAAATTATGTTTAACATTATTATGATTATTTTAAATCTTGGATAAGTTGATAAGGTCATGAAATAAAACCGCTCTATTCGTGACTTACGCAAGGGTTTGGTATAATTTCTTTATCACCAAAAGGAGTTGGAGCGGCCCCAACGTTTATAAATCAACGGGCGGATCAATTTATTAATGAGCTCGCTTGCAGGGGAGCTTCTCCATCGGAGTGATAACTTATACGCACAACCATGTCGCACTTCCCCTCGTGAATCTTCAATTTCGAACCCGGGTTCTGATCCTAGATCATAAAAAACGAAAAAAGGTCAGTACTTTTCGGTACTGACCTTTTCCATTTTGCAGAGGTGGAGGGATTCGAAGCGAAACGTCGCACCGCCCCAGTACCTCGCGGCACAACGGTTTTTGTGATGGGAACACCTAGTCGGGGACGCCAAGTCCACCGCATTCGACATCTAGTAAATACTAACATGGGTTAAATCAAAAAAGGCCAGAACGGATGTTCTAGCCTTTCGCAATTTAAGCAGAGGTGGAGGGATTCGAACCCCCGGTACCTCGCGGTACAACGGTTTTCAAGACCGCCGCA
>CAYGOT010000006.1:0-118190 GCA_964351595.1 uncultured Roseivirgaceae bacterium | reverse complement strand
ACCCAGTCTAATTGGGCGGGTATAGATTCAGTTCATTATCCTATCATTATTGATGGTATGGAGGAGGTCGTAAGATCCGGATCAGGTCGACGGGCGTATCTCAAGGACATTGCCATTTGCGGAAAGACCAGTACTGTCGAAAACTCCCAGGGGGCAGACCACTCAGGGTTCATGGCCTTTGCCCCAAAAGAGCAACCACAAATTGCGATAGCCGTCTATGTGGAAAACAGCGGGTGGGGTGGCAGAGCGGCTGCCTCTATTGGCAGCTTATTGATGGAATATTATATCCGGGGCGAGATTACCCGGCCCTGGCTGGAAGATTTTGTGTTGAAAGGAGACTTTTTGTATTGATACGACAAGGCGACAGAACGGTATATAATTTAGACTGGGTCACAGTGCTTATTTACTTTGTGCTGGTGTTTCTTGGCTGGTTCAACATATACGCTGCGGTATATGACGAGGAGGTCAATAGAAGCATCTTTGACCTGAGCCTTGATTCTGGTAAGCAACTACTCTTTATAGGCAGTAGCATCCTCATTATTGTTGGTATCTTGAATTTGGACTATAAATTTTACGACTCCTTTGGCTTTGCCTTCTATGGCCTTTTAGTTCTTATCTTAATTTTTGTGTTGCTTTTTGGTCGGGAGGTAGCCGGCTCTAGGTCATGGTTTGAGATCGGTTCCTTCAGGTTGCAGCCATCTGAGTTCACCAAATTTGCTACAGCGCTTGCCGTAGCAAAGTATTTGGGTACCCCTAATGTGAAGTTTTCGCAACTAAAAACACAAATACTATCCGTTGCTATCATTGGCGTCCCAATGGTACTTGTCATACTGCAAGGCGATACCGGCACGGCCATGGTTTATGGGGCGTTTATCCTTGTTTTTTTCAGGGAGGGGATGTCACCGATGATATTGATCCTTGGCATACTCGGCATACTGGTATTTATCCTCACGCTGCTGGTAAATCAAACGGTTCTCATTATTTCATTAGTTGTGTTGGGGCTCATCGCCATCGGCTTATCCATTAAGTCGCCAAAGAATATTGTTGCAGTAGTAATCGGAACAGTTTTGGTCGTTGGAATGGTCAAAAGCGTTGACTTTGTGATGACAGAGGTGTTAAAGCCGCATCAGCAGAAGCGAGTGCTTTCACTTATCAATCCAAGTGCCGACCCGTTAGGAATTGGATGGAACGTAACTCAATCAAAAATTGCCATTGGGTCTGGCGGGTTTTTTGGCAAGGGATTTCTCGAGGGGACCCAAACCAAATTCGATTTTGTTCCTGCACAAAGTACCGACTTTATCTTTTGTACGATCGGTGAGGAGCATGGCTGGATTGGTAGCCTTATTCTGGTGGGAGGCTTTTCTTTCTTGCTCTTCAGACTTATTCACTTAGCAGAAAGACAAAAATCAAACTTCGCCAGAATCTACGGTTACGGAGTGATCGCCATAATCTTCTTCCACTTTGCGGTCAATATTGCAATGACGATAGGGCTATTCCCTGTGATAGGTATACCCTTGCCCTTTTTCAGTTATGGGGGCTCTTCGCTGTGGGCATTTACAATACTGCTCTTTGTGTTCCTGAAGCTGGATGCGCACCGCATGCAGGTGCTGATGAGGTAGTGCTTATCTGTACCGCTTGAAGATTACTTTGAGAAGATCTTTCACTTCGGGACTATTCATATTCCAGTCGAGCTTCTTAGCATATTTCTGAATCATCAACTCTACCGAGTCATCAAAAGATTCGCATCTTTCAATGTCACCGATGGCCTTATTGTACTGCTCAGCGTTACCACCAAAGAGCTCATTGATAAATGTGTAGCGCTGATTGACCGAAATACTCTCTTGCATTTTCCCTGTAGGCTGAGTCTCATGGATATCAGCAATGGTGACTTTCTCATCATCTTTGAGTTGATCATTGATTGTGGTCTTTTCCTGACGGTACTTTTTATTTAGGCTGTCGCTGTGGTCGGAGATATCATCTTCTTCAGCATCGTTGGTCTCTGTTGGTTTTCTCACCAGCTTTCGGGGAGCTTGAGTCTCCTCTTCCCGTGGCGCTTCCAATTCTGGAGCGGTTTCCTCTATAGGTTCATCATCCAGTTCCACCTCTGGCTCAGACTCTTCATCACTGAGTTGAGTTGGTTCGTCAACCTCCGGCTCCTCGACCAGTGCTGGTTCGTCGTCGACAAGTTGTTGATAAGTTGATTCCTCTTCAGCAACGGGTTCATCAACCTCTTCTTCTGTCTCCTCTATCTCTTCGGAAGAATCTTGCTCGCTTTCTGTGGACTGCTCTTCGTCGGCCGGTTCCTTCTCGTCCGGCTCCTCACTTTCGACCAGTGTGTCTTCATCAAAAAGATCACTTAATAAATCTTCGTCGCTTTGAGGTTCCTCTTCAACTGTCTCCTCCTCCGATTCCGGTAGGGCATAGATCGCCTCGATATCCAGTGGATGTATCTTTGAAAGATCGCCTATGATGGTCTCGTTTTCCTCTACTTCTAGGTTTCCATCCTGGATCAAACCTTCCAATAGATCGAGTGCGTCGGCCTTGGCAATCTTATCGTCGGCGGCCTGCATCACGCTTTGTATGAAAGCATCGTAGATGTGCTTGTTTTGCTTTATATACTTGCCTTTAGCCTTGAGGTTTTTGGTAGAAAGTGTATCCGGTCCTTGAGAGAGGTCTGCCCAAAAATGGTCGAATGGCGTCAAAGTAAGGTACAGCGTATCCTGTACAGCAGTGGTAAGGAGCGGCATAAAGGCCGATTTCTCTATCTCGATATTCTGAGAGAGGATGTTCATAAACGCCATCAATGCCTTGGTCACTTTCTCACTCTTGAAGTTGAAGTAAGGACTTCTTAGGTTCCTTGTCTCCTCCTGCCATCGCTCAAATAAGATTTTGAGAACGAAGAAGTTGATCTGCTTGATCTCTGATAGTCGAAGAATCTCCTGGCCATTGATCGTCTCCTGCTCGGCAAAATGATTTTCGCCGAGTATTTCGGCGAGCTTTTTTGCGTAATCTTCTATCTGAGAATGGTTAATTTGTGCTCCAACCATGGAATTATCTTGTTTGGATAAAGTTATAGAATATGCCAAAGATCGTAATCAAAAACCTGAGCCAAAAGGAGGTGTCTTTTCAGAACAACGGTCGATCTGTATTATCCATTCTTCAGGCCAACCATCAAGACTGGATGCATGCTTGTGGGGGCAAGGGCAAGTGCACCACCTGCAGTATGATCGTCGAATCGGGGCTTGAACACCTCAACCCTTACACCGAAAATGAGCAGAGGTTCATCAAGTTGGGCAGGTTGCCCGAGGGTACACGCCTGGCCTGCCAAACGATACCTTCCGGTGACATAGAGGTGCGCGTACCCGGGGTTTACAAATTACCTCATCTGTCCTATTCTGACTAAATTGCCCGGATGTTCATAGAGCCTCACATTGGTCGCTACAGCAGCAAAAACCAGCATTCCGCAGGATGGATTGAGGTGATATGTGGATCAATGTTTAGCGGGAAGACGGAAGAGTTGATCAGAAGGCTCAATCGAGCCTTGATCGCGAAACAAAAAGTAGAAATCTTCAAACCCAAAATCGATACTCGCTATCATGAATACAATGTGGTTTCGCACAATGAAACTGCTATTCGATCAACGCCCGTTTCATTCGCGGATGACATTATTTTGCTGGCCGGCGACAGTGATGTCGTGGGTATCGATGAAGCGCAGTTCTTCGATGCTGGCCTCACGGAGGTTGTTGATAAATTGGCCAATTCGGGAAAGCGAGTCATACTTGCCGGGCTCGATATGGATTTTCAAGGTCGGCCATTTGGCTGTATGCCGGAGATCATTGCTATCGCAGAATTTGTCACCAAGGTGCATGCCATCTGTATGAAATGTGGGGCAGTCGCACACTATTCGTACCGGTTAAAGGCTTCAAAAGAAAAGGTTCTACTTGGAGAAAATCAGGAGTACGAAGCACGCTGTAGGAAATGCTACTATGAGGGTTAAGGTCATTTTATTTTTTGCTCTGTCAATTCTATCGGGCAAACTGGCTCTGGCGCAGGGGGACATTCCGATAGGTACATGGCGTACACATAGCAGCTACACAGATGTATACCATGTCACCTATATGGCCGGAGAGCGTAAGATATATGCCGCTACCGCAAATGCTGTTTTCTACATTGATGAGGATGACAATAGCATTAACAAGCTTACGAAAGTAGATGGGCTCAGTGATGCCGGCATTAGTAGTCTGAAATCAGATGCTGCCGGAAGTGAATTGGCCATAGGCTATCAGAGTGGGGTAATTGATTTTTTGAAAGGCAATGAGCTCACATCATTCCGAGATTTGGCCATAGCTTCTCAGCTCGAGGATCGAACGATCTTCGATGTAGAATTCAGCAAGGACAGAATCTACATTGCGACAAGCATCGGAGTGGTAGTTTTGAATCTGGAGACTAAGGAAATCATAGAAAGCTATGTCGAAATTGGGCCCGATGCGTCTACTCATCCCATCGCCGATATAGCCATAAGTACAGATTCTATTTACCTCGCTACACCCATCGGTTTGTTGGTAGCATCGCTTGACCCTTCGCTTAACCTGCAAGACTTTAATAACTGGAGCCTAAAGACGCCTGGCTCTGGCAATCTTCAATTGAAGCAAATCCAATGGCTGGGAAGCGAGCTGCTGGCCAGTGCTGGTAAGGTGTTGTACTCCTACCGAAATGGCGTTTGGATCGACAGAACACCCGAGCTCTCCGGAGGGTCATACGAAAGTGTTCTCTTATCCAAAACTCAGCCATTGATTATCGGTAAAAAACAGGGCTCCTCCAGCGTTTTTAATGATCAGTTTATACTAGTCAATATCTCAAACCAGATCTTAAATGATGTGTCTGGCTCCTCAGCCGGACTATTTCTAGCGAGCTCGGGAGCAAGCCTTATTCGTTCAATCCAAGGGACGGAAGAAAGCTTTGCACCATCGGGACCACACACAGATCATCTCACAGAGTTATCATGGCAGGGAGGAGATGTCTATGGCATTGGAGCTTATCGTGACTTCCTGAGACAACCGCTGGGTAATGTGGCCACCTACTCCATTTTCGATGGAAGTCAATGGCGTATAGAAGAGATCGATGGCATCACTGATTTGTCTGAGGTGAGCTTCAATGGGCAGGTAGTATGGGGTGCATATGGTCAGGGCGTCTACAATGAGACGGGGGATCAATTAATAGACGAGCAGACTCCAGGAAGTCCATTGCTTCCTCCACCCAATAGTGATTTTGGGCCTTTGATTTCTGGCGTGCATCATGACGCTGACAAACAACTCTGGGTGGCCAACTATGACGCCAACCCTTCGGTGCATGTACTTGAAGAATCGGGCAACTGGAGTAGCATCTCGCTGGGTGCATCTACCAGTGCCAGATTTCCCGAACAGCTCGCCACGAGTGCGCGGACAGGAGCCTTATGGGCAAGAATAGATACTGATAGAGGCGGGGGAATTTACGTGTATAGTCCAGAGCAGCAATCGGTCCGCTATGTCACCTCCGCTGCTAATGATTTACCTTCAAGTCAGGTCAATGATTTGGCCATAGACAAAAATGACGAGGTGTGGGTAGCTACCAGAACCGGAGTTGCCTTTTTTCAGTCTTCGTTGAGTCCTTTCATTCCTGATTTCGCGGATGCGATCATTCCTATATTCAATAGCGAGCTGCTTCTCAAAGATGAATTTATTGCTGCGGTAGCTGTAGATGGAGGCAATCGAAAGTGGTTTGGAACCAACATTGGATTGTGGCTTTTCTCTGAGAATGGAGATGAGCTGGTCTATCATTTCACCCGGGCCAATAGCCCTCTTCCTTCCGATTCGATTACGAATGTGGCCATCAATCCGCTCAGTGGAGAGGTCTTCATCTCTACTACTAAGGGCCTTGTATCTTATCGAAGTGATGCTACAGACGCCAGCACATTTTTTTCAACTGTCAAGGTATTTCCCAATCCTGTCACCCCCGATTATCGGGGGATGATCGGTTTTTCTGGGCTGGCTAGCAATGTCAATGTAAAGGTCACTGACATTTCCGGTAGGCTGGTGAGAGAGTTTTTTGCCAATGGAGGAACGGCATCATGGGATGGGTTGGATGTCAATGGCCAGCGTGTATCGACGGGAGTCTATCTCGTGTTTTGCAGTGACGCTCTCGGAGAGGAAACTTTTGTGGGCAAATTTGCGGTGGTGCGGTAATGCTATTCAAGACAAAAGGCATTTGCCTTAGCTATATCAAGTTTAAGGAGACCTCCATCATTGTCAGGGTTTACACTCGTTCTTTTGGGCTCCAGAGCTATATCGTCAATGGTTTGAGAAGCACCAAATCGAAAAAAACGCTAGGGTTTTTCCAGCCGCTGACCCTACTCGACCTTGTGGCCTATCATCGAAAAGACGCAGATATCAATAGGCTCTCAGAGTTTAAGATAAGCGATACATATACCTCCATTCCTTTTGATGTACGCAAAATGGGCATGGCTATTTTCCTATCGGAATTCTTGACTCGAGTGCTGAAAGAACAGGAAGAACAGGCCGAGCAGTTTGACTTCTTATACAATTCATTCCTGGTACTAGATGAATTGGAGAGTAGTTATGAGAACTTTCATCTTCAGCTGATTATCAAGCTCAGTAGGTATCTGGGGCATGGCCTTGCCAATTCTCAGGAATTAATTGCTCAGTCTGACACTCAAAGTTCTAACACCAAGATTGACACATTCGTCGATAGCCTCATCAATTCCAATTACAATCAGCATGTCGATGCTACTGGAGCCATAAGATCGGAAACACTCGGGCTGCTAATGGGTTATTTTGAAAAGCAATATGACCACTGGTCGGAAATGAAGTCATTGAAAGTACTGGGACAGATTTTCCATTAGGTCATGATTCCATTAATTTTAAGTAGTTATTACTAATCAACTAAACATCAATTATGAAGTCGAGATTATTTATACCCGCTATAATGTTGCTAATGTGGGCCTGCGGAGGCTCCAATCAAAGCCAGGAAACAACATCTGAAACTGCTGAGGCTCCTGCGCAAGAAGCCGTTGAAGAGGCTGTAGAACCGAGAGTATTCTTTAAGTATCCGGAAGACGGAGCTACAGTAGGTAGCCCGGTATATGTTGAAATGGGTGTAGAAGGAATGGAAATAGAACCTGCCGGGGCTGTAAAAGAAGGCTTTGGACACCATCACATTCTCATCAATCAGACTCATTGGCCAATGGGCGAAGTAATCCCTATGAGTGATACCACTATTCATTATGGTAAGGGTCAAACAGACACTTCTTTGGAATTGGCTCCAGGAGAGTACACGTTGACATTGCAGTTTGCCGATGGCGTGCATGCCTCATATGGTGAGGCTATGGCTGCATCCATTAAGGTTACAGTAGAGTAGACCTAAAGCAACCTCAACTAAACCATTGATAACCCATCAATGGTTTTTTTGTGCATTAACATTAATTTAGTGTTGTATCAAATCAATTAAGATCATGCCTCAAGCCCTACTGGAAGAAATCCCATCGTTAGACCTAAATGATTTTACCTCAGGTGATGAGCTCAGAAAACAACTTTTTGTCAAGCAATTAGGCGATGCTTTCAATAACATAGGCTTTGTCGCGATTAAGAATCATGGCTTGACCGATGAGCAGACCAAAGAGCTTTACGCAACAGTTAAGGCGTTCTTCGACTTACCAGAAGAGGTAAAGTCTAAGTACGAAAAACCAGAGCTTTTTGGTCAACGAGGTTATATAGGAAAAGGTAAAGAGCATGCGAAAGGCCGGAGTACTGGTGACTTAAAAGAGTTTTACCATGTCGGTCAGGAGCTACCCGACGGGGTAGAGATCAACGAGGAATACCCGGATAACATATGGCCAGAAGAGTTGCCTGCATTGGCAGACGTAACGGTGGAGGCCTATCAGACGCTAGAAAATGCCGGCATGCAGGTACTACGCGCTATCGCAATCTATCTTGGCTTGGAGGAAGACTACTTTGAGGACAAAGTCAAATACGGCAATAGTATACTTCGTCCTATCCATTATTTCCCAATAAAAGACCCGGATAGCATTCCATCCGATGCGGTGAGGGCTGCCGAGCATGGTGACATTAACCTGATCACGTTGCTAATGGGTGCGAGTGCAGATGGGTTGCAGGTTCTACGCAGAGATCAAAAATGGATTCCAATTACAGCTCTACCTGATCAGGTAGTGGTCAATGTCGGAGATATGCTGGCAAGACTGACTAATGACAAACTAAAGTCCACCATACATAGGGTAGTTAACCCCCCGAGAGAGCTCATGGGAACCTCGCGTTTCTCGATTCCCTTTTTCATGCATCCAAGGTCAGAGATGGATTTGACCTGCCTGGAAGGCTGCATTGATGAGCAACACCCTAAGGGATACGAGGACATCAGTGCAGGTGACTTCCTACATCAGAGACTAGTTGAAATAGGCCTGAAGAAATAATCCTCAAAGATGATCAAGAGGGTACGCTACTACATTTTTTTAAGAGACGTATTCCTTCTCTCGCTTACAGCATTTGGTGGCCCCCAAGGTCACATAGCAATGTTCTTTGATGTTTTAGTCAAGAAGCGTGCGTACCTCAGCGAGAAAGATCTGATCGAGCTAAACGCCCTCTGTCAGATTCTCCCTGGCCCTACCTCTACCCAGACCATCACTGCACTTGGGTTCAAAATCGGAGGACCAAACCTTGCCTACCTGACATTACTCGTGTGGATGATGCCTGCATTCGTCATCATGACCACTGCCGGTATTGCTACAAATTATCTAAGTGAAGAACAGATTTCATTGTCATTTACCAAATACATACAGCCCATGGCTGTAGGCATAGTGGCTTATTCGGCATTCGTTATCACAAAAAAGATTATCGACACGACCACCGCCAAGGTCCTATTAGTCCTTGCCATTATCCTCTCTGCATTCATAGTTAATCCTTTTCTGTACCCTATAATAATTGTTGCTGGAGGCCTGGTCACCGGTTTGAAATACAAGAAACAAGATGTTGAAGAGAAAGGTCGACTTAAAATTAATTGGTCGAACTTCATTCTTTGGATATTAGTGTTACTGTTTGCTGCTGCCTTAGGTGGATTAACAGATTATCTTCCGGTCAGATTGTTTGAAAACTTCTACCGAACCGGAAGTTTGATTTTTGGTGGTGGGCAAGTGCTTGTACCTTTTCTATTTACAGAGTTTGTTGAGTACAAGGAGTACTTGAGCTCTCCCGAGTTCCTATCTGGCTATGCACTTGTCCAGGCAGTCCCTGGTCCGGTATTTTCCTTTTGTGCCTACGTAGGGGCTCTTTCCATGAGGGAGTTTGGGATTGGTGGAGAGCTGCTTGGCGCATTCATGGCTACCGCCGGTATCTTCTTGCCGGGCACATTCCTCATCTTCTTTGTCAGCCGATTCTGGCAAGACTTGAAGAAGTATCGGTTTATTAAGGCCTCTCTTGAAGGAGTTAATGCTGTCAGTTGCGGGATGGTAATCGCGGCAGCATTTCTTCTCGCCAGGCCTGTAGAGGTAAGCATTCTCAATTATGGCATCATACTAGCCACGCTCGCTGCGTTATTGTTCACCAAAATAAGAGCTCCCTGGATTATTGCTATTGGTCTGCTTCTCGGCTTTTTGATATAAAAAAAGGCCTCACTTGAGGCCTTCTATATTTTGTGGTTTTATCGATCTCTTAGTTTTCTGCAGGAGGATCGATTCCTAGCTTCTTAAGGATTAAGGGAGATACGTCATTCTCCTCCGTAGCATAAAGAAGGATATCCATGCCAGGTACTCCTGAGCTAAAAACGTGAGTGTACCCATTCTCCTCCGCTACCGCGTTGATCGCAGTTCCTATTTTGTCAAATAGTGGCTGAAACAGATCCCCCTGCTTCTTGCTAAGTGAGCCTTGAGCGTCTCGTTGAAAACGCTCAATTGAGGCTTGGAGTGCTTGTAGCTCCGCCTGCTTATCAGCACGAATCAGGTCTGTCATAGTAGCCGCTTGCTGCTGAAACTGCTGACCTTTGGTTTGGAAATCCGTGATTTTGCTCTGAAGCTGATTCTCTATCTGCTGTTGGTAAGCGTTGTATTCCGCCTCCACTTGCTTTGTTTCAGGCATTAAGCTGAGCACATAGTCTACATTGGTGTATCCTATTTTCAAATTCTGCTGAGCCATGGCACTTGTGCCCAGGGCCAAGATCGCCAGAATAATTAAACTTCTGATTTTCATAACTTTAATAATTAATAACCTATTTAATTGTATCATTTGAATCCCCTAATCCCAATTCTTCCAGCACATAGTCTGTATAGTCGTGGATTGGATCTGTATAAATCATCACCAGTTCCCCAGCTTTGTCAAAAACGATCTGCAATCTATTGTTTTTTGCTACCTTTTCTACAGCTTCAAATACTTTATCTTGAACTGGTTTAATTAATTCCTTTTTCTTTAAAAAGAAGAGGCCTTCAAAGCCAAATATCTTTTTTTGATAGTCTTTTACTTCACCCCACTTCAAGTCAATTTCTTCCTTCCTCTCTGCGTACATCTCTTGGGTCAGCAGCACTTCCTCCGCCTGTAGCTGAACTTCCATCGCTTGTACACCCTTGTACAGTTCTTGAACTTCTTCCTCCCATGCCAGTGACAGCTTGTTGATTTCATCTTGAGCTGCTGCATATTCCGGCATCTTACTCAGCACATACTTCGTGTCAACATAACCAAACTTCTGAGCGAACAAGGAGCCAAGAACGAAAAACTGAAGTACAACTACTGTGCCGAAAAATTTCATGCCATTATCTTAACTGTTGACCAATAGAGAAGTGAAATTGTGGCCCGGATATACCAATGCCTCCGGGTGGTACGTCAAAGCCATAGCCCCAATCAACACCCAATAGACCAAATGCTGGCATAAATATCCTTGCACCAAAGCCTGCTGATCTATAAAGATCATAAGGGTTGAAGTTGTTGGTTTCGCTCCAGTTATTCCCTGCTTCAAGGAAGGAGGTCACATAAATTGTAGCCGACGGATTGAGCGAAAGCGGATAGCGCAACTCAAATACGAACTTGTTGTATACAGTACCTCCCTGGATTCCATTTTCATCGGCTGGCGGTACGATTGAGTTATTCTCATATCCTCTCAGGCCAATAATATCATTGCCTAATAGGAAGTTTTGTCCTGTAAGTCCATCTCCACCCACGAAGAACCTTTCAAAAGGCCCCACCTCTGACTTATCATTGTAACTACCAATGTAGCCCATGTGGGCTCTTGTTTCTAATACAAGATTCCCAACGAGCTTAGTATAGAACTTTGCATCGAACATCCACTTGTGGTATTCAACCCACCTGTAGCGTTCCTCAGGTGGAGCAGTGTCAAAATCCAAATCATTCCACAGCGAATATGGCGGAGTTAATGCCAGGCTTAATGAAATAGATGAACCAGATCTAGGGAACATCGGGTTGTCAATACTGTTTCTCGCAAGCGTGGTATTGAAGTTTATATTATTAGATACTCCGGTTTCAAAACCCAATGTCTGGCCAAAGTTGAAAAGGTCATAATTCAGGTAAGAAAGAGAATTACTCAAGGTGAAGTAGTCATCAGGCCATTTGATGCGCCTGCCGAGGCTTAAGGTAATTCCCTGCACCTTCAAAGAACCGAAAACTTCGTTGGTTATTGTGTTTACACTCCTTTGTACCGAGTAGCTATAGTTGACGCCAAAATTGTTTGGCTTTCTTCCGCCCAACCAAGGCTCGGATAAGGAGAACGTATAACTCTGGAACCTCCTGCCATTGGCTTGCATTCTTATCGAAAGTCTCTGACCATCACCTACCGGCAAAGGGCGCCATTTGTCAAAATTAGAGATATTCCGCAACGAGAAATTGTTGAACACCAGACCGAGTGTCCCTACAAAACCAAAAGCACCACCCCATCCACCGGATAGTTCAACTTGATCACTTGGTCGCTCGACGAGATTCCATTGAATGTCCACAGTTTCATCCGCAGGGTTAGGCATGGGCACAGGGTTAACCTGCTCTGGGTCAAAATACCCTAGTTGCGATAGCTCACGCTGTGTTCTAATCAACTCTGCTCTACTAAAGTAGTCTCCAGGCAAGGTCCGCAGTTCTCTAAGAATCACGTGATCACTAGTCCGGTCATTGCCTGAGATCATTACTTTGCTGATCTTGGCCTGGGCTCCTTCATAGATGCGCATTTCCAAATCAATGGAGTCATCTTCAATTCGAACTTCGACAGGGTTGACACTAAAGAAGAGATAGCCATTATCCATGTAGAGAGAGCTAATGTCCGTCCCGGTTGGGTTGTAGTTTAGCTTCTTATTAACTAGCTCAAGATCATAAACATCTCCCTTGTTAATACCTAGTACATTATTGAGGGTAATGTCCTGATATACATAGTTACCCGACCAAATAATATCTCTGAAATAGTACTGCTGACCAGGCTCGACTTCAAGATCAAGGTTGACAGATTTATTATTATACAAATAGACCGAATCATCTATTATTGCCGCATCCCGATAACCTTTGCTATTATAGAATGTGATTAGGCCCGCTTTGTCAGTCTCAAAATCAGACTCAATATATTTGTTTGACTTGAATATGTTGAGCTTCACGTGAGTATTGATATACTCTTTCGGATCAACCTTTTCTTTCGTCGTGATGAACTCCTTAAGCTCCTTGGGCTTAAAAAGGGAGAAAGTCTTTTTAGCCAGGTCTTCAAAGACTGAGATGCGTGGTTTTTCACCGGTTTTCTTTAGCTGCCCTTTAAGTTTTGCATCCGCGAATATTGTATCTCCAATTATATTGATTTTGTTAACCTTGATTTTTCGCTTCTTGTCCACCATTACATTTAATTGGATACTGTTTGAAAGAAGGGTGTCTTGTTGCTGAACCACTTTCACGTCAGCATCGAGGTAGCCCTTATCAGCAAAATATCTTGTAATGGTTAGTTCGGCATTTCGCACTAGCGCATCAGTGATGACACGTCCCCTGATCAAGTTGATCTTCTCGCGAATATCCTTCTCTTGAGTACGTGTGAGTCCTTCAAAAGCAAACCGTGTCAGCCTTGGTCTCTCAGATAACTCAATAGTAATTGATACTTCTTCCCCTTCAATTTTGTTGGCGTAGATTTTTACATCTCCGATAATTCCTTGTTTCCAAAGCTTTTTGATACCTCCTGAGATAGCATCTCCTGGTATCTTTATCTTATCACCAATTTTCAGACCCGAAATAGAGATCAGCGCATTCTTGTCCAGAAATTTCGATCCTAGTACTTCAATATTGGCGATCACATATTCCTTTGGGTTGGAATAGTTGATTTCTATGTCGTTGCTTTGCCTACGGTTGTAGTTATACCTGATTTGAGCACTGACGTCCGTCCATACCAATATCACTAACACAAACCCAATAATCTTTCCTTTCATTCCGCGGTTAGGAGTTTACTTGTTCACTAATCTTACCAAACCTCCGTTCGCGTTGCTGATAAGCAGCAATTGCTTCGAACATATGAGATTTCCTAAAGTCGGGCCAAAGGACATCAGTGATATATATTTCTGTATAGGCGAGTTGCCAAAGCATAAAATTACTAATGCGAAGTTCTCCACTTGTTCGGATTAACAATTCCGGATCCGGGATACCCCTAGTATTCAGATGCTCAGCTATCAGACGGGAGTCAATTTTGTCAGGTGTCAGGTCAGTAGTAAGGCATTTTTCTGCAAGTTGCTTTACTGCTTCGGTTATTTCCCATCTTCCACTATAATTAAGTGCCAATATCAGGTTAAGGCCATCATTTGCACTCGTTAAATCGATCGCTTCGTTAAGCTTTCGTTGTGTCTTTTGTGGTAACGTACTCACGTCACCTATGGTTGACAAACGCACGTTGTTTTCCAAAAGTGTCGGAAGCTCGTTTTTAATCGTCGAAACTAGAAGTGACATCAAACCATCCACCTCTTCTTTCGGCCTTGCCCAGTTTTCAGTGCTGAAGGCATAGAGTGTCAGATATGATACTCCCTGTTCTGCACAAAACTCTGTAGCTTCCCGGACGGCCTTGATAGCATTTTGATGCCCGAAAATTCTAGCAGCCCCTTTTTTCTTAGCCCATCTCCCATTACCATCCATGATTATCGCTATGTGGGATGGCAAATTTACTCTGTCAATGACCTCTTCCATTAATGCAAAAAAGTGCCCTTCTTAAAATCGAAGCACAAATTTGGGGTTTTTTTTAGTGAATAAGAAACTTAAGCTCGCTCAATACTGATATATGGAGCGATTTGGAATGTAGCGGAATGGGCAAGGAATTTTGTAGAGAATGTAGCTTACCGAGAAAGTAGTGAAGGAATACCAATCATCGTCTTCCGGATTACCGTATCTAAAATCTCTAATGGCAACATCTCCATCACTCACTTCGTCCAACTCATCGAAGAAAGTCTTGCGTAAACCGATTTCTAAGCCAAGTGCAAATTGTTTTCCAATAAGGTGCTTAAACCCTAGCCCAAAAGGAATCATTGGCTGAATCTTATTATAATCCTTTGTTCGTTCACCAAACACCCTGGCAAAGCCAATTCCCCCAAATAGGTAAGGCGACCACCGAATAGGTGAGTGGTCATCTTTGTAATCGAGAAAATTATACTCAAAGGTCATTGTGCCTTCAAAAACCCCTCGCTCAAAGGAGTGCCTCCTGATGGCAGCAAACGGATCAATGGGGTCGTCATCACTTCCGGCGATTTTGCCATATCCAATTGCATATTTTACCGCTACGATATCGCTTAGGTTCATTCTATGAAATGCTCGGATACCGAATCGAATGTTATCAATGGGGTAGCCACGATCCAAATCTCCAGAGTAATTGAGTATCCCTATACCTCCACCATACTCCAGAAATTGAGCCTGGGAGTTAAAACCAACTCCCAAAAACAAAAATAACCAGACGAATAATCGCCTGGCCTTTTTAAAGCTTTCTTTATATATCACGTGGATTTCTATCTGTACCTGGCGCTACCTCGGCCATTTGAAATGATATAGTGAATCTTGATTGATGTGATGAAATACATGTCATTGTCTTTATTTCCTCTAATAAGGTCAGATCCTCCGGGTGCCGGAGCTGATCCATATCCATTAACAACTCTGTAAGTGTTTCCATCAATGTCCGAAGTGTATGAATAAACCCCTCCAATACCTGCCGCAGAAATAGCCTCAAAATCCCTCTGATCTCCGGTGAGAATAGAATTTTGCTCAGCCGATCTATCCGAGAAAGCCCTAGCCAGATTATTATCAAACGCTCCAAGGTCAACATAAGTGCCTCCAACATCATCAATATAATCTGTAAGCAAATACCTATATCCTAGCTCAAAAACCGCATCAAAATTGTTTGGTAGACGAACCTTAATTCCAAGACCAAGCGGTATCGCCAATTGAATGTTGCTATACGTTTCAACCTTACCAACATCTGTAAATTGTCCTTCTGTTCCGAGTGGTCTTAGCTTGACCCACTGACCCGCCTCATCCAATGGGTTGCCGGCTTGATCGGTATCAGGAGCAAGGCCCTTAGGCTCATGATAAAAGCCCGTTAACCCAACGAACACGAATGGTGCAAAGGGTGCACGAGAATATGGCCCTCGATAATTGGGGAAAAGGTCTATCTGGAGACCCGCTGTAAGCTCGTATATGTTGTTCTTAAACTGTAAGTTTCTGGTGTACCTCGTTAAACTCTCGTAGTTATTTACATCTTGAGACTGGAAGTCATCTCCTTCCAACTGACCAAATGTGAAACCCGCTCTGGCAGTAACCCACGGGCTGATCCGCTGGCCGTAAATAATTCCAAATCCCGGATTTGTAAATGAGATGTCGGTGCTGGCCGCTTTACTCACAGGAGCCAGGTCGCCGAAATAATTGAAGGCGTTAACTGAAAAGCCAAGAATCTTATACTTATGAGAGTTGCTCATTGCAGATCGACTGCCTTTGTATTTATCAATTCGACGATTGACGCTGGGTTTATATCTCCGCTTCCTTTGCGCTTCCGCTTCTTCGGCCAAGAAGCTTCCTGCCAATAGGAGAATTACTACAAATGCTATAACTTTTTTCATACTACCGCGCATTTACACTGCTAACAAATGTATGAATGATATTTAAGAAAAAAACCATTTTTCGATCAATTACGGGAATCGTAACCCCAATTTAACTTATTACGCAGTGTGTCGAGAAATGTATATCCCTCCAATTTAATGAGGTTCACCACGAAGTTTTCTTTTCTAACAGAGAGTTTTACTTGATTATCTACAGTATAAGATCTTGAGTCTAAGGATGTTAAGAAATTTAGGCCTCTGCTCTCTATCTCAAAGGAGATGACGCTAGAGTCCGAAACAACCATTGGCCTTACATTAAGGTTGTGAGGACTCACAGGAGTAATAATAAAATTGCGCGACTGAGGTAATACGACCGGCCCTCCACAGGATAATGAGTATCCAGTAGACCCTGTTGGTGTAGAAACCATTAAACCATCGGCCCAATAGGTGTTCAAATATTCTCCATCAATGTAGCAGTTGACTACTACCATTGATGAGGAGTCCTTTTTCATTATCGCAAATTCATTGAGGGCATAATTTAAGTCCCCGTATACATTTGGGGTACTATCTATATGGATAAGAGAACGAGCATCCAGCTTATACTTCCCCTCATAGAATAGCTTAAGTGCGGATTTAATATTTGTCTTGGCTATGGTCGCCAGAAACCCCAGTCGCCCCATATTAATTGCTAGTACGGGAATTTCTAGCCGGTCAATATGAGTGATCGTTTCGAGAAGTGTTCCATCACCCCCGAGACTGAAGATGAAGTTTGCCGATTCCAACTCCTGCTTGCTACTATAAGTTGAAAATTTGGCCAAGTCGAAACCTCCATCCTCATTTTTTCTCTTGAATTCCGATGAGATGACAATCTCGATGTGATTGCTTTCAAGCTCCTCAAAGATTTCCTTTATGTAGGGGAGTATGTCAGGTGTGAACCTACGTCCATGAATGGCAATTTTCATAGTACCCTAGATTTGGAGGTACTTCATGAGGATGTCATAGCGATCTTTGTCCTTATCCTCTGTGGATTGGTTACTGAATTGGGATACCACTGTGTAACCAAAACGCTCAAGCGTGGCGAGCACTTTAGAAGCATCTTCAGTATTAATTTTCAAAGTCAGACGCACTATAGAGGGGTCATCTTCATCCACAGCAGTGTGTGAACTAATGATTTTTGCATCATTGGACTCCACCAACCGGCTAATTTCGGTCAAAGAATAGTCTGTAACACCCATTGAAAGAATGAAGATCGCACCGGGACTGGTTATAGAGGAGGTTTGGGCAAAAGCCTCCACTACATCTCTTATAGAGACTACCCCAAGATACCTTTCGTCTGCGTCAAGAATCGCAACCAGACTGACGCTTTCATCATAAGACATCTTGAGTATTTCGTAATAATGGCTCTGCTCCTTTAAAAAGCTGTTATTACCCGTCAACACTAAGTTTTGAACAAAGGTCTCATAGCTATTATTGTCGAAGATCAGATCTTCATTGAGAATGCCTAAAAATTTACCCTCATCCACGACAGGAAGCTCAGAGACACGCAACTCCTCCATCCACATTATGGCCTTATCCACCTCATCGGTCGGCTTTAATGGTGGGATCATATAATTGATAAGTTCTTTGGCGATCATACGAGTACCTCTGATTCTAAAAACTCCTCCAGAAGATCATTAAACTTTTCCGGGTGCTCCATCATAGGTGCATGGCAGCATTTATCTATAAACCTCAATTTAGAGTTTTTGATTAATCTATTAAACTCATGCCCAACCATCGGAGGTGTAATGGTATCATTCAGCCCCCAGATCAACAGGGTAGGCGCCTCTATTCTGGTAATGTCCTTCGCCATGTTGTGACGTTGTGCAGACTTTGCGATAGCCACTATTCTAAGCGCCTTCGGAATACTCTTTGTTGTTTCGAACACCTCGTCCACGTACTCCTTAGTAGCTGTTTTAGGATCATAGAAGGTATATTCGACGCGCTCTTTGATATACTCATAGCTGCCTCTTTTAGGAAAGCTTCCCCCCATCGAGTTTTCAAATAGGCCAGAGCTTCCCGTTAGAACAAGTTTTTTGACCTTCTCGGCATTTGCCAAAGTATAGATCAAGGCCACATGACCCCCGAGCGAGTTTCCCATCAGATTAAACTCTTCTAGTTTCTTAAAGGCGATGAAGGACTCTAGAAAATCAACCAATCCATCCAGGCCTGCTTCTCTGATGGGCATTTCATAGATGGGGAGCATTGGTATTACCACTCTATACCTATCGGAAAATCTGCTGATCACCCCTTCCCAATTACTCAAGGCGCCAAATAGTCCGTGTAGCAAGAGAATAACCTCACCACTCCCTCTTTCAATGTATTTGAAGTCCCCTTCCTCCGTTAATACGGGATTGATACTCATGATTTATTCGTCGGTTTTCGACATTAATATAGTCGAATTGTAAATAAATGATACTACTTGGATTACATCTTTGTTCGAACAAAGGCCTGAGCCACCTGCTCCTGATCCTTTAGGAGCTCCTTGCCATTGTCCAACATGTCCTGAATGAAAGGAAAGACAACCGCTAGCATATCCAGTAGAAAAGGTGCGATGGAATACACATAGGGGAACACAATAGTTCCTTCACTATATGACGGGGATATCCCAATATCAAAAAGCTCAAAGATCCATAAGAAAATACTGATCATCAATGCCCACTTCAGAGCGCCAATCAGAGCCCCCGCCAAATCATCAAGGCTTCCCAGCAGTGTCAAGTCCAGTAGAGATTTGATTGCCTTGCCAAGTAAATCCAGTCCTAGAATAACTATGATGAAAATGGCCACAAAAGAGACAATGTTGAGCAGGCCCTCGGGTTGATCCAAAAAACTCTGAAGAATCCCCGTGCCCCAGTCCTTGAAATTGAAGGCGAGTAGTAATGCCAGGAAAAAAGAGATAAAGTTGATCAGCTCTAATAGAAGCCCCTTTTGATAGCCGCGAAAGGCCCCAAAGAAGAGTAGAACTATCAATATGATATCAAGGAGTTTCACTAACTCAGCAACGATTTGATGATTTCGGACATTTTCTTATTATCGACTCTGCCAGCCAATTTCTTGGAAGCAATGCCCATTACTTTTCCCATCTCCTTCATTGAGCTCGCGCCCAAATCTTCAACTATAGCCTCAAGCTCCACTCTCATTTCATCCTCAGACATCTGCTTTGGCAAAAACTCCTCAATGACACCTAACTCCTGTTTTTCAACATCGGCCAGATCCTGTCTTCCCTGCTTTTCGAAGACATCAAGAGAATCCTTTCTTTGCTTGGCCGCTTTGACCAGTATGGCCATCTCAGCATCTTCCGTCAATTCAGCCACCACTCCCTTTTCCGTTTCTGCCAGCATGATGAGCGACTTGATCGATCGCAATGCGCGCAACCTGTCCTTATCCTTGGCCAACATTGCCGATTTTATTTCTCCCTCTATTTTAGCTTTCAATGCCATGTTATTGCGATTTCTTACTCTTGAGATTGATTAACTTGCCGCCAAAGGTACATAATAAGGATGACCAGATTAAGTGTGAATATCAACAAAGTCGCCACCCTGAGGAACGCACGTGGTGGCAATAATCCTGACGTAGTTCAGGTGGCCAGGGATTGCGAAAGTTTTGGGGCTGAGGGCATTACTGTTCACCCCCGGCCTGATGAGCGTCATATTACTACCACCGATGTTTACGCCCTGGCGGAAATCGTGACTACAGAGTATAATATTGAGGGCTATCCTGACAGTCGGTTCATGAAGATCATCGCTGACCTGCGCCCAACTCAGGCCACCTTGGTTCCGGATGGCCCGGATGTACTCACCTCCAATGCTGGCTGGGATACGGTTAGTAATGCGGAACTCCTTTCCGGTTTGATCTCAAAGCTAAAAGCATCTGGTGTGCGAGTGTCCATCTTCGTAGACCCGGACGTAAAAATGGTCGAAGGAGCCAGGGAATGCGGCGCAGACTGCATCGAGCTGTACACGGAACCCTACGCCCGCAGCTATCATTCCGGTAGGGAAATGGCCGTAGCTCCATATATACAAGCGGCCCAAAAGGCACACGATATCGGTCTGGGTGTCAACGCCGGTCATGACCTGGACCTCCACAACCTCAAGTACTTGTACGAGCAGCTACCATCTCTCGATGAGGTATCCATAGGCCATGCATTGATCTGCGATGCTTTATACTTTGGCCTTGAGAATGCAATTCAAATGTATCGAAGACAACTAGAGGCATAGCATCATGAAGTTAAACTACAGATCATCAGGTCAAGGGCAGCCACTAATTATACTTCATGGCCTTTTTGGGGCGTCCGACAACTGGTTGAGCATCGCGAAGAAGCTGGAAGATAAATATCAGGTCTTTTTAGTCGATCAGCGAAACCATGGATCCTCTCCACACAGTGATATTTGGAACTATGAAGTGATGGCCGAAGATGTCAAAGAGTTCATGGAGGGCCAAGCACTGTCAGAGGCGATCATCATGGGGCACTCAATGGGCGGTAAGGTCGCAATGACCTTTGCCGGTAGGTTCCCGGATATGATCTCTGACCTTGTCATCGTTGATATCGGTCCGAAACACTACCCCGTCCATCACAAGAAAATACTTGAAGGCCTCAAGAGCATTGATCTGAGCTCACTAAGCTCGCGACAAGATGCGGATCGTCAACTTCAAAACAACGTCCCCGAGATGGGTGTCCGACAATTTCTGTTGAAAAATCTTGGAAGAGACAAAGACAACCACTATTACTGGAAGATCAATCTAAATGTGATTGAAGAACAAATAGAGAATGTCGGATTGGCATTGCCTGTTGAGAAAATCTATGATGACAATTGCCTTTTTATTCGAGGTGAAAAATCAAACTACATTCTCGATGAGGACTTACCAGAACTATCCATCAGGTTTCCGGAGCATAGACTAGAAACCATTCCTAATGCAGGTCATTGGATACATGCTGAGCGGCCTACTGAGTTCCTCCACGCTTTGACCAGCTACCTGCATGACTAAAGGCATTCTCTATCTTATTCCTACAGAGCTCGCACCCTCAACAGGAGATCGGGTGCTGGGTCAGCAAGCTTTCGACGCAATTAAGCAATTAGACACCTACTTCGTAGAGAATATAAGAACAAGCCGGAGGTTCATTAGCAGCCTGAGGCTCGGGCTGACTATAGAAGATCTGACCTTTCATGAGCTAGACAAAAAAACAAGCTCTGAAAAAATCAATGAATATCTCAAACTGGTTGCCGCCGGCAAATCTGTGGGGATAATGTCGGAAGCAGGGAGCCCTGGCGTTGCGGATCCAGGAGCAGCACTGGTGGCCAGAGCGCATGAACTTAACATTCCGGTAGTCCCTATAGTAGGACCATCATCATTCCTGCTGGCATTGATGGCCTCTGGAATGAACGGTCAACGATTTAGATTCCATGGCTACTTACCGATTGATCGACCAAAAAGGCAGGCTGCCCTCGTGTCCTTAGACAAGGATGCCCGACAACTTCAGGAAGCACAGATGTTTATGGAAACACCTTATCGTAATAACCACCTGCTGGAAGATATTCTGGGCTGCTGCAACAAAAGTACGCGTCTCTGTATTGCTTCAGACATTACCGGTGCAAACCAATTCATAAAGACGAATACAATAGCTCAGTGGCAGGCCAAAAAGCTGGACTTACATAAGATACCGACCGTTTTTATCCTTCAAGGCTGATCGGTTTTTATAATCTGTCATTTAGTATATTTTTGCGCTCTTCTTAACAATTAGATATTTCATATGCCGTATTTATTCACTTCAGAGTCTGTCTCTGAAGGTCACCCAGATAAAATCTCAGATCAGATCAGCGACGCGTTGATCGACAACTTTTTAGCTTTTGACCCCAAATCAAAGGTGGCGTGTGAAACGCTCGTGACCACAGGTCAGGTAGTGCTCGCGGGAGAAGTGAAGTCTTCGGCTTATTTAGATGTGCAGCAGATTGCACGTGATGTGATCAAGCGCATTGGCTATACTAAGTCGGAGTACATGTTTGAGGCAGAGTCTTGTGGTGTGCTTTCGGCAATACATGAGCAGTCTCCTGATATTAACCAGGGTGTTGACCGTGCCTCTGAGGAGGAGCAAGGTGCTGGAGACCAGGGCATGATGTTTGGCTATGCCACAAAAGAGACTGAGAACTATATGCCATTGGCACTAGACCTGTCTCACAAATTATTGATTGAATTAGCCGCGCTCCGTAGAGAAATGAAGGAAATCGGCTACTTGAGACCGGATGCCAAGTCGCAGGTGACCATAGAGTACAGCGATGACAATGTGCCGCAGCGCATTGATTCGATTGTGGTTTCTACTCAGCATGATGCTTTTGACAAAGATGATGAGGCGATGCTGGCCAAGATCAAGTCAGACATTATCAACATTCTCATCCCAAGGGTCAAAGCACAGTTGAAGCCAGAGCTTCAGAAGCTGTTCAACGAAGACATCAACTATCATATCAATCCTACCGGGAAATTTGTGATCGGAGGGCCTCATGGTGATGCTGGGCTGACTGGTCGCAAGATCATTGTTGACACATACGGTGGCAAGGGTGCGCATGGTGGTGGGGCATTTTCTGGTAAGGACCCATCAAAAGTAGACAGGTCGGCAGCATATGCCACAAGACATATCGCCAAAAACATGGTAGCCGCTGGTATCTGTGATGAGATACTGGTGCAGGTTTCGTACGCTATCGGGGTAGCAAAGCCAATGGGTATCTATGTGAACACCTACGGCACAGCCAAAGTAGGCGCCAACGATGGTGAGATCGCCAGAAAAGTAGAAGAGATTTTTGATATGCGACCAATCGCTATCGAGCGCAGACTAAAGCTACGGGAGCCTATCTACTCTGAGACCGCTGCATACGGGCACATGGGTAGAACGCCTGAGTTAGTAAAAAAGACATTCGTATCGCCGGAAGGTACCAGGGTAGAAAAAGAAGTGGAGCTTTTCACGTGGGAAAAACTAGATTTTGTTGATCAGGTAAAAGCTGCTTTTGGCTTATAAACGCTGATTTCCTGTCATATTAGAATCCGGCTTTCTTCAAGAGGGCCGGATTTTTTTATGTATTTTCCTCAATGCTTGTAACCTATCGGAACATGTGAAGTTTCCGACCATGATTACCGCCAAACACAAACGATCGATTTGATAGGACTGGATGATAATAGCTTGATGCTAAGCGTCAAGGCAGGCAAGACGGATCAATTGAGCCTGCTCTATGAGCGCCACAAAGGGCCTTTGTACGGATTCTTTTACCGCTTGACTTCCGATAGGGACATCAGTGAAGACTTAGTACAAAATGTCTTTTTGAGGATACTCAAGTACAAGCATACCTACAATGGACAGGGGAAGTTCACCACGTGGTATTATCATCTGGCCAGAAATGTGATGGCTGACTATTTCAAAAAGAATAATCGCTATCAGCCCATGGGTGATCAGGATTGGGGTAATCGACTGGGGCATGAGGAGACTGCCGAAGTGCAAATGACCGAGGTGCAGGACAAGGAAATCCTGCAAAAGGCCATGAAGCAGCTTCCTAAGGACAAGCAGGAACTACTGGTGCTGGTGAAGTTTCAGAAACTAAGGTACGAGCAGGTCGCAGAGATGATGGACTGCTCGGTAGGAGCCCTCAAGGTGAGGGTACATAGAACAATACAAGAATTAAGGACGATATATCTGGGAATGCAATGAAAATACAAAGCGATAGCATGGCCAAAGAGCTCTGGTTGGATAGTCTGGAAGGGGAACTATCATTTGAGCAAGAGGAGGCATTACAGCAATACTTATCAGAGCGACCTGAGTTGGCCGAGGAATTGAAAGCCTCCTCAGACCTATGGGCGGCCCTCGATATGCCAGTATCGCCCCCTTCGCAACGGATGGATGATCAATTCTATGAGATGCTGTCATCTCATGGACAAAATCAACCCGGTCAGGTTTCGAGGGTCTGGATGATGGCCGCTTCTATTTCGCTGCTGATTATCGGCTTTGCTAGCGGCTTGTGGATGAGCTCGCCAAGGGAACGCTCCGTGGCTCAGCTCACAGATCAGGTGGCACAACTCCAGGAAGTGATGATGCTCACGCTCATCGAGCAACCCAGGGCGCAAGATCGACTCAAAGCAGTGAATATCACTTATGAGCTTTCGAATGCGGATGAGGCTGTGATTTCCGCTTTGGTCAAGACGCTACGGATGGACAACAACGTCAATGTGAGGCTGGCCGCTCTGGATGCCTTGTCGGCTAAAGTGAATAACCCGCAAGTTCGAGAGGCATTGGTGGATGCCATAGCCTACCAGGAAAACCCAATGGTACAGATCGCCATAGCGGAACTAATGGTCAGGATCGAAGAGTCAAGTGCCAAGTCGCAGCTTGAAGCGTTGATCAACAGCCCTGATATCAATCCTTATGCTAAGGAAAAAATTACTCAAAGTATCAAAAGCATATAATCATGAAGAAATCAATAACTATACTCCTGGTGCTAGTCGCCAGCTACGGCTGGTGCCAGACCCACAAGACCAGGTTTGACGAATCGCTCTCAACTCAGGGCATCAATACGGTAATCATTTCCAATGTGTATGGCGCCATCGATATTCAGGGAAACGATGGTGATCAGATTGATGTCGTGGCAGATGTGGTCATGAGAGGTAATAATGACGAGCAGCTTCAAAAGCTCAAAAATGGTGTGACATTGGGCGTGGAGCGACTCTCCGACACATTATTGATCTACAGCAAGGTGGCCTGGCTATGCGATCGGTATCTCTGCAAGAAGAATTGCAATTTCCGCTGGAATAGTGATGAAGATGGTGAGTTCAACTTCGATTTTACAGTCAACTTACCAGAAGGGCTGAATGTAGAGGCCGCAACGGTCAATGACGGTGATATCCATGTGATAGATGTTTCCGGTAGGGTAAGCGTCGACAATGTCAATGGCTCAATCCACCTGCTGGGAGTGTCCAATGTGGTCAAGGCCACTACCATCAATGGTGAACTCACCGCTCAGTTCAACAAGGCACCCACAGTGCCGGGCAGGTTCTATGCTTTGAATGGTGATATCACCTCAGAGTTTCCCAATGACCTGTCCGCTGATATTGCCTTCAAGAGCTTCAATGGAGAGTTTTTTACGGACTTCCCATTTGCTCGGAGCGAAAAAGCAAGCGAATTAAAAGTCAGAGAAAGTGGCTCAGGTACAAAATACAAACTAGAAGAAAAGTCCGGGATAAGCGTAGGAGGCGGAGGCGTAGAGCTGAAGTTCGAGACGCTCAACGGTAACATGTACGTCAAAAGAAAATAATAGGATTATGAAAAGTATAATAACAATAGCGCTTGCCTTGATCATTCCGATAGGAAGTGCACTAGCGCAAATCAGTGAAAGGCAAACGTTGACCATACCGCTTTCCAAGCCGGGAGAGCGTGGCAGGCTTCTCATAGATTTGGTCAATGGTAGCATCAAAGTAACGGGCTATACCGGTAGTGAGGTGCTCATCACGGCCATGCCCGCTGATGAGGCGATGCATAAAATCAAAAGTGAATGTGAGGGCTGCCCAAAACATAAAGACAAGGATAGGTCCGCCGACCGGGATGACGATCGGAGTAGTGGCATGAAGCGTATTTCTTCCAACCCCATCGAGCTAGAGGCGACAGAAAACAATAATGTAGTAGATGTTGAAAGCAATTCCTGGAAGCGTGGGATCACCCTGGAAGTGAAAGTCCCTGCCAACTTTGACCTGAAGCTATCAACGGTCAATCGAGGAGATATCATCGTAACCGGAGTAAATGGTGCAATAGATGTAGCCAATGTCAATGGCGCAATCACTTTAACCAATATTGCTGGTTCAGTGCTTGGCAATACAGTAAATGGAGATATAAAGGCTGATTTCAACAAGGTGAACAATAATGAGCCCATGGCCTTCACTACGCTCAACGGTGACATAGACGTGTCCTTTCCTACCGGAATAAAAGCGACTACCAAGATGAAGTCCGAGCGGGGCGAGATTTTCAGTGACTTTGATATGAAGGTTCGGCAGTCCGAGCCAAAAAGCTCTCGTGATGGCAGAGAGTTCAAAATAGAGATCAATGCCTGGGTATATGGTGACATCAACGGCGGTGGACCAGAGTATAAAATGCAAAACATGAACGGCAACATTTATATCCGGGAGCAGAAGTAAGGCGCCTGAGATAATAAAACAGGTTGAGCCAAGCCATCTTACGAAGGCTTGGCTTTTTTTGATTATGCCGGCCGAAGTTCAGCGCTCTATTGTTTCTGTAATAGTCTGTCGTATCTCAAAGATTTGGCTAATTTCAAGCAAATGAACTCCTACTGGTATTGGCTATGGATTTTGACGCTTCTGGCTTGTTGTGACAGCAAGAAGCAACCTGAAATGGAGGTGCCGCCAGAAATAGAGGAGGCGTATGATTTCCAAAGCGACTTAGCCAGTATATCTCACCTCGACTTTCCACTAGATTTTGTGACCCGAGATCTTGAGCAAGTCATCAATGATAAGCTGCCAAAAGTACTGGTCGATGAAACCATAAGTATCAGCGAAAAAGGTGATAGTCTGGCCATCATTATTGAGTCTTTAGGAAGAGCCACCTTATTCTCATCTGGCGATAAACTTTACACTTCTATCCCTCTCCTGGTATCTGCGGTCATCACCAAAAAAGTACTCGGCATCAAGCTGTCTAATAAGCAGCCTATAGACTTTTCCATAAACCTTAGTGTTGAAACCAAGCTGGCATTCAACGATAGATGGGAGCTCAACCCATCATGTACCTTATCCGAAGTAACCTGGATCGAAAAACCAGAAATGGATCTGCTACTGGTCAAATTCAATCTGGAGAAGATCATCGAAAAGCAAATAGAAAAAAACAAGGACAAGCTGGAATCCAGCCTTTGCGAATTGATTCACAACGCTGTGCCGATCAGGGATGAAGTCAAGAAAGTATGGCAACTCATGAGTGATCCTCATAGGGTGGCTAAAAAACCCGTAGAGCTATGGCTCAACAGCAATCCGGATGAGTTCTCTGCTACGTTCGATACCGATGTAAAAGATACGATCAGGGTCAAGATACACTGTACCAGTAGGCTGGCCATTTCGCCCGAAGCTCCGTTGGACTATGAGCCCGCTGAGTTGCCACTGAACCGCACAACTGCCAATGCTGGTAAGGGATTGGATCTAAAGGCTGCTGTAACAGTCCCTGAGGAGCTTCTCAACCAACTCCTTCAGTCAAAGCTCGAAGGCCTTAATCTCAACTATCAAGGTGTCAGCATCGACATCCAATCCGTTAAGGCAACAATCAAAAAAGATCACCTGTTTTTTATCGTTGATATCACTGGGGATATCGAGTCTACCATAGCAGTGAAAGCCCGCCCTGACCTGGATGCGGACCGCCAGCTCAGCATAGAGGACATTGAGATAGAGGTATTGAGCGACAACCAGTTGATGAGTACGCTTGCCTGGCTCTCCAATGCCACCATGAAAAGCTACCTCACTGATGCAACAAAAGTGGATCTGAACCCACTACTGTCTACACTCGATGAGAAAATCATGGGTGCCCTTGAAAAATCCCGAACAGGTAAGAAAATTGAGCTGGACCTTGTTTTCGGTAGCATCAAAGAAGACCGGCTGATTTTTGAGAGAGGACGGTTTATATGGCTTTTCGATATCACAGGAGGGGCTTATATGCGTCTCCTACCGGAACTGCTCGACTCACCAACCTGACTTACGGCTCTTCTATGAAATTAATGCAAGCCAGGTCAGATGCAAATTCTGAGCAGGCGTTTCCCGCATCTAGAGGCTTTAAGGTATAGCTCACATTAATAGGTAGAGCATCGTCAGGCCATGACTCCAGCTTCTCTTTAAACCTGTTTGCGAAGTACAGGTTGATCGTATCGCCTGCATCCGTTTCAAGTATCCACCCTCCTCCGCACGCCCATTTTGGCAAGTCCCTTCCAATTAATCTACCCCGCTTTTGGCAAGAAGTAGCTTCATCTTCTCCACAACCTGCGAGTATCAACAGTGTGCAGAATATACCTATCAGTTTCATAGATGGAAAGACACTAAAAATGCTAACCTGGTTGGAAGGGGTTATTTCACTTTCCAGATCACCGTGACCTCTTCTGTCAACGGGATGCTCTTGGCCTCAAACCCGCCAAAGTCAGCATCAGCCTCCGCTTTCATCATCATCGCTTCAGCACGATACATGGGCTGAGGCGCATTCTGACTTACGCCATATCTTATTTCAGCAAAGCCATCCAGCGATTTCCCCTGAGTCCCTGCGAGTACTGCTGCGGTCGCTTTGGCATCAGCCATCGCCTTCTCCAGTAGTTGTTGCTTGAGGGATGCCGTCTTCTCATCACTTAGCAGAAATGAAATGTTCATATTAGGCTCCACATCAGCCTTGGAAAGCGCTTTTACGATCGCTCCCAACCGCTCCTGGTCATACACAAAGAGCACTTCGAGATTTTGTGAGGCGCTGTAGCCCTTCTGCTGACGCTTGCCGTTTTGGTATTCGTAATATGGCTGAGCATTAAACCCTGTTGTTTTGATGTCCTCCTCTTCAAAGTCTTGCTTGAGGAGGACTTGCACCAATTTCTGAGTGCGCTGATTCAGCATGGCAACAGCTTCATCATAGCTCGCAGACTGTTGGTTGATGGACAAGTTGATCCTTACCTGATCCGGAGAGGCTTCTATTTTCGACTGACCCACTACCGTAATGACCGACTGGGCGGTCAACTCACTGTTTGCTAAAGTGACCAATAGGCCCATCAATAAAGTTGATAATATGTGCTTTTTCATCGTATTCAATTTGGGTTGAAACGGAACCAATACTATGCCAGCTTTTTGCATTGGAGCCAAACCATTTACATTTGCGGACTTTTTAGTTACCAATTGCGCTAGCCAAATGACATCTTCCAAACAAACGGCCACCTTACTCATCCATTGTCCGGATCAGGGCAGCCTTATCGCTACAGTCACTCAGTTTCTGTCTCGACACCATGGCAACATTATCGACCTTGATGAGCATGTAGACACTGAGGAGCAAATCTTCTTTATGCGAGTGGCCTGGCAGATGGAGGGCTTTTCGTTGACCAAGGAGGAAACACGCGCGACCTTTGCCAGAGAGATCGCTGCGCCATTGAAGATGTCCTGGTCACTGCACTTTAGTGATCGGCTACCGCGAATGGCGATCTTCGTATCCAAAATGTCCCACTGCCTCCATGACCTGCTCGCTCGATATGAAAGTGGCGAGTGGAAAGTAGAAATCCCACTGATCATCTCCAATCATCGGCAGCTCGAGAGGCTGGCAGGTCGTTTTGACATACCGTTCCATTATCTCCCTATTACCGCTGACAATAAAGCAGCGCAGGAAGTCGAGCAGCTGCGCCTACTGAAGTCCGCCAACATTGACTTTATCGTGCTGGCCAGATACATGCAGATCCTATCGGAAAATTTCATCCATCAATTCCCTGATCGCATTATCAACATCCACCATTCATTTCTTCCGGCTTTTCCGGGGGCTCGCCCCTATCACAGCGCCCATAAAAGAGGAGTGAAGTTGATCGGAGCGACCAGCCACTATGTCACTGCAGACCTGGATGCAGGCCCCATTATCGCACAAGATGTAACCGGCATTTCACACAAGGATCCTGTGAGCGAACTCGTGCGCAAAGGTCGTGATCTTGAGAAGATTGTACTGTCAAGGGCAGTGTATCAGCACTTACAGCACAAGACGCTGGTTTTCAACAACCGCACTGTCGTATTCGATTGATTGTAAATAGAGTGACGCAAAGCTGCCAGAGCCATACTCCATCCGCTATTTTAGCTCCATGAAGCGGGCATTTCTCTTTGGCCTATTGATGGTCGTCTTAATCAACACTGGCTATACTCAGGAGCAGCCAAAGGTTGCCCTTGTTCTCAGCGGTGGTGGAGCTAAAGGCATGGCGCACATCCCGGTCTTGCAAGCACTCGACTCACTGGGAATAGTACCCGACCTCATCGTCGGCACCAGCATGGGAGCAGTGATGGGTGGGCTGTATGCCATGGGCTACTCTGGCGATACACTTGAACAAATCGCTTCTCAGATGGACTGGAGTGCCCTTTTGTCCAATAAGATTCCGCTGAGTTCTATTGGCTCCTCAGAGAAAGATGAGTTTGACAGATATGCCCTGGAGGTGGATGTCTATCGCGGCAAACTCGAGTTTCCGCTAGGGGTAATAGAGGGGCAAGAGCTGGGGATGACCCTGTCTCATCTGTTTTATCCTGTGAGGCAAGTCAAGGATTTTGATGATCTGCCAATTCCCTTTCGCTGTGTGGCTACTGATATTGTCAATGGCCGTAAGAAGGTGTTTGCTTCTGGGAATATTGCGCAAGCCATCAGGGCCAGTATGGCTATACCCACCGTATTCACCCCTGTGGAGTATGAAGAAACGCTATTGGTAGACGGTGGTGTCCTGGACAACTTTCCGGTAGATATTGCGATAGCGGAAGGTGCTGACATCATCATCGGGAGCGACGTGTCGGGCGGGCCAGCCTCCAAAGAAGAGCTCTCTACTTCCTTGCTCAACCTGGTATTTCAGACGGGCATGATTCAGTCGCTGAGGCTCAACCAAGAAAATCAGCAGAACACCACAGTACTTATCAATCACACGCCCAATCTGACCTATACCGCTGGTGACTTTGAACAAGCAGGACAAATCATCTCACAAGGTAAAGTAGCTGTGGCCAATGAGTTGTCGGCACTTGCAGAACTGTCGGCCGGACAAAAGGATCGGTCTGTAATGTCTTCTACACTCTCCGATAAAAACAAACTAAACCTGGTGCATATCGACATAGAGGGTGTCAGGCCCAATATGAAGTCCCTCATGCTCCGCAGGATGGGGCTGGAACTCCATCAAGACTATCAGTTGGAGGAGGTGGAAAGGCGTATCCGAAACATGTATGGCCTTCGACTTTTCAAAAAGCTCGATTACCAGGTATCGGGAGAGGGTGGCCGGGACAGCCTGTTAATCACCACCAGTGAAAAGCGTCAACATAGCTTTAAGTCCGCACTGCATTACGATAGCGATCGCGGGGCGGGCATCCTTTTCAATTTCACCTCCCGCAACCTGATCGGCCCTGGCTCAAGGATGCTCACGACCGTAGATGTCGCTGAGAACCCGGCGGTTCGTTTGCAGCTCCAGAAGCCTATCGGCGAAAAGGGAAAGTGGTGGACGCGCGCTGAGCTCAAGTCCGAAAAAGTGCTACAGCAGTACTATGTGGACAATCGTTTCACCAAAGATTATTTCTATGTATACCGCTCGGGCGTGCTGCAACTCAATAAGGAACTTTCAGTAAATGACTACATCGGTGCGGGTCTGAAGATGGAGCTAAACCAACTCTCACCAAAATTTAACGCGGCAGACCGGGGTATAGCTCCGGATTCGGTGACCTCTGAGATCAATCTTGCCGATAACCACAACTACGGCGTGTACGTCCGGTTCGAGCACAACAGCTACAACAGGCGCTTCTTCCCCACCTCCGGCTCATTTGTTTTTTGGGATGCCCAATACAACCTCCAAAACCATCTCGATATAGACTACTACTCTAATCAAGCCATAGATTTCTCGGATGGGGTTAGAAGTAACCTAAAGCTCGAGTTTGATTATGAGCAGATCATTCCTATCAGTCCAAAATCTCAACTATTAACACGGCTGTATTTCGGGCACAACTTCCAGCGCTCTCAACCTTCAGAGACGCTTGATTTTTACGAGTACGGATGGCTTCAATATTTCTTCTTAGGAGGGCTGGAACAGCGGCGCGATAATCATTTTGTTCCGTTTGCAGGGTTGAGGGCAGGCCAGATTCCGGCCTCCCAGGTCGGTACGGTCAATATTGCGTGGCAATGGAACGTTCTCCCCAACACCTATGTGATCCCTTCATTGAATGTCGCCGCTTTTGGTCAAGGGTCACCAGAAGAGTACTACACCGGCCTGGGTAGAATGGACGAATGGAAAGCCAATGTTAGCCAGGGCCTGGTCAATGCGGCCTGGCTCCACTCAGTAAGTGCCAACCTCGCCTACATGAGTTTCCTGGGCCCCATCCAGCTGGAGGCCAGCCTGATCAACTTCGAAGACTTTAGAGCCTACTTCAGTCTTGGTTTCTTTTTTTAGTTGAAGACGGTTTTTCATAAACAATAAAATTCTTAGAATCTTTTGTTCTATTTCAAAAACACGTTATTTGCCACTTTAAAATTCATCGAAAAGCTTGCTATCGAGTACGGGTCTTCCTCAACACTGATTATTTTGAATAACAAAAAGTTATGGCAACACCTATCAATGAAGACGGTAAGTTTATCGATGTAGCAGCCGCCAAAAAAGAAATCGATGGTTACATTCAGCACCTAATAGAGGAGGGGAAAGGCCCCACTAAAGCCGCTCTCGGACATGTCTATGGCCTTGATAATATCAAGCAGTTGATGACCTTTATAGATGAATATAATAGTGGTGATCCAAAACAACCGATCGAAGGCATCAGGCTATATCTCGGTTGGGACGAGGCACGTAATTACGCAGATAAGACAGATCTCGTTTTTATGCCGGTCACAAGCGATGGAAATGATCTTTATCCGGTTTTTAACGGCAAAGAGCCAATGGAGGAGCCGGATGGAGGAAGTACTTTGGCTGAAGGAAGACCATGTCCTTTTTTGTGTGACGATTAATTCAACTCTTGTGGTTTCATGATATCGGAGTTTTTCTTACGAGTAATTACAGATTTTTCCGATTACTCAGATTTTCTTGCTCTAGCGTTATTGGTTTTGGTCAGAAAGAAGATCGCTATCTCAAGATATCTTTTCCTTTACTTAATGGTCAATGCGCTACTTCACGCATTGACCATTTTTGTTGCTCTTCAGGGCAAAAACAACATGTGGCTGTACCATATTATTGGCTTGTCAGAGCTGGTATTCATTTTTTTATATTTTAACGGGCTTTTTAAGCTTGAGTCAAGATGGTGGGCCTTTTTCGTTTCAGTTTGCACTTTCTACCTTATCGATTCACTATACTTTACCACTCTATCCTTTATTAATAATTATGGAAGAAGTTCAGAACTTCTCTTTCTACTAATCTGCTGTTTCTATTTTTTCTATCGACTCTATAGAGACGAATCTATCCAAGAGATTTTAATGTCCATTGATTTTTGGATTTCATCAGGCTTAATCATTTATGCCTCAGGTGGATTTTTTGGATTTCTACTTAGTTACGAATCTATTTTCAATGAGCAGAACAGTTGGGATTTTAGATATGGGACTTGGATCATTTTGGCCTTGGTTCAAATTGCAAAAGCACTTATCATATCTTATGGTGCCTTACATATATACTTGACGACAAAGCCTAAGGCTGTTGGGTCAAAAAGCTTCCTTGTATTATGAGCGATGTAGCTATTCTATTGGTTTGGGGCACGACAGGTATGTTGCTTATGGCCTCTTTCATTGTGATCTTCGTCTTCCTCTATCAACGCAAGGTCACTCGTAAAGAGCTGGAGCTCCGTAAGACCCAGCAGATGCTTAATGATCTTGAAATCGCTGCTACCTATAGCTTCCTGGAAGGTCAACAAAAAGAGCAGCAGCGTATAGCCACGGACCTTCACGATAGTCTCGGTAGCCAGTTGGGAATCATCGGATTGCAGCTTAGAGGATTGTCTGCCGCTGACAAGGAACCTCTAATGCGCATCGAAGCTATGGTCAACGATGCACTAAAAGACCTGAGAAACATCTCCCACCGACTCCACAGAGGTCTTTTCCGTGGGGCTAGTCTTGATCAGGCCATCAAGCAAGTCCTTGACACCATCACGGCCAGCACCGAGCTAGTCATTCATTATCAAAGTCACGGACTTGAGCAAAACGACTCTGAGGACCTGGGCCGAGAGCTGTTCCGTATCATCCAGGAGCTCCTCTCCAATACCATCAAGCATGCCGAGGCTTCAGAGGTCAATATCGACATCAACTATTTCAAAGACGAGTATTGCAACCTCATGTTTACCGATGACGGGAAAGGGTTTGACACCTCACAAAAGCAACATGGTCTTGGACTATCCTCAATTCAAGAACGCGTGGATTCATTGAATGGTAAACTTTATGTATCTTCTGCCTCAGCTAAGGGAACCGAAACTGTTATAGAGATAAAGTTATAATGTCACCAGCCATTAATGTGTTATTAGCGGATGATCATGCGCTAATAATGGAGAGCATAGAAAAAGTCCTACAGGCGAGTAGCGGCCTGACGGTCACCTATAAACTATCTAACGGGCAAGAGGTGCTCGACATATTAGCCAGGCCGGAAGGCCGTGACGTTGACGTCCTGATACTCGATATCAACATGCCGAAGGTGAATGGCCTGGACTGCATGGAGACCATCAACAAAACCTATCCTGATAAAAAAGTGATCTTCCTTACGGTCTATCAGGAAGAGTTCGTCATTCGTCGCTTAAAGGCGCTAGGTGCAAAAGCTATTCTGCTCAAAAACACCGATACCAAAAGGCTGGTTCAGGTAATCCATGAAGTGTACAATGACATGGAAGTCTCCGACGATTTGGAAAACATCATTACCGATAGGCCCAACATCAAGGAAAACATCAAGCTCTCCAGAAGAGAGAAAGAGGTCATTATGTACATTGCAGAGGGCAAGTCTACCCAAGAGATAGGACAGCTGCTCAACCTTTCCGAGCTCACGGTCACCACCCACCGGAGAAACATTCTGCGCAAGTTGAACCTAACCAACACGGCCCAAATCGGGGCTTTTGCTAAATCTTCAGGTATTTTTTCATAGCCTTAGTGATCCGTTAGCCTTCCTGACCCCACAAAAACAAGTATATTAAGGCCAATGTTGGCTTACCATAGCATTCACTACATCTTGAATCTCCGTCAGGTTTGAAGGTTCTGCTCATCATATTTCTTTGCTTGCCATTTTGGGCAAATGCTCAAATCACCCTTGTTGATTCTACGTCCGGTAGTGTCCCTTCTCTAAAAGTAATTCAGTCTATCCGGCCTACTTTTTTTGAGTTTAAGTACAATGGGGTTCGTGACTACCCCATGCTGCTATCCTCGGATGAGTTTGGAGATTCACAGGCTGAGGTCAGCAACAATCGCCGGCTGAGATTCAAACTCAATGTCCCCCTGACCTTCAACCCAAAGCTCAGGTTGGCCCTTGGTCTCTCCTATGCCCATGAGCAATTCCGGTTTGAGAATATTCAGGATGCGGACTACCCGCTCTATGACCGGCTCGAGGATAAGTCGCTTAGGAGTATCGGGATGCGTTTTTACCTGAAGCGTGACCTTGCCAATGGCAGCTTCCTTAAGTCGAGGTTTGGGGTGGACTTGAATGGAGACAAAATCACGGCCATTGGATTCAGTCGTTTTTTCAAGGGTAACATCTCGGTTGTCTATGGTCGTCAAAAAGACGCCTACACTGAGATCGGGTTCGGTCTGTACGCGGGTTATGACTTGGGTATTCCTTCCATCTTTCCGGTCTTCAATTACAACAAGATCTTGAGTGCAAGTTGGATGATGGAGCTGGTGCTTCCCAAAAGCGCAAAAATCATCTACACTCCTGATCAGAAGACACAATTCAACGCCCGGCTGGAAGTAGCAGGAGCCAGCTACCACATGCAAGAGGAGGTCTTACCCGGCTATAGCAATTTGGAGCTGCGGCAGTCAGAGCTTAGATTCCTGGTAGGAATGAATCGCGAAATTTATGATTTCATATGGGCGAGTGTGGGCATTGGTGCGCTCCGCAATCTTAACTTTTTCGTATCCGAAAGGAAAGAACGACGAGCTGATGCAATTATCTCAGCAAGCCCATTTACAGCCTATACTGTTGAATTTACTGTATATTTAGTTCCGCCAAGAAAACTGTATAACAAAGTGTTAGGACAATGATGAAAGTTGGAGATCAATATCAAGCTGATTTTGTAATCACCCAGGAGATGGTCAATGAATTTGCTGAGCTATCCGGAGACAAAAACCCATTGCACCTCGATGCGGAGTTTGCAGCTCAGACACCTTTCAAGCAGCCCATTGTTCATGGCATATTCTCCGTGTCGATTATTTCTAAGATCATGGGGACTGAGTTTCCCGGTGCAGGGAGCGTCTATCTGGATCAGCAGTTTCAATTTAAGCGCCCCGTCTACCCGGATAAGGAATACTATGCTAAAATTGAATTGATCTCCGTCGAAGAAGGCAAGCATAAAGGTGTCTTCTCCACTCAGATTTTTTCTAAAGACAGAAACAAGATTGCTGTAGACGGCCAGGCGACCGTCATGCACATGGAAAAGTTGCCTTAAGCCGAGATCACTCAGACCAGGGCACTTGCCACTGAATGGAGTATCGTGCCGTCTCCTCCGCACTTGAGGGTCGCATGTCCACTAGGTAAGGCCCTCCCGGTCCATCTACTTTCATCGTTGCGCTTCCCAGCAAATCATTCGCTGAGAATAAGTCCCAGTCCCACACTTCAAGGGTGAGCATTTCACCTTCGGTGACATCCGGAATTTCAACATTCATTTCAGTTTTCTCACCAGGTTTGAGCCTTGCGTACTTCTTGTTCACAGGCCAGATTCTACGCCCTTTGTACTTAATAAAAACTTCATCCTCCTTTAACTCTTCGTTGGCGTAGCAGTAAAGGTGTATGAGCTTGACTGTGTGTGTTTTACCCGCCATAATTTAGAATAATGTTACTCTTAGCTTCTCCGATGCTTTTTCCAGATCTACAAGTGCTTCAATGGAAAGCATCACTTCCGGTGAAACCCTCAGAATTCGCGCGGCTTCTGCCATACTATCACGTTCGTCCTCAGCAAACTCATCATCCGCTGATGCCATCCTAATCGCATCATAAATCAACACCTTAGAGAAGTTGACCGTGCTATGGATATTGAACGTATGAAATATTTCTTCCAGGTCGGCATTTTCAAAATTATAGTCTTCCCATGCGGCTACCACATCCTCCGGCACTCCTGCGGCAGTGGCCAAATCCTCAAGCAACCAGTCCATCTCCGGGTCAGACACATCTCCATCAGCTCCTGCTATGGCCAGTAGTGCATAGCCATAATTCTTCCAATGATGCTTTGGTACCATTGTTATCCCATAAAAAACAGGTGCGATATTGATCAGATCTCTTTTCGATTCCATTTCTATTCTCAGTTATACCAATACAAAATACTTATTAAATGTAATTATCAAAAGTCTGAATGCTCATGCTTTCTTCAATTACCACGCATTAAAGAATTCTTAATGTTGCCATATTCTGGTACATCCCTTATATTATCTACTTTAGTCAGCTTTAAATATTCACTAATATGTTCAGTCCGGAAGACAAAAAATTCATAGAAAGCAGAGGTTCATCTTTGAGCAACGTAGAGAAGCAAATAGATTTTTTTAAATCTGGCTTCCCCCCTTTGCCGCTGGAAAAACCCGCCGTACGGGACCATGGTATCAAAGTAGTGGCACCCGATGACGTGGACAAGTATATGGAGGCTTTTGATGTGCTAACGCAAAACCGAAAGATCGTCAAGTTTGTGCCGGCCTCAGGTGCTGCAAGCCGAATGTTCAAGCTGCTGTTTTCCTTTATGGAAAGCTACTCCGGGACTGATACCGACTACAACAAAATGCTTGAGGATCAAAGCGACGCTTCCGTCTTCGGGTTTTTCAAGCATCTTGAGAAGTTTGCCTTCTATGATGACCTGAAAGTAGCGCACCAAAAGGTAACGGGCGAGGCGTTGGAAGAATCCCACGTCAAGCGCGAATATGTCAAAATACTGAAGAGTCTGCTTTCTGAGGAGGGGCTGGACTATGGGAGCCTGCCTAAAGGCCTATTGAGGTTCCATCGATATGACGACTATAACCGCACGCCGGTAGAGGAGCATTTGGTCGAGGGCGCACATTATGCTAAGGACAAGACAGGTAGAGTGGCCATCCACTTTACAGTCTCTCCCGAGCATGAGGAAAAGTTTAAGGCACATATTGAGGAGGTGTGTCCTAAATACGAGCAGCAGTTTGGTGTACAGTACGAGATTTCTTTTTCACAGCAAAAGGCATCTACGGATACCATTGCGGTAGACATGGACAATCAGCCCTTCCGCGAAGATGACGGATCTCTACTCTTTAGACCTGCCGGTCACGGGGCATTGATTGAGAACCTCAACGAGCTCGATGCTGATGTGGCTATCATCAAGAATATTGATAATGTAGTCCCAGATCATCTTAAGGCTGAAACTTATACCTACAAAAAAATTATTGCTGGCCTACTGGCCGAATATCAGCACAAAATCTTCCACTATCTGGAGCTTTTAGAGAATGATCTCACTGAAGAGCTCATCAATGAAATAGCCTCGTTTGTGGAAAAGGGGCTTTGTGTGGAGCTCAATGCTGGCGCGAATGATAAGGCCAGCTTAGTAAAACTTCTCAGGGACAAGCTCAATCGTCCCATTCGCGTATGCGGAATGGTGAAAAATGAAGGTGACACTG
Organism: uncultured Roseivirgaceae bacterium; assembly: GCA_964351595.1. Classification (GTDB taxonomy): domain Bacteria; phylum Bacteroidota; class Bacteroidia; order Cytophagales; family Cyclobacteriaceae; genus UBA6059. Next base: position 79,584 of record CAYGOT010000006.1, on the reverse strand, counting down.
GTGGAGGCCCCTTCTGGGCGCGCAATAGTGATGGGTCGGTATCGCTCCAGGTAGTGGAGACCGCACAGATTAACCTTGATGATCCTGATCAAAAAAAGATTTTTGATCAAGCGACACACTTCAATCCTGTTGACCTGGTGTGCAGTCTAAGGGACTATGAGGGGAATAAGTTTGACCTGCTGAAGTTTCGCGATCCCATGACGGGCTTCATTACCCAAAAATCGAAAAGTGGACGTGACCTTAAAGCGCAAGAGCTGCCTGGTCTGTGGAATGGCGCCATGTCAGACTGGAATACCATTTTCGTTGAGGTCCCTTTGATTACGTTCAATCCGGTCAAAGCTGTTAATGATTTATTGAAGCCTCAGCATCAGTAGAGGTGACGATGCTCACATCAAAAACAACATTAACTGGGTTGTCAATGAAATTCACTACCGGATTCAACAGTACCGACCTTCGTCTGATCAACCATAAACGATCGCAGAATTAAATCCCCTCCCTGGAGGGGCAGGGGTGGGTATCAAAAAAATCTCAATCCATAAACAGCGGTGGATGCTTCTCCTCAAAGTCGGTAACCGCCTGAAAAGCTTCTGCAAAGGCAATGAGCTTAGCTTCATCGAAGAAGTTGCCTATCAGAGTAATACTTGTTGGTCTTCCCTTTTCATCAAATCCGTTAGGAATGGCCATGGCCGGATGTCCCGACAGGTTAGTAATCAGCATCTGGCGTCCACCAAAAGTCGGTGAGATCACCAGGTCATAACCCTGCATCTTCTCGTGCATATCCTCGATCAGCAGTCGTCGATGACGATTGGCCTGGAGGTACTCCACTGCGGGAATGAATCTCGCCTGGCGAAGGGAGTTGGCTCGTGAGCCCTTGTGCTGCTCTACCAGCAAGCTGTCTCTTCTGGTAAGGACGAGCTCATCGAAAAAAGCGCCTGCTTCAGCCCTCAGTATGATATCGAAAGCATTAAATGGAAAGTCTTTTGGTAGCTCCACTTTTTCTAAGCTGACACCCATCGACCGAATGGTCTCCAGTGTAGCGTCGTTGTTGACGGAGTTATCAGAGCTGTCATTCTCAAACTGCTCGTAGAAATAACCGATTTTCATATCGCTGATATCTACGTTTTTGGAGTAGCCAAACCCTGCATCCACCACGGTCATATCTACACCATCGATCCCTCTGATCGCATCGAGTATGATGGCACAATCTCTGGCATCTCGCGCCATAGGACCAGCCTTGTCCATACTCCATGAAAGCGCCATCACACCAGCACGGCTCACTCGCCCATAGGTAGGCCGTAGACCCGTAATACCACAGCGGGTAGAGGGGGATACGATCGAGCCTAATGTTTCCGTGCCAATGGAAAAGGCGACCAATCCTGCTGAAGTAGCTGAGCCCGGGCCTGCCGATGAGCCGCTGGCACCCTGCTCCAGGTCCCATGGGTTTTTGGTCTTGCCACCAAACCACACATCACCTCTCGCGAGTGTTCCCGATACCAATTTGCCTAACAGCACTGCTCCAGCGTCTTCAAGCTTCTGAACTAATGTGGCTGTCTCGTCAATCACCTGGTCTTTGTATGCTTCTGCCCCCCAGGTCGTAGGGTAGTTCGGTACGGCTGCCAGGTCCTTCACTCCATAGGGAATGCCATGGAGGATGCCTTTGTAGTTACCAGCAGCAATTTCTTTATCCGCTTTTTTAGCCTGTGCTATTGCCAGATCTTCTGTCACTGTGATAAATGACAGCAGCTGATCATCATATTTTTTGATTCGATCAAGATAAAGCTGCGTCAGCTCCAGCGATGTGATTTGCCTGGACTTGATGAGCCCTGCCAGTTTCCAAACCGGATAGTACGCCAGATCTTTTTTCTCCTTAGGCATCTTGATGTTCTCATCGATTTCCCAGTCAATCGACCCTTCATTTTCAGGTATGTCTATCCCTACCGGAAAAGGTGTAAATACCATCGATGGCACTACGTTGGGATTGAGTTTGCGGGTACGCATAGAATCAAAGCCTTTGCGGTTACGCTCAAGATAGGTGAGCATCGTATCGATCTCGGCATCTGTAAAGTCCACACCTATCAGGCGTTGTGATGCTTTGATGTCTGATTGATCAAAGAGTTTGGTGGTTTCACTGACGGCAAAGCCCAGGGCGATTCCTGCAAAAAACAGAAGAGGGATGATTTTTTTCATAATTCTTAGGGTACGAAGCGATCAAAGTAGAGATTACCTGAACAAATGCACAGCGCAAAGTGATAAATTCATGGACGAATACTTTGGACGGTAGTGTGATAACCTGAGATTCTTTGAAAACCCTAAAAACTTGTCATATCGCAGTGCAACGGAGATATCTTCTTAAAAAGGAGGGAATGTAGATGTTCTTATAGCTGGTTTAATGGCTAATAAGGTTTCCTGCCCTCCGGCAGGCGGGCTCCTATCGTACCAATGACGTATTTATAGCTGTCAGTCTGAGGCTCTCGAAGACTTGTTGCGAAACCCTGCAAAGAATCCTTCGAGAGCCTCAGGATGACCAATATTGGGGAACTATAGGTCATTGGGATTTGTGCGTTTGAAACCCAAATGTTAGGTCTCGAAAAGACAAGTTTTTAGGATTTTCAAAAATAGGCCGATCAAAATCAGGATTATAATCAGTTAAGTTTGAGGTTATGGAAAATAAATCAGTTGTACAGCCATGGATGAGAGGCGTGCTGCTATTGGCCGGTATCTACAACCTGGCCTGGGGGCTGTTTATCTACAACTTCCCTGAAGCCTTTATTTCCTGGCTCAGCCAGGGGGCAATTGTCGCGGCAGGTCCAATCATAGGCTACCAGGGGCTTGGCGTGCTACTACTCGCTGGTGTCTTCTTATGGACAGCTATCTATTTTCATAAGCTGGGCTATCTGATTTGGATGACTATTGGATTCAAACTGGCCGGAGGGCCATGGACGTTCTATATGCTCCTCGATGGCCTATACACTAAACGCTTTCTATTCCACCTGATTATGAACGATCTGATTTGGGTAATCCCGCTGGCCATTATTGCGTTAAAGTGGACAAGGGTCAAAGCCGATTAATATGAGTAAAACGATATTCTTCGTACTCTTTTATAGTCCGTTTATTACCGTCGCACAATTCGAAAAGGGATGGCATATACAAGATGAGGACAGCCTACCCTACCAACTCTTAAAGCCTCTGAATATCGATGGGTCCGAGAGCTACCCTTTGGTCATCTTCCTACACGGTGCTGGTGAACGCGGTAGCGATAATCATCTTCAAATGACGCACGGGAGCAGCCTTTTCCTTGATCCAAAAAACAGAAAGCAATATCCGGCCTACGTGCTCTTTCCGCAGTGCGGTGAAGAGGAGTTCTGGGCCAATCTGACATTCGGGTACGAGAATGAATATGGTGTCAATAAACTGGTGTGGAAAGAAGGCTTCTCAAAACCCATGATACAGGTATTGAACTTGATGGAGCGGCTACAGCAGCAGTATAAGATTGATGATGATCGCATTTACCTGATGGGTTTGTCGATGGGTGGTTTTGGGACATTTGACTTATTGCAAAAACAGCCGGGGGTATTTGCGGCGGTTGTTCCTATTTGTGGAGGAGCAGACCCTCTGCGTTTTTCAGAACTTGTTAATGTCCCTCTTTGGGTCTTTCATGGTGCAGATGATGATGTGGTGCCGGTGGCTTTAAGCAGAGAAGTCACTAACTTCATCAAGGCGGAGGGCGGCAATGCTAAATACACCGAATATGAAGGGGTAAAGCATGATAGCTGGGACAATGCCTTTGCCGAAAAATCACTCCTGAAATGGCTCTTTGATCAAAATCGAAATGAACGCTAAAAAATACTTCAGTCGCCTATATACGTACAATGCCTGGGCCAACGAAATGCTCTACTCGTACCTGCGAGAGGGTGCTTATCAGAATCAAAAGATCAATGAGCTCTTTAGCCATATCACGGTAGCCCAAATCCTATGGCATCACCGGGTCACAGGGCAAGAGAAAGCAAAGTGGGGGCTTTTTGATACGATCCCAACGCATTTGCTACTTGAGCTCAATGAAAAAAGCAATGTGGCCTGGCAGGAGTTGGTCCTTGATACCTCTAAATCAGGCTTCAAGGAAGACATCTCCTATATAGACACGAAAGGCGATAATCACAATACGGTGCTAAGGGATATCATGACCCATGTTGCGAATCACGGCACGCATCACCGGGGACAGATGGTGGCGTGGTTGAGAGCTGAGGACATTGTGCCTCCGGCGTTGGACTATCTGTATTTTACAAGGGCTTAAGTATGAAGACATTAATTCATGAGCTCTTTTTTAGATGTTTTTAGTAGCCGCGAACTTGCCGCATTTATCTGGTTTGGAGTATTTCTTTTCATAATACTCTTAAAAAGAAATATCCGAGCAACATTTAAGGCCCTTGTTCGATCATTTTTCCGGCTCTCTATTTTAAACGCCTGCTTAGTTGCAGGCGTGTATGTTTTCTTAATCACAATTGGTCTACAAAAACTTCAGCTTTGGGATCTCTCATTTCTAAAGGAGACTATATTTTGGTTCTTAGGAAATGCCTTGTTTATTCTGTTCCGACTTCCAAAGACTTCCAAAAAAGATAAGTTCTTTACAGAATTGCTTCTTCAGAACTTCAAACTCATTACCGTATTAGAGTTTATTGGCCAAGTTCATATTTTCAATCTAGTGACAGAATTGATTATCCTACCAATTATTACTTTTCTCATTGCTCTTCAGGCCTTTGCGGAACGTGAAAGTCATAGTCATTCCGTCAAAACTGCCATTGATTGGATTTTTGGACTAAGTGTAGTTTTAGTATTCTACCTATCATTGTACGATGTTGTTGGCAATGCCAACGAGTTCTTTTCGCTAGCAACTCTAAAGGGCTTCTTACTACCTATTTTGCTATCGTTATCCTTTATTCCGTGCGCCTACTTTATGGCGCTTTATATGAATTATGAGGTTTTGTTTGCAAGGTTTAGAATACTGCTCGGTGACAAGAATCTTGTCAGATATGCCAAAAGAAGGTCGGTTTGGCGTTGTAATATTCAGTTAGAAAGAATCAAGAATGTCGGTTTAAGAATAGGCGTGCTCTACAACAAATCTACTAAGCGGGATATAAAGGAAATTATTGGATGAACATTACGTTAGGTCATAGATAAATAGGTCAAAGGTTTTGTAATCTTAAAGAGGTCAAAGTGTTTTTCGACCTCCTCACTTACCCCACGCTTCCCGATCAGGTTGAGCACTAAGAACTTATCAGGTGAAGTGATCTCCTTATAAGGTAAAAACTCAAAGCCCTCCGGCGCTTTAGGAACCACATCAGTCAGATAGTCAATCCGTACTCCCTGCTCCATGAGCCAGTGTGCTCTTTGGCGACATTCCTTGCTAGTCCCGCAAGCCACTACGATTTTATCCTGTGACACATGCTTGGTCATCCATTTGGCCAAGTATTGGCCTTTTACCTTAAAAAAAGCTTGTTCGGAATAATTGGGATGCGTGCGGCTGAGCCTACTCGGATCATCATTCCATGTAAGCAGTGCCTCAGGGATTTTCGCAAAGCTCACCCCAGCCTCCATCCACCTCAGCCATATCTCATAATCTTCAGGAACAGCTGCCGTGCTATAGTCACCATGCAAGGCGACCAATTCACTTCGAAACATCACGCTTGGATGAGCAACTGGAGATTCCTTAAACCTATTGACGAAATGCTGCTCAGGTGAGAGGATGTTGTTCTGCCAATCAACGAAGTATTTATAGCCTTCCGATTTCTCAGCAACTGATTCGAAAGTAGTCTGACAACTCACCACACCTATCTCTTCGTACTGGAGCAAAAAAGCCACTTGCTTCTCAAGCCTGCTGGGGTTGCTCCAGTCGTCAGCATCCATTCGGGCAATAAAAGAGCTGTTAACAAGACTTAAACCATGGTTCAGTGCATGTGCGATACCTCGCTCCTTGCAGGAAGCTAGTTTAACACGGCTATCCTGCCCGCTCCATTTTTCCGTTAGGCGTGGGCCATCATCAGTGCTGGCATTGTCGATCAGGAGTAGCTCCCAGTCGCTGAAGGTCTGGTTGACAATACTCTCAACGGCTCGGTCAAGTGTTGCGGTAGCGTTGAAGAAAGGCAAAAGGATGCTCACTTGAGGCATCCTTCAAAATTAGTACTTGTTCATTAGGTTACTACTTCAGCCAACATCCATGTAATGCTATTGTTGAGCCTCTTTTCTATTAACTCTCACGGAGAGCGAGTAATGGTGGCTCAACATTATCATTGGCTACTCATCTCTCAGTGAGCTCACCGGATTGGTGGTCGCCACACTCAGCGTCTTTGAGAAAACCGCTAATAATGCCACAAACACCACTCCCAACGCTGGAATAACAAAAAGCCAGATGTTGACATCCATTCTAAAGGCATAGCGATCGAGCCAGTTACCAACCATGAAGTAGGCAGTGGGAATGGCGATAGCCATGGCTATCAGCACAAGCCAAATAAACTCCTTTGATACCAGTGCCATGATTTGTGCAACCTCAGCGCCAAGCACTTTCCGGATACCAATCTCCTTGGCGCGCTTAGCTACTGTGAATGACGCCAATCCAAAAAGCCCGAGACAAGCAATCAACAGCGCAAACCCGGTGAGCAGGCCAAATACCGCCTGAAACTGTTCGTCCGCTCGATATAGTTGGTCAAACTGCTGATCCAGAAAAAAATATTCAAAGGGCGCGTTTGGAAAGTTCGCTTCATATACCTCCACTACAGTGCGCAGCTGTTCCTTAAGGTCTCCAGGGTTGGTACGTATACTGGCATAGGCATCAAACTTGTCGCTGTAATTTAGAATAACAGGCAGGTAGCTGCTTTTAGCACTCAATTGCTGATAGTTCTTGACCACACCGATGATTGTCCTCTGTGCTCCCCACATATCAAGCTTTTTGCCGATCGCCTCTTCGGGTGATGGAATCCCCCAAAGCCTTACTGATTCTTCGTTGACAATCACCATGTTCTCATTAGGGCTGCCGGGGATAAAATTCTTACCGGCCAGAAGTTGCATTTGCATCGTTTCGAGATAATGCTCGTCTATCCAGTTGATATAGAAATTGAAATTACGCTCTTCCAAAGCTTCTACCAGGTTGATCCCTGTACCTGTACTCATCTGAGAGCTCGGTAAGCCCGGGACCGAATTGGAGACGGCCACATTTTTAAAGCTGCTCTGATTCAGTAGCTCGTTTTTAAAAGTGGTGAATTTTCCTCTTAGCTCATCTGTATGGGGAGTCCTGACGACAATCGTTCTTTCTATGTTCAGGCCAATGTCCTTGGTTCTCATAAAATCTATCTGCCAGTTGGCCGCCAGGGTCTGCACCAATAAAAATATGGTGATAGAAAATTGAAAAACCACCAGTCCCTTGCGGAGTATTGTCCCCGATCGGCTGTGTACATATTTACCTTTGAGCACAGATATCGGCTTGTAAGAAGAAAGAACAAGCGCTGGAAAAACTCCAGAAACAAGGGTGCTGATCATCAGAATGCTGGTCAGGAGTAACCAAAAATCCGGTAGGTCATGAAAAGTAAAAGATTCCGGTAGGTCTGCCGTGTGTCGAAAAAAGCCTAGTGACAGGATCATCATGGCTATCGCAAGTGCTCCGGCAATGAGGTTGACCAATAGCGACTCTGTGAAAAACTGAAATCGGAGCTCCGAGACCGTAGAGCCCATCACTTTCCTAATGCCCACTTCCTTGGCGCGATCCATGGCCTTGGCCGTAGACAGGTTGATGTAATTGACAATAGCGATGAAAATCACGAGCAATGCCACACCGATCAGAAAATACACCTGGTTAGCATCTCCGTTTTGCTCAGGCTCAAATGACTTATCAGAATAGAGGTGGATGTCCTCTATTTTTTGTCCTATCACTTCTTCGCCCGCGATCAGATCAAGTTCATGGAGCTGATTGTTTAATGCCCTCAGGTTAGATTCAAAAGTGTCGTATTGATCAGCACTATTTAGCTTCAGGTAAGTGAAGGTGTTGTTACCATTCCAGTTGTTGTCAAGGTCCTCCTCAAAATTGTACATGGTCTCAAATGAGATGAGTATGTGGAACTTGAAGTGAGTATTATCGGGACTATCGGGTATCACGCCTACAACATTGAGGTTTTGCTCCATATCTGGAATAAGCATGCGCTCACCAACGATATCAGTAGTCCCAAACATTTTGAGGGCTATTGACTCTGTCAACACAGCCTCCATAGGATCCTGGAAAATGCCCTGGCCTGAACCTTGAATGAATGGATAGTTGAACATGTCGAAGAATGAAGGGTCAGCGGCGTAGATTTTTGACTCTCTGAAATTCTTCTCATTCACATTCAAAGTCACTTCATCAAGACCATATGCCCTTGTATAGTCCACAACTTCAGAAAATTCTTCTTTTATTTTTGGCCCAAGGGGAGGATAAGTCTCACTGTCCTGATCTACTAATGTTTCCCCATCCAGGTAATCCATGGTAATCCGCACCACCCGGTCAGCATTGGGGTTGTAGCTTTCATAGCTCATTTCAAACTGCGCATAGAGCAGTATCAACATAGCGATAGCCAGCCCTGTGGCCATACCCAGCACATTGATCAATGTGTAGACTTTATCCCTCTGGAATACCCGGATCGCAATTTTTAGATTGTTCTTGAACATACCGTAAGCGTTTAGTTGTTGTCTGCCCTCAAAATGCCTGAGCAGTTGTGGGCGGATGAGTTTTAATGAATCTTTGATGTAGCGTTGACGTGCTTCTTTTTCAGAATACCGCTCCAGGTTATCCAGAAAAATCTCCTCCATGTCTCCTTCGATCTCCTCGAGATATTCATGATTGAGAACTTTTCGTAGGAGCTTGATAGGCCACTGAGGGGGTCGATTCCGGGCCGTCTCGTTCATATGGTTTTCAATACCACTTCTGAAGCGGGAATCGCTTCCCATAGTCCTGCACGAATTTCTTTGAGTTCCTTAAGCACCATCTGCGCAAATGGGGTGGCCGTGTAAATGCGCTTGCGTTTACCTCCGCGCTTGTTGGTAGCTTCACCGAATTCAGAATTGAGAAACCCTTTTTCCTCCATGCGCTTCAAAGCGGATTGAATAGACCCCACACTAAGTTGCTCCTTCATACGTGACTCGAGCTCACGCTTGATCTCTACGCCGTAGGCGTTCTCCTGAAGGACGACTACCACCAGCAGCACCATTTCTTCAAATTCTCCGAGTTTCGTTTTCTTCATAATGCTATATTATTCGTAATTGCAGTAAATATAGTTACATTATTTTATTCGTAATTGCAGTTTTAATAAATATTAGTAGTTGGTTGTTGGAAATTAGTCATTGGAAAAGAGGGTTAAATAGAGGGCAGGCTTTATTTTGGAGGGGTTCTTACTTCCGGGCGGCTGGTTGGTTTTTCTTTTCCCTACCCGGAATAAATGCTGGTCCACAGCAGACCACACTAAGCACCGCCATGCCTTCAGGCTTCTTAACAGTTTTACAATGTCTTGCAAGACGCATAAGATCTCTTCGGGATGGCTTGGAGGGTGATTATTAGGAAAAAGAAAGACAGGATTTGAAACCCTGTCTTCCTAAGTACGCATTAATGACTAGCCACATCGTCATTCCTGATGGAGCGCAGCGGAAGTCAGGAATCCGTTACTCGGAGATAGCACTTTAGTTTTTGAGTAGGAGACACTTGACCAATTCCACAATCTCGTTCTATATTCTTTGTCTAGTCAGGCATTCAGATTCCGGTATTGTCGTACCTCCAAACCGGAATGACGAACAACGATATTCCCGTCTTACATAATGACGGATCCTACTCATTCCTCAGACTCTTCATCGGATTGGCGGTAGCAGCCTGATAGGACTTGACCCCAACGGTGATCAATCCAATTGCCATACCGACAATAGCGCCCAACGCCAGGTTGAACGCGCTCAAGTCGATACGGTACTGAAACTGCTCCAGCCACTCCTGGGCATAGATAATAGTCACTGGCAATGCCAGCACTATCGAAATCAGGATGAGTATGGAGTATTCTTTGGATAGCATCAGGATAATCTGATCTACGCCAGCCCCATATACCTTCCGGATGCCAATCTCCTTGGTGCGCAGGTAAGTGGAGTAGGTCGTCAAAGTGAAAAGACCGATGCAGCTGACAATGATAGAAATGACGGCAAATAATTTGATGATCTGACCGACTACCACTTCATTGCGGTAGCTCTCAGCATAGGACTGATCGAGGAACTCGAACTCAAATGGATACTTGGGATTGAGGGTGGCCGTCAGCCCCTCTATCTTGGCAATAACATCATTGTTTGCATCATCAAGTTTGATCAGCGCCACCTCGGTGCTCGTTGGGTAGTAGTTGATGATCATGGGTCCGATGGGCTCATAGAGGTCGTGCGTGTGGAAGTTTTTGATGATGCCGACGATATTGCCCTCCGCGCCCCAGACTGACAGCCGCTGGTTGAGCGGGTCGTCAAAGCCCATGATCTTGGCAGCCTCCTCATTGATAAGATAGTTGCTGGTGTCAGCACCGTAGCTCGCAGAGAGCGTTCGGCCTTGGAGCAATTCGATTCCCACCGTCTCGATAAAATCATCATTGACTAGCATAATCCCAATATCGGTGTTGTCAGATGGGTCTTTGCCTGCCCAGACAGCTGAGCCGGTTGAGCGGCCATACTGGATAGGGTTGCCAGAGGCGGAGGTCACGTTTCTCACCTCGGGGATCTGCAGGAGTTCATTCCGGTAGGTATCATACTTGTCAGCTAATGCTCCCTCCATCTCGACGAGGATCAGGTTGTCCTTGTCGATACCAATGTCTTTGTTGAGTATGTAGCCTACCTGATCGCTGATGATCATGGCAGCAAACACGATGATAATAGAGATGCTGAACTGGAAGACAATTAATATTTTGCGGTAGCTGCCAGCTGACAATGCGCGGGTAGCTGTACCCCTCAGCGCATAGATGATCTTCATCGCTGGCAACAATAAAGCGGGATACAAGCCCATGACCAGTCCGGCACCTATCACCAGCAGGAATGCATAAACCCATACCTGAATGTCGAGATTAGTGATACTCATCGGGGTATCGATGAGCGTGGAAAAATAAGGGAGCAACAACCATGTGGTAGCGAGTGCCAGCAGGGTGGCGGCAAATGCGAAAAGCATAGACTCCACAATAAACTGCAGGCGGACTGAGCTCCTGGCTTCTCCCAATACCTTGCGAATACCCACCTCTAGTGTGCGCTTGGTAGACTGAGCGGTAATAAGGTTCATGGCATTGAGACATACCACAATGAACAGGAAAATCGCTGCTGCGCTGAGGATGCGTACATAGGTGATGCGGCCTCCAACTATTTGGCCGTTCTCAAATTGCGAATACAGATATTGATCATTGAGCGGTTGCAGCGTGAGGCGCTCATCAATATCTTCCTCCACATGATCGTTGATCTCCTGTTCTATCCGCTGCGCTACTGCAGCTTGCGTACCGGGAGACAGCTCCACAAATATGCGGATGCTTCCACTATTCCAACTGCGCATCCAGTCATTCGTATCCATTAACCCCTTGAGTGGTAGCAGCCAATCGAACTGCAATGAGCTAAGGTGGCCGGGTGAACGCACCACACCACTAACCATGTACGACTCTTCTTCATCGACTACAATCGTCTCTCCGATCACATTAGAAAAGTCATCTTCGGTGGCACCAAAGTACTTCCGTGCGAGTTGATCACTGATCACAATCTTAGTCGGGTCTGCTAGGACATCCCCGGCACCAGCGAGCAATTCATAGCTGAACACTTCGAAAAAGTCCTTGGAAGCGTACATGCCATATTCATTGCCGATGACCTCTCCTCTTTCAAAGAGGACATCCATATTCCAGCTGAGTGCGGTTAGCTGCTCGACTTCAGGATACTCAGTAAGTAGCACATCCATGACGGGCTGGGGTGTATAGCCCATGGAAATCACCGTACCATTGGCCTGGTGCATATGCCGCCAGACCCGGTGGATGTTTTCTCCATTATCATGAAATCGGTCGACACTCGACTCATGGTGTACCCACAAAAAAATGAGCATACAAGCTGTAAAGCCCAGTGTTAGACCGAAAATGTTTAATCCGCTATAAGCAGCATTCTTGCGTGCGTTTCTCAACGCTATTTTGATGTAATTCTTAAGCATGATGAGTTGTATTGAGTGGTTTGACCTAAAAATATTGATGGCAAAGGGGCGCAGATAGTGGATGACTTGATACCAGTAGTTGCGCCGAGCGCGAGACCAGGACTTGGCCTCACCGGTTTGGTAGAACTTCTCCTCCAGATCGCCCAGCACTTCTTCAGCCAGCTCGTCTTTGAGCAGCCAGGTGATAAGGCGTTCTGCCAGCCTTGGAGGAATATGTTGTTGTTTTGACAAGCTAGCTGACGGAAAATGAGAGGTTGGAAAAAGCAGGATATTGCTTCCAAAGTGACAGTTTGAACTCACGAGAGTGCTTCAACGCTCCCTGACCACTGGCTGTGATCGTAAAAATTCGCTTGCGGCGACCTCCGCGCTCGGCGGTAGCAGCACCCATCTGCGAATCCAGAAACCCCTTCTCTGCCAAACGAGTCAGTGTGGAATGCACAGCACCAATGGATACCGCCCGCTTGGTCTGATTTTCAAATTCATTGGCAATGTTGAGGGCATAAGCATCCTCTCCCAGGATACCAACCAACAAGAGGATAACCTCTTCAAATTCTCCTAAACGTGTTTCTATCATATACTACTAAATTGTAGAACTAATATACGGAGAGTTTCTTGATATGTTCTACTATTTAGTAAGTAATGTTTTCTTTCTCATTGCAAATAGTGTCGAGACCACATCCTGGTTGCTAACAATATAATCCGCCTACTAAATTGGGTTGGCCATCAGAAGCCCACTGTGACTTCTGGGTTGAACTGATATAATCGCCTGATAAAAGGAACCTCCAGTTCTCACTTACATGGTTGCCATAATAGATGTTATAATCGTCTAGTGTTCTGTTGTCTCTATTTGTTGAAAAAGTTAATTTTAGTTGACAACACATTTTTCTACAAAGCAGAAACAATGAGTAAAAAATTTAGAATTAACAAAACACTTAATATTGGTTCTCCGGATGCAGAAACTGATGAATTGCTTTTTGAAGCTTATGTCGAAAGTGACATATTGTCTGAGGTTCTCGATACTAAATCACAGAAGTGCATTCTTCTTGGGAGAACCGGCTCAGGTAAAAGTGCGATCATTCAATATTTAGAAAAAAGCTGTGAGAACATTAAGCGAATAGAACCAGAGGCCATGTCACTACAGTTTTTGAGTAATTCTACAATCTTAAAGTACTTTAGAGAACTTGATATTAATCTCAACCTATTCTTCAAGGTTTTATGGAAGCACGTCTTTGTCGTAGAATTGATCAAGCTTTATTTTCCCGATGATTTCAAAAAAGAAAAACAAGGCATTTGGATCAGCCAAATGAAAGAAAAGATCTTGAAAAGGATGGGGAAAATGGATCCAAGCAAAGAAAAGGCTTTGAATTATTTAGATAAATGGACGGATAAGTTTTGGTTAGATACAGAATATCAAATTAGAGAGCTTGAAAAAACAATCTCGGACAATTTCAAGGTTTCTGCCGGTTTTGATATATCAGAAATCAGTAGCCAACTGTCTTATGAAAAAGGTATAAACTCAAAATATCAATCAGATGTAAAGCATAAAGCGGAATCCGTAATTCATGAGGTTCAATCAAAAGAATTGATAGAAATAGTCCGCTTTCTAAAAAATGACCTTTTTGTAGAGCACCAAAAAAAATTCTATATCGTCATAGATGACTTAGATAAGGAATGGATTGAGGCAGGATTTCGCTACGACCTAATAGGTGCTATGGTCGAGGTAATCAAAGAACTACGAAGTTTTAAAGGTGTCAAAATTGTTATTTCACTCAGAGAAAATCTAAGTGAGCTTTTAAAGCTTGGCAGCAAACATGAAGGAGGTCAGAGAGAAAAGTTTAAACCCCTTTATGCCCATATGCAGTGGGAAAAACCAGAACTCATTCAATTCTTAGACCGAAGGTTGAAAGTGGTTTCAGGAAATAACCTGGATGTAAGAAATGCATTTTATCAAGTTCGAAAGACAAATGAACTAGGCGTTGATTACGTTTTGAAAAGAACCTATATGAGGCCAAGGGATGTAATTGCTTTCGTTAATCATGCTATTGGCAAGGCCAACAGCAAAACTCAGTTTACAAGGGATATAATTCATAAAGCAGAGGTGCCATATTCCATAGAAAGGTTTCAAGCTCTCGAAGATGAGTGGAGGGAAAACTACGGGGATATTCAATCCATTTGTCGCTTCTTAAATGGTATTATGGATGGGTTTAGACTTAAATCAATAAATGAAGTTTCATTTACTGATGTGTATTGTGACGATGATTACCAAAAGCAATACCGTGGTGTTTTATGTGAGGCGGTGAAATCATGGCGAGAAAGTAAAATTAACTTTAACGGTTTCTTCAAAAAGATTGTATTTCTCTTGTATCACATCGGCATATTGGGAATAAAAAAGGGCCCCACATTTCCTGTTGTATTTTTTTACGATGAGATATCCATTCAAAGAGAGGACATCTCGAATAATAACAAGTATTATGTCCACCCATCCCTGTATTCCTACTTTAAAGTCAATACCATGGAGCAATTGCCATTAGATCAATAATTGAGGTTTCATCAAAAAGCATCTTAATAATTTACATTGGTCTTGAATAAGATGTAGTCTATGGTCAGCCCATAACTGTTTACATTTAAATGAGTACAACTTCTTAGGACTTTGTACTTCATGATTTTAAACCTCTGCTACCCTTTCTTCTCTTTGCATGCCGTCCTACCATTGGTCTAGAAATATTGTCCTCCGATCAGGTAAGGTCTGACCTACTCCAACTTCAGTCCGAACTTGAGCACTATCATCCGGGCTATGACTGGTACACCTCCAAGGAAAGCCTCACCGATCAGTTTGATGAGGCCATTGAAAATGCTCAGGCAACTGATGATATGGCCTTCTTTGGAATGGTCAGAAAGCTAGTCGCTCAAGTGCGGTGTGGGCATAGCAGGGCTTCAATGCCTGAGGCTAAAAGGTTGTCGTTTGAGTCCAGCGCTAAGTTTGTTCCTCTCTCGATTGCATTTGTAGAAAAGGACGCTTACGTCAAGTTTGCGGATCACAACAGCAAGGGGCTGGAAATCGGGGATCAAATTATGGCTATCAATGGTAGACCCATGTCTGAAATAGTGCCTGCCATTTTTGATCATCTGTCTGCCGATGGCTTCAATGAGACTTTGAAATACCAAATAACGGCCAGAAACTTCAGCTATTTCTTTTCGCTGTTTGTGGATAATACGGCTGATCAATATCTGCTGGACTTGATGAGGAATGATGTCCGTTTGTCCGTTGAATTATCAGGGGTTTCCATACATGAGTTACTTGAGATCAATCGTCGAAACAGGAATGACGGACATGATGAGATTCTTGAGCTGACAGAAAACCGGGATCACCACTACCTAAGAATATCTTCATTTGGCAGCTCTGCCATTAACCGGTCCGGTCAGGACTATTATCAATTTCTTTCCGAATCATTCGCCAAGATCAGCACCTCACCAAAACCCGTCATCCTGGATCTCCGTGGCAATGGAGGGGGTGATGATCTCTATGGCGCGAAATTAGTCTCCTATCTGGTAGACAAGCCTTTCCGGTATTTTGATAAGATCGAAGTAACGAAGGACTATTCCGGGTACGGGACGATCCGGGAAGCGCAAGAAACCAGGCTGATGACCAGCCATGACGGGCTCAATGTCCAACAGCCCGACAACAATTCATTCGATGGCCCGCTTTACATATTGATCGATGGACTGAGCTTCTCTACCTGTGCAGATGTGGCCTCTGTGCTCAAAGCCAATCGGCGAGGTGTCTTCATCGGAGAAGAAACTGGTGGTGGTAGCAGCGGCAATACGAGTGGATACAGTAAATCTGTGACTTTGAATCACTCCGGCATTAGCATTAGCATACCAATGTGGAAGTACTACACGGCTCCTGACCCTGAGCGGTTGTTTGGTAGGGGTGTGATTCCAGATATTGGTGTTGCTCCCAAAGTCGATGATCTTGAGAAAGGAGAGGATGTAGTGCTTAATAGCACACTTGCGCTTATTAGGAAATAGGGTGCTGAATAATGTTCCTATGTGCGCGCGATTCTTATTTCCGACGGACTTAATCAAGACTAAATCATCATCAATCTCTTTACCTTGTCCGCATAGTGCTCTTTATAAACGGCTTTTAACTCCTCTTTCAAGAAAGACCCTTCAATCAATATATTCAACAATTCAGAGGTCTTCTTAAACCCATCAATGATCCTTCTAGCCCTGGATTCCCTAATGCCAATTTGTTGACCGAATTTGAAAAAGTCTTAGTAGGTATAGAAACCATAGGCCTCAAAGGCTTTGGTATAACGATCCTTAAAAAGTGTGAGTGCCATGTCTGACTCAGTCGGAGAATGTATTCGGGTACACAGCAAATCTTACACAGGGGTAAGGACATATCAGCAATATATTGCCGCTTAGTACGCATGACGGGCTTTTGGCCCTCGAATCGACCTAAATCGGCAGTATTCTGCTGGTTTTCTGAGCTCGTTTTTTCCGTTTTTTATTGAAATCATCAGCTTTCAGCAATACGGCAGTTGTGGTGGTGACTTTTAAACTTAACCATAAGGATGGGTCTTGTCAAGTGACACCTTCCTATTCGACTCCAGTCCTAAGTGTTATTTATCAGTGACAAGGATTTTCCTACGAGTACTCACAGATCCACGAATAGTTCTAAAGCTCGACTTGCTGTATGTAATCAACGAAGCGCCTTACCTTAAGCTCATCTTTCGGGTGGAATAGAAATGGTGCAACGTCATTGGCCATTTCAGACATATTTAACCTCTCGCAATGCTCTAAAATGGCTTCTTTTAGTTTAATTGGATTTGCTATTCCTTTCTTTAATTGCAAGTAATCGTAGTTAGGTTTGGTCCTACTCAGGAGGAATACTGCATCAAAAAAATCCCGCCCCTTTGCTCTTTTTCGATTGAGAATGGCGTAAAATTTCTGAGCTAACAGGATATCCAGAGGAGTAGTATGTATTTCAGTGAAGACATCAAATTTGTTGAGGATATGGCGTTCTGGTTTGAAATCAAAGTGTTGGGGTTCAGTATCAAGCTGAATTAAAATCTTCTGCTCCCTGTGACCTGTCAACCCCGCTTGAAACAACAAATTAGGGAATCGGATATAACAGTGAAATGCCCCCTTCATCACATTTCTGATCTCAACAATATAACCTTCCTTCTGCAGACCTTTGGTGATAACTGAGGATATGGATAGAAAGTCCTCTTCACTCAACCCAAAATTGTCGAAATCAAGATCCTCAGAGAAGCGTGTATTGCCATGCACTAGCCTAAGACAAGTCCCTCCCAAAAAGCACAGCTTGTTGGCATATTGCGCGTAATCAAATACAGTTTGAAGTATTTTGTATTGTAAGTATTCCCTAACCATGAAGGTCTTGAACCCCTTTAGGTTATCCGGATAATGCCTTTCTATTTCTTCTATGCCTAGCATCTTTCAAGGTGTTTTAGGAGCACGTTGACTCTAATAGATAACGCCTTGCTCCCGAATAATACCATGTAGTCATTCAGCTTTTGAAGATTCAATTGTTCCCTCAGATCATGAACATTGATGCGAAGAGCCTCCAGGTGCTGCTCTGAATTAATATGTGTGTTTAGGTAGAGGTAATCCAATAGCACCTTTTCTACTTGTGCCATTTTTATAGGAAAGCCCTGCCACTCGATCACCCCATAGCCAAAGAACAGCGAGGGTCGGATATGGCGATAGGAAAATACTTGGCTGAAAGGATCAAATGAGACGGTCTTATTGCTGGTCACGGACGTGGTGGTGTATACCGCCTCTGGTATCAGATGATAATAGGACAAGGCTGATTCCAGGGAGATATAAGACGGTTGGTAGATTCGGTTGGCTATCCACAGTTTGAGGTTGTCATCCAACTCAATATCAGAAAACAGATACCAACGGTTAATTACTTTTTTGACATAGCCTTTGTTCTGCCACTCCACCAATCTGCGAAAATCGAAGCTGGGAAATAGCTTTTTTACGTCTTCTATCGAAAACAACTTAAGATGATGGAGGCTCTCACGAAAGAGTTGATAGTTCACTCTGTTTCATTTTTCTGTTAAATTTAACAATTTTAAGAAACAAGATGCCAATAATCGGATTGATGTTTAAGGTCGGACTTTATCAAATTGTCCCTTCATGCAAGCCCGAACTGGATTTGCCAGATGAGCAAAGTCACAAGCGAATGGTGTTGCGCTAATCTATCAGATTCCAAGTCAAACTACTAATCTCCATTGACCAACGAACAGCTTAATGGGCCTCCAGCCAATTCTCACCTTCACCCATGCCCACATCCATAGGCACATCCAGCTCCATAGCATGCTTCATCAGATGCTCGACCTTAGTTTTGAGTAGGTCGAGCTCGTCTTTATGTGCTTCAAAGACCAATTCATCATGCACCTGCATGATCATTCGTGATTTTAATTTCTCTGCCTTCATCCATCGGTGGATGTTGATCATGGCCACTTTGATCATGTCCGCCGCACTGCCCTGGATGGGCGCATTTACAGCATTTCGCTCTGCGAACCCACGCACCGTCTGGTTGCGGGAGTTGATGTCCCGCAGGTATCTCCTTCTACCGAGAATGGTCTCTACGTACTCATTCTTTCTTGCTTCCTCTTTGCAGTTGTCCATATAGGTCTTCACCGCCGGGAACTCTTCGAAATAGGCCGTGATGATATCCTGAGCTTCACCACGAGAGATACTCAGGTTTTGCGATAGCCCAAAAGCCGAAATTCCATAGATAATACCAAAGTTGACTTCCTTCGCTTTGCGGCGCATGCCCGGTTCGACTTCATCAATCGGTACCTTAAACACCTTGGACGCGGTGGTTGCGTGAATATCCCGGCCCTCCTTGAAGGCGGCTATCATGCTCTCATCTTTAGAGAAAGCCGCCATGATACGCAGCTCGATCTGAGAATAATCCGCGGACATCATCACATACTCATCCGATACCGGAATAAACGCCTTCCTGATCTCACGGCCTTTTGCAGTCCTGATCGGAATATTCTGCAGGTTAGGGTTATTGGAACTCAGTCTGCCGGTGGCCGCTACCGCCTGCCGGTAGTCGGTATGGATTCGATTATCCACAGGGCTCACCAGCTTCGGCAGAGCATCTACATAAGTCGATTTGAGCTTCTGATATTCCCGGAATTCGAGAATCTTCGCCGCAATCTCATGCTCGTTGGCCAGCTTGCTCAGGATATCCTCCCCAGTGGCATATTGCCCCGTTTTGGTCTTTTTCGGTTTGTCGACCAATTTCATTTTATCAAAAAGCACTTCACCCAGCTGCTTCGGGGAGGCAATGTTGAATTCCGTGCCAGCTACTTTATAAATCTCCTCCTGCGCACTGGCAGCCAGCTCATTCAGCTCCTTGGACATTTCCGATAGGGCCTCTTCATTGATACTTACGCCGGTGTACTCCATATCTGCCAGCACGAATGACAATGGCTCCTCCACCTCATGAAGTAGCTTTTCCAGCTTTCGCTCTTTGATTTCTGCTTCGAGTTTGTACTTAAGTTGAAGTGTGATGTCTGCATCCTCTCCTGCGTACGCCACGACTTTCTCGACCTCCACGTCCCGCATGTTACCCTGCTTCACACCCTTCTTTCCGATGAGCTCTTCTATAGGTACAGGTCGGTACCCCAAATAATTCTCCGCCAGCACATCCATTTTATGAGGCGTCTCCGGGTCGATCAGATAATGCGCCAACATGGTATCGAAGATTTTTCCGCTGATGTGGATATCATAGTTGCGCATGATCTGAATATCATACTTTAGGTTCTGCCCAATGATTATCACCTCAGTGTTTTCCAAAACTGATTTGAATTCCTGAGCGATGGCCCTGGCCTCAGCATCATCTACAGGTGTCGGCACGTACCAGGCTTCTCCGACCTTGTAGGAAAAAGCCATCCCCACCAGCTTTGCTTCCACTACTTCGAGCCCCGTCGTTTCTGTATCAAAGCAGTATTCCTTCTGTTGCACTAGCGCGGCAATCAATTTGGTACGCTTATCCTTGGTATCTACCAGATGATAGTCATGCTTGGTGTTCTCCAGAGATTTGATCTCGGCGATTGCCATGGCCGGCTCTTCTTCGTCCGCAGCGCCTCCGCCAAATAAGCCCAGTTGGTTAATATCCGCTTTTTTTGACTTGGTCGTCGCTCCGGCCACTTCCTGCTGAAAGACGCGGTTCGCCATCGTGCGGAACTCCAACTCATCAAAAATGGGTCTGAGAATGGTCTCATCAGGAGCAGAACAAACAAGTTCGTCCTCAACAAATTGTATAGGCACATCAGTGACAATGGTTGCCAGCTTCTTAGAGAACACACCCTGTTCACCAAACTCAATTACCTTCTTTTGAAGCGCGCCTTTGAGCTTATCCGAGTTAGCCACAATATTCTCAACTGAGCCAAATTCTTTGAGCAGCTTCACTGCCGTTTTTGCCCCTACGCCCGGAATCCCTGGAATATTATCAACGGCATCCCCTTGTAGACCCAGTATATCGCGCACCTGATCAACATTTTCTATGTCAAACTTGGCCAGCACCTCCGGTATACCCAGGACATCCACAGCATTGCCCATATAGGCCGGTTTGTACAGGTAAATATGATCCTCTACAAGCTGCGCATAATCCTTATCTGGTGTCATCATGAATACCTCAAAACCCTTTTGAGAGGCTTGCTTAGCAAACGTACCGATGATATCATCTGCCTCAAAGCCATCCAGCTCAAGCGCTGGAATGTTAAAGCCCTTGAGCATGTCTTTGATGATAGGGATGGCTATCCTTATGTCCTCCGGCTGGGCCTCTCGCTGCGCCTTATACTCAGGGTACTCCTCATGTCGAAAAGTCGGAGCGTGAGTATCGAACGCTACCGCAATGTGGGTTGGCTTTTCCTTCGATAAGATCTCCAACAGCGAGTTGGTAAAACCGAATACGGCACTTGTATTCATACCTTTGGAAGTGATACGAGGGTTCTTGCTAAAGGCGAAATGGGCTCTGTAAATCAATGCCAATGCATCTAGCAAAAACAGTTTTTTGTCGGGTTTGCTCATGCTAGTAAAGGTAGAAAAATCAGTGGAGGATTAATCCCAGGTATTGGTTAATCCGAACGTCTTTGAAGATAGTATCAACCAATAAAGGCCATGGCTTGATGCTACATCTTCTTGACAATCTCCTCAACAGGAATCTTGATGCTCCACATACCTCTAAGGTCTCCCATTTTATGACCAAGCGCATTATCAGTAGGATAAAGCTGCTCCAAAAGTGACCGTGTTTCAGGTAAGACCTGATTTTCCGTGCCATGGCAGTTGAGACACATTCCATTAGTGATGGCTATCGGTTTGGTATAGAGGACGTATTTACGATCATCATCAAGCTGGGCATTTTCCGATAGGGACTGATCATTGTCTACTCCAAATTGGTAGGCCTCTAGCATCTCCGCTTCCCAGGGTTCCGGTTGGTCTTTAGGATTGCGGGTGTTTAAGGAGGCTCTTTTGATAGAGGCATTGTAGACCTTAGATAGGGAATCAACTAATGGATATGCCACTACATTGCAGTAAGCAACTGCGGCGGGAACGCCTGCCTGCTGGATCGTCTTCATCAAGGTTTGACCCAGGAGCTTCTGAGCCGTATCCGCAATCATGGCCGCCTGCGATTGTCCGGCATTAAGGATGTCCACATCGGCCAGTTTGCGCAACTCGCGATTATCCATCTCTTTTTTCACCTCCGCACGCTGATTCGCATCCAGGTTCTTTGTATCACATGAGGAGATTAGGGCTACCGCAATGATGAACAGGAAGGATAGTTGGATGTGCGCTTTCATATCTTCTAAAGAACAAAGGTTGGGCAGATTTGATTTCGGCATTTACTATTTTTGCCAACCTAATTTATCGAATATGATTGAGAAGCTGGAACAGATAAAGCATCGGTTTGAGGAGGTGAGTCAACTGATAGTGCAGCCTGATGCTATGTCTGATATGAAAAAGTACGGGCAGCTCAACAAAGAGTATAAAGACCTGGAGAAGGTGGTCAAAAAGTACGATGAGTATCAACTCATTAGAGAAAATATCACTAATGCCAAGCAGATTTTAGATAAAGAAAAGGATCCTGAGTTTCGGGAAATGGCCAAAATGGAGCTTGAAGAACTCGTCCCTCAGGAGGAGGTCTTGGAAGATGAGCTGAAGCAGATGCTCATCCCAAAGGATCCGAATGATAGCAAAAACGTAATTCTGGAGATCCGCGCAGGTACGGGCGGGGATGAAGCCGCCATTTTCGCCGGTGACCTCTATAGGATGTACATGCAGTTTGCAGAGAGCCAGGGCTGGAAGATGTCGATGATGAATCTCACCGAGGGAACTGCGGGTGGTTACAAGGAAATAGTCACCGGAATAGAAGGAGAAGATGTTTTTGCCAAGCTCAAGTTTGAGTCGGGTGTCCACCGCGTACAACGCGTGCCTGCCACTGAGTCTCAAGGACGCGTTCATACCTCCGCTGCTACGGTGGCCGTCCTACCGGAAGCTGAAGAAGTAGATGTCGAGCTCAATATGGGCGATATACGGAAGGATACGTTCCGTGCATCGGGTGCTGGTGGGCAGCACATCAATAAGACAGAATCAGCGGTACGATTGACGCACAACCCATCTGGCCTTGTCGTCGAGTGTCAGGATGGGCGCTCTCAACACGCCAACTACGATCAGGCACTCAAAGTTTTGAGGTCTAGACTCTACGAGATAGAGCTCAAAAAGCACAATGACGCCATCGCCGGGCAGAGAAAGTCAATGGTAGGAAGTGGAGACAGATCCGATAAGATCAGAACTTACAATTATCCTCAAGGGAGAGTGACAGATCACCGCATCGGATATACCGTTTACAACCTGGGGAATGTCATGGATGGAGAAATCGGCGACTTTGTAGAGCAGCTCAGGATTGCGGAGAATGCGGAGAAGATGAAAGATGGTGCTGCAGAGTAATCTAGCGATTGTCAATTCGTTAATTCTATCAAAGCAGGGCAATCAGCGATGCTGTTAAAGTCACATAACTCGGTCTCATCTTGCGCGAACTAGTCCAAAGTATTTTAGTCATCTTAATGCTAAGTATAACTGGGCTCTTCAGCTGCACGCCCAATGATGAAGTCATCTCTACTGATCCTAGAATCGAAATCTCCTTTTCCATCGATACCATAAAGTTTGACACCATACTGACGGAGGTACAGAGCATCACTCGTCGGGTCAGGTTATTTAACCCAAGCGAAAATGCCGTGATCATCCATCGTCTTGGGTTGGCTACTGCCAATAGCCCCTTTCTTCTCACAGTAAATGGAGAGCAAGACGACAGTTTTCAAGATTTGCAATTGCTCGGTGGGGATAGCTTGTTAGTGCTGGTGGAAGCGACCATTGACCAACGAGACGAATCAAACCCCTACATCGTCAAAGACTCAATCGTTGTTGATTACAATAGCCGCTCCAAAGACATCAAAGTGATCGCCTGGGGGCAAGACGCTAATTTTCTGAACGCGACGATTATTGAGGAGAATACCACATGGACCGCTGGAAAGCCCTATGTAATCACCGATATCGTGTTAGTTGACTCATTGGTCAATTTGAACATCGCTCCTGGAACCACTGTGCTATTTGAGCCGCTAGCAGGTTTATACGTTCAAGGATCATTGACGGCAATAGGTAGTCCTGAGGAGCCTATCATCTTTAGCAACACACGATTTGATGAAGATTTTGCTGATGCTCCTGGTCAGTGGGATGGTATTTATATTCTGGAGGGGAGTAAGGGAAACAGGGTGCGGCATGCTGTGATCCGCAATGGCACTTATGGCCTCCGCGTAGGCTCGCCCGATGATGACTTTGAGTTCGACCTGGTCATCGAAAACACCATTATTCAAAACATGTCAGTAGCTGGAATTCTTGCATTTACCTCAGACGTTTCCGCCAAAAACACGCTCATTCACAATTGCGGTAGCTATCTCGTTGGCAACTTCGCAGGCGGGAACTACCAGTACGAGCACTGCACTTTCACCAACTTTCCCTCCTCGCTATTTAGGGAAGACGCCTCAGTGCAGTTTGCGGATAACTTCCCGTTAGATGACGGTGAGTTTTTGGTCGCTCCTCTTGCTGTTAAAATAGAAAACTCGATCATTTGGGGAAGTGAGCGAGAAGAATTGTTCTTAGGAAATGATGGAGGACAAGTACTCTCATTCAACCTTACCAACAACATCCTCAGGTCGACCAATGCGGCATTTGATGTGAATGGCAACATTCTGAGTCAGGAGCCAAACTTTCCGGGCTTTGTAGCAGAACTCAGTCGTGACTATCGACTGGACTCATTAGCGAATGCTCAGGATGGTGCATTGCCTTCAGATATTCAGATTGATTTGCTCGCCAATGAACGCGACAGTCTGCCGGATATCGGGGCATATGAGTGGGTACCAAACGAGCCATAGATGCATTTTCAAAAAGAAATCAGATTGCCTGCTGCCCGGCGTGGTTTTCAGTTGATCACCCGTGAAATAGAGCTGGCCCTACCGGAAATAAAAGAGCTGCGGGTCGGCATGTTGCATGTCTTCATCAAGCATACTTCCGCCTCACTGACCATCAATGAAAATGCGGACCCTACAGTCAGGCAGGATTTTGAGGCACACTTCAATGAAATGGTAAAGGAAAACCAGCCCTACTATAAGCATACTTATGAAGGGCCTGATGATATGCCGGCGCATATCAAATCCAGCTTACTGGGATCGTCGGTGACCATTCCAATCACTGATGGGCGACTTAACCTGGGCACATGGCAGGGCATCTATCTCTGTGAGCATCGCGACTATGGCGGTTCAAGGAGTATAGTGATCACGGCCTGGGGCGAGTAACTTATTTTCCGTTCAAGAATCTACTTAGACCTTTTATTGGTCTGATTCGAAAGATATACCAAGGCTGATGCTGAGCGGTTCTCATTAGCAAAACTCATCCAACCAATCCTATGAAGTTTATAGGTATCCGTTCTGAATATCTTTCTCAAACCTTTAAAATCCACACCCTGTTATATCGATATGAAAAAAGGGTTGGTTTGGTTTAGAAATGATCTGCGACTACACGATCAAGTCGCGCTTTCGAGAGCAATAGACGAATGTGATGAGGTATTGCCCATCTACTGTTTAGATCCGCGTCATTTTGAGGAACGCCATTTGGGTTTTCCAAAGACGGGCAGTTTCAGAGCCAAGTTCCTCCATGAGGCGCTAGAAGACCTGAGAGCTAGCTTGATTGGGTTAGGTAGTAATTTGCTGGTCCTTCAGGGAAAGCCAGAAGCAATTATTCCGCAAGTATGCGTGAACCATGATTGTCAGATGGTTTACGGGTCGAAAGAGGTGGGGCAGGAGGAAACAGATGTAGAAGATGCTTTGGAAAAAGAGCTTTGGAAATCGAAAATTCAGCTCCATCTCGAATGGCAGTCTACCCTCTATCACATTGAAGACATTCCATGGCCTGTTGGAAATTTGCCCAACATCTTTACCAACTTCAGAAAAGCCTGTGAACGTGAAAGTGAGGTGAGGCCGGCACTCTCATCTCCCACCATTATACCAACGATCATGGTAGACGACTATGGTGGTCTTCCCAGTCTATCTCAACTGGGTCTCGATTTGGTAGCTGCTGACTCAAGAGCGGCCATTATTCCGGTAGGCGGTGAAAGCCACGGTGTGGAAAGGCTGCAACAGTATTTCTGGCAAAGAGACGAACTTAAGAATTATAAATACACCAGAAACGGCTTGCTGGGTGAGGACTACAGCTCTAAGTTTTCACCATGGCTGGCCTTAGGATGCCTGTCACCCCGATACATCCATGAAGAAGTTAGGAAATATGAGCAGTCGGTCAAGAAAAACCAATCGACCTATTGGCTTGTTTTTGAGCTCATTTGGAGGGATTATTTCAGGTTAGTCGCGCGAAAGTATGGATCGCAGATATTCCTCCCCGGAGGTATCAAACGTCAACGTCCTGAAATGGAAAATAACAAAGAAGTCTTCGAGCTCTGGCGGACCGGCCAGACGGGTGTGCCCTTCATTGATGCCAATATGCAGGAGCTGCTCACCACAGGCTTCATGTCCAATCGCGGAAGGCAGAATGTGGCCAGCTTCTTAATCAAAGACCTACAAATCAATTGGACCTGGGGGGCTGAGTGGTTTGAGTCTCAGCTTATCGACTATGATGTCTGTAGCAACTGGGGCAACTGGATGTATGTGGCTGGCGTGGGTAACGACCCACGAGAGAATCGCTACTTCAATATCATGAGTCAGGCAATGAAGTACGATGCAAAGGGAGAATATGTGAGGACATGGCTGCCAGAGTTAGCACAAATCCCCGGATATAAAATCCATCATCCAGCCGAGCTTCCGGATTATGAGTTAAAAAAATATGGTGTCCAAATTGGACACCATTATCATAAATCTATTGTCGACATGTCTAAGTGGCTCGTGTAGGCCACCAGAGCTTTGTGGATGTTAGCCCTCCGGATTGTACTCTATACCAAGCACCCGCTCTTCGACCATACCCAGAGCTATTTTGTCTTCGCCTAGTGTATCAAATAGCTCTATACATTTCCTGGCTACATACTCCTCCTCGATCTGCTCATTCACGAACCAGCGCATGAATTCTTCTGTAGCAATATCACCTACTTTCCTGCATTCCCTTACGATATCATGAATCGCATCCGTCACCGTGATTTCCATCTCCAGAGCTGTCTCGAAGACTGAACGTAGTGTAGGGAATTCATGCTGCGTCTCACCAACTGTTGGAGAAATCGCCGCGCATTCCATGTCTACTAAATATCTGAAAAGCTTAAGTTGGTGCTTACGCTCCTCTTCAGACTGTGTGAAGAAAAATTCAGAGCTATTGTCATAGCCCTCCTTATCACACCAGGCCGCCATCGCCAGATAGGCCGCAGACGAATGCGCTTCCATTTTGATTTGCTTGTTGATAATATCAACGATTTCCTGTTTCAGGACACTTTTGGATCTTAATATATCTTTCATAACTCAATATTTAAACGCTTGTAAACTGTCGGATAAAATTACTGAATATCCCTATCCGCTTTCAAACCACTAAAAAAAGCGATTAGTTGAACAAAGGGCGGATAAAATCCGAATTTGGATTAGGTCTAAATAAATGTGACTCTCTGAATTAGCCCGTCATTTAACGCTCGTCCAGCGTAAGCGAGGCTTGATCTAACTTAGACTGGTTGACGAACAATGCTCTTGTGAATGATGCTGTTGAGCTCTAGCATGGCAAACGCTCCCGACATGAGTGCCTTCAGCTCAAGAACCATTCGGATATCAAGTAAGAAGAACCTATCGCATTGAATCAAATGAATGAACTCAATATCGGGTGTTCTGTCTGAGAGCAAAAGCACAACATCGATCTGTTCGACTTTTCGCTTAAAGGCAATCAATTCACATACTCGCAACTCTACCTGTTCTCCACAAAAAGTGAGGACGAACTTTTCACGACTGTCGGATTGCACCAACCTGGTGTTTTCCGTCAAAAAAAGTAGCGTTTCGTCGCTAGGGTATCCGTTAATTAGAGTTTCGGGCATTTTTTACAATGACGTCCTTTTTTCTTGTATTTCTTACAGCATTTCTTGAATACACATTCCTGCTGAGGCATTAACCCTCGCTCATCCCATGGCGTGCTGCCTTCCCTCTCACAAGATTCATTCATTAGGTAATCGCTCATAACTATTTAGACTAATTCTAAACGAATGCAAATATGCTTTATTTGATCGAAACTAAAACTGACTTTCATCAAGTTTTAATCCCCCTAGCGGAATTTTCATCCATCCCTCACAGTGTCAGCATGTATCAGGCATTTCTTTCTTAACTTCAGTTAGCACAAATCATCACTTCTATGCGCCTATTACTACTTCTTCTCCCGTTTCTATCTGGTTCTCTTTTAGCACAGGTACCCCAAAAATGGCTCGATGAGAGTTGGGAATGGGAAAACCTTGGGCCCAACAGAGGTGGTAGGTCTATTGCGGTAGCAGGACACAAAGACCGCCCCAATGAATATTACTTTGGGGCGACAGGGGGTGGCATTTGGAAAACCACCAGCGGCGGTAGTCATTGGTCGCCTGTATCTGATGGCCAACTAGGCAGCTCCTCAGTCGGGGCAATGGCAGTGGCTCCTTCAAATGGGGATGTCGTCTACGCCGGTATGGGAGAGGCGCAGCTCCGCGGCAATGTCATGCAGGGCGATGGCATGTATAGGTCGCGAGATGCCGGGAAGACCTGGACACATATTGGCCTGGAGAACACAAAGGCAATCAGCAAAGTGGTTGTTCATCCCAGCGATGAAAATGTTGTGTATGTCGCGGCACTTGGTAATCCCTATGCTCCCAACGAGGAGCGCGGTATTTTCAAAACAACGGATGGTGGTCAGACCTGGGAGAAGATACTTTTCAAGGATGAGAAGACCGGAGCAATAGATCTGGTGCTGGACCCCTCCAATCCTGAGATTATGTATGCCAGCTTTTGGGAAGTCTACCGCAAACCATGGAAGCTGTGGAGTGGCGGACCAGGATCATCCTTATATAAATCTACGGATGGCGGGAATAGCTGGGAAGAGTTCACCAACAATGAAGGTCTTCCGGGCGGGGTACTTGGGAAAATGACGCTAACGGTTTCTCCTGCCAACAGCAATCGCGTCTATGCCAACATCGAAGCTGAAAAAGGTGGTCTTTACCGATCCGATGACGCTGGTAATACCTGGCGGTTAGTCAATGATCATCGCGACCTCTGGCAAAGGTCGTTTTACTTCATGCGTATCGAGGCTGATCCCAAGGACGAAGACGTAGTGTATATTATGAATTTTGTCCTGATGAAGTCTTCAGATGCGGGTAAGACATTTGAGTACATTCGCACCCCGCATGCTGACCATCATGGTTTGTGGATTGATCCTGATGACCCTAAGCGCATGATAGTAGCCAATGATGGGGGTGGCAGTGTGTCCGTAGATGGTGGTAATAACTGGACCGCTCAGGATTTCTCCACCGCACAGATCTACCGGCTATTTGTCACAGAAGATTTCCCCTTTCACGCCTGCGGGTCACAGCAGGACAATACAACGGTGTGTGTAGCGGCTGACGGAGGTTTTCTACACGATCCACGCGAGCCAGAGGGCGACTGGATGTATGATGTGGGTGGTGGCGAAAATGCTTACATCGTTACCAAGCCCGGTCAGCCGGATATTTTTTTCTCGGCTGCCACCAATGCGCTGATCAGGTATGACCGCACGACGGGCAAAACCACTTTACGCAACCCCTATCCTTATATGGTAATGGGTGAGCCGGCCATTGTGATGCCCGAACGATGGAACTGGGTCTATCCGATGGCTTTTTCCAAAGCAGCTCCACACCGATTCTACGTCGGGTCACAACATCTGTGGGAGTCGGAAGATGAAGGCCTGACCTGGAAAAAAATAAGCCCTGATCTCACCAGAGCAGAACCGAGTACGCTTGATGACTCTGGAGGGCCCATCATCAAGGATCAGGATGGCCCTGAGATCTACGGCACATTATTCGCGATAGCGCCATCACCGCATGATGCCAACACGATCTACACAGGCTCGGACGATGGGTTTATCCAGCTTACCAGAAATAAGGGACAAAGCTGGGAGAACGTAACGCCCGAAGCATTGCCTGCACATTCGCGGATTGGTAAAATAGTCGTGTCTGTGCATGATCCTGCGACGGTCTATTTTGCCGCCCGAAGATACGAAATGGACGATCAGCAGCCCTACTTGTTTAAGTCTTCAGACTATGGAACCAGTTGGTCAAAAATAACCTCCGGCATTACAGCAGAAGATTTCACCCATGTGATCGCAGAAGATCCGATTAATGCTGGTCTGCTTTATTCGGGTACGGAGCATGGAGTCTATGTGAGTTTTAATGATGGAGATCAGTGGCAACCGCTACAAGCCAACTTACCCGATACGCATGTTTCTGGTATTGAAGCGCTGGAAAACAGCCTCGTCATCTCTACACACGGTAGAGGATTCTGGACATTAGATAACCTTGCGCCACTAAGGCAAATGGCAGAACTGACCGAGCGGAAAACTAGACTTTTTCGCCCGGGCAAAGCGGTCAGAGGCGCCTATGACGGTGCGATCTATTACCATCTGGCTAATGATGCGGACAATGTCTCCGTCACTATTCGCGATGCGCAACAAAGAGAGGTCAAGCAGTACGAAAGAAATGATGTGAAAGCCGGAATCAACAAATTGAGTTGGAACCTCCGGTATCCCGGTGCAACGGTTTTTGCAGATATCATATTGGAGGGGCCCGTGCCCGCCTATGGGCCTATGGTCGTACCTGGTGAGTATGAAGTTGAGCTTAAAGTGAACGGCCAGACATTTAAGGAGACCATGATCGTCGAAAAAGACCCAAGGTCTGCCGAAGTAAGCCTGGAAGACCTGCAAGCGCAATTTGACCTGGCTATGGAAGTGCGGGACCTCACTTCGTTGGCCAATCAGGATGTCATCGATATCCGAAAAATCAATGCGCAGATTGAAAAACTCAAGCCTGAATTATCCGGTGATCTCTTGGAAGAGGTGGAAATGGTAGCAGCTGAGTTGCGAGCAATAGAATCAACCCTCTATCAAGTGCGGAACCAAAGTCCTAAAGACAAAATCGCCTTCCCAATCAAACTCAACAATCGCTTATCCGGCCTCTATGGCTTTATCAATGTAGGTGATCAGCGGCCACCCATCTCAATGTATGAAATGAAGACACAGTTAGAGGCGGAGCTAAAGGTTGTTCATGCTAATTATCAACAGCTCCTGAAAGCGGAGCTTGAAACCATTAACAATGCTTTAAAAAGTCAATCTTTGTCTACCATCAGTTATTAGCATTATGAAAATTGTCGAGTCACCAACTCTTCCCCCGGCCAACGGCCACTATTCTCAGGCCATTGAGCACAATGGCCTAGTCTATATCAGCGGTCAGCTGCCCATTGATCCGGCCACCAAGCAACCACCGAAAGGAATAAAGCCGCAAACGCAGCTCGTGCTGTCGAAGCTTAAAACGGTCATCGAAGCTGGAGGCAGCCAGCTTGATCAGGTCATCCAGGTAAGGATCTATATTTCAGACATTGGTCTTTGGGATGCTGTCAATCACATTTACACGGAATTTTTCGATGATCACAAACCAGTCAGGGCGATTGTCCCAACCCGAGAACTACATTTTGGCTGCCTGATAGAGGTAGAAGCGGTGGCGGCAGTTGATCAATAGTACAAACGCACATTGATGGTTTAAGTCAGAGCTAAAAATGCCAACAATTTGTAATCCTCGATAAGTATGGCACGTAGTAGACTTCATGAGCAAACCTTTACGTCAGCCTTTGATCATCACACTACTCTGGCTGGGCATAGCCTGTACAGCGACAGGGCAGCTGATTAGTGTTGAAAGCCATTTTGAGCGATTGGAAAGGCTGTCCAAGTCTACCCCTCAGACAATTGGGTTTATTCAAGAGGACATGAATCTGGTAGATGATTACAGCAAGCTGTCACAGATCATTCTGCTAAGACATGGTGAGCCCGCGCTAAATAAGACCGGTTGGCGAAAGCGCAAAGAGGCCATACAGTTCGTCAAGGACTATGATAATGTCGGCATCTATGCTCCTGAGTTTATACCCGTTCATTTGGAGCCCGGTGAACTTCCAGTCATTCATACGAGTAGTCTCCCACGGTCTATCGCTACCGCAAAATTGGTTTTGGATCATGAGGATATCCAACAACCTGATCCGCTGTTTAGAGAGTTTGAGCGTAAGGTGTACCCCTTTCTCAATATCAGGATGCCGCTGCAGTGGTGGCTCAATACATCGAGGATACTCTGGTTTATGGGAACGAATAAAAAAGGTATCGAACGGTTCTCAGAGGCTAAGAACAGAGCCAGAGCGGGTACTACTTTTCTTGAAAAGGAAGCTCTGGATAAAGGAAAGGCACTGCTGGTTTCCCACGGCCTACTCAACCACTACCTCGTCAAATACCTGAAGCAAAACGGCTGGATCGAGGTATATGATGGTGGTAGCGGCTATCTATCGCAGAAGGTGCTAGTAAGATACGGCCTGTAGAAAATGTATATCACTTGTATAACAGTCTTGTAGCACGTAGCTTTGCTTTTCCTACCCATTGGAATGTTTATGAAAGTACAAACCGCGTTTAGATTTGATAAAGAACTCCTTGATATGGTACGTGAAAAAGCCGCTGCTGAAAAAAGAAGCCTAAACAACTATATCGAATACTTGCTATACAAAGAAGTGGGGGACATACCCAATGAAACTACACATCGAGCGATCGAAGATGCAAGGGAGAGCAAAGGACTTAGGCCTATTGAAGATGTGGATCAGTTTCTAGAGGACTTGTAGCCTGGATGTATCAACTCGTAACCACAAGTCGGTTTAGAAAGGATCTGAAAAAGGTCAAAGGCAGGCCAAGCGACTTCAAACTGATTGCACGTGTTCTTAAGCAATTGCAAGTCGATGGAGTAAAGGGAATAGCCGCCCAAATGAAACCGCACAGGCTCAAAGGGAACTACGCTGATAACTGGGAATGCCATGTGAAGCCTGATTTGCTTATCATCTGGTTCCAAATCGAGAGCCCTAAAGAGATTCGACTGATAAGAGTTGGGTCTCATTCAGACCTCTTTCGCTAGAGAGTATTCTCAATACCGGTCTACTCCTACAATCAACCCGCAACTGGCCTAAGCCGAATACCGCAATTTATCAGACCCCACAACGTCCTTTTCCAATTGGAGGGCTAGTGGCATCAGCACCTCATCTTCAAGGCGTCCGTGGATTCTTAGGTCGAGTTCAAAAAAAGTGAGGCGGGTAATCATCATTTTTAAAGCAAAGCTGTCCTTTGTCCCTTCAGCTATCATCTCCATTTTTTTGACCGTCGCATTGAGTTCATCCTCAAGGTCATCACTATGATGTACCATGAAGTCAATGAGTTTGCTGCGTGTATTGTCTGCTTTTTGGTCATTTCCCTTTGCCTGTATGAGCATGTCCAGGTAGGGGAATAGTTGAGACTCTTCCTCAGAGATATGTTTCTCCAATTTTGATCTAAAGTCTGTGAAAAAGGAAAGAATCGTCTCTTGCAATGCTACCAACCGTGGTTCTCGCTTTGCCAAAGTCGCAGCGGCAAAGTCTAATTCGGGTAAGTTTTTCGTAAGATAGAATCCATGCGTTCTTCTGAGGTAGTCGAGAATTACCTCAACCGGATACTTCTGGAAATCCTCAGCATCAAAACGCTCAGGCGCATGGAATACGCTCAACACGTCCATGTAGAAATCATTATTAATAGCCACAGCATCGCTGTTAGCTGAAGTAGCACCGTCAAATCGACGGTCTATGGCTTGCTGAAGAATATCGGAAGAACTGTTCATCCGACAAAAATGTAGTCAGTAGCTATCAAAAAATATGATGGTTGGTAGCTTGAGTAAATTTTCCTCTAATGAAAATCCCCGATCTTAATGCCGAAGAAGAAAGTCCTGGGACGATTAGGACCATAGACATAATCTGAGTCACGCGTGGGTCCCGTATCGAAATCATCCTGATAGCTGTTGAAAACATTTTGCACGCCTCCGCTAAGCTCCAGGTGAAAATGATCGGACACTTCAAAATGGCGGGTAAGCTTGATGTTCATATCCAGAAAAGGATTGGAGTCGATCAGGTCTAAGTAGCCATTTTCGCTCACGACTCTTGGCACCACCATGCTCCCTGTGTAGGTTCCCGTTAGGTCAATCTGAAACTTGTCAGTCGCTGACCAATTCGTCGCAAAGTAGCCATAGACATTCGGCGTTCTCATAAACTCATCGACGATGATGGTCTGCTCTTCTTCATTGGCCGCTTCCGATTCGAAAAGCACTTGCCCATTGCGGTAGATGGATCGCTGCACAGTCCCTCCAGCCTGAAAATACCATCGTGGAGATGGCGCGGCGGTCAATTCAAAGTTGGCACCAGTCACATATGCCTCGTCTCCATTGCGCACCTCTTCGAGGATGGAGCCATTGGGCAGTGTTGCTCCGGTACTCACTATCGTAAATGGGTTGCGCAGGTCGGTGTAAAAACCCTCGACAAGGAAGTTGAACTGGGTCTTCCCAAGATCCTTGACGTAGTTGATGGAGCCTGTGAAGGAGTCGGACAGCTCCTTATCCAGGTTCTCACCTAAAATGACGAAAAGCGGCTCACCTCCCACTGACGAAATGTGCAAATCTTCATTGAATGCCTGAGGGGCTCTGAAGCCCCGTGCATAGCCCGCCCGGAGCTGCACTGCTCTCGTCGGCTTGTACAGAAAAGTCAACCTTGGACTGAGTACCCCCAGCTCTACATCAGACGTTCGGCTTACTTCTCCCACCTGATATTGACCATTCACGGTAGTGCGATCGTAGCGAGCGCCAAGAAGTGTGGTAAACTTCACGCTCGGCTTCCACTCCAGCTGGCTAAACAGCCCAATCGTACTGACATGCTGATCAATCAGTCGGTTGTATCCGGGGATCTTATCCTCAACATCAGCTAGCTGATGCTCGACACCTGCCGTAATCGCACCAAGGTCACCGAGACTCCTCATGTATTGAAAACCGGAAACCAAAGCCAGGTCATCCGTAGTGCCGTACGCATTCAGCGCCAGAGCACTATCGGCAGCAGTGCGGCCACCGCCAAGTCCGCCGTAGTAGCTGCCCCGGTCAGTAGACTGTGATGAAAAATAAACGGAGTACTTATTGAGATTGTCCCGGCTGTACTGATCAAACGTGACGCCAGTCATGACCGTGTTGTGATCCAACTCTTCGGTGATGT
Source organism: uncultured Roseivirgaceae bacterium (assembly GCA_964351595.1). Taxonomy (GTDB): domain Bacteria; phylum Bacteroidota; class Bacteroidia; order Cytophagales; family Cyclobacteriaceae; genus UBA6059. The sequence continues at coordinate 44,517 of CAYGOT010000006.1, read as the reverse complement.
CAGTAAAATGTGGGGCCAGCTCCAGATGATCACCTCCTCTGCGGTATTCCCTTATGGCATTAAAGTCCAGCGTTAATCGATTGTTTTGGCCGGGCTCTACAAAAGCCTTGATGCCAAAAGTGTTGTTTTCTAATGCTGTGATCTCCGTAAATCCATCGTCATTGGCATCATAGCTCTCCCTGTCTCGGTATAGGCCGTATAGCGTCACGCCACTACGAAGGTCATTGCTCACCACCGTGCCGTTGTAGTTAATAGACTTGTCAATGCTCTGACCATCAATCAGCGATAGGTTGCTCCCGACTTGCCATGAGTTGTCGACAGGTTCTTTGGTGATGATGTTGATGGTACCCCCAATGGCATTGGAGCCATAAAGTGCAGAGCCTCCACCGCGCACCACTTCTACTCGCTCTACGATATTGGTTGGGATCTGATCAAGGCCATAGACACCATTCAAAGCGCTGAACACAGCGCGACTGTTGACGAGGATCTGAGAGTAGGCGCCATCCAGGCCGTTCAGTCTTACCTGGGTAAAACCGCAGTTCTGGCAGTTGTTTTCGACTCTGAGGCCGGGTTGGAAGTTTAGTCCTTCCGATAGGGAAGTGGACTGTACCGCAGCAAACAACTTGGGGCTGAGGACTCCTACTACCACTGGCGACTCCTTGCGATCCAGTGCATAGCGCGTGCCGCTGACCACTACTTCATCAAGGCTCAATCGATCAACGGATAGGTCAATATTCAAAGCAACTTTGCTATCGTCCTTAAGATCTATCTGCTGCTCGTGGGTACGGTAACCGAGAGAGCGGATCACCAGGGTAAACTCCCCGGACTGCAAGTTGGTGAAGGTAAAATTTCCTTTTTCGTCAGTGTAAGCACCCTGACTCTTGTGCTCTCCAATGAGCTGGACGGTCGCAAAACCAATAGGCTCCTTGTCTGAGGACACCTGACCGCCAATGCTGGCGGATTGGGCCCAACCATTGAAAATGGCAGCGAGGAAAAATATAGCTAACAACAGAATGCGCATAGAGCTGCTTTAGTTTTGCAACTCAAAATAAATTATTAGAATCCACAAAAACAAAATTTAGGCTTCTCTAAAAATATGGCATTAGCAATTTATGTGAGCGCAATGTTCGTCCTGAGTCTCGAAAGCGATTGTGAGGTGATGGATTGACTCGTTTTGCAGGTTTTCTTCAATCCTTCTTTTAAGGGCCGCTTGCTCACTCAGTCGGTAATCTTTATCCAGCACAAGGTGGATAGTCAGCACATTGTACTGACCATCCATTGACCAGGCGTGGCAGTCATGAACGTCAATCACTTCTTTGATCTCACGCAGTTTGTCCCGAACCTCCTCTATGTCCATCGCCTCGGGCGTACCCTGCAAAATGATGACTAAGCTCTTTTTGAGACTTTTGTACACATTGTACAGCATGAAAACTGAAATCAACACCGACAGTAGCGGGTCGATAAATGACCAATCAAAGTAGATCATCAAAACACTGCCGATCAACACAGCCACCCAGCCCAATACGTCTTCCAGCAAGTGAGGGGAAACTACTTTTTCGTTGAGCGATTCTCCTTTCCTGAGGCGAAGTGCTGCTGCCCCGTTCATGATGACGCCCAGTACGGCCAATGCCAGCATGCCCTGCGCATTGGTCTCTGCCGGATTGAAAAGACGGGGAATGGCGTGAACCAATATAATCACCGAGCCTGCCACCAGTACCAAGGCATTGATAATCGCGCCGAGCAGAGAGAACCGCTTGTAGCCATAGGAGAAGGTCTCCGTTCTTCCTTTGGTTGATAGCTTTTGAAAATACCAGGAGAGGCCAAGGCTCAGGCTATCGCCTAAATCGTGGAGCGCATCAGATAAGATGGCCAAGCTGTTGGTCAATAGCCCGCCGACAATCTCAATAATGGTAAAGGCCAGGTTGAGGAAGAAGGCTACCTTGATATTGCCGGTAGGATGGTGGTGGTCATGATGATGTCCCATACTTTAAAAATACATCATCTTCGATGCAACTTCTCCGGTATCAATTAACGGTAGTAGGCCATCATTTCAATAATGTCTTAAAGTAGGCACATAACGAAAACAGCCTCTAACCAACAAGTGGCCAGAGGCTGACATAATATATTTTAGGCAACAGGATCGGGTAGCTATCAGCGCAAGACTATTTGCCAGGAGATATCAATGTCTGTATCTCCATCGGAGATGCCTGATGTAGCGGTCTTGATACCATCAGGCTGATGCTTAAGTATTACCCTAAAACTGCCTGACGCTGATGGGCCAGTAGACCATGAAGTGGTTAAGCCCAAAGGCAATCCATCTCCGTCCACATCGTCATAGTTGACTGCATCTGATCGATTATCAACGTTTCCATTTCCGGTAGGATCACTGAACAAGCCATCAGTCCAGCTAAAAAAGAACATATGCTCTTCCGCTTCGTCTCTAATCTCAGCGGTAATATCTTCTATATCTATAGGGTTCTCCTCATTAGTAAGGGAGAGTGTCAACTCATAATTGGAAGCAGATTGCAGGGTGATGTCCCCGAGAACCTGTAGATCTTGGGGCCCATCACCATCCGGGTCCTGCGCCCTCGCCGTGACCGTGGCACCTCCACCTTGTGGCGTAAAGGTCAACATTACATCAGTGATTACCTCTTCTGCATTTTCTTCAGCTGGCGCTGACGGTTCATCATCATCGCCGCAACTGATGACGCCAAAAATGATCGTTAGTGCAAGTAGACTCTGTAAGTATTTCATTGTTCCTAAGGTTTGTTTTTGCAACATTATTGCAAAAAGAGCAAAAACACAATTCAATACTCCTCAAAAATGGTCTATTTATACAAGCGGCCAAGGCTTAGATTTCCTGCCATTCAAAGTTGATAGGAAAGGCTGAGGGTGAAGTTGCGACCCAGGTCGTCCGCAAAATAGCGGAGGCGATCAGTGTAGTTGCGGTAGCTTACGTTGAAAAGGTTGGTCAGCCTAAGTTGCAGTTCGAATTGTTTGATACTTGAGCGCCAGTTCAGGTTGGTCAGCAGATAGCCGGGTGGTGGGGGCAGAATATCAAAATCCGGTTGGTTGATAAATAAGTCATCTCCATTGCGGCCTGCATCAAGTATCTCCTGCACGGTAAGCACTCTTGGCGCTTGAAACTGCTCAAATGTATAGTCCAACTCAACACTGATCTCTGACGTGCTGAAAATAGGTATGGACGGGACATAGCTCAATGCGTAGCTGACATTGGCCGGTGGCTGTCCTGCGAAGTAGTCCTTGGGGTTGACCTGACGCGACCAAAGATAACTCCCTCTAAAGACTGAATTAAACCGCTCGTTGTGTACCAATTGACCACTCAAATCCACCCCCCATAATAGTGCGTCAGCCTGGTCGTAAATAAAGTAGGGTGAAGTGCCGCGTACCGTAGTGGTAATGCCGGCAGGCCGGGTATAAATGAAATTCTCAATGTAATTCACAAACCCGGTCACTTCGAGCTGTAGGTTGTTGTGACTATAGTTATATGAGCTAATCCATTTGTATCCCTTCTCGGGAGTGATTGGCTTATCGTCCTGTGTAAGTACGTCGCGGGTGGTGATTTGTCCTGTTTCGGTAAACTGGTAGCGCCAAAGCCCATATTCTATGAAGGTCAAGTGTCGGCCAAAGCGATACAGCTCGGCAATATTAGGCGGGCGCCATGCCGTGCCGAAGTTGATTCTCCAATTCGATTTGTGGTTAAGCCGTTTGATCCACCCAATGCTCGCGGTGAAATTCTCAAAATCCAGCTCATCACGATAGACGTCATTTTGTCGGTCCCTACCGGCAATGGAGCTATGCTGAGTGTCGAACCTTACACCCAACTCATAGGTATTATCACCCTGCTCCAGAGATTCTATCAGGTAGTATCCCAATCGCCTGGTGTCGAAATTTGGCACAAACGGTATGGTATTCGTACCCGGAATATTCTCATTATCCTGCTGCAGCCACTGAAAGCCTACCTTTCCCTGGAGCGGCCCAATCATGGGGTGCGCCCAATCTACATCAAGTGTGTTGGTCAGCAGCTCGAGGTTGATATTGGGTGTCTCCAGATCATTGCCTCTGCGTACGTCAAATTCCTTGCGGTGATTGAACTGCCGTCCATACCTCACAGATAAAGACTGACGGTTATCCGTATAAGTCGCCACTGCCTTGAATAGATCGTGCGTGATTTCCTGCTTGGGAGTATTGATGTCATAGCTGAAGGGTTTTGTCTCATTAGGTACAGGGCTTTCCAAAGCGATCAGCAGGTCATCGAGGTTACCATTTACCCCACCACGCAATACGCCCAATTCCTGATCAAAATGAGAATAATAGGCAGATATGTCCAAAAAGTGCACGGGATGCACCCTCAGTCCCGCCGCGTAACTCGTTTCATTTTTACCGGTGTTGGTAAGTTGGTAGTTAGGCGCGTGAAGGTCGCCTTGCTTGAGCCAGGAGCCCCGGCCCATCACCCCAAAATGCTTAAAGCCTTTTTGTAGATACATCGTACCTTCACCTGAGCGCCCATTGGATTTGCCCGTCAACCTTGCCTCGCCGTGCAAGTGGCTTGAAAGCTCTATTTCTTCCTGATCTATCAGGACTACCCCTCCGAGTGCGTCGGGCCCATAGGGCACAGCCGCGGCACCTTTGATCACCTGGATCTTATCGACGAGGGAGGGGTCGATTTCAGGGGCGTGATCGGTACCCCAATTTTGAAACTCGTGGCGCAAGCCGTTGTTGATGATCAGTATGCGGTTGCTATGAAGACCGTGGATCACCGGCTTCACTACATTCTGACCTGTGCGGATGGTATTCACTCCAGAGATTTGGCCTAGCACATCTCCCAGTGACTCTGACTGTCGTGTTCTGAGCTCTTGCTGAGACAGGCTGTTGGCTGTTATGGTCTCTAGCTGACCGGCTATTCCTTCTGCCTCTACCACAATACTTTCCAACATCTGCTCATCTGCCGCGAGATAGATAATCGGGTCTTCATGGGAGGGGTCGTGGTGATGCGTGGTTTTTTTATATCCGAGATGAGTTATTTCAAGCACAAAGTCCTCACTGCAAATCCCGGAAATTAAGAATTCTCCCGACTCCTCGCTGATCACGCCTTTAGTAGTGTCCAGGATTCTCACCGAAGCAAAAGGAATCGGCTCCTTGGTCACCGCATCAAATATCTGACCCTGAAGACTATAGGTACAGTCGCCTTGTGCCCAAAGGTTAGAAGCCAGGAGTGAGAGGAATAAAAAATTGACCGTTCGAAGTAGGGCTTTCATCAAGAACGCAAGATTAGGCGAAATGCAACTGCGTTGCAAAGAATATATGACGAACAGGGATATCCCTTCGTTGGTTTCTTGGATGCCCTACCTATCTCATTATCCGGTCCCACTTTTCTAAAACTGTTTGAGAAACGTCACCTTGCCAATAAACTGCTGCTCCTGGAAAGGGTCGTCCAGACTCTCCGTGACACTATCGTTGAATACCAAAGCCTATGCCTTGTAGTAAAATAATTACCCTCCTCTATAGGTATTCCATATACAGGCAATGGCCGAGCCTTATTTAGTATTTGCTTAAATACTAATGTTTATCTTGTATTTTTACATTTTAGTAATCCCCAAGACATAAAAAGATGAGCAAGGCCTGTATTAGAGTATTGGCGGATCCCGTCCAAATTAAGGAATGCAAGGAATCCCTAAACCAGCTCGATGAGCAGCTACACCAGGCGACCCAGATATTTAATCTTTCAGGGAATGCTGCCAGATTAAAAATTCTTTTTCTTCTTCATAAAGAAGGCAAAATGTGTCCGTGCGATCTGAGCGATATCCTGGATATATCTGTAGGGGGTGTTTCTCAGCATTTAAGAAAACTGAAGGATGGAGGACTTGTTCAATCTAAGAAAGTCGGTCAAACAGTTTTTTATTCCATACCTGAGAATAAAATGACAATGTTAAATACGTTAATAGAGTTATTGATTCAAAAAGAAAAACATCTGATGATATGATACCCCGTGATCTAACAGAAGGCATAAAGGTTTCCTTAAAAACAGCCACAGGGCAGTTGGGATACATCCTCAACAAGCTTGACGATGAGGACCAGGTTGAAAATATCCTTTTACAGTTAAAAGCTGTTCAATCCACATTGACCAAGACCACTTTTGAGTTGTTAGATGACACCTACAGAAAAGCCTTGGCAGAAAAAATCTCCTCTACATATCAAAGTTGCCCTGGAAACTGTGGCAATGAAGAAACGATTGAACGATTGAGAAACCTGTTTCCAGAGTATAAATTAGAAGAAGTCCCAGAAAAGCTAAAGGAGGCTCGTATGGTGGAAGAAGAATTGAAGAAATTTTTATCGCGAAAAAGTTTGGATACCCCCTCCCGTCGCGACTGATCTTTGGCGAAGTGTTTCATTAAAATTGAATGATATGAAAAATAAACTTATGATTTTCACTGCCGCAGGTATTCTCGCAATCGGCAGTCTTGCTTACGGAATCAACACCACTCCCAAAGCTTGCCCTTTAGAAGGCACCCCGGAATGTCCAAAAATTAACTGCCCTTTGGCAGGAACTCCGGACTGTCCCTATGATATAAAATTGGCTGAAGTACCCGCTTGCTGTAAGAGAAAGTAACAAGGAGGGCGTAAAGCCCTTCCTTTTTTAGATGGAAGAACTATGAGAAACTCCCTTTTGACCAGCGGTATTTTGTCCGCTATGCTAAGCTCCATTTGTTGTATTACTCCTGTGCTTGCGTTGATGGCAGGTGTAAGCGGGATAGCTACTGCTTTTTCATGGCTGGATCCCGCTCGCCCTTTTTTTGTGGGTATCACAGTATTAGTACTCGGATTTTCATGGTATCAGAAACTTAGACCCAAAACCACAGAGGAAATAGCTTGCGAATGTGAAACGGATGAGCAACCATCTTTCTGGCAATCAAAAAGATTCTTAGGAATCATTACAGTCTTTGCAGCTTTAATGCTTTCGTTTCCCAGCTATGCCCATATTTTCTATTCTAATGGTGGAAGCCAGACACATGCAGCCTTGATTGAACAAGATTCCATCAAAACAAATAAGATCGTTCTGGATGTAAAGGGAATGACCTGTGCAGGTTGCGAAGCTTCAATCGAACATGAGGTTGGAGTGCTTCAGGGTGTGAAGTCTGTGGATGCCATCTATGCGGAAGGTTCTGCCACCATAGAGTATTTACCATCAAAGCTCGAAGAAAAAACAATCATAGAAGCGATTAACAAAACGGGATACACAGTAATTGAGAAGCCAAAAGATCAATAGGATGGAAGAAGAGATAACATTAGAATCAACGATCACTTGTCCTAACTGTGGACATCAGAAGGAAGAAACTATGCCCACAGATGCTTGCCAGTACTTCTATGAATGTGAAAATTGCCATCAGGTGCTGAAACCCAAACCTGGTGATTGCTGTGTGTATTGCAGTTATGGCACTAAGAAGTGTCCACCGGTACAAAATGGAACGTGTAGCTGTTAGAAGGTGCTTGAACAAAAACTAGAAGATAGAGACATCAAGCCAACAGCCATGCGGTTGTTAGTATTAAGAAAGCTCGTGGAATCAGGAGCAGCAATAAGTCTTAGTGATTTAGAAGCGAAGTTTGAACGAGCAGATAAAGCCACACTTTATAGAACTCTCAAAACCTTTGAAGACAAAAAGCTGATTCACAGTATTGACGATGGAACAGGTGCGGTGAAATATGCTCTCTGTGAAGAAGGCTGTGAATGCGAACCACAAGATCAACACATTCACTTCCATTGTGTGGGGTGTGGTGAAACTTATTGCCTCACCCAGTCAAAAATCCCTCAAACAAATATCCCATCCGGATTTAAGGCAGCTAGTGCCAGCATGGTATACAAGGGTACATGCGCGAACTGCTCCTGACAACAATGCAAACAGGTTGCACGGCCATGATGGTAATATTGCTGTGTGAACAAACTACTTCTTCCCTTACTCTTACTGGTACTTGTTGGAACTACCAATGCACAAAATGTACTGACCGTACAGGTATTTGACGCTGAATCTAATGAACCACTTATTGGAGCCACACTCAAACTTACTGATTCACATGGTGCAATTACGAATGTTAATGGTCTAGTTACGATTAGTGATATTGAAAGTGATACGGCCCAACTCGAAATCTCATATGTTGGATACGCCACTGCCACCCGAACTTTTTACTTTCCACTTTCAGAAACTCAGGCCATATACTTAGAGGAAGGTGAAGAACTCGAAGAAGTCATTGTGACATCTACTCGGAGCAGCAGAACTATTGATGATATCCCAACTCGAATTGAGGCCATAAGCTCAGAAGAATTGGAAGAGAAAGCGGTTATGAGATCCTCCAATATTGCTATGGTGTTGCGTGAAAGTACGGGTATTCAGATGCAACAAACATCGGCCAGTTCGGCCAATCAAAGTATCAGAATACAAGGGTTAGACGGTCGGTACACCCAAATTCTGAAAGATAGCTTTCCCATATTTGGTGGGTTTTCTAGCGGGCTAAGTATCATGCAGATACCACCACTAGACTTACGACAGGTGGAAGTGATCAAGGGAAGTAACTCTACTCTTTTTGGCGGTGGAGCCATTGCAGGTTTGATCAACCTCGTTACATACACACCTCAAGAAGAAAGGAAACTCAGGCTTATGGTAGATCAGACACAAGCCTTGGGGACAACCCTAAATGGGTTCTATGCTGAGCGATTCAATAAATTTGGACTCACATTCTATGCTTCGGCTAATCGACAGGAAGCATACGACCCCAATAATGATGACTTTAGTGACATTCCGAGAATCAGGAGTCTAACTCTCAATCCCTCATTCTTCTATTACCCAAATGAAAAATCAAGCTTACGCTTGACATTGAATGGTACAGTAGAGAATCGTTTAGGTGGTGATATGGAAGTGATAAATAATGATGAAAATGGCATCCATCAATTCACTGAGGAAAATGAATCGGATCGACTGTCTTACCAATTGACCTATCAAAATCAAATAGATGAAAACAAGTCGATCAGCGTCAAAAATAGCCTTACCTATTTCGAGCGTGAGATTACAGAACCTGATTTCATATTCATGGGTAAGCAATGGTCTTCTTTTAGTGAGGTCGCCTATAACTTTGGCACCTCTCGATCCAGCTGGATTTCAGGAGTGAACCTGTACACAGATACGTTTGATGAGAACCCGTTTGATTCGCTAGAACGTGACTATAGCTACACGACTTTTGGAGCCTTCACCCAAAACACGTTTGATCTTTCTGAGAAATATGCACTAGAAACAGGGCTGAGATTTGACTATGATCTGGACTATGGTTTTTTTGCCTTACCAAGACTTTCTATTCTTAGGAAAATCAATGATTCTTGGTCGACTCGTATCGGTGGTGGATTGGGTTACAAGCTCCCAACTATCTTCGCAGAAGATGCCGAAAACCTGACCTATCAAGGCATTTTACCTATCAGCACCAGTATAGAAGCCGAGCGGTCTATTGGTGGTAATCTTGACATCAACTACCAGACATTACTTGGTGATGAATGGACATTATCCGTCAATCAACTCTTTTTCTATACAAGACTCAATGATGCGTTGGTATTCCGAGAGAACACTGCTGGACAATTCTTTTATGAAAATGCAGATGGCCCAGTAACAACACAGGGAATAGAAACCAACATCAAACTTGGCTATCGTGATTTTAAGCTATTTGCCAATTACGCTTTAATCAATACCCGATTGAAGTACGATAATCTGAACGAACAAAAGCCGCTCACTCCAAAACACTATATCGGTTCAGTGCTGATGTATGAAGTAGAAGATAAATGGCGAATTGGTTATGAAGCTTACTACACTGGAGCACAGTTCAGAAGTGATCGAACGCAAACCGATGATTATTGGATGATGGGGTTTATGGTCATGCGTAAGATCAATAAACTAAGCCTTTATATCAATTTCGAGAATTTCACCGACACTCGGCAACACAGGTTGGAGGACTTTCAGGTTGACACACATTTCAAACCTGATTTTCCAGAGATCTGGGCACCAACCGATGGAAGGATCATCAATGCAGGTATAATCTTAGAACTATAAAAGCATGAATTTTTACCAAATATTTCTGCCCATTGCGACATTACTTTATCTGCTATTGGTATTTGTTCTCAGGTCCGTTATTCTATGGAAACAGACTGGAGTAAACCCCTTTGTTTTCGGCAATACCGAAAAAGCCCATGACTATATTGGAAGGGTGTATAAAGTGATGGTATTATTCACTTGGATATCTATAGGTTACTACTCTTTCTTTCCCAACTGGTATCAATACTTGATGCCGATTGACTATTTGGAGTTTGAAGGATTACAAATAACCGGACTAGTTCTTCTCATCATTTCCTTTCTCTGGACGAGCATTGCCCAATATCAAATGTCCAGTTCATGGAGGATTGGTATTGACTACAATGAGACGACCGAATTAATTAGTAATGGGTTGTTCAAATATTCTCGAAATCCTATTTTCCTAGGAGTTCTCATTTCCTATTTAGGAACGTTTCTGATTATTCCAAACATCCTTAGTTTCTCTATTCTTATAGTGACGTTTGTGACTATTCAGATGCAAGTTCGGCTTGAAGAAGAATATTTGGAAGCTGTTCAAGGACAGGACCTTGATTACAAATCTAAAGTCCTAAGATGGCTGTAAAGAAGAACTAACATGGGACATAATCATTCTGAAGGCAATGTAAAAGTTGCCTTCTTCCTCAACCTGAGCTTCACCATTGTTGAAGTCATTGGTGGCCTCTACACCAATAGTTTGGCCATCTTGTCTGATGCGCTGCATGATCTGGGAGACAGCCTTAGTTTGGGACTTTCGTGGTACTTTCAAAAGCTCTCCAAGAAAGGTAGAACAAAGAAGTTTTCTTATGGGTACAAGCGGTTTTCACTGTTAGGTGCTATCATCAATTCTATCGTTTTAGTTGCCGGATCCATATTCATACTCACTAAAGCAATTCCGGAACTTTTCAATCCTGGAGAAACCAACGTTCAAGGGATGCTCTATCTCGCTATTTTAGGAATAGTGGTCAATGGAGCTGCTGTTTTGAAACTCAGAAAAGGAGAATCTCTGAATGAAAAGGTTGTTTCACTTCATCTTTTGGAAGATGTATTAGGGTGGGTGGCTGTTTTGATTGGGAGTATCATTATGATGTATACCGATGCTCCATTTATAGACCCACTACTCTCCGTTCTAATTTCCCTTTTTGTACTGTACAATGTATATAAGAACCTACGTAAAAGCATGTTGGTAATCCTGCAGGGTATCCCCGAGGAGGTCTCTCTGGAGGATATCAAAGAGAAACTGAAAGACATTTCTGAGATAACAGATGTGCATGACAATCACGTTTGGTCAATGGATGGAGAATACAATATCCTTACGATTCACCTACAGTTAGACCAAGACTATAAGCTTTCAAAACAGGCCAAACTCAAGGAGAAAGTACGATCACAACTCAAGGATGAATCCATTAATCACATTACGATAGAGTTTGAAGGTCAGGATGAGAAGTGTGAATTGGAGGATTGTTAAGTTTCCTTAATAAAACGCACTTACTACTCATTTGCATGAACGTCTCAACGTTCCGAGAGAGCTTGACCTGAAGAAGCTTCAGTCATAATTAGTCCATTAAGCAACAATGTTGCAGATGTTGGCCCTCATTTGTTGCCCAACGGTCTTCTTAGCAAGGCCAATGGTGGTTTCCCACCTCTCAAACACTCAAAAAATATCTGTTGACTATGCTGGAGATTTACCTTAACTCTGCCCTCAAACTCATGAACATGAAAAGAAGCATACTACTTATCTTCATTCTGATGGCGGTTTACAACCCGTCCATCTTTGCCCAACTTCAAAGCCCTGAGGCCTTTCACGGCTATGCGTTGGGAGATCAGTTTACCCGTCATCACCAGATGGTAGATTATTACAACCACGTCGCGGAGCAGGTTCCTCATATCCAGCTCATGGAGTATGGTCGTACGTATGAAGATCGTCCATTGCTGCTGGCGGTGCTCTCCTCTGCGGAGAATATGCAGAATATTGAAACCATCAGAGAGGACAACCTGAAACGGGCCGGCCTGTTGGATGGAGAGCCAACCACGAACATTCCGATCATCTGGCTGAGCTACAATGTTCATGGTAATGAGTCGGTCTCTACCGAGGCTTCCATGGCTACTATCTACGAACTGCTGACCAACCGAAAGGAGTGGCTCGAAAATGCTGTCGTTATGATCGACCCATGTATCAATCCCGATGGTCGCGAACGCTACGTCAACTACTATTGGCAATATGGTAATCAGCCCTACAACCCTGACCCCCAAGCCATGGAGCTCAATGAAGTCTGGCCAAGAGGTAGAGCGAATCATTACTTGTTTGACCTTAATCGTGACTGGGCGTGGCAGTCACAAATCGAAAGCCAGCATCGAATCAAGCAATACAACAAGTGGCTACCGCAAGTTCATGTCGACTTCCATGAGCAAGGTGTCAATAACCCCTACTACTTCGCACCTGCAGCAAGACCCTACCATGAATTGATTACCCAATGGCAAAGAGACTTCCAGGTCACCATCGGGAAAAACCATGCAAAGTATTTTGATCAGGAAAACTGGTTCTACTTCACCAAGCAGCGCTTTGATTTGCTATATCCGAGCTATGGTGATACCTACCCTACCTACAGCGGCGCGATTGGGATGACCTACGAGCAGGGAGGCTCTGGACGGGCTGGCCTTGGGGTGATCACTCAGGAGGGCGATACCCTCACACTAAAAGATCGGATTGCTCATCACTACACTACCGGAATATCCACCGTGGAAACAGCAGTGGCTAATCGCGACCAGATGCTTTCCGAGTTCAAGAAGTTTTATGACAATGGATTGAACAAGCCTACCGGAAACTACAAAAGCTTTGTTATCAAGGCGGGTGATGATCCCACCAGGACAGAGGACTTGAAAAATTGGCTGGATATCCAGGGCATCCAGTATGGCACAAGCCCCTCTTCAAAAGGCCTTTCGGGCTACCGATATTCGACTAAGTCAAACCAAAACTTCTCCATAGACCAGGAGGATATTGTCATCAGTGCTTACCAGCCAAAGTCAGTACTCACGCAGATATTGATGGAACCGCAAACGATGGTTGAAGATTCGCTGACCTATGATATCACTGCCTGGTCCATTCCTTATGCTTTTGGTCTGGAGGCATACGCCACCAAGACAAGGTTGACGGTAACCACTAGTGATGATGCGGCGAGTTTCGAGGCAAACGGAGCTCCGGATAATGCCTATGCATTTCTTCTGGAATGGAAGAATCTAAAAGATGCGCGCCTGCTTTCCGCGCTACTTAAAGCAGATGTAAAAACGCGTTTCTCGGAGCAGCCTTTTACCTATTCTGGTAAGCGCTACAATCCTGGAACGGTAGTAGTAGCAAAAAGAGACAATGCACATCTCGGCAGTGGGTTTGAAGATCTGGTGGTGGATTTGGCTAACGAGCATCAGCGGCGGCTCTTCATCATTCAAACTGGTTTTGCAGATGCCGGGCCAGACCTTGGCTCTAGCGATATCGCCTACCTCAACAAACCGAAAGTGGCACTCCTCGGTGGAGATGGATCAAGTTCCCTCGACTTTGGGGCCACCTGGCATTTCTTCGAACAACAGTTGGGATACCCCGTGACTGTGCTCGGCACCCACTACTTCGGAGGCGTTGATCTCAGCCCCTACGATGTACTGATCCTGCAAAGTGGTGACTATGGCACCATCGGTGATAGGGGCTGGAAGAAGATCCAGACATGGGTGGAGAATGGAGGCAAGCTTATCGCTGTGCAAGATGCAGTGAAAACACTGCAGGGAACAGAGTTTACCTCGCTCAGCGGACATGGCAATGATGAGGAAAAAAACGAGCTCGACAAGATGAAGGCTGAAATCTCCGAAAAGCGCCAGACCCTCAAGTATGGAAACCGAGAAAGAGAAAGAGCAAAGGAGATCGTGCCTGGGGCAATCTTCCGTGTCACGCTTGACAATACACACCCGCTGGCATTCGGGTACGGCGACAACTATTTTTCACTCAAGACAGACAATCACCGATTCGGCTATCTCGATAAAGGCTGGAATGTGGGTATCATCGATAGCAGCGACGATCACATGGCGGGCTTTGCCGGGCAGTATGTCAAAAGAGCCGCTACCAACTCAATGGTCTTTGGCACGGAATCAGTTGGGAAAGGTCAAATCGTATATATGGTGGACAACCCGCTCTTCCGGGCTTTCTGGTATGACGGGAAGTTGCTATTTTGTAATGCCGTCTTTTTTGTCGGCCAATAAAACCAAACAAGACTATGAAAAATCTATTCATTTTACTCGTGTTCGCGGTAGCGTGCAGTGCTCCTCCTAAAGAAAATACCCCTGTCCTGAAAGCGCGGACGGGAGGCACAGATGTGGAGGCGAAGCTCAAAGAACTTGGAATCGAGCTGCGCGAAACACCTCCGCCGATGGCCAACTATGTCAATGCCGTGCGCACAGGCAATCTGATTTTCCTGGCGGGAAAAGGACCTAGCAGAGCAGATGGCACCTATGTGACCGGTAAGCTCGGCGGGGATCTGACTGTTGAGGAAGGCTATGAAGCCGCCCGTCTCGTCGCTATCGCACAGTTGTCAGTGCTCAAGGCAGAACTCGGCGATCTCAATAAAGTGAAGCGTATCGTGAAAGTACTTGGCATGGTCAACTCCACACCGGATTTTGTGCAACAGCCCGCAGTAATCAATGGCTTCTCCGACCTCATGGTAGAGGTGTTTGGTGAGAAGGGCAAGCATGCGAGAGCGGCAGTAGGCATGGGGTCACTGCCTAGCGGAATAGCTGTAGAGATCGAAGCGATCGTAGAAGTCGAAGATTAGTTGAAAGCTCAAAGTGGTGAGATAAAAGCTTGCCGGCCAAAAGAATCCCTTGTTGTTCATCACAAATTTACCCTCGTCATTCCCGCGCAGGCGGGAATCTGTATGCGCGTAGTGTGTACAGTGCCGTTACGGTAAAGCTCCACTCCACATAAGAATATGTTGAACTCTAAGTCTTTCATTTTTCTATTCACTGGTATATTAGCGACAGCCTGTTCGACGGAAATCCAAATCACCGAGCTCGCCCTTATGCCAATAGCGGTTACCAATCATGCGATTGCAGCGGTAGGGGTTGACGGCCAAGACTATGTCTATACGTTTGGTGGGCTGGGTGCTGGGAAAACGCATCAGGAAATTACGCTAAGGTCTTTCAAGTACGATGTAGCAGCCAATATCTGGAGTGAAGTTGCCTCTCTGCCAGATACCATGGGTAAGATTGCTGCAGCTGCCTCCACTGTCAACGGCAAAATCTACATTGTCGGTGGGTACCACGTTTTTCCGGATGGTCATGAAAAGTCTTCGGCTAAAGTTCATGTCTATGACCCTGCCATGGATCGATTTCTTCCAGATGCGGCTAACATACCGATCCCTATCGACGATCAGGTGCAGGTGGTTTGGAAAGACAAGCTCATCTATGTCATCAGTGGGTGGAGTGACAGTCTCAATATCAATAAAGTACAGATTTTCGATCCTGCCAGCAATCAATGGCAAATGGGGAATGACCTCCCGCTGACGCCCGAGTTTTCAGTTTTTGGCTCAACAGGTGTATGTATCGATGATCAAATTTATTTTGCCGGCGGTGCGGGCAATCGCCAAGATGGAAACTTTCCATTGCAGCCCTTTCTCAGAAATGGGTCGATCAACCCTGACCATCCAACTCAGGTAGCATGGTCCTCCTCGGAAAATGAAAAAGCCAGACTCTACCGTCCTGGTGTTGGCGTCATCAATAATCAGCCCGTCTGGATTGGCGGAGCAGCACAATCCTACAATTACAATGGGGTAGCATACGTCGGAAATCCTGTCGATCCCTTGGAAACAGTACGGCTTTTTGATCCCTCGTCAGATTCATGGGTAGAGCAAGATGTTGCGCTCAAAGTGATGGACTTGAGAGGTGCAGCACAGATGGATGAAAATTCGATGATCATTGCAGGCGGTATCGGGCCTGGTCAAGCTGTTTCTAATCGAACAGTTCGATTAGATTTCTGATCTTTTCCGATAGGCATACGTAAGTATCGGTAGTGTAATTACTTCAACAGTCTACTTTATGAGCTCTATCGGCAATATCCTGTGGTTTTTCCTCGGCGGGTTTCTCACCGCACTTTTCTACCTGTTCGGCAGTTTCATTCTTATTATCACAATCATAGGGATACCCTTTGGCATTCAGACGCTCAAGTTGGCCGGGTTTGCCCTGGCGCCATTCGGCAATGAGGTGTCGACGGATACTGGCAGTGGGATATTGAGCTTGATACTCAACATTATCTGGATCCTATTCGCGGGGATCGAGTTGGCGATCATTCACCTTGTGCTTGCGCTGATATTCGGTATCACGATCATTGGGATACCCTTCGCGATACAGCATCTGAAAATGGCCAACCTGGCTCTGGTACCATTTGGCAGGCACGTAAAAGCCAGTCTCTAGTTTCGCATATTGGCAAGCTTCGGAACATCTACCAAGGTGATGTTGCTTGCTTTGATTTCAATGAGGTGCTCTTCCTTAAAATCCGACAATGTCCGAATGACCGACTCGGGCGAGGTGCCCACTATATTCGCGAGATCTTCCCGGCTGATACTGATGTTGAAATTGCCATCACTATCCTCCTCGAATTTGTCTTTGAGAAAAATCAAGGCTTCCGCAACTCTCTTTCTCACCGAATTGTAAGCCAGCTTAAGTAGACGCTCTTCAATCTCAATCAGGTTGTTGGACATCATCTTGATGAAGCGATTCGAGACATCTCGATTGCTATTGATCAGTTTGAAGAAGTCCTGCTTTGGGATCATACAGATTTCGGACTCTTCCATAGCCATGGCGGACTCGGTATAGTTCGTATCCTCTAGAAGCGCCATATACCCGATAAAGTCCCCTGCCTTGAACAGGCCTGTGATGTATTCCTTGCCCTCATTGTTAGTCTTGTATGTTTTGACCTTACCAGAATTGATGAAGAACAAGCCATGAGGAAGGTTGCTTTCATAGAAGATCACTTCCTTCTTTTTAAATCGGCGTACAGTTCGGTCCGACGAGAGTTGATTAAGCTCATTGAGCCCTCGGGCATCATCAATAAACTCATTCAACCCAATCAAGTCCGGACTGAATTCCTTTTTCGCAATGCTATGCTTTTTCAGCCTTAGCTCGATCGCATCCAGTAGCTCCACATCGTCGAAAGGCTTGGTGAGATAGTCGTCAGCACCCATCCGCATGCCTTTTCGGAAGTCTTCTTTCTCCGTTTTTGCCGTTAGGAAAATGAATGGAATATTAGCGGTGTTAGGTAGTTTACTCAACACACGCAGCACGCCATACCCATCCAACTCAGGCATCATGATATCGCAAATAATCAAATCCGGATATTCCTTTTTGGCCGCTTCTATTCCCTCCTTACCATTGGCGGCAGTGATCACCTCATAGTTGGATAGCTCCAGAATCTCTGCGGTATTCTCACGCATCTCTACGTTATCTTCGACTAACAGGATTTTCTTCATTTTGAGCTTGAGTTAAGAGGTAATTTTACAAAAAATTCTGTGCCCTTCTGTTCTTCACTGGTGAATTCTATCTCTCCATTCATGAGTTCCACATATTTTTTTACAATGTTGAGGCCCAGGCCAGTACCCTGAATATTCACCGCATTGTGTGCGCGGAAAAATCTTTCAAAGATATGTTGAATATCTGCCTCTGGAATACCAATACCTTCATCTTTTACGTAAATGGCCAATTCGGTTTCCGTACAACGGGTGGTTAAGGTAATGGTGCTGTTCTCTTCTGAGTATTTAATGGCATTGGAGAGTAAGTTGATCATGATATTGAGCAACATCTGTTTATCAAGATAGACCAGCGGATCTCCACAATCATGAACATAATCAATTTGCTGATCCGGTTTCAACAATGGACGGACCCCCGAGATCGCTTCTCCTGCAAGTAGTTCGATATCGAATTGGGAGTACTCAATGGCAATTCTTCCCTCCTCCAATCTGCCCATAGAGAGGAAGTCATTCAAAATCTGGTTTAGGTTATTGACAGATGACTTAATCCTTTGGATATGTTTACCCAGTTTCGTTTTATCAAAGTTTTCCGTGGCTATGTATTTGCCAAGGATTGAGACAGAAGATAGGATCGTGCTCAGTGGTGTGCGAAACTCGTGGGACGCTGTGGTCACAAATCTCGACTTCAGCTCCCCAAGCTGCTTCTCTTTTTCGAGTGACTTTCTAATTTCCTGCTCGGCTATTTTCTGCTTTGTCACATTTTTTGACACCACCATTATTTGATCTATCGAACCATCCCCCCCATGAAGCGGGACAGCACTCAGCTCATAATACAGATTATCTTCGGTAGAGTATTCCAGTGTAACACTTTCACCTCCAAACGAACGCTTGAGATTCTTAATCAGCATATCGAGTTGGGAGGCGTTCGCTACTTCTCTGATGTTTTTTCCAATCAGGTTTTCTTTTTTTAGTCCCAGACGATCCAGGTCTTTTCCATCTACGAATACATAATTGAGGTCTTTGTCAAATACGTTGATAATACCTTCCGGGAAATTACGAGCAATGGTAATGTACAGTCGCTGACTTTCCCTTAATGCCTCGTTGGTTACCGCTAGTGCTTTGGTTCGTTCAACTACACGCTCCTCAAGCTCTTCGTTAAGTTTTCGGATTTGTTCGAGATTCTCAATATGCTGGATTCCATATCGAATAGATCGCTCCAGGTCGCTTGGGTTAATGATACCCTTCACCACATAATCTACTACTCCGGTCTTTCTGGCCTGCTCATCTATTTCCTGATCCCCCTGACCGGTCAGCAAGAGGAAGGGTCGAACCAGCCCTTCATCCATTGCGGTCTTTACCAGGTCGAGACCACTATCGGGACCGAGCCTGTAGTCGATTAGGTAGACATCATAGAGATCCTTTTTTATTTCCGCCAGCGCCTCAGTGTAGTTGTTGATCCAGTCAAGCTGATACTTCCCGTTGGGAAAGTCATCTATGAGGTCTCTTGTGATGAGATAATCTTCTTCATCGTCATCTACCAGCAGTATTTTTACCTTATCGCTCAACTAGTTTGGGTTTGCGTCCAACGTTGGCAACTGTACGATCTCAAACCAATACTTACTCAAAGTTTTCATTATTTCCACCAGCGCATCGAACGTGACAGGCTTAGTGATGAACGAATTAACACCAAGGTTGTAGGATCTCACAATATCTTCTTCTGCCTTAGATGTGGTCAGTATTACTATCGGAATCTGCCTGAGGTTTTCGTCGAGTTTGATTTCTCTTAGCGCTTCCCGGCCATCCTTTTTTGGCATGTTTAAGTCCAGAAGGATTAGCCCTGGGCGTGGATATGCTTTGCGGTCTGTGAACCGACCTTTGTTTTTTAGGTAGTCCAATAGCTCCTCTCCATCCTCGACAAAGTGCAGATCATTTGAAAGTCGGTTTTCCTCAAGCGCATCTTTGGCCAGCATTCGATCCTCTGGGTCATCATCCGCTATTAGTATAATGACGGGGTTCTTCCTATTGGTCATGAGTTGTTTTTTCTGGGGTTTGATGTTTCGATAAAGTTACTGTAAAAGTTGAGCCCTGACCTACCTTGCTCGTAGCTGATATCATTCCACCGTGTCGGTTCGCAATTTTCTTGCATATCGCCAAGCCAATCCCACTCCCTTCATACTTATGACCTGAGAGGCGCTGGAATATATGAAAAATGCGATCAAGGTATTTAGTGTCAAAACCTATTCCATTGTCAACAACTGATATCTCCACCATTTCGTCACCGGGAGTTGATGAGAGGTGTTGGTTTTTGCGGAATTCACGGCATGAAATCTCCAGGTGAGGCTGTACGTCTTCTTTTGAGAACTTCAGTGCATTGTGAATTAGATTTTGAAAAAGTTGTCGAATCTGGGTTTGGTCTCCCTCGATGATCGGCAATTTGGGCATGTTGATCTCAGCGCCCTTTTTCTCAATGATGATTTCCAAATCTGATAGCACTTCGGCAATCATCACGTTCAAATCTATGGGCTGAAAAGGACGAGCCTTAGTGGTAACTCTTGAAAATGAGAGTAAGTCATTGATCAAAGTCTGCATTCTGGAAGCAGCATTTAACATTCGCTGCAAGTACTCCTGACCTTGTTCCGTTAGGTTCTCTTTTTCCTTCCTGAGTATGCGATCACCAAAGGCCTGAATCTTGCGGAGAGGTTCCTGGAGATCATGTGAACTCACATAGGCAAAATCCTGAAGTTCGCGATTGCTCCGCTCGAGCTCCGCGGCATACCTGCGTAGCTTTTCCTTGGATAGCTTCAGCTCAGAGAGATCATGAACCACACCAACAAATATGGTCTCCCCTTGAAGCTCAACTTCTGTAACACCTAGGTAGAAAGGGAACTTTGATCCATCTTTTCTTTTACCGGTAACCTCCCTACCAATACCTATAATCTTCGCATTGCGGGTGTGTTTGTAGTTGTTGATGTAGGAGTCGTGCCGAGACTTGTCAGGCTCGGGCATGAGCAGGTTCACATTTTGATTGAGCAGCTCCTCCTCCGTGTATCCAAACATCCGCACGGCTGATGGGTTTACCGATTCTATCAGTCCATGATCATTGATGGTAATGATGCCATCAATGGCACTATCGATAATGGCTTGAAGTCTCTGCTCCCTACTTGAATCTGGTACAGCCATAAATTTTTACTCGTTTTCCTCCCTGATTTCTTTACAATCGAAGAAGTTAACTCAAAAGAAGTTTCTGGGTCAAAAGTACTTTTAGATTTTTTCTTAGACCATGATGGTTTTCATCAAAGCGTATGATCAATGAGTGCTTTTAGGATCATTTAAAACATGCGCTGAGCTACTTCGCTTCTGACGAACAAAAAAGGCTTCCGAAGAAGCCTTGATTATATTGGATTTGGATGTCGTTAGTTGAGGAACTCGTAAATTCCTGCAACACCCTGGCCTCCACCGACACATGCTGTGACCATGCCATATTTCTGCTTTCTTCTTCGCATTTCATTGAAGAGCTGAATTGAAAGCTTCGCTCCTGTACAACCCAGTGGGTGCCCCAACGCAACAGCTCCACCGTTAACATTGACTAATTCCGGATTTATGTCCAAACCTTTCATCACGGCCAGCGATTGCGCTGCAAATGCCTCATTTAATTCGATCTGCTCAATATCCGCCATTTTCAGTCCGGCTTGCTTCAATGCTCTGGGCACTGCCGCCACAGGGCCGATACCCATGATGCGTGGATCAACTCCGGCAGCACTATAAGAAACCATTCTTGCTATCGGCTTTAGTCCGTACTTATTGACCATTTTCTCCGACATGACCATAACAAATGCCGCTCCGTCAGAAGTCTGCGAAGAGTTGCCCGCAGTGACCTGACCACCAGCTCTAAATACCGGTCTTAACCTGCCAAGCACATCTTTTGATGTATCTGCTCTTGGTCCCTCATCCGTATCCACTACAAACTCGCGAGTGGTCTTTTTTCCTTCTTCGTTGACATATGTCTCCGATACAGTCACCGGTACAATCTCATCTTTGAATTTACCTGCTTGAATCGCAGCAATCGCCTTTTGATGAGAGTTGTAGGAGAACTCATCAGCGTCTTGGCGCTTGATATCATAGTCTTTTGCCAACTCCTCTGCAGTTAGTCCCATACCCAGATAGTACTCAGGATGAGTATGTGCGATTTTCCAGTTGAGTGCGGTTTTATATCCCATGGTAGGCACCATAGACATGGATTCCGCTCCTCCGGCAATGATGCAGTCAGCAGTACCCGCATGAATTCGGGCACTTGCTAAATGAATGGCCTCAATACCCGAACCACAATAGCGATTGATGATCATGCCCGGCACTTCCTGCGGTAGCGAAAGCAGGGAAATCATTCTACCCATTTGCATGCCTTGCTCTGCTTCCGGCACGGCATTTCCCACAATCAGGTCATCAACTTCTTTCGCGTCAAAATTTTCAATAGATCCAGTCAGGTGTTGTATCACCTCGGCCGCCAGATCATCTGGACGTGTAAACCTAAAACCTCCACGATTGGCCTTGCCCACCGCTGTTCTATATCCTTTTACAATATATGCATCCATAATTTTCTTCTTAATCGATTAATAACAACAACTAGTTTCTCAATGGTTTCCCTTTGAACAGAATACTGTGAATCCGCTCCAGCGTTTTTTGTTCGCCGGTCAAACTCAAGAAAGCTTCACGCTCCAGGTCTAGCAGATACTGCTCCGACACCATTGTCGGATACGAGAGGTCCCCGCCGTTCATTACCCAGGAGACTTTCTGGGCTATCTTCATGTCATGATCACTGATGTAATGACCAAACTTCATTCCTGCAATACCCGCTTCGAACATGGCTAATCCAGTCTTACCTTGTACTTTGATATCTGCTCTTTGGATAGGTTGGCTGTAGCCCGCAGCTACTAGTTCAAGTACTGCCTTTTTGGCATCCGCCAATAATCTCGCCCGGTTGAGTGTAAACTGGTCTGCTTGCTGCAGGAAGTTCATGTCCTGAGCTTCCAAGGCCGATGTTGATACTTTTGCGGTAGCGATATTCATGAAAAACTCTTGCAAGATGTTAAGCTCAGGATCTCCCTTTTGGTACATATCCGAAGCGCGAAGCGTGAGCTCCTTGGTACCCCCACCAGCGGGTAGTAATCCAACGCCTACTTCAACCAGACCCATGTAAGTCTCGGTATGTGCCTGTATCCTATCGCAATGCATGGATAGCTCGCAACCACCACCCAGCGCCATACCCGATGTAGCCGCCACTACCGGAATAGAACTGAATCGCGCCCTCATCATAGTATCCTGAAACTGCCGAATCATCAACTCAATCTCATCAAACTCCTGATCGCCGGCGTACATGAAGAGCATCGCCAGGTTGGCTCCAGCCGAGAAGTTCTGTCCTTCATTGCCGATGACCAATCCGTTGAAGTCTTTCTCCGCCATGCTGATCGCCGTATTAATTCCTTCCACCACTTCCGCACCAAGCGAATTCATTTTGGTGTGGAACTCAAGGTTGAGGACTCCATCTCCAATATCATACAATGTGGTACCGGCATTTTCCCATACGACATTGTTTTCTTTGAATGCGTCGAGTAGTATCAAACCTTCCGTACCCGGAATGGTCTTATAACTCTTCGAAGGAATATCGTAGTACTTGCGCTGGCCTTTTTCGAATTTATAGAAGCTGGTATGGCCTGCGTCTATCATTTCCTGTACCCAAGGTGCAGGTGTATGTCCGGCGGCTTTCATTTTTTCTGCGATATCTGCCAGACCAAGCACATCCCACACTTCAAACGGCCCGAGTTCCCAGCCAAAACCTGAGGATACGGCCTGATCAATTCGGTATAGCTCATCTGATATTTCGGGAATGCGCATCGAGCAATACCTGAACATATCATAGAAAGTCGCTCTGTAGAATTCACCCGATTTGTCATTGAAGTTGACCAATACGGGAATGCGCTCTTTAAGATTGTCGATGCTCTTGGCTGCCTCGAGGGACTTGAAGAACGGCTTTTTCATTGGCCCATACTCGTAGGTCTTGAGGTCAAGCTCGAGTATTTCTTTTTTACCAGAAGCATCTACAGTCTTCTTGAAGTAGCCTTGCTTGGTTTTATCACCCCACCATTTTCGGTCGTACAGTTCCTGTACAATCCCTGGTAATTTGAATTTATCTCTAGACTCATCTTCCGGTAATCCTTCATAAAGATTCGTGGATACTTTCACGGTAGTGTCCAGACCAACTACATCCATGGTACGGAAAGTCGCTGACTTTGCGCGACCGATCAATGGTCCGGTTAACTTATCCACTTCGCTCACCGTCATGCCCATCTCTTCGATGGTATGCATAGCTGACATGATCGAATAGATACCAATTCTGTTGGCGATGAATGCCGGCGAGTCTTTGCAGAGCACTGTCTCCTTACCCAGGAAGAGATCGCCATAGTGCATCAAAAAGTCAACGACCTTTTGATCTGTTTTTGGTGTAGGTATGATCTCCAACAGACGCAGGTACCTTGGAGGATTGAAAAAGTGCGTGCCACAGAAGTGTTTTTGAAAGTCTTTACTTCTGCCATCATTCATCAGGTGAATGGGTATACCTGAAGTATTGGAAGTGATAAGGGTGCCGGGCATTCGGTATTTTTCTACCTGCTCGAATACTCGCTTCTTAATATCTAAGTTTTCAACAACGACTTCGATCACCCAATCACAATCCTTGATTTTTGGCATGTCGTCATCGAAATTTCCCAGGGAAACTCGCGATGCATAGGACGCACGATAGAGTGATGCCGGTTTTGCTTTTAGCGTACCCTGAAATGCTTCATTCACGATACGGTTGCGGACCTGTTTGCTTTCTAACGTAAGGCCCTTTTTCGTCTCCGCTTCTGACAACTCTCTAGGTACGATATCTAGTAACAATACCTCCACGCCTATATTGGCGAAGTGACATGCAATACGGGATCCCATGATTCCTGAGCCTAATACGGCGACTTTCTTAATGGGTCTATTCATGATTTTTCCAGTGTATTAATTGTGGTTTCTAGTTCTTGATAAATATTGTTCTGATCTATGATCAAATTGATTTGTCTTATCACGTTGAAGAAAATGCCCAGCTGATCTTCAGGAATCTGCTCGCGTATTTTCTTATTGAAATCCTTGACCACACGTCGTGATACTTCTTTTTTGTATTTTCCTGATTCAGTGAGGAAGATCCTCACCGATCTGCGATCATTAGGATCCTGTTGCTTGTAGATGAGCCCCTTCTCTTCCAGTGATTTGAGCATTCTGGTAAGGGAGCGGGCTTCTAATCCAAGTAGCGGCGCAATTTTCGTTGCAGGGGTTCCATTTTCAGAATCAATGTTGATGAGCACAAATCCTGTGGATGCAGTAATATCAAAAGGTAGTCCTTGCTGATTGTACATCCTGGAAATGGCGTGCCAGGTGACTTTCACGTTGTAGTCAACAGTTTCTTCTTTCTTCATAAGCAACTACTTTGACCTCACACTGAGGTGAAATCAAAGATATACAAAATTTGTTATGCATGCATACTATTTCCGATCACGAGAGCTCTCGGTATGCATTCAAATTTGCGCTAGTTTATGAAGTCCCCACGAAGCTGTCGGAAGCGTAATCTTGCCTCGGCAATGAACTTGCTTCCCGGATGGGTTTTAAGAAATTCCTGGTAGAGCTCCATCGCTTTCTGATTGTCGCGGAGCTGGTCTTGATAGATGGTGGCCATTAGGAAATAGGCATCATCACTTAGGATGTCATACTCATATTCCGAAACAATCTTATCCAGATAGGTAATCGCCTCCTTAAATTCTCCGAGCTGTTTGTTGACATTGGCCAATGACCACCAAATCTCATCGGTCAGGCTGTGGCCAGGATACTTTTCAAGCATTTCCATTAAGTCGTGCTTTGCTGCTTCGTACTGGTTTCTAAAAAGCAGTAAATCGATTCTGGCATATTCCTTCATCACATAGTCAGAAGTGTCAAGCGCAGTATTATCCTGTATCAATACACCCAAGGCTATTGCATCATTGGCAATCTCGCGGCTTGTCGCTAGTTTGAGTATATCAAGATGACTTTTGGCTAATTCAAAATCACCCTTGTAATAGTTAAGCTTTGCATTTTTTAGTTTGGCCTTGTATCCGGTGGGGGTATCCTTATTCGCTTTTTCTACTTGAGAATAAAGAAGTGTGGACTCCCATGGCTCATCAATAAGTATATAAATGTCTCCAAGATCCAGTTTGCAATTGGCTTGAAGTTGCCGATCGATTCTTGGTGTGTTGATTACATCTTGTAGGATTTCAGTAGCAATGTCCTTCTCGCTCAGATAAAAAGCATGAAGCAGCGCCTTATTTCGGAGCGCTTCCAGTGTATTCTTGTTTATCCCCATGTCATCCACGAGTTGTTGATAATCGCTCACCAGCTTACGGATTTCTATTGGATTAACTGGAAATGTGTTTTTAACAATTCCCTCGCGGGCATTTATCGTCAACTTGCGTGAGAGTATATAATTGATAGTCCCTTCGTACTCTTTGGTGATGTAGGTGAAAATCTGCACTGCGTCATCATAGGCCTGATTGTCTAATGCAATCATTCCTATATCCAGCAGTTTTCCTCCATCTCCCTTGGTGCGCTTATCTAGAGCCCGAGCTTGCAAGAAGGCTCCATAGAAGTTCTTCCTTTGCAAATTTACCCATATCAGCAGCTCGCTATAGATCGACTCGTTAGGCTTCTTCTGCACCTTGTCGATCAATATCGTTTCGAGACTTTCCAGGTCCTCATTTTCCGTCAGTAGATTTTGTAGTATGTTCTTGACGTAGTTGAGATTGGACGGATTAGCGCTAGCGAAATTGAGGTATTCCTCGACCATCAAATCCTTGTTACCCATTACCCGATGAATGTTCGCCAACTCAAGTGCATACGCAAAGCTTTGATTATTGCTTCTCCTTCCCACCATGTAGGTCTGCATCGCGTAGCTGTACAGCTGCTTACTTAGAAAGTACTGCGCAGTGACACGAAGTTTGTACTGATCTTCTTTTGCTAGTTCTATGACATTGGTGAATTGTTCTTTAGCCGCTTCTTCCTCAAATTGCTCACTTAACAGAATTCCATAATCAACCTGGTAATAGATATTATTCGGATACGTTTTATTGAGTCTCTGAATATATTTTTTGGCGGTTTTAAAATCTTTAGTGGAGAGCAGTAATCCGAAGTAGTTGGTATGAATTAGAGGTATCGCTCTGAGGTCTCCAGAGAGTTCACCATAAATATCCAATGCCTTGTCTGCATCACCTTGCATATAGTATTCATTGGCCAATTGGATTTTTTGATTGTCTTGACTCAAGGCAATATGACAGAGCAGCAGGGCTATCGCTAGTAACAGATTTTTCATTCTATACTTATTTGTCCACATGCTAATAACTAAAAGTAAAGTATTAATAATCCTATTATTTAATATTAAGACTGTGGATATGTTGATAAGCTATATTAAACGCAAAATAGAAAAGTTGTTGTGGATTAATTAAGGTTATAAGTTTGATTTGATGACTGGTATTAACTTCTAATTAAATGATAATGAATGAATTAACATTTGAGAGAGAATTGTGGATAGATAGGTGTTGATAGATCATCAGATTGTCAAGCCTCAAGTTGTATGTTGATGAAGGTCGGTTTGATCGACTTTGAGGGGTGATAACTATAATGTGGTTCATTGATGTTGAGAAGTATCGAGTTATTAGTCATTCTAAGCATCATAATCCTCAGGTTATCCACAGGGTTTAGAAGGAGAGATCGATACCTTCGAGTTCCCAGTTAGCACGAATTTCGAAGGATTCCTCCATATGGTAAATGGGTTCCGGGCCTGTATGTTTTCTAATATTTCCGTACGACCATTGACCATCTTCATCTTTATCTATTTTAACTCTGAGTCCGTATTTACCTGGAGGTATACTTTTGAATTCATAGGTGTCCCGGGGGCTATTGACGGTCGCTATAGCTCGACCATCTTTATCAATCAGTTCGATAAAATATGATTTCTCTGTTGTATAGATAGACCCACGAACGAGACCGGCATCAGGCTGTTTGGGTAGTATCATATTGACTGATGATGCTTCTGCAGAGTCTTTTTCTATTGAAATGAGCCATCCCTTTCTGAATCGTAGCTCATACCTATTTCGGGGTAAATCCTTATAGTATTTGAGTGACTGAGCAAAGATCGAATCTTGATTGATCCTTGCGGTATCAGCACTCATAGTGGAAGTAAGAGTATCTAAATATTGTGCAGTTGTGGAGAACAGCTTCGGTATTTTAAAGACAAGTTCTGTCTTCAATCTGTTGGAGGAATAGTTCACAGAGGAGTCCAGACTAAATGGGAGTTGAACAGAATCAACAGTGAACCTAATGAGCGTTGGATCAAAGAGCTTTATAGGTTTGTCGGCAATGACTCGATAGCTCATAGTATCAGGACTAGCATTGTATTTCTCTGATTTGATAGTAGCTTCAAAGGGATCTATTCTCGAAGTGGTTCCTTCAAATTTGACATAAATGCTATCGTTTACGGTGCTACCGAGACTGTCGGTGGCGGTGATATAATACCCAACACTATCGCCAGGTACTAAAGCAGAGGGATAAAAGCGGATGACTTCATTGTTTTCAACAAGGTTTCTATCCAGGTGATTTTTGGAAGAGTCAAGAGGGACAATCTGAATGTCTTTGATATACTTAGAGTATCGTACGTCAAACCTATTGGCTTGAGATCTGGCTCTGACCAAGGTAAGGTTGGATGCATCCTGAAGGATAACAGGTATTTCTAATTGTACAGAGGTTGTATCAAGATTGAGTGTATCAGTGAGTAGCCCGTGCTTTTCAGTGGTTGATTCAAGAATGAGGTTTTGGTTCTCGTCATTGAAGGCATAGACGTGATAGGATCCGCTCTTTATATTTTCTATAGTGAAGAGCCCCTCCTTATCCGCATATGCGAAATATGTTGGCTTGTGTTCAAAGACTGATGAAGTATCCTTGTCATAGAGAGATATCAGGTAGTTCTTTGCAGGTTCATTAGTGATTAGATCAAATACATATCCTGAGACTGTGAGTGAGTCAATAAAGGAACCTGTACTAAATGCATATTTTAGATTGACTACTGGATTATTCTCATTGAGGTCACCTATGCCATTGGCAAAATTGAGAATGAAAGTTGTTGAATCTGGAAATGTATTTTCGAACTCTATCTGAATTGCTCTTTTCTTGGTAATGTACTTATACTCGTTTTCAATAAAGGGTGTAATAATCAACTCTTGTTTAAGCTTTGATGCACTGATGTCTTCGGAAAAGATCAGTTCAATTGTGGTTCCTGTGAAGTCAACTTTTCCGATAGGTGGGTTTGCTTCAAGAAGTACGGGTGGAATGGTATCCTGTGGTCCGCCGTTGATAGTGGATGGGCTAGCGCAACCGTGGAAGAGTTGGTTGAGCATACAGACACATATGATGGCAAGTAAGATGGATCTCATTTCTTACGCAAAACGTAAATCAAGCTGGAGTAATTGTTGTTATTCTTAACCGCGGATCGGTTTGATTGCAGACCTCTAATCATTCCCTTGATGAACGATGAACCGCTTTTGAGGTATTTCTCACTGAGCATAGAAACATAGTAGGCATCAAAGTATTGAGGAATAATTTTTACAAATGAAAGCTTCAATTCTTTGCTTAAATATTTGATATTCAATGGGTTGAAATGAAAAAGATGTCTGGGAACATCGTATGCCGCCCAATTCTCTTTGTAGTATTTAGCATCAAAAGAATCTCGATTGGGTACTGCGATGATAAAGTATCCACCAGTATTTAGATGCTTTTTAAGATGTGCGAGTGTTTCCTTGGGGTTAGGAATGTGCTCGAGGACATGCCACATAGTGATGATATCGACTTTTTCGTCCTTTGCCAGATTATCAAGATGAGGGTAGATTGTCGTACTGGTCTGGGCTATCGCTTGTTCCCTGGCCATATCACTCGGTTCGATTCCCAGGACATTATAGCCTTTGTGCTGACAAGCCACTAAGAAGTCGCCAGTACCACAGCCATAATCAATGAGTTTTCCTGAACCCACAAAGCCTTTGATCAACTGAGTCTTTTGGTACATCGTATATCTACGCACCATTTTATAGATCACATTGACTAAACTATTCCCCTTGTTGGAATGAGAAATGTAAGTGTCAGATTGATAGTATTTACCCAAACTTTCTTGTGCGGGTCTGGGTGAGGTAATCCAGAGGTTACACTGATTACATGAGACGATAGCGAAGCTTTCGCCCGTTACCGTATGGTCATCACATATGATTTGGTTCGTGAACTCTTTGCCTGAGCACACGGGGCATGGATCTACTTTTTCGTACATACACTATTTACTCATGTAGACCATTAAGATCGAAATGTCTGAAGGATTGACACCACTGATTCTTGATGCTTGTCCTAGAGTTGCGGGTTTTATCTTGAGTAGCTTCTCTGTTGCTTCGGAGGAAAGAGAAGAAATCTTGCGATAGTCAAAATTTGGATCGATACGCTGATCGTCGAGTTGGGTCATCTTTTCTGCGATCTGTTTTTCTTTGGAGATATAGGTGTCATACTTAATCTGGATCTCTGCCTGATCGTGAATTTCTCTGGGATACTTATTCAGGTAGTCCCGCAGTTCAGAATCAAATTCCATTAAATGGGTGATGCTGATCTCGGGTCGCTTGAGCAGTTTGTGTACGGCTACTTTTTCTTTGATTGTGGCTGTATTGAAACTAGCCAAAGTGTCGTTGATATCTTCAGGAACAACTTTTTTCTGCATGAGATCATTGATGAGCTTTGCAGTGTCTTGCTTCTTGTCGATCATATTCTCAAGACGCTGATCAGAAGCCAGACCTAGTCGATGACCTTTTTCCGTTAGGCGTAGGTCAGCATTATCCTGTCTTAGCAGAATTCGGAATTCGGCCCTGGAGGTAAACATGCGATAGGGCTCATCAGTACCTTTATTGATGAGGTCATCTATGAGTACCCCAATGTAGGCTTCCGACCTGGTGAGTATAAATGGATCTTTCTCTGCAACCTTGAGATGAGCATTGATTCCGGCAATAAGGCCTTGACAACCAGCCTCTTCATAGCCGGTAGTGCCATTAATCTGACCTGCGAAATACAGATTTTCAATCAATTTTGTCTCTAGTGTGTGATGAAGTTGGGTGGGTGGAAAGTAGTCATATTCTATGGCATATCCTGGTCTGAACATTTTGGCTTGTTCGAAACCCGGAATTTTGATCATCGCTTTGTACTGCACATCTTCCGGCAGAGAAGTGGAGAAGCCGTTGACATATACTTCAACTGTGTTCCAGCCCTCTGGCTCTACAAATATTTGGTGTCGGTCTCTTTCAGCGAACCGATTGATTTTGTCCTCTATTGATGGACAGTAGCGGGGACCCAGTCCTTTGATTCGCCCGTTGAACATTGGAGATTTATCGAACCCCGTTTCAAGCGTAGAATGTACCTCAGGATTGGTGTACGTTATGAAACAGCTTCTTTGATTGGTCAACTGTGGTGTGTCACTATACGAGAATTTGCTAGGATCTTCATCTCCCTTCTGCTCCTCCATGACACTGTAATTGAGTGATCTTCCATCGACCCTTGGAGGGGTGCCTGTTTTCATTCGACCAGATTCAAAGCCCAGAGAGACGAGTTGTTCAGTAATACCTCTTGCCGCTCCTTCCCCTGTTCTACCACCACCAAACTGCTTTTCACCTATATGTATCAACCCATTCAAAAATGTACCATTGGTGAGCACTACGGATTTTCCCATTATTTCCAGTCCGAGACTAGTCTTTATACCGACAACTCGTTTGTCTTTGACAATTATGGAAGTGGCCATCTCTTGCCAAAAGTCAACATTCTGAGTCTGCTCCAGTGTCAATCGCCACTCTTCTGCGAAGCGCATTCTATCGCTTTGTGCTCGGGGACTCCACATGGCAGGGCCTTTGGATTTATTGAGCATGCGAAATTGAATCATGGTTTTGTCCGTGATGATACCGGATTGACCTCCGAGAGCGTCTATTTCTCTTACGATTTGGCCTTTGGCCACACCGCCCATTGCCGGGTTGCAAGACATCTGGGCGATAGTATTCATGTTCATGGTAATCAAGAGAACACTAGAGCCCATGTTAGCTGCTGCTGCAGCTGCTTCACATCCGGCATGACCGGCACCCACTACGATTACATCATATTCTTTAAACATATCCGAAACGTTCCACGTGGAACACTAACTGAATAAAAGAAAAAAGTGTTCCACGTGAAACACTTAGTTTGATATTGGAAGCAAAGATAAGCAAGCGTCTTCTTTTTCTCTCATCGCCTTTTGCTCAGCGGATGTCTTATCTCCCCAGCCGAGTAAATGGAGTATTCCATGTATCATTACGCGGTGAAGTTCATGGGTAAATGGAATGCTGTACTCCTCTGCGTTCTCTCGGACTCTATCTATACTTATATATATATCAGCTTCTATGGACAGCTCTTCTGAGGAGTTATCAAAGGTGATGATGTCTGTGTACGTATTATGATTTAGGTACTGCTGATTGATATTGAGTAGGTGTTCATCTGAACAAAAGATGTAGTTGATCTCTTCGAGCTTGAACTTACTGGCGGCAATGGAATCAACTATCCATTGGGAAATGATGGGTTGATCTTTCAAAGAGAACTCAATATCCTCCGTGAAATAATGAATGTGATGCATTAGCTCAGATAGAAGCACAGCTCTACAGACCGGCCATCGTTTATGAAGTTGACTTCATCACAGAGGTGCTTCATGAGAAAAATCCCTCTGCCATTTACTTTGCTTACATTTTCAGGAGCCGTGGGATCAGGTAAGTTTTGGTAATCAAATCCTGTCCCTTCATCCTTAATCACGAACTTGATCATGGAGTCCGAAAGATCTAGTGTGAGTGTCACATTCTTGTTCTTATCACTTTTGTTACCATGACGAATGGCGTTATTCACGGATTCCGTCACAGCAATCATAATGTTGCCATAGATATCATCGTCCAGATTATACTGGTCTTTGGTGTTGTCTATGAAGCTCTCTACTATCCTGATGTTGTCGTTGAGAGAGGGTATTTCGATTGTCATGGAGTTCATCTTTCCGATCTACAATTGTGGTTGATTACCAAGTCGTCTAAAATACTCATTAACTTCCTTTTTGTAATAAGGATTCAATTGCAAAGGTATAGTTTTCAATAATTCGATTTCTTTTTCCTTTGCCTTGATATATTCTTCATAGGCAGGGGGTACTTCGCGAGCAAGCTCCTTGGCGGTTTTTCCTTCTCGCTCATCATCCAGTTCACGCTCTCGCATAGCGTCTTCAGCCTTGAGCAGTCGTGTTAGGATATCTTCTTGTCGCCGCTGCATTTGTTCTGTTAGACGCTTATTGACCAGGTCAGTTTCGGTCTCTTCCATTTTTTTGAGTAGTTGCTCTAAGCTTCCTCCTGCGCCTTTACCACCATTCTCTTCCATCATCTCATTCATTTCATTGAGTTGCTGACGGATCATTTCCTGCTCAGCCGCTAGTTTGGCCAGGTCTTCGGATAGCTCCCTTCCAGACTTGCCACTTTTCTTGAGGTCATCGATCTTCTGATTCAGCTCTTTCTGTATCTCACTAACGCCCGGCATTTGCTGTTTTTTGCCCTTTTTGCCACCTTTCCCCATGCCTTTAGCATCAGCCATGGCTTGCTGCATTTGTTGCATCACATCATCGAGAAGCAGGGCAAGGTTGTTCATGGAGGTCATCGTAAACTGTTCCTTGCTCACAGCCAGTGGTTTATTTCGTTCCTTCAGCGCATCGATGCTTTCATCCATGTAATCATTCATGGCATCTACTTCACGAGTGACAAAGGACTTGATCTGGAAGACTCTGTTGGCTAGTGCCAATAGACTGTCTTCAATGACCGCCGCGTCATCTTTGAGCTGAAGTTGATCCTGTGAAAGCTTGACGAACCGGGGATCACTTTGATTCACACGTTTGAAGTCATTCATGATTTCCTCTTGATCAAAAGAGAGCTTGACCAGGTTGTCAAGGATGTCGCGCAGATGATCCAGATTTTCTTCCATCATGGTCATTTCCATGGATTGTTGCATGTTCATCATTTTCTGCTTAAGAGCTTCCATTTTCTGAGCTGCACCTTTTTGACTTTCGCTTGCCTTCTTCTTTTTGTTGTTCTCTCGGTTTTGTTTTGCCTCGTCCATTTTCTCTCCTACTACTCACAGTTCTTCCTCTCTAACCTCAAGACGAGTAGGCTCTTCGAGTGTTTGGTTGATTTCCTCGAGCTCCTCTATTGATTCCTCGATCTCTTCAAACTCTTCCTTTAGTTCTTCCTGCTTGGCTTGAGCCTCTTCACTATCAGATTTCCCTTCCTCAGTCTCCTCAGCCAGCTTTTCTTGTTTTTCAATCGTTTCATCAAGATCCTGGACGATTTCCTCAAGTTTATAGTCGAGTTTCATCCTTTTGAAGAGTTCCAGAGCTCGCTCCAGCTCCTTCTCCATATTTTCTTCTTTGTTGTCGATCTTCTCGACCATTTCCTGGACTTCATCAATGTTACCTTTTTCCTCAAGCAACTTCTTCAGTTCTTCGTAGAGTTTCTTGGTTTCTTCATCGAGCAGTTCATTCATGAGCTCCTGGAGCTTTTCGACTTTTTCTTTGATTTGAGGTGATTGTTCATTGAAGCGCTCATTCTTATCAGAAAGCTGTTGATTTTGCTCCTGAAGCTTTTTGATCTCTTCCTCCAACTTCTCTCTTTTATTTATCAACTCTTCCAACAGCTTCTCATCTTGCCAGCCAATTTCTTTCTTGCTCTTGAGCTTTTCATCAATTTCCTCTAACTGTTCTCGCAGTTCTTCTGCTTTCTCGACCGACTTATCAATCTGATTCTCAGCAGCTTTAGATTCTTTTTCGAGTTGATCTTTGATTTCGCTTCTTGTCGGGACTTTGATTGTATAGGTTCCTGACTTAGCAGACTTCCAGCCATTTACGCCATCATTGTCCCATACTTGCACATAGTATTCCAGGCCCTCACCCTCTGCTAGCGCAAATGAATCCAGCTTCCAATTATGAAAATAACTCTGGCTGTTTTGATTGCTTGCAAAAGCTAAGTTGAGGCTTTCAAAATTGTCTTCATCTAGCTTTTTGTATTTGAGCTGAAGTTGTGAAATACCATAGTCATCACTGATCGACCCGCCCAGTATGATATAATTATACATGGTCGTATCCTGAAAGGGCTCTAGCGTGATTTGCGGTAGCTGATCTTTGAGCACAGTTATATTAAAGCCGATGTTCTCTTTATTAGCGGCATGCTCGTTTTTCAGCCTGATTTCGTAAAAATCATCTTCTAGCACTTTCTTTTTGATCTGAAACAGTTGATTATCAACACGTTCTGCTGAGAGTGTTTCCTTAGTGTTGGCAAAGGTGATGTCGACTCCATCTGTATGAAGCGTACCAAACTGCCACGTAACATTGGTGCCCTCTGGTACATTAAGGTTTCCTGAATTAGCGAGATTGTCATTGGGTCGCTTAGTGTAGGCGGGATAATCAAGAAGAATGTTGTAGTTTCGAAGATTGGGCCGGTTAAGCACTTCCACCTCATAGTTCTCAGAGGCAAACCCCGAAGCTTCAAGGAAAAAACTGGTGCTCTGCTGGATTTTCTGAAAGTTGTAAGTGAATTTTCCCGGGCCAGCCGCATCTAGTTTGATTTTTCTACCCTTTATCACTGCAAAGGCCTGATTTGGCTGAGCATTTCCTTCAGTACTAACCTTCAAAACGAAATCTTCATTCCTAAAAGCTGTGAGGGAGTTGTTTTCAACTTGAAAGGTAAAGGGAGCTTCGGGTACAAATTCGGTTTGAAATTTTATAATCCGACCTGTGCTTTCTGTAATCAGCTGAGGGAGTATGAGAGCGATTATCGCAATGACCACTGTGGGAATAGCCAGGTATTTTAGGTAGACCTTATTCTTTGATAGATCTATGGCTTTTGGAAATGGTATTATCGACAGTTGATTTGTTCGCTGCGTAATACTTGCCATGATCAGTGAAGAATCGCCAAAGTTACTTTTATGTAACTGTATGGTATTCAGTAGCTTATCACTAATTTCCGGAAAGTGATTTCCAATTTGCAGGGCAGCTTCTTCGTCAGTAAGCTGTTTTTGCGGTAGCAGCAATCGGAACAGCGGATCACCTATCCATTTATAGCCGACATATAGCAGGATGGCAATGAAGCTGAATAGAAGAACGGTTCGGCCAATTGAGTTAAACCTAAACGTATATTCAATGGAAGCTATGATTAAATAATAGCTCAGCAGCAACGTAGAGAAAATCAATACGCCCCTAAGCAGTTTGTTGATATAATACTTTGTCTTATAGTCGCTAAGGTTTTTCTTAATTCCCTCTATACCCGTCATCTCACTCCAGTTTAATAGGTCGCTTAAAATAAACAGATTTCAGATCAATCATACCCCTATCTGTTTGATCTTCAGTTTTTAAGTAATACTGGTAAACGGCTAACCCACTCCATGAGTTAAGGATTATTAGATAGTCGGTGGCATTCAGGATCTCAGCAGGGGCTTCAATGCGCGGGGTTCCATCGACTCCAAGCTCTCCTGTGGTCAAAAAAATAGATTTTTGATCACCCAAGTTCTGATCTATGGCATTCAAGGATATGCCTTGCTCAATAAGACTTTCGATGGTTAATTGGCTAAATATGGACTTATCAGAATCTACACCCAGGTCTTGAGTAATTTTCGCTTGAGATAAGTTAGGAAAGGCCAATGGCCTTGGTTTTTTGGTCATATCAAATACAGTAGGCTGACTATTCAAGACCTTTCCGAGCTGATAGGCTTCAATTGAGTCCATATTAGAGACGAGCGCAAAGCAATAGGCTTTCTCATTAGTAGCGCGTAGTTGATAGTTTGGATGATTGTCTAGCGACAGCATATTTTCGAACTGCAGCCTATGGAGCGGACTAAGCCTGATAAGATCAAGGGATCCATTAATGAACTCTCCTATTTCCGTATCTTTTGTCTTGATCATCCTTACCTCCACCCCTTCCAGATATGGCAGTGATTGGTCGTGATAGTTGAGGTTCTTTTCTAGATCAATCGAGATGTCCTCGTTAATAGACCTGAGTGCAAACGGTCCTGTACCTACCGGAATACCATCGGCAATGCTGTAGAGATAGCTATTTCTTTCGCTTAGCACTGTGTTGGCCTGCTCAATACTGGTCATGTGAACGATTAGACTCTTTGATGAAGTTTGAAAATCACAATCTAACCCACTGATTTTCAAATGCTTAACCCATTCCCCAATAGCAACAGAATCTAACTGATTTCCGTTTGAAAAAAGGACGTCTTTTCGAAATTGATACTGGATAGTATCGGGATGAACTTGCCGTATCGCCCCTAGCAAACCGCGATTTGGGACGATCTGGTTGGCATCATTATTTACTATGGTCTCATATACCTGTCTGGCAATAAACCATTCTGATTCGTTGGTAATCTTACTCGGAATGAGCGTGTAAATATTATCCGGAACATTAATGTGTAAGATTCCACCATAGCGGTCATCAGATTGAATGACCTTTTTTTCTCCTTCTCCACACGAGACAAGAAATAATAAAACCAGCACTGCTTTAATGAATCTACTCACAACTGAATTTCATTTTCGAAATACTCTATGGCTTGCATCTTGAGCAGCTTCTCTTGCTCCAGAAGATCAAAATGGGGAAGTTTTCGCACGAGTTTCCAGTGAGGCCATCCGTTTTCATCTAGCCCCTCAAGCTCATAATAGCCGGATAGGCTCATCAGTTTACAAATAGCTATGTGCATCAGGTCTTGCTTCTCTTCCTTAGAGAAGTTTTTCGGACCCTTTCCTAATTCCTGTACACCAATGAGAAACAGCACAGCATTAAGGTCTCCAGGCTTTTTTCCAAGTGTCCTTCCGATTTTGGCAAGCAGTTGCTGCCAACTTCTGTCCATTTCCAGGTCTTTTTTAAGCATTTTGGGCCTCTAGTTCATCCCAAAACTCTACAGCTCTCCTTAAATGGGGAATGACGATAGTACCACCAATAAGTGTTGCGATCGAAAACACTTCCTCGATCTCCGCCCGGCTCGCACCGTGTTCATGGCATTTCCCAAGGTGATATTTTACACAATCGTCACACCTTAGTACCATGCTATTTGACAGGCCTATGAGCTCTTTTGTCTTTATGGGTAATGCTCCTGATTCAAAGGCATTTGTATCCAGGTTGAAAATTCTTTTTATTATCTTATTATTTGAGGCAAGTATGCGTTCATTCATCCTGCTTCTATAGTTGTTGAACTCTTTGATTAGGCTCATGGCGTTACATTTTCGTTAAAAGTAATCATGTGGAAAGAATTTGTAAGCTTATTTTATCCGAGGGTATGTCTATCCTGTGATAGATCGCTCAATAGCGTAGAAGAGCACATCTGTCTACCCTGCAGATTGAGTCTTCCACTGACTAACTATCACAATAACCTCGAAAACCCCATCGCACAGAAACTAAGAAATACCTGCAATGTTAATCATGCATTTGCCTATCTCAAGTACTATAGGAAGGGAATAGCTCAGAAAATTCTTAAAGACCTGAAATACAACGGCAATAGTGAGGTAGGCGTCCTGGTCGGTAGATGGTTTGGTGAAGAGCTCTCAATTGCTGGTATGGAAAACACTTTCGATATAATAGCTCCAATTCCCCTGCATCCACTCAAATTGAAAAGAAGAGGGTACAATCAAAGTGAGAAAATTACTGAAGGTCTTACCGAAGCTCTTCAGACAGAACATTCCCCATGTTTACTTAAAAGAACCGTCTACACTCAGACCCAAACTCAAAAGGGCATGTCCGAGAGGTGGACTAGTACACAACAAATATTTGAGCTGGGCGACAATGTGGACCTAACGGAAAAGCATGTACTAATTTTGGATGATGTGATTACCACAGGAGCCACGGTCGAGTCAGCCGTCAATTGCCTATGGCGAGCCAAACCTAGAGCAATTAGCGTTTGTGCCTTGGCGTCCGGACAATAAAAAAGGCCGCTCCTTTTAAGAGCGGCCTTATCCTTGAAAGGATAATTTCTTTTAGTAATTAGTTCCAGCCTGGATCATTGCACATCTGAAACCGATAGTCGCGGTAGATGAGTCCTGCTCAATAAACCTTCTTGTACCTGGAGACATCCAGTAAGCTACGTCTTTCCATGAACCACCTTTGTACACCCTAATCGTATTTGTGATCAGTGAGTTATATCCCTCTGCATCATATCCTCTTTCCGAATCAAGGAAATCATTTACCCTCACAGGGTTCAGATCTTCAAAATCCTGGAATGAAAGTGGTCTGTACAAATCCTGTACCCACTCATTCACATTTCCTGCCATATTATAAAGTCCGAAATCATTCGGTGGGTAATCATAGATATATGTGGTGATCATTGCACCGTCATTCAGCTTACCAGCAATACCCGCATAGTCACCACGACCTCTTTTGAAATTGGCCAGGAAGTAACCCATTTTTTTTCCATAAGGATTTCTCAATGCGTGACCGTCCCATGGATAAAGTCTTCTGTGAGTTTGGTTTTCATCAAGCCACTGAGTTCCTATCAATGCTTGAGCGGCATATTCCCACTCTGCTTCAGTTGGCAATCTGTAGTTAGGAAGAACAACACCAGTTTCCAGTGGAATTCTCTGATTTCCGCTTTCTGCAAGTGAGTACTCCTCAAGACCAGCGTCTTCGGCCAATTTCAAGTTTACAGTAGTCGTTCTCCAATTTGAATAGTCATTGGCTTGTAACCAATTCACCCCAACTACAGGATAAAACCTAAAGCCAGGATATCTCAAATAATGATCTACGTAAGGAGTGTTATATGCAAGTTCTTTGGCCCACACTGTGCTATCTGGAATAGCGCTCTGGTAAAATTCTTCAGAACTGTCCAATTGCACATAGTACAGATATTCCAACCAGTGGATATTGGCTACTTCAGTTTCATCCATGTAGAATGAAGCAACAGTCACGGTTCTTTCGATATTGTCACGCGTCTGCATTACATCTTCTTCGAAACTACCTAAGACTGTTCGTCCACCTTCGATATAGACCAAGTTGGGTCCTTCGGGCTGACCTCTGTAGTCATTCACCTCAAAACCCCCTTCTTCATTGTATTCCAGACCTGTTGAGGTACTAGACTTACCGGGTGTTGAGCTCGTAGGTTGTCCGGAACCACCTCCGAGAAGCCCACAAGAATAAACGAGCGTCGAGAGTGCAATACCCATCACAGCTGCGTTTAACGATCTCACAAAATTTTTCATAACCTGTTCAAATTTTAATCGGATTACACCGTCATTTCATTCATTCTGCCCCAAGATGGACATTCAAATTAAATTTATCAACCCCTAAAAATAAAACTTTGCACTGTAAATCAAATAGGAGGTACCTTATTAATTGAATATCAGGCCATTTATTGTATTGCGACCTCAGATTCTTTTGTGATCATTTGTAGCTCTTTTATGGCAGAATCGATTTCTTCGATATCACTAATGATAAGGATAAGTCGATTCTTGATGTCCTTCATTCTACACTTTTTGGCATGTAGCTGAACATAGGTGAGTATATGTCCAAAGGTGTCAGACTTAAAGTAGTCCTCTCTTTCCGAGGGTGGAAAATAGCATTTTAATGCATCCTTCTTGAGGGAAATACGCTCAAACCCCAGTTGAATCCCTAACCATCTCAACCTTACAGACTTGATAAGATCAACAACACTTTCGGGTACGGGTCCAAACCTATCGGTAATGGATTTTTCAAAAGCAGTTAGCTCTTCTTCATTTTTGATGTTATCAAGTTGGGTATAGAGACTGAGCCGCTCTGAAATATTAGAGACGTAGTTATCAGGTATCAGGATTTCTAAGTCAGTCTCAATGCTACAGTCAGTAACAAGAGCCTTTACTTTCTGCTTGAAGTCGTTCTCAAATAATTCTTTGAACTCCGTTTCCTTCAACTCCTGTATTGCCTCATCCAGCACTTTGTGATACATATCAAAGCCAAGGTCATTGATAAATCCACTTTGCTCTCCTCCGAGAAGGTTTCCCGCACCGCGAATATCTAAGTCACGCATGGCTACTTTGAACCCATCCCCTAAATCGGTAAACTCTTCGAGAGTAGAAAGCCTCTTCCTTGCATCGCTGGTAAGGCTCGCAGTTGGTTGACTAAGCAAATAGCAAAAGGCTTTTTTATTCGATCGTCCTACGCGTCCTCGCATTTGGTGTAGGTCAGAAAGCCCAAACATATGCGCCCTGTTGATGATAATGGTATTGGCATTTGGAATGTCAAGTCCCGACTCAATAATATTGGTACTCACTAATACATCGTATTCACCTTCGATGAACTTAAGCATGACTTTCTCCAACTTATCACCTTCCATCTGACCATGAGCAATTCCAATGCGAGCGTCGGGAACAAGCTTGTGCACAATATTGGCAATCTCATCAATGTTTTGAACGCGGTTGTGTACGAAGAATACCTGACCACCGCGACGAAGCTCATATGATATAGCATCTCTAAGGATTTCTTCATTAAAAGTGTGCAATTCGGTTGTCACCGGCTGACGATTGGGTGGTGGAGTGGCAATTACACTCAGGTCACGTGCGCCCATAAGTGAAAAATGCAGCGTTCTTGGGATCGGAGTGGCGGTCAAAGTAAGCGTGTCAACGTTGACTTTGTATTCCCGAAGCTTCTCTTTGACCTTTACCCCAAATTTTTGCTCTTCATCAATGACCAGCAACCCAAGGTCTTTGAAGTGCACATCTTTATTGACAATGCGATGTGTTCCGATAAGGATATTGACCTCTCCAGCTTTCAGTCTTTTTAGCGTCTCTTTGATGGCTTTGGTAGACCGGAAGCGGTTGATGTACTCTATCTCTACCGGAAACTGCGCAAGCCGCTCTTTGAAAGTACGCTGATGTTGCATGGCGAGGATAGTCGTAGGAACTAGCACAGCTACCTGCTTCCCCTGGGCGACAGCTTTAAATGCCGCTCTGATAGCAACCTCTGTTTTCCCAAAGCCCACATCGCCACAAACCAGTCGATCCATTGGATGTGGCTGCTCCATGTCATTTTTTACATCCTGAGTAGCGGATGCCTGATCGGGAGTATCCTGATAGATAAAAGAAGACTCCAATTCCGCCTGAAGAAACCCATCTGGATCAAAGGCTAAACCCCTTGCGGCC
Source organism: uncultured Roseivirgaceae bacterium (assembly GCA_964351595.1). GTDB lineage: Bacteria > Bacteroidota > Bacteroidia > Cytophagales > Cyclobacteriaceae > UBA6059. The sequence goes on along the minus strand of CAYGOT010000006.1, from coordinate 2,593 downwards.
TTTCGCTTTGCGTACAAGCCAATAAGCTCTTTGGCTATATCCTTAACTTTCTTTTTTACTTTTTTCTTTTTGTTGTCCCAATCCTGGGTGCCCAGCTTATTCACTACCGGGGGAGACCCTTCTTTTCCCGTGTATTTCGATATTTTGTGCAACGAATGTACACTGACATAGAGGAGATCATCATCGCGATAGACTAGCCTCATTACCTCCTGAAGCCTACCGTTGTTTTCGACCGTATCAAGCCCGGCAAATCGACCCACTCCATAGTCCACATGGACTACAAAGTCTCCTGTCTGAAGGTTGCGCAATTCTTTTAGCGTTAGTGCTTTGGATTTGCTCTGTTTCGACTTGGTCCGATACCTATGAAAGCGATCAAAAAGCTGGTGGTCGGTATAGCAAAGCAGCCCAATGTTTTGATCAATAAACCCCCCTCTTAAATCTGCATTGAGCTCTGAAAACCGCAGTAGTGGGTCCAGCTCTTCGAATATCGTTTGTAACCGGGACAACTGTTTGACACTGTCAGCCGAAATAACGAGATCAAGACCCTTGTCCTGATTTTCGTTCAAATCTTTGACGATGAGTTCAAAGTTTTTGTGAAAAGAAGGCTGAGGGCTGCACGGGTATTCAATTGTATGATCGGCAGTCCCATAAAAGCGATTACCAAAATGAACCTGAGCAAAGCTTCCGATATTATCAGAAAAGGTGCTGGCCGTTTCGAATAAAGCAGATGGGTCCAGCACTACCTGGGTGTTTCCGCTAGCGCGAAGAATTTCATCAAAGCTTCCCTCAGCACGCTCGTAGTATTTGTCAATGACATCCAGGGTATGCTGCTCGTCTTTGAACCAGATCTTGGTGTTCTTAGGAATGAACTGCAGAAAGGACTGACGCCTCTCTTCCAACAGTTTGGTCTGAATGTTAGGGATAATATTGATGGATTTCAGCTCATTGATTGATAGTTGGTTGGACGGGTCGAAGGATCTGATGCTCTCAATCTCATCTCCAAAAAGCTCTATTCGATAGGGCAGGTCACTGGCAAAAGAGTAGATATCAAGTATTCCCCCTCTCACAGCAAATTGGCCGGGCTCATAGACGAAATCAGCTTTTTCAAAGTCGTACTCAGTTAACAATTCTGTTAAGAAGTTGATATCAAGTGATTCCCCCTTTGAAGCCGAAAATGTGTTTTTAAGCAAAGAAGATTTATTGATGACTTTTTCGGTAAGTGCTTCCGGGTAGGTGACAATCAGTTCGCCAGTCGATGACTTATGATTGATCTGATTGAGAATTTCGGCTCGCATGAGCACATTAGCATTTTCTATTTCCTCAAACTGATAGGGCCGCTTGTAGCTGGAAGGAAACAAAAAGACATTTTTTCCGGGTAGGAGGTTTTGAAGGTCATTGGCAAAGTAGGCAGCCTCCTCCTTTTCATGGAGTATGAAAAGATGGTTTTGGTGCTGCTTGCTGTACACGGCCGCCGCAATCACTGCGTCTAAGCTACCCGTACATCCTTTTAGATGAACTTTGGAGCCCTCGTTGGGCTTGATATATTCCGCTAGGCTGGAGACAATGGCGTCTTCCTTGTAGATTTTAATTAAATCGCTTGCTTTCAATGTATATCACTTCAATAATTAGGGGAACGCAAAAGTACCCGTTAATTGGTACATGGCTCGTATTGCTCCGTTAGTACCCCAATAATAGGGCTTTGTCTAATTTGGGTTGTTAATTGAAACCTGAGGATCAAAAAATGGTTATCAACTATGATGGAATACTTTGAAGGAGGACGGGAGAGTAAATATTTGGATAAGGAGAATCGGCCACAGTCCACGATGGAGCGGATTGAAAAGCTACACCCCTATCAGTTGATACTCTATTTATCACTCATGGGTAGCGGGATTATATTCCTATTCTTATTGATCGCAAATTTTGCCACCAGACCTGCAGATCTTGCTCTGGAAAACTTCAAGCTGCCTAAGCAATTTGTCGTAAGCACTGTGATCATCATATTGTCCAGCTACGTGATGAGTACGGTGAACAAACTTTTTCGCGAAGAGAAACTTATCACACTCAGAAATAACTTGGGCATTGGGCTAATCCTCGCCCTCGCTTTTGCCATTAGCCAGTATGCAGGTTGGTTGTCTATGGTGCATCAGGGGATTCTTTTCGAAGGTCGCACAGGTGGTGTATATCTCTACATATTGAGCGGTCTGCATTTGATCCATATGATAGGAGGGATCATTTTCTTGCTGTTGATTTTTATAGAAATCGCCAAGATGAGCAAAGACCCGATTAAGAGTCTGGTGGGTACAACTAACCCGTATCATAAGTTAAAAATGAACTTGCTGGTGACCTACTGGCATTATCTTGATATCACCTGGGTACTGGTATTTTTCTATTTTCTTTTTAGCTACTAACAACTAGTCATAATAATGCTAAACCCGTCTCGTTAATTATCGTAAATAAGAGAGGTATACTTTGAATCTTTTCAAGTATTAAAAATTAGGTTAGGTTGGTGATTTAGCGCGTTCCGGTTTCCGGGCGCGCTTTTTCTTGTGTGCCATGCATGTTGTAGACTGATAGGGTTAAAGTCCCGAGCGAG
>CAYGOT010000005.1:638-130194 GCA_964351595.1 uncultured Roseivirgaceae bacterium | reverse complement strand
ACCAATTTCTTTTTCCCTTCTAAACGTGTGAATGACCGAACCGTGGGATCCCAGTACATTGCCAAAACGCGTAATGATATAGTTAGTGGAATACCTTTTCGAATCATGAAGTGCCTTGACATACATTTCGGCTATTCGCTTAGTCGCACCCATCACATTTGTCGGACGTACGGCCTTGTCGGTACTGACCATCACAAATTTCTCGACACTAAATTCACCGGAAATCTCAGCGATCAACCTTGAGCCGATTACATTCGTATCAAAAGCAGCCTTAGGATGCCTTTCCATCAATGGCACATGCTTTAGTGCAGCTGCGTGAAACACGACATTTGGTCGATGTTTTTCAAAAACAGCCCTGAGGTTGTCCACATTGGTGACACTTACGATCTCTTCAAATAATACATCCGACGAAATTCCTTCCTCTGTAAGACTCTGATGAAGGTTGAAAATTGGTGTCTCAGCGTGATCAAGGATAATTATCTTCTTTGCATTATTCAATGCTAATTGCTTGACAATCTCACCACCGATAGAACCGGCTGCACCACTCACCAGCACTACTTTAGAGTCAAAATATCCTGCCAGGTGTGATTTGGTCAACTTTAGCGGTTCTCTTTGAAGCAAGTCCTCAATCTTGACTTCTCGAATTTGATGGCTACTTACTTCGCCTTTGATCCATTCATCTAATGGGGGTGCTTGCTTCACCATCACCTTATGCTCTAGACATAGGTCGATAACCCTGGATTTTCTATCGGGATGAAGGTTTTCAATTGCAAAGATCACCGTTGTGATGCGCTGGCTTTGAATAAATTCAGCATCCAAGACTTGGCTACTATAGACATCTATTCCCTGAATCCTCTTTTTGACTTTATTAGGGTTATCCTCTAGGAAGGCAATAATTTTATTTGTACTGGCTCCATCGTTGAGTAATACATTTTTTGTTAGCATTCCAATTTCACCTGCTCCATAGATTACTGTATTGTTCCCGAGGACTCTTGGCTTAAGGAGTCGGTAATAGGTGAGTTTGGTACCCAACCTGAACAGAATCAATAAGAATGTGGTGAAGAAGTTGTGAAGAAACAGTAAAGCGTAAGGAAACCTGATTTCAAAAATGAGCTTGGTCTGATCGATAAAAATGTTTAGTCCAATCAGCCCAACAAGTCCGATAAAAGTGCCCAATACCACATTGATTGCATCTTCCAGCGAAGTATGCCGAATGACACCTCGGTAGGATTTACTTATTAATGAACCCAACCCATAAGCTAAAAATGCCCCAAAGCAATATTGAACAATCTTGGTTACCACCAGCTGATCCGCACGCAGGTTGTAGACTATCCAAAAAGCCATAGGGGCAGTAACAAGAACGATCAACAGATCCAGGATCAGTATGAGCCATTGCGAAATGAACTTGTCAGAGTGCCTTAGAAAAAATTGTCTTATCATAGCTTAGCGCTGCTGTTTCGGGTTGAAGGCATTGCAGCTTTCACATAGTATCGAGCAGCAAAGTAGAATATAGATGTGATTATAAACAAAGTAAGAAACCAAAGATTCGAGTCTATTAGCGATAATTCCATGACAAAATAAAGCAAAATGTTGATGATCAATTGAATAGACGCGTAAATACCTACAACCTTTAAATGTCCCCAACCGAGCTCGTTGACAAGCATTTGAAAGACATGTGATCGATGAGCTTCAAAAACGTTTTCTCCCTTTGTCAATCGCAAAATAATAGTCCATCCACCGTCAATCAGATATACCATGATCAAACTCAAGTAGGCTATGGAGCCTTGTTTAATACAAAGTAGAAAAATGTAGTATATCAAAAGAAACCCCGAAGCAATGCTTCCAACATCACCGGAGAAGAACACCGCCTTTCCCTTAGGCCGAACATTAAAAACGGCCATAGCAATCAGAGGAAGGCTGGTAAAAACATAGGCATTAATGTACTCCTGGTCGATAAACGTCAATGAGAATAAACCAAGCAATGTGTAGCATATGTTGAGCCCATTGATACCATCCATGAAATTGTAGATGTTCAGCGACCCCAACATAAACACCAAAGCGATAGGAAATACTATCCAACTCCCTCCAAATGCGATATTGAAATAGTCATTGAGAATAAACAAGAGGAGCACGGAAACAAGCTGAATTATCATTCTGATAAGCGCTGGAATCGAAATCAAATCATCAACAAAACTTGCAAGCCCGAGTAAGCCAATCGCCAGACCAAATTCTATAGTGAAATGATCCAATACCAACACAGAAACCATGATACCAATCCAGAACACGATCCCTCCTCCTCTAATAGTAGTATGATGATGAGAGCTTCTGTGATTAGGATGATCGACAATATTAAAATAGCGGGCTATATAGATATAAACTCCTGATAGCGCCAACCAAAACCCAAGCCATAGTATTGATTCAAACCAAGTCATTGATGTGCGATGCTTTTCAATCCGTCACTAAACTTAAAAGGCATTTTTTCCAGATGTAAAGCCTTTTTTATCTTATCATTTGATATGAGCAACTCCTCAGTCAGTTTGGAGTGGGTTTCATTGTTGTAGGGTAGGCCTATCAGGCTACCCACACTAGCGATAGCCTTCAAGATTATTCTGGGTACTGGTATGTTCACTGCACGCCTATCCTTCAACTGAGCCATCAGATCAATCAGCTGCTTTAGAGATACCTCCTCGTCATCAGCCAGGTGATAGATTCCGCTAGGTGGGCAAACTGCCAAAAGGTTTTGAACTATCTGATTTAAGTTTTCGATATAGAGATACGAGCGCTTTTCTTTAATGGTTCCAAGTGGTAATGGCATGCCCTGCTCAACCGCCCTCAGTAATTTTGCCAGGTTGCCTTTGAGACCCTTGCCATACACAAGGGCAGGTCGCAGTATATAGGTATTTCTGCCGATAGGAGAATTCTCTAATATATAATCCTCGGCCCTGCGTTTTGAAATCCCATAATGGCTCACTGGCAAACCCTCGTTTTTTTCCGACAATTTCCCCACAGTTTCTCTTTTTACAGCCAGGATCGTACTCATGAAAATGAAAGATTTGGAATTGGAGGAGTTCCAGGCATCAAATATAGATTTGGTCAGGACGTAATTCACCCTTTCATATTCTGAAGGGTCAGATAAATGACGGGTGTCATGAGCTTTACCCGCCAGGTGGACAACCGTAGTATACTTTGAAAAATCGACTTGATCCAAGTTTTCCCACAATAAGCTTTCCCCTGCCCTGACAGTATTACCTATTGACTGAGTCCTATCTAGTGTGTCAACCAAATATCCGCTCTCCCTCAGTGCGCTCACCATCGGTTGGCCAATGAAACCCGTGGATCCGCTAACTAGTATATTCTTGGTCATGACGCTAGATTAGCTCCCTCCACTTAAATAAATATTTGCTATATATTTTCAAGTAGTTAGTTGACAATCCATTTTCTCGACAGGCTCTTAGAATCTCTTTGTTGAGAATAATATTACTGTTCAAGTTTCTTGTACTAACACCACCAAGCGACATAGTAGTAGTCACTATGGGAAGATAGGATGACTTCACCCGATGCTTCCAAAGTAATCTAATAATCAGCTCATAGTCCGCAGCAATACTATAATCTGTCTTGTACAAGCCAAACTGATCAAAGAGCTTCTTTCTGAGAAACAATCCGGGGTGCGGAGGCATAAACCCCCAACCGAGTCGTTCCGGATACCATTCTTTTGCCGAATAATGCCTCCATATTTTGTCGTTCTTCTTAAAAACCACATCGCCATATACTGCATCCAAGTCAGGGTTGTCACGAAAATAGGATATCACATGGTCGATAACCTGATCGTCATGGAACACATCATCGGCATTAAGGATACCAACAACGTCCCCATCACTCCTATGGATACCTTTATTCATAGCATCGTAGATACCATTGTCGCTTTCGCTGGACCAAAGTACATTGTCAAGATCGGCACTTTGGAGATAAGTTGCAGTACCATCACCCGATCCTCCATCTACTACTATTTGTTGCTTGTCAACGTAAGTTTGAGATTGAAAGCTCTCAAGGGTATTAGGAAGGGTTTGGCGTGCATTGTAAGCAACCGTAATAATCGAACACTTCACTGGATCACCCTTTCTCTTATCACTTTGGCGGGATTTCCCTGATGAACTTTGTATGCCTCTAACCTACTGGTAGCAATTGACCCTACCGAAAGCACGGCATGGCTTTCACAATAAACCCCAGGACAGACTACCGACTGAGCACCGATCCATACACCATCCTCAAGATGTATAGGAGAAACTATAAGGCTAAAGCTTGAAGACTTGAAATTGTGATTTCCCGTAAGCAGCATGGCTCCCTGTGAAATGCAACAATGATTTCCTACAGTGACCAAGCCCAAATTGTCAATCCAGACACCTTCGCCTAACCAAACATGGCTGCCAATCTGTAGAAACCAAGGATACTTAATATTCACCTTTGGCTTAATAACCACACCATGTCCGACTTCAGCGCCGAATAGTCTTAGTAGCAAAACTTTTAACCCCGAAAATGGAATAAACGGAGAGTTAAAAACAATAGCATTTACCATGTACCATAAACCACGTTTAAAAGGGCCTCCAGGCTGGTATTCTATATTGCTAAATGAAGATAAGTCCGTTGTTCTACTCATTCAATCAAGCAAATTATTGCTTCTTAGACAAAGAGTCTATATTCACTGTTAAATATCTCTGTTGATTGAAAATTGCATTTTTTTTTCGGAAGCGCCACTCCGGTTATAATAGTATTGAAGAAGTCTTCAATACATTGATTCCTAAGATTGAATCTACCTATCACGCCAGCAGAGTTACTGTACCTTTTGTTTCTTCTGCCTGGGGAGTCATTTTCAACTGGCTCTTTGCTTCCTGGAGGAAAGTAGATATTATGCATATCACTGGTGATATCCACTACCTCGCCTTATTCAGAAATTCTCCTGTGGTCATCACAGTACACGACTTACAGTCTATTTTTAGATCACGGGGTATCGGAATGAGATTAAAAAAATGGCTATGGGTAACCGGGCCGCTAAAGCGAGCTAAGCGAATAGTGGCTATTTCCGAGAACACTCGGCAGGAAATCTCTCAGATGCTACCTGAGGTGAGTCATAAAGTGTCAGTGATACCCAATCCAATTTCATCCCTATTCAGGTTTTCTCCGAAGAAGATGAATAGTGAGATACCTATTATCCTCCATGTAGGTACGGCAGCTCATAAAAACCTCTCGAAAGTTGTTCGAGCCATTTCAGGTATGGAAGTTGAGTTGAATATTCTAGGGGTTCTCTCATTAGAACAGGAAAAACTTCTGAAACGTACCTCTATCAGATACCAAAGCTTTTCAGGCTTGTCATATGAAGACGTATATCAACTCTATTTAAGTGCCGATATCGTGAGCTTTCCGTCAGATTATGAAGGTTTTGGTATGCCAATCATTGAAGCTCAAGCCTCAGGGCGACCTGTACTTACTTCCAATAATCCATCAATTAGACAAATAGCCGGTGAAGGAGGGGCATTATTTGTGGATTCAAACGAAAGAGAACTAAAGAATGGATTTCAAGAGCTCCTCAGCAATAGTGATCTCAGGGATTCCTTAATTGAAGCGGGTCAAACCAATGTGAAGAGATACGAGGCAGGGAAAGTGGCTGAGCAATACATTAGCCTGTATCAAGAAGTTGTCAATGAGCCATGAAGAAAAAGAAAGTCCTCATATTCTACGATTACTTCACACCAGCATTCAAGGCAGGAGGACCCATTCAATCACTTTCTAACCTGATCAATTTTTTAAGCGATCACTACGATTTCTTCATATACACTTCGAACAAAGATCTTGACGACACTCTTCTCGAAGTAAAGCACGACCGTTGGCAGTCACACTCACCTACCGGAATGGTCTACTACAGTTCGAAGAGAAGGCCGTCATTTTCCAGTGTAGTAGATATGATTAAACCCATTCGACCGGATATCATATATATCAATGGCCTCTACTCTTTGGCCAACGTGATCTGGCCACTTTATTTTGTGAAGACCCGAGTAGGATTTGATGGTACGGTTGTTATAGCGCCAAGAGGTATGCTTTCTCTCTCGGCTCTCGCTATTAAGAAATGGAAGAAAAAGACATATTTGACGATACTAAAATTTCTGATAAGAAAGTCCAAACTAAACTGGCACGCTACTTCAATAGAGGAAAAGGAGTCCATAATGGATTTTCTAGCGGACCCAGGTAAAATAGTGATCGCTCAAAACATCCCAAACATCAAACCTAAGGTTCTTAAAGAGCCTGCTGAAAAAGTATCACCCTTACCTCTTAGGTTGGTCACGATAGCCGTAATCAGTCCGATGAAGAATATTTATGAGGTGCTCGAGGCTCTGGGGCAACTCGACTTTCAAGTAACGTATGACATCTATGGCCCTATAAAGGATCAAGGTTACTGGAGAGAATGTCAGCGTCTCATTTCAAGGCTAAATGGTCACATTGAAGTCAACTACAAACGGGAACTTGAACCGGATAAGGTAGAGGAAACGCTTTACAAATATCAGGTATATGTACAACCTAGTCAAAGTGAGAATTTTGGACATTCCATATTCGAGGCGTTGCAAGCTGGATTACCCGTCATTACAAGCTATCGGACACCCTGGGTATTACTTGAAGAATCGGAAAGTGGGAGGAATGTAGAGCCCAATAAAGAGGGGATTGCGACGGGGCTCATAGAGCTAAAGAAGGAAATAGAACAGCACAAGCTGTTTCGCTCTAAAGAATATATAAAAAAGTATTTGTCGAATAAGAATTACCTAGCGATGTATAGCGAGCTTTTTCATTGAACTAAACTTCCTCCTCTTCAATTAAATCACTATAAAAGCTATAGACATCATCACTTAAGCTATCCAGGCTGAAGTTACTGTCGACAAAGGACTTGGCTTTGTGCGACCTCTGTTTTAGGTCATCAGGTGATAAGCAAAAGAGCTCATTGACTGCCTTTCTAATGCTGTCAGGTTTTGGGTCTATTCTAATGGCTACCTTTTCCTCAAACGCTTGCGGGAAATTGCACCCCTCGGTCAATACGGGGTAACAACCGTATGACATAGCCTCTAATACGGCGGTGGGAAAGCCCTCACTAAAGCTTGGAAGAATGAAAAAATCAGCCTCGTTTAGAAGCTTCTCTTTCTCAGCACCATAGGCTGGGCCAGGAATATCAACTGTCAACGTATTGATGTTGGAGGATCTAGACCTCAATATATCATTAAGCTCCTCAAGCTCTCCCTCATCAGGCCCTACTATTTTCAGCTGAGCATTTTGAACATATGCATTTGAATCAAGCCATCCTTTTAAGAGTGGTACAACTCCTTTTTTCTGGTGAAGGCGAGACATAAAGATGAATTTGTAAGTTGCCTTAGATTTGAGAGGTCGATCTACATTGGCTGAGATGGGCTTAATGCCATTGCTCAATAAATGTACTTTATCCGGGAAATACTTTTTGAGGTTGTAATACTCGGTAAGTCCTACAGCTATATAGGCGGAGGCACTCTCAATTTTCCGTTTCTCTACCAAGTTGTAATAGGGTAGTTTCTTCCACCACTTATGCTTCATACTCCATGGCTCCAGCATACCATGTGGTATCACTACCCAGCTAAATCCCAGCTTCTTTGCAGCAGCACCCCAGAAAGTAGGTTCCTTCCATAGACCATGACTGATGACTATAGTATCCCTAGTAGAGTAGGCGGATAAAGCCTTTTCGAATTCATTCGTGTCTTCAATGATTCTCCAGGGTACCTCCTTAACAGGATCTGGAATTACCTCATCATTTGGAAACCAGATCTCAGGATCACACCCCTTCTCTTCCAAATAAGGAAACAAAGTGGTTACCGTATTCCAAATACCGTAATTAATATTCTCTACTGAGTCTACAAGATTAAGAATGCGCAAGTCTTGGGCGTTTCATTTTCACTCTTTTGTAATGATAATTAAAAATCAGGTACAACGGTAAGACGGTAAAACAAAATAACATCACAACTTGAGGTGTGTAACCTCTACTGATGATCATATAGATATAACTAAAGAAAACAGCGTAGGTGACGATCGCCAGCTTATTTTCGCGGTGTTTCAGGAACCATTGCCAGACAGACCTAAAAATAATACCCCAAATAAAGTACCCCACAATTACTCCAGCATAGCCGAACATTAGATAATACTCGCCGAAATTTAGAACTGCTGCACCCATGCCATTCCCAACAAAAACACCATCATATAATCCTTCAATAACACCAATGTAGTTGCCCGAGGGCTTCCCCGGCCATATAGCCCTGGGTATGGGCATGACCAGAGTCTGAACTATCGGGTCCCATCTAATGTAGAGTTCTTTTTCCTTTACCTCTCTGACCATAAAACCGGTGGTCATAAATACTGCCGATTCACCAAATCCAGACAGTAGTAATTCGTAATTATCAAATTCTTGATCGTCAGAATAACCCAGACCAGAACCATATGAGCGGGTTTGACCTATAAAACCCATGATCATAATCCCTATAAGTGCCAGCACCGAAAAAAGAATCAGATTAACCCGTTGGTAAGAATAGATGTAATAGACAGAGAGTATCGTCATAGCAAGTGCAATATGCCGCCATCGAAATCCCTGCTTGGTATAAACAGCGATTGCGAAGAAGAGTAAGAGCAAGAACCACAGCTTTTTCCTTTTTTTATCTAGAGTCGCAATAAACAGCAGTCCTGATGCTCCGATCAGTAGATTTATGCCGTTGAGCAAATAACCGCCAAGCGTGCCTTGAGAACCTGCAAAAAGAGAACCAGCTGATGAATTCACCACCTCAAACTGTGAGGCTAAGCCGCCTGTACCGACCAGGGCCACTATACAAAGACTTGCGATTAACGCCAGCCTTTTCCAATAAATGAGTTCTACTCCCTTCCTGTTTAACAGCTGATCTTTGGAAGTACTTACCTGAGACGCCCGCTTTTTCGGTACCCTAAAATTAAACCCTGCGATCACTGCTAGCAATGCGAGAAGCGAGACTAACCAGCCATCTTGAAAATAGTCCCTGTGATTGAGCAGCTTATAATCGGTCAGCCCTAGCACTAGCGTGATCATAGGCCCTACCACCACATAATACATGAAAATCAAGCATACCATGGTCAGAGGTGACCAAAACCTGATCTTATCTTTTTGTTGCCAATTGGATAAAGGCACATAAACCAGGATAGCAGTAATGATCAATACCAGTATGGTCTCTCTTGTGCTAAGCATGTTGAGCTAAGATACTAACGCTTTCATTTTTAATGCCCAGCTTCCGCAATCAATAGCACTAACCGCAGCTGTTTGTCTTTCAATGATCGACGATCGCTCATGGTCATTGAGATCATACATCGAATCTATGGTCCTGGAAATAGCGTTGGTGCTGCTCGGCTCAAAAACCAACGTCTCTCTGACCATCAAATCCGGTACGCAACCACAGGAATTGGACATAGCCACCACAGTACCTGCTGCCATGGCTTCATTGACGACCAAACCCCAGGGTTCGAAGGTACTCGGTAGTATCATGCCCCAGGCCTTTTGATAAAGCACAGGCAACTCATTATACTTCTTCCAGCCACTCAATTCAATAGATCTATCCGTTCCTATTAAGGTTTGTAGTTCTTCCCGCTGAGGCCCGTCTCCTACCAAAATCAACTTCCATTTCCCGTAGGAAGCACTTAGCCTGAATGCTTCGATAAGTCTACGCAGGTTCTTCTCTTCACTGTAACGTGCAACACAAAGCAAATACTTATTCTTTTCCTGAACTCTCGTCGTGCCATGCTGAAAATGGACATTATCAATGACCGAATAGCCGACAGCAATCTTTGCAACTGGCTGACCTAGCCGTTCTGAAAAGTAATCATGTGCTCGCCTACCTGAGACAAAAAACCCATCTACGGAAAACCTCAATAGCCATTTCTTTAACACATCTTTAATCGCATTGCTCCTGTACCAGGATTCAGCAAAAAATATGGTCTGCAAACCAAAAACCCTATTCAACAATAGAAATATGAAATAGGAAGGTTGAGCATATCCAGGCTGGGCAACCACTTTGATATCATACTCCTTGATGATAGCCCTGTATTGCTTGATCCGACCAAGTAAATCGGCCTCCTCAACCGTTTTTTCAGAAAGTAAATGATGCCTTATGCCAGATACTGGAAGTTGATTCCATTGATAAAGGCTATCTCCACTGCCGAATTCAGCTACATGAATATCGCCTCTCTCATATACATTCTTCAAAGCGGCTATTCTCGCCCAGTGGTATTCACCCAGCCTGTCCCAAATGATCAGTATATTCCTATTCTCACCCAACAAGTTTGGTTGGTTTCAGCATTTAGCTTCATGGTTTACCACCAAGTTCCTTTAGTAGGCTGCCGAGTCTTGACCGATAGGCGACCCACGAATATTGCATGGCAGATGCCCGCGCCTTTCTCCTCATTTTCATCAGTGATGGATCATCAAGGTTGACTAACTCTTCAATAGCCGAAGCGATCGACTCAATATCTCTGATCGGCACTATAAAACCATTCCTACCATGATCGATAAGCTCAGGACCTATGGAATGTTCCGTCGTAATCACGGGTATTCCTGCCGCCATGGCCTCCACAATCACTAACCCAAACCCTTCGAATAAGGTGGGAAGTACCAATGCATCATAATTTGAATACTGATTAAACAGCTGCTGCTGCGATACCGCAGGTAGTAAGTTCACACGCGAGGCATATTTTTCAAAGCCTTTACCACTACCGTGAATAAATCCGATGATATCTAATTCGACCTCATCCTTGGAGAACCGACTTAGTGCCTCAAGTAGATAGTAGATCCCTTTACGTTGGGTCACTCTGCCAGTGTAAAGCAGCTTCAGTGGTCTACTATCAAACCGCTGAAAGCGAGCTTCATCATAGTGAATTTGCTCACTATCAAAGCCCAGTGGTAGCACTTTCACCTTTGCTTCAGGTAGACCACTTTCAATGACAGTTTGTCGACTAAACTCAGAAGCAACCACCACTTGATCAGCAACGGTTGGCTCTTCCAGTAGCCGTTGATAATAGCTCCTGGGAAACTCCAGATGATCAAAGCTATCTGCCCACTCAGGAAACAACCTACGCTCTACTCCAAGGATGCGTTCTGCCATCGGTAAATGCCCGGTGGCCATTTCGCAGATGGTCTGTTTTCCATGTTTCTTGGCACTCTTCAGGCTGAGTAGTGAACTGCCCTGAAAACCCCAATACATCTCGGCTGCATACTTACCCATCCGTTTGGATAAATAACCGTCAAAAGCTACATCCCGATCATAAACGGCCTGTTGAGTCCGTTCCCCTGATCCATGGAGACGTGCGTAGATAAGCTCTTTGAGTTCGAAACGCCAGTTTGCCTCCACCTTATCTCCACCCAAACCTTTAATAAATCGACGTGACCAGAACTGATCATTGCTATCAGACAAATAACCCTGAAGACTCCTGTTGCCGATATATGAACTCGTCACGAACTTCTCCAGTAAGCCCAAATCGTTCATTGCTTTTGCTACATGATAGCTGTGCTGCTTACCAGAATGAGCCAGTAAGACACTCAACCTTGATGCTCGTTTAATACGGTGATCACCTGATTTACTTGATGGTCCCAAGATGCATAATCAAGGTAGCCGCTCCAATCGGCCACAGGTGCTTCTAGCAATTCGTTTAAACCTTGATGGGCAGCTTCAAAATCATCAGGTGTTACCAGCTTCCCTATTCCGAATTGTTCGGCCTTTTGAGCCATCGCACTATTTCCCTTTGAGACAATCACTTTTTTCTGATAAGGTGCAATGGTGTTGAAAATGGCACTCTGTGACTTGAAGCTGCCGCTATAGTTGAGCCATATGACATCCGAAACAGTTATACATGCCGACATCTCCGCAAAGGTCAGAAAACGGTCGATCAGGATCACACGATCTGCCACGCCAAGCTCAGTCGCATAAGTTATTAGTTCATCCGATGATTCACCACTATGGGCAGGCTGACCAGCAATCAACAGCTTCAATGACCCCATTGCTGGTAAGAGCGAAATAGCCAATCGGTAATTCTTTTCACTTCGTATCGCCCCGAGGATCAGCATTAAATTAGCATTATTTTTTATTTCTGTCAAGGAGGCAAGCAACGTATTCTCTGGTTCTGGAAGATCGTAAATGCCATGAGGTACATTGAGGTATTTCGTAGTTCCCTGTCGGTAATAGCTTTTTCCCGGTAGGACATCATGATATAAACCAAACTGCATCAACGTCATCATACGGCGCATGCACCAGACAGAAATCATTTTAGAAGGGGGATAAGTATCACGATCCGGATCATGAAGGAATAGTGCATAGCGATGCTGAGGGGCGTATTTACGAAACAACCCTACCCATAAAAATGAGGTGAGTTGCTCAAAATCATTGAAAAGGATAAAGGACCCTTGCAATCGGCGAGCATAAAAAAAAAAGCGAATTGGGTTGGCCAATTGCCGCCACAGAAAATGAAGTTTGGTGAAGTAACGAGGTTGATCTGAAACTAGTGTTTTGGATACCCTATCCAGTTTGACTGAAGCATTCCTGGGTAGTATCAACTCACAAGTCGCTACCCTCTGATCCCTTCGATATGCTTTGTGGAGTTCAATAGCGTAGCTATAGCATCCACCAAAAGAACTCGACTCATAAATAATGACATTTAATTTGCGATTATTCATCAAACCCAACTCCCCTTTTAAAACTTCCTTGGCTTTCTGGGTAGCAACCCCTGGATGTCAATGTCAACCAACTCCATTGAGACAAGTCACCTGCAATCCATCTTAACGAGGGAGTCAAGAGAATTCTATAGCAAAAACGACTTGCCTAAATCGTATTGCGAAAAAGAACCTAATTCAAAACCTGCCCTTCAACCTCTTTCTTCCCTCCTTCACTTCCTTACTCGCAAACAGCCAGCCCTTGATATACCCATTAAGATAAAACCACCTAGAAATCTCAATCAAATAAAGACTATTCACAAAATCCTTAAAGCTAAACCCAAACTGCACCGTCAAACCCTGATAATTCCTCCAGGCATTCCGGTAGCTCCGCAACCCAAAACTCAATGGAATGAACAATATGACTTGCCACAGCGTCCATTGAGGCCAACCAATAGGAAGTAGAAGAAGATTGAAAAAAAACAAATACCGCATTATCGTCTCGATGACATGCGACACAAAATTCCTGAAATTGATACCACTTTCACCATCTCCAAGCCCATACCTGAAAGCCTCTTTAGCGAACTGTCTGAA
Source organism: uncultured Roseivirgaceae bacterium (assembly GCA_964351595.1). Lineage (GTDB taxonomy): Bacteria > Bacteroidota > Bacteroidia > Cytophagales > Cyclobacteriaceae > UBA6059. Next base: position 116,885 of record CAYGOT010000005.1, on the reverse strand, counting down.
GGTCTTGTGCCGTCCCCATTGCACGTAGGGTTGATCAACTAATTGATAGTGAAATCCTTCCTGTTTGAGCCTCCGCCAGAAGATAGTATCATCAGCAGCAAGGGTCAGCCACTCTTCATAGCCACCCAGTTGCTCCCAAACTGTTTTCCGATAGGCAATGGAACGACTTGACGCAGTAAAATGCTGATCCATATTAACCGGATAGCCATTTTGCAGTATCAGATCTGCGATAGCAGCACTACTTTCTTGCTCATAAGTACTCGCGCCAAAAGCACCGGCTACCACATCTATTTTTTGATTGTCAAAATGTTCTGCTAACGATTTGATCCAGTCCTGATGGTAGGTACACCCAAAATCTGTAGAAAGGATCCAATCATATTTCGCTTTGGTGATCGCCAGATTCCGCCCCTCAGCCACATTGCACTTATCACTTACCAGAATACTAATAGAGAGCGAAGATCGCTCCTGCCACTTGTATAAGGCCTCCAACGTACCATCTGTGGAGCCGGCATCTGTAATGATCACCTCATCCGATAATACGGTCTGGTGTTCTATCCCTTCAATCCACTCCCCCAATCTGGCCGCCTCATTAAAGACTGTCGACACCAATGAAAACTTAATCCCCTTAAACGCCATTCACTCCCTTTACTTGATATTCACTTACAGTCATTGCGACCGTATGGAATGAGGCTACCGAAGCAATCTTAATATCTATTTCCGTCATTGCGATCCCGCTAAAGCGGGAGAAGCAATCTTAAAATCATATTGGGTACACTGAAGAACTAACATCTAAATGAACACTTTAAGTATCGCTAACAATCCCATTTTTTCCATTATTAATTGTCCATTATTAATTTCTTATTTACCCCTAACTATCACCTCTCATTTATTAACTGCAAACTCCCCACTATCAACTATCATCTGCCATCTATAATCTGATCTGTCAAGATCATTGCTCGCTCAATACACTTATCCATATTATAATACTCCCATTCCGCAAATCGCCCCAGCAAAAAGAACCCTTCTGGCTGCAAAAGCTGCCGCACACGATCCACTCGCGCTCGTGTATCATGCGTCTGGATGACATAGCTGTTAGGCTCATAGTTGGAAGACAAGACATTAAGGTTTCCTGGCAGCTTCTTGACCTCTTCCGTCATTTCAGCTTCACTAACCTTTCCAGAAAACTCAACGGTACACGTCAACCGACCATTAGGAGCGTTATTGTTTGCCGAGAAATTTCCAGTATAAATAATCCGATGTGCTTTAGTCACCGGATCAGGTAGGTACAACCATGACAAGTTCGAGTCATCCGTTTCGCAAAGCACATTACTAGTGCCATTGGATCGAAGGTCGGTAACCGCTGCACAAGCTTCCATGACCTCTTCGTTTACTCCGTGAAGCATAGCATCCAATCTCCGGATATCTCCTGTATAAACGACCTGATTTGCTTCAAGCTCATCATTAATCAACCAGCCTGCAGCGCTCTTTTGGATCTTTCGAACTTCATAGTTCGTCCTAATATCCAACCCCTCTCCTAACCGATCGATGATAAACTGTGATCCACGCTGCTTCGGATAGTAAAACGAGCTGTGCACCATCTCGCTCTCCTCCTTCTTCAGGATATTTTGTATTAGCGCATCCTTCAGATCCGGCATGGGTAGCTTCCCCTCTAGCCACTCCAACGACACCTCACTCAGATCCGTCTGCCAGATCTTCTCATTGTACGGTCCGAAATACAGTTTATATAATGTTGGACCGAATCGATTTACAAGAAATGTCTGAAAGTCCGAACCATCAGAACTGTCTGACCGTCCGCTTCCAAACCATTCATTGACAACAGCTTTAACGGTATGGATTGGAAGCTCAAATAGATGATTTTCAATCGGATACCCCACCAACTGTCCATTTAATAACACCTTCGCATTGCGCTCGGCATGCACAAACTCATGCTCTCGATCAAAATGCTTCCAGAACCAATTCAGGACTTCTTGATTCTTTGAGTTAAACACATGGCCCCCAACCTTATGGTACAGCCGACCATCGATATCTGCACAGCTCACTAAACCACCCGGCTGAACTGACTTTTCGAGTAACATTGTGTTCATCCCGCGTTCTTTTAGAAGTCTCGCTTGCGAGATCGCCGAGATGCCTGAGCCAATTATTAGATTTAGAACCAATCTGATATCTTGGCTGCTTTGGAAGGACCGTGCATTCGCTCCCAATTCGTTTTTGTTCTTAACCTTTCAATTTTATTTCGAAATCTCTTCCATACAAGCCCTGCCTTGAACTTGAAAGGAATTGCATGCTCGCCATTGACCAAATACTTTGTCTTTTGCAATTCACATTCAATCAAAACCCGTTTTGGAATAGCGTCAATACCATCTAATAATATATCTTGAAGCACAACTAGCTTTTCTTGATCTCTTTTAGTATCACTGCTATGTTTATCAGTGGTTTGACTGCCGTGTATTCGATAAATCATTAGGCATTCGTTGGTGTGCACTGGTGTGGATATAAACTTAGATAGTCGCCAAAAATAATCCCAATCTTCGTATGCAAGTATATCTTCCCTCCATGCGCCTACTTTATCTAGAAAACTGCGCCTAAACATCATAGCAGGGATCACTGCGAAAAACCCATAGGCCATGCAATCCCTCAAAGTCATTTTTTTGGGGATCGGTGAGTACTGAAGCACTACATCCTTTTGTATCCATTCATTATTGTGATACGATGCGTGAACGTATGGTGAATAAACCATATCCTCACCTGATTCTTCTAATGTACTTAATTGAGCCTCGATGCTGTTGAGAGACATTATATCATCAGAGTCAAAGAACTTGATATAATTACCATGTGCTAATTTAAGGCCTGTATTGCGTGCTGCACCCGGTCCTTTACCCTCATTACAAAAAACCTTCACATTTCGTAGTTTAAGGCTTTTCAAATATTCGACGGTTCCATCACCAGAATGATCATCTACAATGATAATCTCATCCGGTACTTGAGTTTGAGACAGAATATTCTCAAGTGTAGCTTTTAATAGCTCTATTCTGTTTCTAGTCGGAATTATGATGCTTATGGTTCCCACTGAACACTTTTTGCGTTGTATTTAGCTCGCATTTAGGTAGTGCTTAATTTCACCATCGACTTCACGATATCGCCTTAATCGGTGGCGATTGACCAAATCGGAGAGATGAGCTCTTACCTTGTCCTTTTCTTTTTTGCTCACCATGCTAAATTTAAGGCCTTCCTTGCTTTTTTCAAGTTGAGCAAACTGGTGACATAATAACTCCTTTTCAACCCTGGCGGTAATGACACTATCGTTTTTCACTTCTTTCAAAGCATCTTCTAATAATGACTCACCCTCAATCAGGAAACCAGCACTAAGGGCTGACATTCCACTATAGGGAATAAGATAAGCATCGGATGAATCTATCAAATCATCTAATAACTCTAAATAATCTAATATATAATGGGAAGCCTCCTTATAATAAGCCTGGCAAAATTCATCCCTCAAGGTATATGCATCCAGGGCAGGATTCCACAATAGACGTGATAAAACCCATGCATTCATTGATGAAAACTGAGAATAGTCCTTACCGGAACCTTGTGCAAAGACACCAGCTACTCCTTGATTTCTATAGTAGCCAATGTTACCTCCCAATGATCTGAAATTAGGATAGGGCATCAGGTAGTTGGAAAAGTCTACGTGATAATCCCATATATACAATCGATCAGTGATATTCTTCCATTTGTACAGTTTTTCCCTGAAGTCAACGCTAGGTTTATTGACGAATGACTGATGATGATAACATTCATCTAATGCGTGTGCATTGCAATATCCCCACCTACTTAATCTAATAGTGGTATTAGTTGTAAAATTAATTAACGGTGCTTCCTCAGTGTCAAGATAAGCAAGTGTTGTAAAGCGAGTATCAGGATATTTCTTTATTACTCGCTCGGACACGTCATCCACAAAATCAATCACATAACCGCTTAGTCCACCCTTTCGATTAACTAAGGCTCGACAATTTGAGCACTCACACCATCGCCCATGATCCATTTGATCAATCGCCACATGTTCAACTTTGAGGTCACTGTCTAACCAGCTCACAATATTTCTACTTGCCAGTTCACGTACATCAGGATTGGAAAGGCAGAGTTGACCATTTTGCCATGTTCTTTTGCCAGCGACAAGAGAGTAATATTCTGGATGTGAATCAAAATGATCTCTTGGAGGAACAAGTTTGTAAAATGAATGCGTGTATGGATAAAACAACACTTTGGGTCCCTCTTTGGTATAGTTTATTCTGTGATGTGGAGTTAAAAAATTCATCACCGACCAGATAGAATCGAAGGTACTCGGATAGTGCAGGTCGCGGTATTCAAATATGGGAGTATACCGATATTCGAAATAAGGCAAAGCTATTAGACTTTGTCGCGGAACGAATATCTCATCAGCTGCGTACCAACGACAACCTAAAAATTCTGATAAAAAGTGGATTACTCCATTCAAAGTAGCCATTTCAGAGCCTCCAACAATGGCAAGACCTTTGCTATCATGTAGTATCATGAATTCATCTGCTTCCAGACTGTCTAGCAAAGTCAATTTAGAACCTATAGGAATCCTCGAGCGAGGGCAAATGATTATTCTCTTACTCTCCTTATTCAATGAGTCAACTCTATTTAAATGCGCACCTGAAATCTGCTCAAATTGACTTTGAAAAAAATTGCTTGCCTTATCATCAAAATAAGAATGATCTATATGGCTCAACAGGACATAATCGGTGTTCCCACCCTCGGCCAAAATAGACCTTTCAGGGTGGCAACTATTACAACATAGTAGGATTATAATGATATAATGCCCAACATATATACCACTCAAATTATTCATTTAAGCATACTAATTACTCTCAATCTGAGCTGATCCTTAATGGGAAACCCAGATAAATTACGCAGGCCTATCCTTCGATTCTCAGCTTCAAAACGCTTTGAAAAATTATTGGTCTTACTTTGATCATGTATTCTAAACCTACTCAATGTATTATTAACATATGTTGGGGGCCCGTATTTTTGATAAATCTGTAAAAAAAAATCATGATCAAATGAGTAATCTAGGCTCTTATCCAACGGACCACATTCCTCCCAAACTTCTTTTCTCCAGAAGGTAGAGGGCTGAAAAATAGGATAGCTCTTACCTCTTACTAGCAAATTAATCCACTCATGAAATGTTGATGGAATTTCAGGATTCATTACGCTCAATGTGTTTCCATTGCCATCAATAAATTCACAATTTCCAGTTATCCATTGCACCCCAGAATCGTTGAAAGGATTAATTGCATAATGCAAATTACTAGGACATAACATGTCATCTGAATTTAACCAGCAATGAATATTTCCATTGGCAGAATCAAAACCTTTAATAATAGCATCAGCCTGTCCTTCATCTGTTTCACTAACATAATAATCTAGAAATTGTCGGTTTTGATGGATTATATCTAGTGAGTTGTCTGTACTCAATCCGTCGATAAGTATCCTTTGAATCGGAACAACATTACTCAAGGTAGATTCAATACAATCTCCTAAAAATGAACCTTGATTCAAGTTGGGTATGATTATAGAAAGTGATTGACCAAACACGTTACACTCTTCCAACTACGATCACAGACAATCCAATAAACCTTGACATGATCATATCAAGAAACTTAGCGATAGGTAGAATCGAATCGTAAATCTTCATTCTATTGTTGGATACTGATTTTTTCTTTAATAGTCTGCCATCTAAGAACCATCCAAATACACCTAATAAATTAAAATATCTGGATTCAATTACGCTAATGTTATTTGATGTCATAAGTGCAGACAAGGACGATTTAGTGTACCTTCGATAATGTCCGAGACCAACGTCAAACTTGTTAAAAAGTACTTGAAAGGCCGGAACTAGAATTATTATGTTTCCACCACTAACTATTAATTTCTTTGCATTTTCAACGGCTAATTTGTGATCTTCAATGTGCTCTACCACATTGAGCGCAAAGACTGAGCTCATTGTACCAAAATACTTTCCAAACTTTCTGTCAAAATCTTTATCGACAAGATCCATATGTATGACCTCTCTCACATGCTCTTGTTCTCCGAACTGTTCTTTTAAATGCCTCCAGTAACCTTTGTCAAAATCTGACAAGAAACTGTCTGGAAAAGATTCAATTAACAATCTCGACATATTGCCAATGCCACTTCCAATTTCCAAAACAGGCCCTTTAAGAAATGGCTGTATTTGGCTGAACATCCACTTGTTAAATTTAGGAGCGGCTGAAACTGCCTCTAATGTATCTAATCCGACGTTATCTCCTTTATCGCTTATCATTATCGAAATATATTGTATTTAATAACACAATAAATTGCCCTAAAACCATCTTGCCAAGATATTTTCTTTCCTTCCTCATAAGACCTGCCATAATAAGAAATGCCAACTTCATAAATTCTAATACCCTTCAGCTTGGAAACCTTGGCAGTTATCTCTGGCTCAAAACCAAATCGATTTTCTTCTAACTGTATATGCTCCAAAACATCTCTTCTAAACATTTTGTAACATGTTTCCATGTCAGATAGGTTAAGGTTACTAAGGGCATTCGAAAGAAACGTTAAAAACTTATTTCCTATGGTATGCCAAAAGAAAAGGATCCTGTGAGGATTACCATTGTTAAATCTAGCTCCATATACTACATCAGCACGGTGTTGAACAATTGGTTCAATAAGAAGATTATACTCATCAGGATCATACTCCAAATCAGCGTCTTGTATGATAATTAAATCACCATTTGCCTTTGATATTCCTTTTTTTATTGCGGCTCCCTTACCTCTATTAACGTCCTGCTTTAAAAAAAGAATATCCAACTCTTTATTGCGATCAATAATACCTTCGATAATCCTTACTGTCTTATCCGTAGAACAATCGTCAATAATTATAAGCTGCTTTTCAATGTTATAATTAAGCTCAACACCTTTAATTCTCTCAAGAATTAACTCAATTGAGTTCTCTTCATTGAAGCATGGTATTATGATACTTAGTTTATTCATTTCGCTCGGATGATAATGTCAGGAATAACTTGTTCTGTTCTTTTTGCGCTAATATTCCCAACGCACACATGATAAAGTTCAAACATATCAAAATTCGATTGTAGATATTTCCAAACTAAATACTCACTGGAGTTGTGCAAACTGATGAAACCAACAACGGGTGCGTTATCAGTAGTGGTACTAATATTGACATAGTCATCACAACTTGAACTTTTATGTAATAATTCAAAATTATTTTCAAACTCAATATTATTAGCATTTAATTCGCGGTATTTGGAGTTAGTGGAAACCTTGACAAGCGGTCGATTTGCATTAAGAACTATACAACATAGAGACATGCCAATCATAGCTAAAACGACTATATATCTCCAATCTCCCATCCTAACAAGCATGACTGCACACAAGGGACTTGAAATAATAAACCAGGGAAGTAAAAGTCGACTACCCCAAATTTGAAACTTCAAAAGCAATGCAAATAAAAAAAAAGAAAATATACTATAGATCATCAATGGTCTAACACTAATAGTTGATTTCCAAAAGCGCCAGTCAATTAGGCAAACAAGGATCAGCATGAAATGAAAAAAACCTGGAACGGTATCCTCATGGAAATGAAAAGGTGCTGGTAGTGAATACAATTCGTTGAAAGTGTTTGTAGGATCTGTTACATCCCAATGCAATAGTCTAAATACGAAATCCACAGACTTATGAACTAACGTATTGGAGTTAGGTAATGGTGGGATTACCTGAAGACTGGCATTACGTATTAGGTTAGCCATAGTATTATAGAAGCTGATATTTGAATTGCTCACTTGAGACGTAACATCGCCTAAAGGATTTCCAAAAGTCAAATAATTTCTTAGAGTATAAGGGGCAATGCACAATATGAAGATTATTGACGCAATCAATAACCTAAGCTTATCTAATCGCAAATAATTTTCTACAAGCCTATAGACATAAAAGACAGCCAGAGGTAACAAATAAATAAAGGCAGTACCCTTTGTAAGAATCGCCATAGCCGCACTAACGGATACAAGTATCAACTCATTATTAATTTCTAATCTGCTTTTTATTGTAAGGATAACGAACAGAATGAAAAAAGTAAGAACAAGGTCATTCTGTGTTGTAGATGATTGTAATATTGCCATGGGAATTGTAGCGGTTACAAATACACCAAGACATTGAGTGAATTTGTCAAACCCAAGCCTTTTAAGGACTAAAGAAACTGCTACAATACAACCAATGAAGGCCAACCACTGTACCAGATTAGAGAAAAAATCTACCTCTGTCAAAACATAAAAATGAAGTACAGCATACTCAGCAAGAGGAGCCAACGAAATTTGCCTTAAATCCGCTGTGGCATAATGTTCAACATTTTTATTTTGAGCCCAATGCATCACTCTAGGCATATGATATGAAAGAGAATCATAATTCTCAATTGGAAAATAAAGACCGATAATCAATGTGACTAATGCAAGAGCGATCGAAAATAGAATTAAGAGGTTATATCCTTTCGTTTTCTCTACTAAGTCGCCGATTGGCTTTATCGGAAACTTAAACACTTTAAAATTGACTACCGTGAGGAGTGTCAGAACTATTACATATACCCAGATAAGTGAATTGAAGCTAACACTTTCGAGAAGGCTGAGAATCTCTGTTGCAAAATAAACAAAAGTTAAATAGATGAAAATTGAAAAAACAATTGATTCTCGTAAAGACATCCTCTTAAAGAACGCCCAAAACAGCAGTGCGATTACACTTATCGGTAAAAGAATAAGAATAATCATTTACTTGATACCTAAACTAGGTGTTTCTTGGTAAGAACTCACTAATTTTCTATATAATTCTAAGTAACGCTCTGCTTGATTTCGTAGGCTGTATTCACCTCGAAAATGTTCAAGCCAGTCCCTTCCATTGATTCTGTTAAGTTTATACTTCTTAATTTGTTCTACGATACCTGATATATCTCCAATTGGAAAATGATAAACGGGATATTTTTTTTCATTAAGACGCTTCAGATCACTTATATCGAAACCTATAACTGGTGTACCACATGCCAAAGCTTCTAGAATAACATTTGGTAAGTTGTCCTCAATTGATGTGAAAATCAGCACATCTGCTGAAGAATAAATAAATGCGAGTTCCTGTCTTGAGTCAATCCGACCCAATTGAATAATGTTATTTGTGGGTAATATATGATCACCAACCGCATAAAATATGGTTTCATCCGAATCAACAAAGCATGATGTGATTACCTTAAAATATTCAAACCCTTTACGAGGGTTGTTCAAGTCAGCAGAAACATATAATACTTTAAGTGAGTCGTTATTAAACTTTTCGTGCACACAATCCATAGGAAAGAAACAATCAGTATCCACACCATTGGGTATCACATGATGTTTTGCGTGTTCAAGAATTTTTGAATTTTTGGCTAATCGCGAGAGCCAAAAGGAAGGCGTGACTATATTAAGATTCGTCAACCGACTAAGCACATCTTCCTTGTGTCTGAAGATGGCCGATACAGACCTATCTTCGGCCAATTGAGGACAAATTCGACATCCGGTTTCGTATTGATTACAACCTGATGCAAAATGACAACCTGCAGTGAATGCGTTCATATCATGAAGTGTCCAAACCACTGGGGTCTTTTCATCTAGACTCATAAAAAAGGACGAATAGTCTATCCATTCGGCAATCCAATGCAAATGAATGATGCCGGGATCATTGCTGAAAAAAGAAATGGGTGTCGAAGCAAATTGATTTGGGACACTAAACTGTTCAAAACCTGCAGGTTTGTTATTCAAAATTTTGCTATGTCTACGATAGTACTTTCTTGCGTTAATAGCTTTAATAATACGTTTCCATAAAGTGAGGTCGTTTTTGTTATGAGAGTCGATTCGTATGAACCGTCTATCATTATCCGTTAAGGCATTATATCTAGAACTTATATTTTCCTTATAAAAAAAGGTCTTTTCTATACCATCTAGGTGCTTGAATAAGTTAATTGCAGCATTTGCTGCACCTCCTTGAACATAACTGTTGAAAAAACTAATCTTCATCCATCATGAAGTGATATGGATGATATTCCTTATGGCTCAGCCCCTTGAAAAAACGGCTCATTACGCCCCAGTACCATCTCTTAGTAAGTTCAGTCGGATGCTTAATTGCTAGCATCCATGAGTATTCCAAGACTGATCTCAAATCTTTTTCTGCTACTGACTTCTTATAACTACCAATTAAGAAATCTTTCATCCACTGAGAAGAGCGTTCAATAAGTTCTTGATTATTAGGGTGACTTATTTTGCTTGCAAAAGATCTTAGCAAATCAGAATTATATTTGTACATCTTCAAATAATCCCACGATTTGCAATCATCGTGAAACCTAAGCCTAGATAAGACATCATCAATGACGAAAGGTGTATATCCCGAATCCTCCATTCTCAACCAGTATTCATAATCCATAATATCAGTACTATGAAAGTATCCTACTTCATCGATTATTGAACAGTGGATATAAGTAGAAGGATGATAAATTGAATTATTAGTAGCCAACCTCAAACCTCCCGTTTTGTACTTTGGTAATTTGACCTGCACCGATTGTCTGATTTTGGAATTCTTATCAATCAAATCAACACCACCAGTGACCCATTTTTCACCTGTGACTTCAATAACTTCGGCTACAAGTTTTAGCGCATCTGGCGCCATAACATCGTCCGAGTTAATAATACACCAGTAATCTCCGGTCATAAGCCGCATTGCCTTATTGTTTGCATCAAATGTGCCTTTATCAGGCTCACTTATCCAATAATCAATTTGATCATCATATTTTCGCAAAACCTCTGTAGACTTATCAGAACTTCCTCCATCAATGACAATTATCTCCTTATTCTCATAATCTTGTCCAATGATTGATTGAAGATTTTCTTCTAAAAAATCAGCTTGATTGAATGAAGGGACAATAATCGAAAAATTGATACTCATCAAATAAAAATCACAAAGCTCTATCCCAATATCAAATGGTTCTCAAATTGATTAAAATCAATTACGAATAAATAACACTTCCATGGGAGTCCGTGAAAGACGAGATGCAGACATTGAAAAGCTACTCCAATAAGAACCATATATTTTTTTAGTCTTTGATAAACACCACATATCTATTAAAGCATTCTCGGTTCCAACCTTATTAGTACGATCGACATTTTCGACTATAGAAGTAATTAGTTCACCAAAATCATGTTTCAAATCGTCAATAACTGCTAAATCATCGCTACAAACAAAAAACTTCTGATTTGGATTACATCCTAAATATTCCATTATCTTATTCTTAAAAAGATCAATTGGACTTAGCTTAATTGAAGCAGAATTATCCGTTCTCCGTATGTGCATACCAATATGTTCATGTAATTTGAAGTGATCATCATATTTATTAATTCTATGTACTAAATAAGGTAGGGGCTCGAAGATGTTGAAAAAATCACTACAATCACCAAATTCCTGACATGTCCTAATCTCTATTCTTTTTATCTTTTCAAATCGTTTTACAACAATTTCAGAGTCCCAATTTAGTATTTTGACTTGGCTATCGTCAATGATCGAAGATTCTAATTTATTACTCCAAACTCTTTCAATCTTCTGAATTAGTGAATTATTGCTTAAGGCTCGATGATATCTAAAATCCATCTTTTTGTTGGACACAAAAAGTTCCTCAAAATGGCAGGCACAATCATCATTTACTTCCCATTCAACCGTCAGTTCATATTCATCCTTCAATATACTCTTCAACCATAACCCTGATGCCAATGCCCTTAACCTATTTGATAGACCACCAAACGGAATTAATAGTAATACTCTAGACATAAATAACCAGCTGATTTCATTTGACAAGATATTTTCTCAAGATTATAAACAACAGCCGCTTTATGAAATTAGTATTTTTTTCAATAGATAGCTTCGTTAACAACTGTTGCTTCCAACTTGGAATATAAAATTCGAGCGGTCTGGGATGTATAGGATAGAAATATGGGCTGAGTTCATATGGAAATGACCAGCTACGCACCTCACTTGTCTTCGAAAGACTGATGCCTTCGCCCTCCAATTGCATCAGCACGTTGTTTTCTACTGGTTTGACAAAAAGTCCATATTGAAGAATCGGGTTAGAACAACTTTTTGTTGTTAGTATAAATTCTCTTATTAAATTCTCATGACTCTTTGAACCTAGTAAATCCACATCAAAATCAAATTCTGACAACTCTGGCAGTCGTGTTTTGAAATAATCCTGACTTAGTTGAAAAAAGGTATCTCTTAACTCAGCCTCTTGATTGAGAGGTTGAAAACTAAATTCCTTTTGACCTCTCTGAAGTCGACTAATTCGATATGTCTCATCTTGAGGGGCATGCTCCCCTGAAACTCCAGAATTCGATGAAAGACCCGTTTTAGGAAATACCATATATAAGTTATTAATCATCATATACTTGATGAAAAACTTCTTCCATGAAGTATTAGGCCAGCAATTCACAATACTTGGCAGTCTATTATCCGAGACCCAGTCCTTTTGATCATTGTACCATTGCCTAAACGACCTCCATTGAGCCCTTGTCCAAATTTGCCCCCATGACGAGGCGATCTGAATTAACTCTGTATCAAATTCATTGATCAATGGATCATACCTAAAAAGCGATATCTCCTCATACTCATAGGTATACAGTGAAATACCAGCGATCAGCTCAGCATCTGCGTAATATTCTAATGAGGCGAGTGCAAATTCGTAAAATCCGTCGGATACAAGTAGATCATCCTCTAAGACTATTATAGCCTCATATTCTTCAGCTAAATCACCACATTGAAGAACATGATCTCTTAGGCCTTGATTTGAAGCATATGCGATCACCCGTTTTTCACCGGGCCATTCAAATTTTTTTGCAATTATTAAGACCTCATCACTTCCTGAGTAATCAATACTTAAAACCAGTCTAGGGTATTCAGAATCGGGGTAATAGGATGTACTTAGGCTGTTAAGTAGTCGGATTAGTGCCTGAGGCCGATTATAGCAAATAACGACAATGGTTGGACTTATCATTGAGCTATCAGCTGATTGACTTAATAAGTTTAGAAATATTCAAGTCTCTAATTTTATCTATCAAGGTTCTATCTTCAGCAGCAAGTTCGTATGATCGAATAGAATATCCGATTGCATAACAAGTATTAAGCAGTCGATCAAGTGATAAGCTGAAATCATCATTTTCAGAATTAAAACTCCCATTGATTTCAGCAAGTCCAGTCGTCAGTGACTTAACAATTCCCAACAAGTTGCTCAAAGCCTCTTCAGGGCTGGTTTGTGCATTGTGGAACTTATGCTCAAGTACAGCATATGACATTCCCAGTTCAATTTTCCTATTCAGCACGTAGCTTAAGGTCATTTTCCTTTTTGGAACAAAATGGTCAACAATCATTTCACGATTGTAATAAGCCAAGTAACCTTTTTGATATAGTCGTGCAATTAGATCCGAATCTTCGCCATATTGAAATTTGGCACCTTTAGGTCCAATATCAATATTAAAACCTCCAATTTTATTAAGGCAGGCTCGTCTGGCAACATAATTAATAGAAAGATAAGTATAGGCAGGAAGCCATCCTGATTCAGGATAATGCTCTCTGATCTCAAACTTATCGTCAAACCACTTTGGGGGTTGTTCCTCATAACTTGGGTGTACCACCCCTCCGAAAAAATCGGGTTTATGCTTATTTATAATTTGAAAAACTGCCGCCATCCAGTTGTTTCTCACTGTAACATCATCATCAAGAAAGCTGATATACTCACCGCTGGCCAGCTTTAAACCTGAGTTCCTTGCAATGGAAACCCCTTGAGTCTTTTCCTGGACGAACTGCATCTTTCTTGCTTCGAAAAGTTTACTCTTTTTGATCCATTCAACTGTACCATCAGTTGAATTATTGTCTACCACAATAATCTCGAACTCTTCACTAGCAATGGTTTGATCCATTAAGCTGTCTAACAATCGTCTTAATAAGCTGATTCTATTATATGTCGTAATAACAATCGTAAGTGTCATCACATCAATTAACGAACAGCACCTTTAATAGAATTTTGAAATGATTCCAAGTGTATTTTCTATTTCCATACTTCAGATGATACATAAACAAGGACCTGGCCTCCTTCAATTGTCCGAGCCTCATCATTTCTCCAAAATTTTCTTCACATAATGCTGCGTTGATTGTTTGTGCGACATTTAATGGTACTTGTGGCAATTCTACAGAAACATTAGAGTCGTTAAACACTTGATCATTGATAAGATAAGCAATAAGGTCTGGGGGGTTACAAGCATGGATGAGGTGGCTTCTAAGTAACGATCTTTCTTTTACAAAATGCTGATTGAGCGATACTGTTTTCGATTCGGCATGTTCTCTAAAATTGGTGAGGACATCATCAATTTTGACAATTGATGACTGCCCGAAAACTATTAAATACTTTAACCATAATTCGACATCCATAAGGTAGTGGAGCGATTCATTTATGCCTCCCAAACTTCGGACTACAGAGGTTTTCCAGAATGTTGGCGGTTGATCAATGTGTGCCGTAAGGATTGTATGCTCGAGCTTATCACAGACAGTAGAGCCATTTTTTATTCTTATTGTAGATCGATCACGAAATACCCTTTCTCTACCACATACTATGTCTATGTTTTCAAATTCCTGGTATTGATCGAGTACTTTCTCAAGAGCATCAGGTTCATAATAATCATCTGAATTCAGCCAATTAAATACTTCTCCTGTACATAGCTTGATACCCTTATTAATAGCATGTGATTGACCCATATCAGGTTCTGATATCCAATACTTCAAATATTTGGAGTATTTCTTAATAATATCCACTGATTGATCGGTACTACCACCATCAATAATAATATATTCCAAATTCGATATATTTTGCGATAATACCGAATCAATGGTTTGTTCTATAAAGACTCCTTGATTGAAAGATGGAGTGACTATAGATATCCTAGGAAAAGCTATTTTTTTAAAAGTTTATGGATGAGTGATTTATTTCTTTTCCAGGCATATCCCCATCCGTCTTGTTCCTTAAATTGACAATATCCATTATGCTTCCTGACCAGAAGTTCAAATATCTGCCTAACTTGAGGAATAGTTCGCTCGTCATTCGGCATTTTCAAAACATCCTTGTTGTCCTTCAAAGAAGGACTATTAGCATAAGACCAATCAAGATCATCGAATAAAATTAAACCACCTGGTTTCAAAAGTATATCAACTAAGAAAAAAGCAAAACCATCGGTGAGCCAATTGTGTGCGCCATCAATGTAACAAAAATCGAATTTTTCTAAATTATTTTCCTCAATTAGTCGCATCAACCTCCAGTTATAAGAAGTGGGTTCGTAATGCACATCTACATGACTGGACAAACCCAACTTCATCAACAAACTATCAATTGATGGATCCAAGTTACGAGTGTGTGTCAAATCAATGGTGGTGATTTTACCTTTTTCTAATTTATGAAGAGCTCCTGCCATGTAGCAAGTTGAAACACCCTGATGAAAACCAAGTTCTAATATTCTTGAAAACCTATTTTTTATAATTAAATCATACATTTTAACACCTTGGTCACGTGTCATATGTGGTATATTTTCTACGACTTTGTATATGTCATTTATTTCCATTAATCATTAATTTAGTTTCCTTTTTTATTATCCAATGAATAAATCGAGTTATATAAATTGTGATATTCTTGAGCTTGTACTTCGAGCGACCAAATTTGCTTCGCTTGAATGGCTATTTTCTCTCGAGGATAATCTTTATCAATCCCAATGTTTATTGCACTTGCCATATCCGAAATACTGCTTATTGAAATGCAGAATTCACTACTCCTAAGAATTTCAGAGATACCTCCGACATCATTGCCTATTACAGGACAACCACAGCATAACGCTTCTATTGCGGTGTTAGGAAGATTGTCTTCCAGTGAGGGGATTAGAAATAAATCCGCAGCTGAATAGACCATACTCATTAAGCGCTCATCTGAGATAACACCTAGATTCTGATGAGCCTCGTCTTCAATATTTGCTTCTACTTTTCCAACAGTAAAAAAAAGCACATCACCTCTATTCAACTTTTTCATTGCATTAAGCGCAATATCAAAACCCTTACGCCGATTAAATACGGAGGCCGCCACAAACAATATAACCTTTTTATCAAAAGGAATACTTAGTACTTCTCGACTATAAAGTTTATCACGCATCTTAAAAATGTCTGTGTCAATACCGTAGCGCACCACATAATGACGGAAGTTTCTAAAAATAAAACTTCGCTCCGATTGATTCTTAAGCCACTGAGAGGGGCTTAAGATTATTGGCTCTCTCAAAGCTTCACTAAGTGATTCCTTTTTTGCCAAGAATAGTTCTGAAGAATACGTCGCATTTGAGGCGTTCTCTAGTTGTGGGCAGGATTGACAATTGTCCCTATAGCCTGAACAGCCCAATGAGTAATGACATCCACCAGTAAAAGGGTTCATATCGTGCAGAGTCCAGACTAATGGTTTCCTGTTTTGACGAAAAAAGCTTTCATAATCTAAAAAACCGGCGACCCAGTGGAAATTAACAACGTCAGCCCATTCATAATTTTCATCTTGTGTTATATCCCATTCAGTATTAGGGTTGCTAAAAAGCTCATAACCCGTACCTCTTCCTTCCAATTGCTCTTCGTGGGAAGGTACTGGATTAGGCTTCATAATTGGAACTCCGATCTCCTTGGTTAATCGGTATATTTTACCCTTCACTCTTTCTTTAAATGGAGGAGATTTTCTTTTAACATAACCTGGATAAAATTGATAAGACTTAGGAATACTATCATCACTGCGATGCAGCAGCAATAATCTGGAATTAACACCTATTTTGAGTAATCCTAAATGAAGCCGTATACATGACTTAGCTGCTCCACCCTGATCCGAATAAGAAACATGAAGTACTTTCAACTGCTCTGAGACTTTTCTGCTTCAATGAATAAGGAGTCGGGCTTTCTAACTTTCGAATCCTGGTCTAAATCTGGATTTATGGCACTCCATCCTGATATCCTACTCGAATAGGCATCCATGTCTTCTATGTTAACAAACCCCTCATTTTTAAGAAGCCTGGTAAGTGAATACTTATCGTACATCCAGAGATGGACTTCTCCTGATAACCTAAACTGACCAAGCCTTAACGCCTTTTCTGCTGTGAAAATTTGGTCAACTCTCCTGCCCAATTCTTTCAACTGAGGTTTCAAGATCATTTTAGCTAACCACCCTCTGATTCCCCCTATTTGAAGATTGATGTCTTTGCTCGCTACTTGTTTATTACTTTGATCCTGAGTTCGACGAGTTAGCTTATGTCTCAATTGTCTTGCTTCCTGCCCCCATCGTCTAAAAACAAATTCCTCATCAGGAATAGTTTCAGCTGATAGTAAAAGTTTTGCCTCTCCACCGCTTTCAGTTCTAATTAACTGGTCTATTAATTCATTAATCGACCAATCATACCTAAAGTCACCGTACTCCCTTCCCATTAACGCATCATTTAGTGAGTTCAAGTAACTTCTTGCTATTTCTTCCAAATCTGGAATTACTACTCTAATGATACCGCCGGGTGCGAGCACTCTAAAGCACTCTTGAATAAAATTTATTCCATCCTTTTTTGTGAAGTGCTCCAGTACATGAGAATGATAAATGACCTGAGCACTTTCATCATCATAGGGAATTCCGTCTAGTAAGTTACATTGAATTACATCCGACGATTGGGTATGAAAATCCAGATTTTGCCATCCGTCGATAGTTCTTTGTCCACAACCTAGATTTAACCTTAACCCGTCCATTGTCGTCTTATGAAATACCCTACAAAGCTTGGGAAGTGAATTAACAGTGTTATCCAAAATCTAATCGATGAGACGCTTAGCCTCTTTCTACCTATGTAATTTTGCGAATGAAAATATTGATACCACTTTTCGGATGCCCTTGTGCGATTATAAGGTACTCCAAGCTGGCTGATGTAATTGAGCACTTTTAACCCTTCGGTTAAATAAAGTCCTTCTTTTAGTGCCTTTCCAGTCACATTCGTTTTATGGATTCTATAATAATTTACTATATCAGATGTATGCATTAAGTTTCCCTGACGCATTATTTCGATCCAAAACTGCCAGTCACCACAAAAAGTATAATTCTTGTATCTATCACTTACGTTCAAAGCAGCACTTCTTCTAAAAATAGCGCTACTTGCATTAATCACATAATTATTGAAAGCGAAGTGATTTGTAATCATATCGCTACCAGGCATCTCAAAATCAGAAGTCCAAATCTCTTGGTCATTAGCATGCACTCGTCCAAGTGATATCCCTTTGTGATCTATTTTTTCAGACTCTCCTATATAAAGCACATCTAAATCTTTCATACGATCAACCGCGTTCTTGACAAAACTAGTTGCGGCTACATCATCACTTTCGGCAATCCATACAAGTTCACCTTTAGCCAGATTAATCCCTCTAGCCCATTGATGAAAAGTGCTTCCTGAATTATTAGCTGAAGAATGAACCATTATTCGCTTATCCTCTGACTGAAATTTATTGATAATTTCCATACTATTGTCCGTAGAGGCATCATCCAGTACTATTATCTGGAGGTGTCGATAGGTCTGCTGACATACACTATCCATTCGATCTTTCAGATATGTTGAATGGTTATAATTAGGAATAACAACAGAAACTAGAGGAGTCACTGTAATCTTAGAATTCTTCGAATCCTTTCTAATAGATGATAACCACGTGTTGACGTAACATCCTCAAACAGTGATTTTAGTTCATTCATTTTACTTTCCAAGTTGGAATATCTGCTTTTTGCACATTCCAACTGGTACTCCTTCTGAACCGACTGTCCCGCAACATCAAATGACTAGACTAAAAATTCATTTTCTTGTAACTTCCTTATTAAATCATTGGTTTCTTGGCTCTCATTCCCAAAAACCAAAACACCCAGGCCATTGGCAAATGTTAAATTAAACGTCAGGTAATCCTCTTTTAATTCATCCCAAAACTTCCATACACCAAAGTCCCTTTCTTTCACCATAGTGTCATGAAAGAGAACAACTGATCTACTAGATAGCTTTGGTTTCCATGTAAGAAAATCATGTTTTACCGCCGAATATGTGTGTAATCCGTCAATATGAAGTAAATCGATTGATCTATCTTCAAATAAATCTAAGGCCTCATCAAAACGCATTCTAAGCAGGCTAGAAGTAGGATAGTTCTTACGAATAAACAAACTCAGGTCATCATATATTGAAGTAGCGTATGGCCCGGTATGTCCATCGCCCTCCCAGGTGTCAACGGCAAACATTTTTGAGTCAAAATTCAATCTTTCACTTGCGTCGTTGAAGGTAACAAACGAATTACCGGAAAATGTACCCAACTCAACTAAAACCCTAGGCTTTAAAGTATCCAATAAAGAATATGCAAATGGAATATTGTCAAGCCATGAATCCGGATCAACTAGCCTGTTAGGCTTGTAATTAAGTAAGTCGATATTCATTTATTAATCAGACTTTGAAAAACTTTCATATCCTGAGATACATTTCTCTTTATTATCAAAGGATGCCTGGGCATACCTATAGACGATGTAGGCAAATTTGCAAAACGTGAATTTGCCGATTTTGTGTGCGTAGCATCATTATCGAATCCAATATTAGATATGAGATTTCGATAAGGGACAGCCGCTAAACCATGTTTCATAACGGCATACGTCCACTGGTAATCCCATGTATCTACCTCACCTTGTTTAACGCTTTCAAACAAACCATGATAGAAGCGCCTAACCTTCTCATCCGGAATTACTTTTTCCCAGTAGGTGCTACCAAGAATTGGTTCATAATTATTCATATCTGCATCCATTAATTTCCAAGCTCTCCTCCAGGTAGCCCATCCCCAAATAGGGGGTAGTTTAGAAAAATAATAATTCGGGTATTTTAATCGGCTTGAAGAAACCGCTGTACTTCCTCCTATATGCATGACCTTATCATAAGTCGCATATTTTTTCAGTAAAGTGTCACAAAAACTAAAGAAACTGTTGTCTGGAATACAGTCATCTTCTAAAATTATTCCACTCTCACTATTCTCAAAAAACCAGTTGATTCCGCGAATCACACCCTGTTTGCAACCTAGATTGTCTTCATGCAAAAGAACTCTCAAATTATGCCTATTTCTGAGTGATTCAACATAATTCCTCACTGCAGCAACCTTTTGGACATCCTCGGGCTTATTTTTGAGAGGTCCATCGACTGAAATATGAATTATTCGCGAAGTAAATTCATTTGATATCGATGATATTAACTTTTGAAGTTTATCTACTCTATTGTAGGCTAAAATTAAAATGGGACTAACCAATTTCCCCATGTAAATAATCCATATTAGATTTAATTTTTTCTATAGGCCAGTTCCACCAAGCTTCAATAAGCAGCTTATTGACTATCGTTTCGTCAAACCTTTTTTTAATCACTCTTGCTGGATTACCTGCTACAATTGAATATGGTTCTACATCCTTCGTTACAACGCTTCTTGTTCCTATTACAGCTCCATGCCCCACTGTGACGCCCGATAATATTATAACTTCTTGTCCAATCCAAACATCACTACCAACGACTATATCACCGTTGGAAATTGGATGCGTTTTGTCCTTCGGACAATAATTCCAAATATCTGGAAAAGATTCAAAAGGATAAGTCGTAACCCTTTTTGTATTATGTCCTCCTCCTAATAAAAATGTTACACCTTTAGCTATGCTGCAATAATTGCCAATATATAGCTTAGTCAGTGCATCCCAATGGATGACATCAGGATCGCCGTATGTATATTCTCCAACCTCTACGATGTGAGATAATTTCCTTAAATGATATTTAGTCTCTGGTACATCCTTGGCTAAGTATCCTTGTTTTGAACCTAAAATTTTAATATGCTCTAACATTCCATTCTAATTTAGGTCTCACTATACCAGGCCATTTACCTGTAAATTGAGATTTCACCGATTTTGTTTCTGATCCGTCATATGTAATCTTGAATCCCAAAATATTTTCATAGAGATTGTGAATAATATTTGGGCTGTAGCTTCCGAATGCTATCATAACAGAGTAGAACCCTTCATTCAAAAAATGACTTGGTATCTTGCATTTAGTATTATAAGTATGTTTACCAGAGCTGTGCACAATTTCCCAGTCGTTTGCTTCGAACTCATTAGAGGCTAATACAACGTTATCTTTCGAATCCTTGATATGAATTATAGCTGTAATGTACTCTTGATGCACAAATGCAGAATAATCAATTTCTAGAATTATGCACTCTGAGTAATTAAAGTTGACCTCATGTTTCCCTAATGAGGTAGAGATTCTAGCAGATACTAATGAAACAAGTTCATTCTCTTGCCGATCTTTTTCCATTAAACTAACAGAAGAAACTAGCAAAATATTGTTTTTTAAATAGTAATCAAGCACATCACTAGTATTCCCATGTTTATGGATTAAACCATCTTTTAATAAAATTGACTTGTTACATAGTTTAATTATTGAAGTCATATTATGACTTACAAACAACACTGTTCGCCCTTGACCTTCACTCACCTCCTGTATCTTACCAATCGCTCGCTTCTGAAAATCAGCATCCCCGACAGCCAACACCTCATCCACGATCAGTATTTCTGGTTCTAAGAAAGCTGCAATCGCAAAGCCCAGTCTTACTCGCATACCACTGGAATAGCGCTTGATGGGTGTATCGATGTACTTGGCGATACCCGCAAAATCTACAATTTCATCAAACTTAGATTTTATTTCCCAGCGACGCATGCCGAGGATAGCCCCATTAAGAAAAATATTTTCACGACCAGTGAGTTCAGGGTGCATGCCGGTACCTACCTCCAGCAGACTCGCTACACGACCCTTAATCTTTACCGCACCTGTAGTGGGTGCGGTAATCTCTGAGAGGATCTTCAGCAATGTGCTCTTACCCGCACCGTTCTTACCGATAATGCCCAGCACTTCCCCCTGCTTCACCTCAAAGTTGATATCCTTGAGCGCCCATACTTCCTGCTGATCCACTGTATCGAGTTGATTGCTCGAACCTACCATTACCGTAGGATCATTCCGTCCTGTCCATTTGGCAAAGTTCTTCTTGAGATCGTCTTTCAACGTACCTGTGCCCCATACACCCAGGCGGTAGAGCTTGGAGAGGTTTTCTACTTTGATGACGGTATCACCCATAACAAACAATGGATAATGGATAATGGGTAATGGATAATTTGGGCTTGTCTAAGTTTGGGTATGATATTCCTATTTTTAGTTTTTTGGTCATTATCAATTCTCCAATTTCAATTGTCAATTATTATAAAGTGTCTACGAATCTATTTTCCACCCTATTAAACAATACCACACTAAAAAGCAGGAGCAGCACCGCGAAAACAGCTGAATAGATCAGCTGATCCGGTAAAAAGCTACCAAAGCCCGTCAGGCCATACCGAAAGCTCTCGATCAAAGGTGCAACCGGATTATACACTGCGTAGGCCTTAAACTCAGCCGGTAATGCACTCATCGGATAGATGACCGGGGTGGCATACATCACGAGTTGTACCCCAAACCCTACCAGATAACTGAGATCACGGTACTTGGTGGTCAACGAACTCACAATGATCCCAAATCCCAAGCCCAGCATACCTAGCAGGATAATCGTGAATGGTAATATTAGTAGATCAAAATTGGGCTGCAATTCAGAGCCTGTAACCACATAATAACCATAAATAATAGCGAGCAACCCAAGCCGTATGCCAAGGGCCACCATGGCCGACATCATGGAAGAAAGGGGAATGATCAATCTTGGAAAATAGACCTTACTGAAGATATTGACATTGGCGATAAAGGCACTACTACTGCCGGTCAGGCAGGTCGCAAAAAACTGCCATAAGGTGATTCCGGCGAAGTAGAAAAGCACTGGGGGCACACCATCTGTAGGGATATTGGCAATGCGATTGAACACGACTACATAGATCGCCGTGGTAAGGATCGGCTGGATGACATGCCATGCCGGCCCCAGGATCGACTGCTTGTAGGCCGCCACAAAGTCGCGCTTGACAAACAACAAGAGCAGGTCCCGATAGTCCCAGAGCTCCTTGTACGGCAGGTGCAGCAAGGTCTTTTTGGGTAAGATCACCTTATCCCATTGCTCTTGAGTATCCACCGCTATTTCCGCCACAACCCTGAAATTATTATCTGTTTGAATGTGTTAATCAACATTTTCTCCTTTTGCCCTTTGATATAAAGCATCCGAGTGTCCGAAAGTCCGAGTGTCCGAACCATCCGAATGTCCGAACGTCCTACTATAATAAATTGAATTGCTTCAAAACCTCTTTGAGCTTATCATCACTCTTACCCAATTCCTTCAGCGCCTCAAGCAGTTGATTGAGCCTCGATACATCCTTAGAAAGCTTCTGCGTCTCCTCCAGCAAGGGCTTCATCGCCTGCTTGCGATCCCAAATCGCAAAACTGATAGTGGTCACAAACATGGTAACGAATGCAGCCAAAATGCCAAGAATAAGGTTGAACTGCTGGTCAAGGCGGCTGTTGATATCTTCAAAACGATTATTCACGTCCTCAAAACGCTTATCTACAGCTTCGAAGCGCTTATCTACAGCTTCAAAGCGAACATCCATTTGTTTCTGCATCTCCTCCATCCGGGTCTCCAATCGAATAAGTCGCTCCCTGTCCTCTTGGGTAAATGTGTTTTGAGCCTGAGCTACGAACCCAACCAACACCAGTAGTACCAAATAAATACCTCGCGCTTTCATTGGTATAAATATACGGAGAATTTCAATTGTTGATTAGCCAGGCAACTAAGATTCAGCAACAACGATAGGAACATAAAACGTGTTACATCACTTGAAAGTCAGAACCATCCGAAAGTCTGAAAATCCGAGTGTCCGAACCATCCGAGCGTCCGACCGTCCGACCGTCCGAGTGTCTGAAAATCCGAATGTCCAAACCATCCGATCTCCCACGTCTGCTGCTCAGGAGAATATACATTCTTCTTCAAAACCAAACCGTATATGATATTCCTGCAAACTCATTCGCATATACATTAACATTTTTCTTAAACGTATATACGTTTCGGACTTGCTTGGCATGACTATTGAATTGAAAAATAACATATTATTTAACAGTCTAAACCAAAATGTTATGAAAGGGAAACAATCAATATCTCGCGTATTCAAATATGTGCGCATGCGTTACAAACTCCGTCAATCTGATTTGGCGGATAAGCTCAAAGTGACACAAGCCTCGATCTCAAGAATTGAGAAGGGTTTACAATTGCCCAGATACGGCGTTATCAACCGCTTAGAAAATCTCACCAATTGTAAGTTGAAAGAACTGCTCATGCTTTCACGTTGAAATAGTTTAAGAAAATAATTGTTTAACTATAAATATAAATACCATGAAAAATCTAAATGAAATGACAGCAGAACAGCGACTGTATCTGAAACAGAAATGGTCCGCAGAAAGTACCGAACTGGATCGTGAAATCATCAGGGCAGAAAATCGATTAACCAATAGGTTGCAAAGGCAAGAGCTAGACCAGGATGAAATCGATAGTCTGACTGTTGATTTAGCCAATGCTGAAAGTCTATTAAATCATTTGAACAGCACTTCAGCACCTCAGGATATGATAGACAAGCAACAGGCAGTTGTTGATAAATTGAATACCCAGCTTGACAATGAGTCAAAAGGGAGCAATGCGTTAACAGACACTGAAGCTTACCTGCAGCAGGCATCAATCGATGAGTTAAGGCTGCAAAAGCAGTATCGGGAAGATAAAATCATAGAGATTGAAGCCATTCCGGCTGCATAATTTATATGACTAAAGCCTATTAAGCACCACTGTTTTCCTACTGAAGACAGGGTGTTTTTTAATAATTGACTTTTTTTATTAAGCGTAATTACTTTTTTATTCATCCTATCCCGATAGCTATTCGGATCCGAACCATCCTATTTTCCATTATCAATTGTCAATTAAGCTTTCAGCTTCTCCCACAACTCCTTCGCCAAGGTTCGTGACCTCACGAACCTCAAGTCTGTAACCAGACTGGTAATCATAACATCATTTTAATGTAGTAATTACACTGCTGACGTGCGTTTGCAACGTGTGCTCTTCCATTTCTTCTCAACCCCGTCTTTATCTCCCCAAGGGGAGAAGAACTCCTCCTATCCAAATTTCCGAGTGTCTGACCGTCAGAACATCCGAATATCCTGCTGAGCCTGCCTTGTCGGCAGACAGGCCTGTCGAAGCACGAACCATCCGAACTATCCTTTAATCTTCTTCCACCACCTACTCAACCGCATCCTACCTTTACTATCATCCGCATAGTACCCATATCCATATCCATACCCGTAACTATAGCTGTTCTGATGAATCTTAGCATCATTCAATACAATGGCTGGACTCGGAAGCTTTTGTTCATCTTTCACATTCTGTATCAACTCCAGTGCCTGTAGCTGTGAGTGTCTGTAGCGTACGATAAACAAGCTCACATCCACATAAGGCTCCATAGCAAAGGCATCCGCTACTGCCCCTATTGGGGGCGCATCAAAGATCACTACATCATATTTTGCCTTTAGTGTTTCAGCAGCTAGTCGCATGCGTTCTGTCAAGAGCAACTCTGCCGGATTTGGCGGAATAGGGCCCGATGGAATAAAATGTAGGTTCTCACTACCCTCCGCAGATTGAATAATCTCATCCAAATCGATACCTCCCGCCAAGTAGGTTGATAACCCCTCCATCGTATCTTCCTTTCCAAGGTAGCGGGCCAGCTTCGGTTTCCTCAAATCAATGTTGACAAGGCAGACCTTTTTTCCTGCTATTGCCATGCTCATGCCCATATTCACCACTACAAAGGTCTTCCCATCACCGGATACAGAAGAGGTAACCAAAAGCGATTGTTTGTCATTGACACCACCCGTATTGGATTTGGTATTGGTGAAAAAGTTGAGATTAGACCTCAGTAGCCTAAACATCTCTGCCATACCGGTACGCGATTCCCGTGTTACCACAATCTGTTTTTGACTTCTACTATGCCCGATACTGGCGATCACGGGTACGTTGGTCTTTTTGGCCACTTCATTAGGATTGTCGACGGTGGTATCCGCCATCACCATGATGAGCATAATGAATATAGGAAGGACTGCACCTACCAGGCCACTTAAGGCATAGACATCCCTTGAGGCTGAACTAATTCTCGCAACCAAGCGTGGGTTCATCAACACCTTGACCTCAGAAACGGTAGTAGCCTGTGATAGTTCAGTCTGTTCTCGCTGCTTGAGAAGCTCCAGGTAGAGCTCTTCTTTGATCGACAACAAACGATCTATTCCCTTAAAGTCAATCCTCAAGTCAGGTACCTTCCTCAACTCTGCATAAATCGAATCACTTTTATTTTTTGTTGTAGCCCTGATTACTTTAAGCTTTTCGAGGCTTCCATTTAGCTCTTTCGTCAAATAGGTTTGAAGACTTTTAATTTTTTCGTCTAACGATCTATAGGCAGGGTAAGCCGGAGCTGCGCTCATAAATAGCTGATTCCGCTCAGCTTTCAGCTCATTGAGCTCGGTGAAAACAGTACTATAGTCCTTCCCATTGATTGCGGGTACGGCAGTATACAGAATAAAATCAAATCCTGCATCGGCTGCCACAGTATCATCCAGTTGCTCTACCAGTGATTGAATACCCTGTTCATAGACTTGCAATTGTGCCATTTCGGCATCCAGTTCCTGCAATACCTCTACCTGAAAAGTAAGCCTCGTATCTACACTTCCTGAGAGAAGGTCATTATTGATAACAAACTGCTTCATCTCCTGTTCGGAGGTCCGAAGTTCGTTTGCTAAATCATCGAGTCTATTATTCAGAAAATCGGTAGTGCGCTTAGCGATAAGGCTCTTATCACGAATGATAGATTCTTCGTAATACCCAATCACAACATTGAGAAAATCTACCGCCTTATTGGGTACTGTTATATTCAATGACAGATCCAATACATTTCCCGCCCCAGTTGCCCTGGTTACACGGTAATTCTGAGCATAGTTATTAATGAGTTGATTGCTCTCATGGATGATGAACTTCACCTCATTCAATCCCCCACGATCATTATTGTTCAACACCATTACTAGCTCACCGAATGGTCCTTCCAGTGTACTTCCAAACCGACCTTCGTAGACAGCATTATTCCACGTTAGTTGGTAGCTGGTACGATCATCGAAATTGATGAGAAAAGGGGTATCGAACGCTTGCTGTAGAAGCCTTGATTGGGATACCAGCACCGAACTACCCTGATCATAGGGATATACATCCAGGTCTTTCACCCTACCGACAGAATAGTAGGAGATATCCAGACCTAACTCATCGATGACCTGACTGATCAGGTTGCGCGACTGCAATATCTGGATTTCATCCACCAACTGGTTTTGAACCTGCGCAATAGGATTGGATCGGAAAAACTGATTAGATAATTGCTCCTCCTCAGATGCTTTGGTCAGTACCCGAGACTGGATCAGATAGACCGGGTAGGTATATCTCAAATAGAAGAAGCCGGCGATCAGGCCAAGCACACCAAAAATCAGAATGATATACCAATTTCTGAGTGCTTTTTTGAAAAGCTTCTTTACATCCAGCTGAATGAGCGGTTTGCTCTCCTCTTCAAATGCGTATGACTCCTGATTCGTCAAGGTTTAATTCGTCAAGGCGATAATTAAGGCCGCCGCTGATATGAGGCCAGTGACTAGATTGATACTGGTGAACAAGGCGGTCTGAGTGGTCCAGGTTTTAGCTCTGATAGGCTGAAGATAAATAACATCATTGGGCATGACATAATAGAAAGGTGAATTGACCACACTCCTATCATTCAGGTCTAGTATACCGAAAGTCCGTACTCCATCCGTTTCCCTGATAACCATTACATTCTCAGTATTAGAGTAAGTGGTGATGCCATCAGCACGCTGTATCGCCTCAAGTATGCTAATACGATTCCTACCTATATCTACCACGCCAGGGCTTTCGACTTCACCAGTGACCGTTACACGCCGGTTGAGGTATTGCACATCGACAGAATAGTTCACCAAGTAATCATTCAGCAGCTCATACATTTTCAATTTGGCTTGCTCGATGGTGATCCCTTTAAGATTAACTGTACCGATCACGGGGAATTCTATATTGCCATTTTCATCTACTTGATATCCAATAAAGGGACTGTTAATGCTTCCCTGTTGTTGGCCATTATTACCACCACCCATCATCATCTGGTTATTTTGCCCACCCTGTCCAATACCTGAGTTGACATTAAACGGTTCGGCCGTTTCAGGATCAAAGGCAGAAATCCTGATCAACAAGCGGTCATCTGTTTGAATAATTGGCACAGGTAAGTTCAGGATATGTGCTATACTGTCTGTGATGTAAGGCTGTCCTTCATCAAGAATCATCAGCTGCTTGTGGCTTACACACGAGCTAATGGCAACAGCCATCACACCAACGCAGAAGATGTTTCTTAAAAGGCTTAAAAGTCTAATGCTCATAGAATCGGCAAAGCTAATTTTTTTATTCCTCATCTGTGGTAAACTCAAGCACGGCGTTAGTGAACGCTTCAAAATCCACCAATCGTTTTTCGATTATATTGATCAATATTTGAATATCCAGTTTTTGGTATTCGTGAACCGCCAGATTTCTAAATCCCTGCATCTTCTTAAGCCGGTCGGCTAACTCAACTGAGATGAGTTCCTGCGAGCTCAGCGTATTGATAGCATCAGCCCTGGAGGTAGGACTCCCCCATTTTTGAGTTCTAATCAGGTAATTGGCAATACTAATCACTTGTTCACAGGCACGTTGAATGTTCAGCGTTGCAGCGTCTTGTGCTGAAAGATTCTCTGAAAATGGCAAGTCATCTCTATCGAATTCCTCTCGTATTCTGTGTAAGCAGCGTTCTATGCTCGCCACTTTTTGAATAACTACTGCTCTGGTCACTCCTTTATCCATACACCTTTCTTCGTTGGTGAATGCTACTCATTATGGCGCGTTGTGAAGCATGAAAATCCTGATATTCACCAAGCAATTGCGCTTCAACTTCTCTTGCAGCACTTTCATTTTGTGACCATAAGAGCACACCTGATTTGAGAATTTCAAATTGCAAGAGGGTGGATACGTTCCGAAAGTCAACTAAATCGACTTTAATATCCAGTTCTGCACTTATTGCCAATTGCAATTCCCAAATATATAAGCTCTTAAATCCGGCATGATGACCAGAAAGTAGAGCGATATCCCAATCACTATCATCTGTGAAATTGCTCTGATCTGCCCGACTTCCAAAGAGGTAAATGGAATGAACGTCATCACCCTTTTCCAGTAGGTAGTCAATGATGCGGTCTTGGAAATTATTCTTATTATCCACGATTAATATCTTGCTCCCAAAGTAAGAATAATCCTTGTTGATCCAATTCCACGGCGCTTCGTTGAAACTCATTCGGCTCATAGAGCACATACCTAACCTTGCGTTTGACCAGTAGCTCTGCCTTCTCTACGAGTAGCGCCAGGTAGTCACGTTTTATATCCAACCCAACCAGAATAAGGTCGATAAACCCACTGTTGATGCCTTTACAAAGGTCGCCGGTTAAGTAGACCTCTTCCACACTACCAAGGTGCTCTGCAATATGCTCCACTAGGGTATCCATACCCAGATAGTTACGCACAAGATCATGGATCGTGTTATAAAACGGATGTTGCTTATTCGCCTGATAGATCTTACGATTACCTTCATGATCCGAACTAAGCAAATTAGCCTCCTCAAACTTATTGAGCTCCAGCCTAATCGCATTAGTGCTTTCCCCAAACTCAGTAGCCAACGAACGTAGGTAGCTCCTACTACTAGGGTTCAGAAAGAATTTGACTAGGAGTTTAACTCGAGTTTTTGAAGTTATAAGTGTATCTAGCAATATAAGGATGTTCAGATGTTCGGACGTTCAGATAATTCTGACTTGCTCTGTCTACGAACTCTATTTATTTTCATTGACTTTATTACGGAATGTCTAAATCTGAGCTGATAAGCTTCGGTAGGATGCTATGAACTGATTTGCCACACCATCATTCAACATACCAACACCTTTCGCAATGATGAGCTGTGTCCGAATCTCGCAAATTAAGGATTTTCGGACTGACAGATATTCAGATGATTCCGACGGTATGTGCAAACTAAACTTGCTCATCTATCTTTTTCTTGAAGGAAAACAATTGAGCTGACAGAACCCTAAATTTATCTACCAATTCAATGTTTTGAGCTTCATTGATTTCACCAAACCTATGAGCAAGGATCAACTGAGTTCTAATCTCCCCGCAACTTCCTGCGGCAATCGTGAGGAACCTTGAGAATTCCTTAGGGTATTGTCTTTCACAGCCCTCAGCAATGTTACTTGGGATTGATATTGCGGATCTGAGAATTTGATCTCTCAAACCAAAATTTTTAGAGTCTCTAAATATCTTGTACACCACTACCGCTAATTCGACAGCATCTCTCCAAATCGTTAGCTTTTCAAAATTATGCTTCATGTAGTAACCTGATTGCTCAAAGGATCAGACTGTCCGAGTATCGCAAAATCCGAAAGTCTGAACTATCTGACCATCCGAACCGTCCAATTACAGCTCCGCCTCGTAAGTCACAACAATACATCGTAACTAACTGATTGTCAATAAATCACAAAATGAACAGTTAACAACTATCCACTTTAATCTGTCATCTTTAAACTAAGTACCGCACCGGCACCTCAGCCCTAATCACTTGCCCTAGTGACTCGATCAGCAAGATCAAATGATCTCCTTGTCGCGCCAGACATTCTCCTTTTTCTCCTCTGAAGCTTCCCCACTTAATCTCCACTTCGCTACCTGGTAAAAACTCTATTTTATCTTCTTCGATATATTCAGTTTCTCCAAGGAACTCTCGTATCGCCTCAATCTCCACATCCCTCACTACCGCAGGAGCACCGCACCAATACAAATACCGCACGACACCATAAGTCATTAGCACTTCGTGCTGCTCAGCCTCACCTACTCTAATAAATACATAAGATTTAAAAAGCGTGTCCTGCACCTTCTTGCGCCGATCACTCCACTGGCGTACCACCTTTTTGAGGGGCAAGTAAACCTCAAAGCCCTTGCGCTGAAGGGATGCAGCCACTTTCTTTTCGTGACGTGGTTTGGTGTGAATTACTAGCCAACGCATAACGAGTAGCAATACTACTCAAAAAGCAGAATATTGCAATGCATCAAAGTTCTTGATTTTAGAATTATGAAAGAGTCAAAATTCCATAGCTGCGGAACAATGAAAATGATATGCATATGGTGAGTCACGTCATTTTCAGAGTGGCCAAGATAAATAACAGTACGCTCATAACCCGAAATAATTAGCACATTTCTAAGTTTCCACCAAGGTCGTGGGTTCCATCCTCTGCCTTGCCTCCGCCCTGCTCTGCCTAATAGAGGTATATCAATAAATTGTATTTTTCGAAGACAATGCCAGTTCGCAGTTTGATGACACCCCCCGAACGTTATCCTGTAGCCATCCTATACTTTTAGCAATAGAATTCATGAAGATAAATAAGCCGCGCTTCGCATTAGATTCCTGACCGTGGGTAGCAGGCCTGTGTATGACAGTTTTTTTGGCATATTACCACCCTAAACTGATAGCTCTATACTCTCCTTACCTGCATATAGCAGCACGCCTCAGCTAAAACAATTGTCAAATATCAATTCTCCATTGTCAATTTCAGAACTCCCACTTTCAACTATCAACTCTAATCTCTCCACTCTATAAATCCGCAGACTTCTTAGGTGCTGGCAGACTCGCATGATATTCCTCACTGATTCTCTTGGTATAACCATCCAGTAGCTCAAGTACACGCTCTCTACTACCCGCCTTGACAATCAGGCCTATATGCCATTTCTTCTTCATTCGCCACACCAGCTCAGTATCAGTAAATGAACTATCATCAGGATTCTCGTATCGGCTAAGCGATACCACGATACCGGCATAATCCTTTCTGATTTCCGGTAGGGAATAGGATATATCCAGCGCCGTACTGATCTCTAACTTTGCCCACTCCTTCCAGAGGTTAACACCCGAAGATGCCTCTACCATTTCCGCTAGGTTCGCGCCCCCAACCCTCGAAGAGGTTTCAAGAAAATAGTACTTGCCATCTTCCTTGGCCTTGATGAACTCAGTGTGTGAGGCGCTGTATTGCATGCCGAAGGACTTCATCACTTTCTCATTGAGTTTTCTGAGCTGTTTGTCATCCGGAGAATCGAACGCTACCGTATGTGAGCGGAAGATGCCGCCTCCATGAGCCACTTCAAAGGGTGTATCCAGGTACTGACTCACCCTTGAAAAGACCACCTTGCCTCCTACGGTGAGGGCATCCACATGATACACATCTCCGGGGGTAAACTTCTCCAAAAGATACTTATGCCGCTCATCGCCCAGTTCATTGATCAAGGCCCACAACTCATCCTTGGAATGAATCTTCTTTATACCCGTAGCAGACGCTTCAGATCGAGGCTTAATCAACCATGGCGAAGGCACCCAATCGGTATAGGTATTGATGTCCACATCATTGAATAAGGGTACAAACTCAGGTACCGGTATTTTGGCATCTTTGGCCTTCCTCCGCATAGACAGCTTATCACGGAAGTACCTTGCGGTAGTATCGCCCATACCTGGAATCCTGAAATATTCCCTCAAATGAGCTACTCGCTCCACATCAAAATCATCCAGTGCGATAAAGCGATCAAACTTGATGGATCGCATCTTAAATGCCAAGCCGTTGACCACATGCTGATCGTTCCACATCCCGTTTTTATCGATCTCCACGTACATTATCTCATTGAGATGGTCATGTGGCCAGGGGTCATTCTCGAGTTTTTTGTTGGTCAATAGGTAGACGTTGTGTCCTTCCTCCTTTACCGTCTTGATAAAGTCAATGCCCTTGTAGTAGGTACTGATGCAGAGGATATTTAGTGGTTGATTGCTCATTAAGATGAAATATTTACTTAGGTGGGAGTTTTTTCTAAATCAAAATTTATAGCCGTCGAGTCATTTTAACGCATCTGTTTACTGATGGTCATCGATTTCTGTGACGATGAAGTCCTCTCCATCAAAAACGCCAATGGCTCTATATTTTTTATTAATGCGGAAATAATACTTCCCTTCAGAATAGGGTTTTCGCTTCTTGAACCGAACAGCTGCATGATGTGTGTTTTTAAGGTAGGTCTTAGCTTTCTTATATTGAGCGATCAGTCCACGTTTTTCCAAATAAAGAATGACTTCCTTATCTAGCTCATAGACTTCCATGTCAGATATTAAACATTTTTGATTTTTGAGTCTTTAACGCTTGCGTCATTCGCTCTTTTTGTTGCGCAGTTAGTTCCTTTTCCCCAAGAGGTCTTAACTGACCGAAATCAAATGATTCGAACAAATATTCAGCGAGTTCTTCTAAAGACTCAAAACTCGTTTTATCAATTTGCTGATTGTCTTTTATGGTTATAGTTGTCATTGGCGCATCGTTTAGAACTTAAACCTTGATTTCTTAGCTCAGAGCGTAAGAATGTTTAGCTGGTATCAGGCTTGTCATAAATAAATAAATCACTTATATAAAAATAGCGAATTTGAAGTGAATCGTCCCTTGCAAATGAACTCAGCTGTTTTCTTGATCGTCTCCGCCGAGGTTTGTATCCATACTAACCAGAAAAAACCATCATTAGCCAATTCAATGCATTTGTTTAATGTAGTTAATCAAAAGCCTCACCCCAAATCCTGTTGACGTTTTCATTTTCGCGAATGGGGAGTCTCCGAATGCTACACCCGCTATGTCCAAATGAGCCCATCGAGGGTTATCCACGAGAAATGATTCTAAAAACTTGGCTGCTGTAATCGCTCCGGCGATGGGCTTACCACTAAAATTGCGCACGTCAGCGATATCAGAGTGGATGTCATCCTTATAATCATCCCACAGTGGCAATTGCCACACGCGCTCATTTATGCCTACCCCAGCAGCGGTCAGTTCACTCGCTAAGTCGTCATGTTGTGTAAACATAGCTCCAGCGGCATAACCGAGCGTCATGACGCTACTGCCGGTAAGTGTTGCCAGATCAATGATCGTATCAGGATTGTAATTTTTTTGCATGTAGGCCAAACCATCAGCCAGAATCAACCGGCCTTCTGCATCGGTATCGATGATCTCAATGGTCTTACCACTGTACGAGCCGATGACATCTCCGGGTTTGACACTCAAGGCATCCACACTATTCTCCGCGCTAGGCACCAGGCCAATCAGGTGAATATTGAGCCTAAGTCTGGCTGCCAATTCCATGGCACCTAACACGGCCGCAGCTCCACCCATATCGCTTTTCATGTAGTGCAGGTTGGTCGATGACTTAATGGATAGTCCTCCCGTATCGAAAGTGATGCCTTTCCCTACCAGCCCCAGCTTCGGAGTGGTTGCTGTCACGGTTTCAGGCTTGTACTCCATTTTGATCATCAAAGGTGGATGTTGGCTACCTTGTCCCACCGCCAACAGCGCCTGCAACCCCTCTTCCTTTAATTGATATTTATGAAGTACCTCCGTGCGATAGCCATAGGTCTTACCAGAATCCATCGCCCATTGCGCCAAATACTCGGGTGTCTTGACATTCCCCGGTGCATCCACCAACTGCATGATTCGCATTTGAGTCTCCGCTGTAGTGATAGCCTCCTGGCATTCAGTGAGCAGATCATCCTGATCACTATTGATGACTATCGTAAAACCCTGGGAATAGAAACCCTCCTGGCTTGGTCCATCCGACTTCATTTGGCCAACTTGATAAGTCGCCAGTTTAAGTCCGTGTACCAGTTGGGTTATCTCGAATATCGAAAGCTGAACAGCATCAAGAAGTAGGCTCTTCTTAAGTTTTTTCTGGTAAGTATGTCCCAGCCACCTTCCCAGGAAGCTCAGTTTGGGTTGATCCTTCTCTTCTCCAAGTCCAAGTAAGATATAGAGGGTATTTCCGGTAGGTGCATATACCAGCTCTACAGCTTGGAAACTTCCATCAAAGTCGCTGCTGAGCTCAATCCCTACTGTCCTTGCTATAGCAGACCAGTCGACAGCATCCTTTCGACATGGGATTACTGCGACTTCAGCGGCTACATTTTCATTCGTTATCTTCAGCTTCATCTGCTTTCTTATCTTGGAAGTAGAGCCATTTGAGCGCTTTTGGAAACTCCTTCTGCCAAAAGAACTCGCTGTGTGTACCTTCCTGATTAATATTCAATTTAAACTTTAAGTGACTGTAATCATATCCACGCTTCAGCAGGGCGCCTTTCATCCGCAGCACATTGGGCAGATGAAATCGACTCTCCCTGCCACCGGCATAAAGATAGAGCCATGTATCCTCCTCCGGATGAAAGCACTGGGCATGATGAAAAATCTTTGGGGATACCCATAGCGAAGGTGAAAAGATCATCATCCTGCCAAAAATGGCCGGCTCCCGAAAACCGGCATACATACTGATCAATCCCCCAAGGGAACTGCCGCCTATACCGGTATTCGCCCTATCGGGAAGCACCCTGAAGGTCTTGTCGACATAAGGTTTCAGTGTAAACTTGAGAAAGTCGAGGTAGGCTTTCCCATTTCCCTTCCCAAATCTGGGATGGTAATATGGAGAATATTCACTAATCCGCTCCTCGCCACCATGATCTATCGTTACCACAATAACATCAGTCAGACCATTAGCAGCCAGTTCCTTCAGCGATTGATCGATAGCCCAATTGCCATAGGGCGCATTATCATCGAAGAGGTTTTGACCATCCTGAAGATAGAGTACGGGGTAAGACTTGTCGGAATGTTCATAGTCATGGGGCAGCAAGGCCGCAATTCGTCGCTTTCGCTGCAACTGCGGTATCTCATACTCTTCTTCTATGATTCTTATAATTGGGGCAAAATCGACTTCCAAAAATCCCTCCTTTTCAACCGCGAAATTAACGAATGTCTGGACTAATTTTAGGGTATGATCGAAAAGAAAAAGTGATGCTTGCAAGGATTCATCAGTATCTATTTGCCCTGCTGTTTCTGGCAATTTTTTCCGGGTGCTCTGCGGATGAAGATCCGGTAGTACCTAACACTCCGCCGATAGTTGAGGAGGAAGAGCTAGCTGGAGATCCACTGGCTACTCAACTTGACGCCATGTTTGCTGATGTGGTCATGGGATATGCCTATGTGATCCTGCGAAACGGTGAGGTCGCAGTTGAAGGAACAGGCGGTTTAGCTAGAAATGCTACTGATGGTGAACTTGCTATGTCCGTTGAATATCCTATGCATATAGCAAGTGTCAGTAAGTGGGTGACCACCCTGACCACTTTAAGTCTATTGGAAGAAAACAACATTTCTTCTGCGGCGAGTGTAGCACCCTATTTCCCGGAGGACTGGACGCTCGGTCCCGGTATCGAAACCCTAACATTTATGGACCTGCTAGCGCAAAGGGGTGGACTAAACCAGTACGGTTCGAGCGGTTTCAATGCAAATCGATTTGATAGTCTGAAGCAAATCGTCGAGGGTGGAGCTGAAGGATTGAGGCTCAAGTTGTACAACAATAATCATCATTCATTATTTCGGGTCATCCTTCCCATACTGAACGATCAACTTCAAAATCAAACCACGGAGTATACTTCCGCAACCACTGCATTGGCTTATGAAAAAGTGGTAAGAGAGATACTCTTCGATCCTTTGCAAATTGAGGCTGACCTCAGCGCTAGTAGTGTGAGCAATGTCATCAAGGCATATGCTAATAAAAATGATACTGGAGGGGGTTCAGGTAGCAATGTCGACTTTACCGAAGTAGGTGGTGCCTATGGGTGGCATATGAGCACGGCTGACTTAGCAGAAATCTGGAGGGCGGCCTGGTACACTGACATCTTTATCGATGAGACTACAAGAGGTGAAATGACCGAAAATACGGCCGGCTTATTTGAGACGCGTGATGGTCAGTATGGTCGTTATTTTATAAAAGATGGTGCTTGGTGGTACTCCAATCAGCCTCAACGTCAACTTCAAGTTATCGCTGCACATTTCCCGGACAACACGGACGTAATCATTTTTATCAACTCCGCTTTAGACAGCAACGATTGGCTTGGATCAACAGTAATCCAAGCCTATGAAGACAGCCAACTGCCAGGCTAGACCCTACTTAGGGGCATCTACCAGTGGGAATCCTAAGCTACTCCACTCGCTAAACCCTCCTCCGTAATCCAGGACTGATTGAAAGCCTAGCTGTTCCATCAATGTCTTGGTCTTGGCACTTCTACCACCACCATGACAATAAACATAGTACTTTTCATCTTTGTCCAGTGCTTTGATTTGGGCTTCAAACTCATCCGATCTAAAATCAATGATTTGAGCTCCTGGAAGTATACCATTGGCCACTTCCTCTGGAGTACGTAGGTCGATTAAGATACCATCAAGACCATTGTCCAACCTTGACTTGAGCTCTTCCGCATCGATGAGGCCATTTTCAGGACCTTGTGTGTTTCCTGTACTGCAGGCAATCATTACGATAGTGAGAACCAGCAGAATATAGTGTCGTCTCATATTTCAATCGATTTATTTAATGTGGTAGTTTTTCACGTAGTGCACCATATACCCATGTGCCTAATATTGCCGTCAATATAGCAACAAAAATCACACTGTATCCACTACCAACCAAAGCAAATAATGGTGCAGGACACGCACCAGTCAATGCCCATCCCAGGCCAAAAATCGTGCCTCCAATATAAACGCCAGGATGGAAGGCTTTATCCGCGAGACCAATCGTACCTCCTTTGAGGGTCTTAATATTGTATCTCTTGATGAGCTGTAGTGAAATCAATCCCACCAATATCGCAAGACCAATCACACCGTACATATGAATCGATTGGAATCGAAACATCTCCTGGATTCTAAACCAACTGATCACTTCAGCCTTAGTCAAGAGGATTCCGAAGGAGATTCCTATGATCATGAATTTGATGTTTTTCATATTAGTAGATGATTGGATAAATAACGTGGGTGATAAACAGGCCACCAACAAAAAATCCGATAACGGCTACCAATGATGGCCACTGGAGATTAGACAAACCGGTTATCGCATGCCCCGAGGTACAGCCCCCGGCATAGCGCGTACCAAAACCTACCATAAAGCCACCTACCGCAATCATCAGGACACCCTGCCAATTGGTTAGGTTACCCCAGCTGAAGAGCTCCGCAGGAGCCAATCCGGAAAAATTGGTAATCCCCATGGACTGAAGATCAGTTACGGTCTGTTCGCTGATGGCTACTATGTCATAGTTTGTGAGCCATTCGGTTCCAATGTAACCTCCAATCACTATTCCGAAGATGAAAAACAGGTTCCAACTCTCCGCCTTCCAGTTGTATTGGAAGAAAGGGATATTCGCAGGTATACAAGCTGCGCAGATATGCCTTAGGTTTGATGACACTCCGAAGGACTTGTTGTCGATGATTAAAAAGAGCGGCACCATCAAGCCGATGAGCGGACCTACCACATACCATGGCCATGGCCCCAATATTTGTTCCCACATTTTTTTATTCGTTTAGGTACTAATCAATAAAAGACAACCCCCATTGTCTTCTAATAAATTCCAGAAGTGAGCGCACAGGCACACTTCTGGACATTCCTTATCTCGTTTAACCAACAGTGTTGGTTGAAAGACAGACGATCAAGTCATTGCCGCCATTTTCGCATCGCGAATTTGGGTTGGGCAGGGTCCGGTCACCAAACTGGCATTCGGATCTTTTTTGATACTGTTCCATCCTCCCCAGACATTCACGATATTGTTAATGCCATTGCGCTTGAGTATGGATGAAGCTATCATTGAGCGATATCCACCCAGGCAGTGAACCAAATATTGTTGTTCCGGATCAACCTTATCTAGGTTCTGCTCTAAGTCCTTGAGCGGCACATTCAGTGCACCTTCTATATGCTCAGTATCAAACTCAGGATTTCTGCGCACATCCATCACGGTCAGTCCCTTTGCCTGATAGGTTGATATTTCTTCTCCTTTGACACTATCAATCTTCTCCAGCGACTCTCCTGCCCCTGACCAGGCTTCAACACCTCCTTTGAGGTAGCCGCCAACATTTTCAAATCCAACACGAGCCAGCCGT
This sequence comes from uncultured Roseivirgaceae bacterium, assembly GCA_964351595.1. Classification (GTDB taxonomy): domain Bacteria; phylum Bacteroidota; class Bacteroidia; order Cytophagales; family Cyclobacteriaceae; genus UBA6059. The sequence goes on along the minus strand of CAYGOT010000005.1, from coordinate 77,529 downwards.
AGTACCGACTCCTCCTGCTTTCCTTCCTCCGTGACAAGCACGAGCTTTTGATTGATATCGAATAACGTCCCCACCCATACAGCGAAAGTGCCATCAAGTCCGATGCTGTAGGCTCCTTTAACAAATCCTTTCTCAAATTGATCGGGTATGCGCGTATCAAGGATAATAGCACCATCGGCCACTTCAGCCTTGAACTCGTCTACCGACAATGCCTTGAGATTACGATCCATCACGTGATCGATGTTCTCATAGCCAGACTTGTTGATTCTCACATTCTCCGGAAAATAGGCCGGAGGTGCAGCTAACCCATCAGTGACCACATCGATGAACTGATCCTTGGTCATAGGCTGCAATGCGTAGTTGAACTGACGCTGCTCACCGACCGTAGACTGCTTCTCATCACTCAGATTTTTGCCGCACTGAGAGCCTGCGCCATGTGCCGGATAGACGATGACATCATCGGCCAGTGTCATGATTTTATTGTGAAGCGAATCATAAAGATGGCCTGCCAGATCCCGTTCCGTTAGGTCACTTTTTACCGCTAGGTCGGGACGCCCTACATCACCTATAAACAGGGTATCTCCTGTGAAAATCGCGTGATGATTGTCCTGCTCATCTATTAATAGATAAGTAGTGGACTCCATCGTATGTCCCGGCGTATGAAGCACCTTGATCTTGATATCTCCAACATACAATATCTCCCCATCCTCAGTGATATGCGCATCATAAAGAGGGTTGGCATTCGGGCCAAAGATGATTGTTGCTCCTGTTTTCTTCGCCAAATCGAGATGCCCGGAAACAAAATCAGCATGAAAATGGGTCTCCAGTACATATTTGATTTTGGTTCCCCTTTGTTTGGCTAGCGCTAAATAAGGTTCAGTTTCTCTAATAGGGTCAATAATGGCCGCTTCGCCATTTGACTCTATATAATAGGCCGCTTCTGCAAGACAACCTGTGTATAATTGTTCGACGTACATATCGGTTTGATTTATATTTTTAAAAACGTATTAACTCCATAATTCTTTATAAAAGATGAAGAGGGCCATGATAGCCACAAACCATCCAAATCCTTTTTTCAACTTCTCCCCCTGCACATATTTGCTAACGAAAGAACCTCCAAAAATGCCAAAAACGGCAAACAACGAGAAGATGAGAACGAAAGACCAATCGATAGTCTGAATTCCTATATCGCCTAAAAAGCCGATTAAAGATTTTACAGCAATAATGATGAGCGAGGTACCTACTGCCAGCTTCATCGGCAGCCTCGCAAGCAACACCAATGCCGGGATAATCAGAAAGCCACCTCCGGCTCCCACTAAGCCAGTCACTATACCCACCAAGGCACCTTCGATGAGGATCAGTGGGTAATTAAACTTCACTTCACTTTCATCTACCTCCGGTCGCGTTCCGCTTCTGATCATTGAAAAAGCAGATACAAACATGATTACACCAAAAAATAGCATGAGCATCATGCCTTTCTCTAAGACTAATCCGCCGATTGACATTTCAGCCGGAATGGCCGGAACGATAAATTTGCGCGTAGAGTATACGGCGATGAAGGATGGTATTGCGAAAACCACAGCGGTCTTGTAATCCAGTTGCTGCTTCAGCATATAGCTAAACGAGCCAATAAGACTAGTTAACCCTACGATGAACAAGGAGTAAGCAGTTGCCAGGACAGGATCTACATTCAGAAAGTACACCATTACAGGTACGGTCAATATAGAGCCTCCCCCGCCAATGAGTCCCATAGTAAACCCGATCACTACTGCCGCCACAAACCCTATCAACTCCATCTTAACTTTTATATGAACATTTCTTCATGTATCAATGCAAAATTTTTTTAAGGCAAGATCAGGTTACAGTTCTGCATGCAGTGGATCACCTCGGTCACTTCCTTCATCTTGAGTGAGTAGTAGATATTTTTACCCTCTCGCTCCGATCTCAGTATACCTTTCAACTTCATGTTGGACAGGTGATGAGAAGTCAGCGACTGCTCGGAATCGAGCTTTTGGCAAATGTCATTGACCGACATGCGCTCATTATCAGTCAACAAATCAATAATTCCAATGCGTAAAGGGTGTGCGATGGTTTTCAATATGAAAGCTACTTTTTCGAGCTTCTCTACATCGATCAATGTCTTCGTTGCAATCATAACGCAAACATATGAACATATATTCATATATACAAGTATAGAAAATTGAAATGAACAACCTCGTTCCTGTAATCTGCCAGGTACTTTCATTCAAAAAGCACTATTTTCCCAATTCTAAAACTAATCTTCAGATGCAGGATTCTTTGGGCGTACTCGCCATTCTCTCTCTCAATGTGGTCATTTGTGAATGGCTTTGTCGTCATACCTTCTTTAGACATTTTGGCACTACCCTGCTCGTGATCCTATTCACAGCTGTAGTTGCCAACATTGGCATCATTCCTTCAGCATCCAATGCACCGGGCATTTACAGTGGTATTTTCACCTACGTCGCACCGATTTCGATATTCTTTTTGTTGCTAGGCGTCAACCTAAGCCATTTGAAAAAGGCGGGCCTACCGATGCTCATTATGTTTTTTGCAGGCGCGGCGAGTACTGCCATCGGGGCTATCATTGCTGTGCAGTTAGTGGGAGGTGAAGCGCTCGGCAGTAGTTATAAGGCCCTAGCGGGAATGATGACCGGAACGTATATTGGTGGTAGCGTCAACTTCAATGCTATAGCTCTGCACTATGATGTAGCGAAAGATGGCAGTCTCTACGCCGGCACAGTGGCGGTCGACAACATCCTCACTGCATTGTGGATGATCTGCTCGCTCCTGTTTCCCAAGCTGCTCCAAAAATGGTTGCCCAGAAAGCAGCTCAATGCCAACGAAGAGCTCTCCGACCAGCAGATTGCCGATATTCACAATGAGCACGAAAGTGTTGACCCTATGCAACTTGCCCTTTTGATCTTTATGGGTGCTGGTGTACTTTGGCTCTCTAATCTGATTGCAGGTATGCTAGCGGAAAATAGGATCAACTTCCCGTCGATACTCGTACTCACCACATTCGCTCTGATCATGGCGCAAGTGCCTGCCATTCAAAGAATCAATGGCGCTAAACTTCTGGGATTGTATGCAGTGTATCTGTTCCTAGCAGTGATCGGTGCTTTCTGTGAGCTAGCCGCACTCGGAAAGATCGGCTCTCTCGCGATAGTAGTCATGGCTTTCACCACAACTATTGTGGTCATTCACGGTCTGATTATCTACTTCATTGGCGGTGTGCTCAAGCAGGACTGGGATCTAGTAGCTGTCGCTAGCCAGGCCAACGTAGGTGGCCCTTCTTCTGCTATGGCCCTGGCCAAGAGTCTCAATAGAACAGACCTAATACTACCGTCTATTCTTGTAGGTACACTAGGTGCTGGTGTAGGTACCTATGTAGGCTTCTTCGTTGCAGAGATCGTTCTATAGACTGCTTGCGACCTGTACCCATTTCCGCTATTTTTGATTTGAACTAACCACTTTTTCTCATGATCACTCGCGTAATACTTCCAATCCTATTTTTAGCGATAGCTGCCTGTACACCTCAAACCAAAGAAGCTCCTCCTGTACAGGGTGAAGAGACTTCAGAAATGCAAGCGCTGTTGGACAACTACACCACTGTGAAGTTGACTGCTGATTTATCGCACCTGTCGGATAACCAAAGGGAAATGATCAAGGTGCTCATTGATGCCGCGAAAATCATGGATGATCTGTTCTGGTATGAGGCTTATGGCGATCGCGACCAGCTACTTTCGTCGATCACGGATAAAGACGCCCGCAAGTATGCCATGATTAACTATGGTCCATGGGATCGGCTCGACAACAATACGCCATTTATTGATGGGGTGGGTGAAAAGCCTGCTGGAGCCAATTTCTACCCGGCAGATATGACCAAGGAGGAGTTCGAGGCAGCTGATATTGCTGATAAGACGAGCCTCTACACCTTCATTAGAAGGGACGAAAGTGGACAGTTGATCTCTGTACCCTACCGCGAAATGTTTGATGAGCAGGTGGCCAGAGTGGGTTCGTTATTGCGTCAATCTGCTGAGTTGGCAGAAGATCCCGGCTTGAAGTCCTACCTCAGCTTACGCGCTGATGCCATTGAGACCGACAACTATCAGCCAAGTGACATGGCCTGGATGGACATGAAGACCAACCCGATAGATGTGGTAATCGGGCCGATCGAGAACTATGAGGATCAGCTCTACAATTACAAAGCCGCGCATGAAGCCTATGTGTTGATCAAAGACATGGCCTGGAGTGAGCGACTCTCCAAGTATGCCGCCTACCTACCGGAATTGCAGGTCGGTCTACCCGTGCCGGATGCATACAAGCAGGAGAAGCCAGGCTCGGATGCTGATCTCAACGCCTACGATGTGGTGTACTACGCCGGTGACTGTAACTCTGGCAGCAAGACCATCGCTATCAACCTACCCAATGATGAAGAGGTCCAATTGGCCAAGGGCTCACGCCGCTTGCAGCTCAAGAATGCCATGCAGGCCAAGTTTGACAAGATCATGATCCCAATCGCTGATATGCTGATTGCCGATGAGCAACGTGCCAATATCACTTTTGATGCCTTCTTCGCCAATACGATGTTTCACGAGGTGGCACATGGCCTGGGCATTAAAAATACTATCAATGATAAGGGTACGGTCAGAAGCGCTATCAAAGAACATTATAGCGCGCTGGAAGAAGGCAAAGCAGATGTCCTCGGTCTCTACATGATTACACAGCTCATGGACAAGGGCGAACTAGACGGAGACATCAAAGACTACTACACAACTTTCATGGCCGGCATCTTCCGCTCAGTCCGCTTCGGTGCAAGCAGTGCCCACGGCAAAGCCAATATGATCCGATTTAACTTCTTCAAAGAATACGGAGCATTTTCTAAAGACGAAGCTAGCGGCCGCTATCGAGTGGATTATGATAAAATGAAGCTGGCCATGGATGCCCTGTCAGAAAAGATTCTCACCCTGCAAGGAGATGGTGACTATGATGGTGTGGCAGCTTTAGTCGCAGAGAAAGGCTCCATTGACGCAGCACTTCAAGCTGACCTTGACAGACTAGCCTCTGCCGGCATTCCAGTGGATATCGTGTTTGAGCAAGGTGTGGATGTGTTGGGACTGTAGTGACTGCTTAGTCGAAATCCTGAACTTTCCTTTCAAGCTTCATCAAACACTCATCTGGATCGGAAGAGTTTGATTCGATGAACTCACAGAACTCATAGTTGCGTTGATTCAAGTCTGCAAAACCTTTCTGAAGGTATTTGATACTTGCGTCAATTTGTGTTTTATGCCGTTCGAGCTCTTTTTTGAATTCAGTCCGATCCATAACAATTATTCAATATTGCGATAACTCGCCTATTAGTATCAAAACTCAACTGTCGACAAGACCAAAAAAAAGCGCTGAACCCAGCGCTTTTTTTACCCTTTAACCTAATAGTTGTTAATCACCAAGAGGGGAATCGTAAGTCTTCACAAATTCTTCCCACTTCATTGATTTGTATTTCTCCTCTCCATAGTACCTTATAATAGCATCGAACTGGGGAGCTTTTATATAACCAGGAAGTGGAGGAAATAATCTTAAGTCTTCGCTCATAAAGATACCCATAGGGTAACTCAGTTTATTATTAGTAAGTGCGACCGCTAATTCGTGAACTCCTTTGCGTCCACCAGGGATAAATTTAAAGGTATGCCCGTTGAACAAAATATCTTCAGTTTGCTCAGCATTGAATTTAACACTGTAATAAGTTTCATTCATGTAAGCAGCGATATCCGGATGATTAAAGGTCTGTGCATCCATTTTTTTACACCATCCACACCAGTCGGTGTAGATATCTATGAATATCTTCTTTGGATTAGCCTTATTGGCTTCAATAGCCTCCTCAAAGGTAAGCCAGTTCACTTTTGACTCGGCCTTATTAGTACCTGTGAAAGAGCTAAGGCCAACCGCTAGCATCAGAAGTGCTGCCAGTGTGAGTTTTATATTTATCATTGACTTCATAGGAATGATCGCTTTGATAAAATAAAATTAATAATTATTTATCTCATCTGCGAAGTGAATATTCAACGGCGCAATCGCTCATTTAGTTCGTCATCAGTCGTACATATCCACAATTCCCCTTTTAAATTATATTAGCGATAGATAAATACCGGAAAATGAAGAGAGCAGAGGCAAGAAATATTCTTGAAGATATGACGAAAGGCGACAGTCTTCTTAGGCATGCACGAAGTGTGGAGTTGGTGATGGAGGCCTATGCCAAGCACTATGGGGAAGACCCTGAAGAATGGGCCATCACGGGTATGCTGCATGATGCTGACTATGAGGCCTGGCCGGAGGAACATCCAAATAAGGTAGTGGGGCTACTCAAAGAAAAGGGGGAAGACAAAATCGCTCATGCTATTTCTGCACACTATACTAAATGGAATGTGCCATACGACACCTTACTCTCGAAGGCGCTGCTTGCCTGTGACGAAATCACTGGGTTTATCATCGCCTGCTGTCAGGTTCGCCCAGATGGTATCACCTCATTGACTCCCAAGTCCGTTAAGAAAAAGCTGAAGTCCAAAGGCTTTGCTGCGACTGTAGAGCGGAGTGAGGTGCAGGCTGGACTGGAGCTGCTCGAAGTTGACCAGGACGCGCACATTCAATTTATCATTGACGTATTAAAAGCTAATAAGGAGGAATTGAATATTGGATAGTAGCCTTCGAGACGTTCTATTCGTATAGCTTTGTTATCTAGATAGTATATGTCCCCTTCCCCTATCCCATTTTCATTTAAGTTCAGGACTCTTCAGGCCTTAAGGTGGTTGGTAATGCCCATTTTATTGGTGATTTTTTCATCATGTGAGCCTGAATACTATGGTCAAATACTCGGTGTAAATGGGATCATCAATAGCCAGCGGTCCGGGAACTGGCTGACGCATGAGCATATATTGGTTGACTTTTCGGGAGCAGCATCCACTAATGGGAAAAACTGGGATATAGCCGATGTGAAGGACAAAATGCTCCCCCACTTACTCAAGACCGAGTCACTTAACATTCAGACCTTCGTGGATGCTACACCCAATTTTCTCGGTAGAGATGTCGCACTACTCCAGGAGATGGCCACCAGCTCCCGCCTAAACATTATTACCAATACGGGGCTCTACGCTGCGGTGGACTACAAGTACCTACCGGAATATGCCTTTGAAGAAACCGCTCAGCAGTTGGCTGATAGATGGATCGCTGAACTGAGAGCTGGTATCGAGGGCACCAGCATCAGGCCCGGGTTTATTAAGATCAGCGTCAATGCCAATCAACCATTAAAATCACTCGACCGCAAAATTGTCATCGCAGCAGGACTTGCACATAAAGAAACGGGACTTACAATCGCTTCGCATACCGGGCCGGCGCATGCAGCTTTCGAGCAGTTATCCATTCTCGATAGCATGGGAGTAGCTCCAGAGGCTTTCATTTGGGTACATGCGCAACAAGAAGATAACTTAGAAAACTACAAGAAAGCAGCTGAACTAGGCTGCTGGATCAGCCTTGATGGCTGGGGCTGGGAGCGTGATGAACATTATCGCAAACTGCTCTATCTCAGAAGAAATGGTCTCCTGTCCAACCTCCTGATCTCACATGATGCGGGATGGTATGACCCGGCAAAACCGCAGGCCAAAGTCGCAACCTATGACTACATACCAAAGCAGCTCGTCGCAAGGATGAAGTCTGATGGTTTTGATATCAAAGAAGTGCACCGGCTACTTCATGATAATCCCATCAAGGCTTTCACTATCCTCAGAAGGTTAAAGGCGGACTGAGCGACGAACAATCTTTCTGAATTCCACAGTACCGTCTTGGCATGTTATTTGGTTCATTCCAGATGAACTCAAATAACAGGTATCATGAAAACAACAACTTTACTATCCGCGCTTGTCTTTTTATTCATCGCCGCTAGCTGCAACATCGAAGGAGTCGAAGGCCCTCCTGGCATTCCGGGTCGAGATGGTCTGGATGGACTCGATGGCGAAGAAGCCTATGTCTTTGAATACACCGCCGATTTCAGGGCACCTGATTATTCGGCGCTCTTTGAGCTTCCCGGCGACTTCACTATGCTCGAATCGGACGTGGCGCTGGTCTATCTGCTATGGGAAGTGCTTGAGGATGGTACAGAGATTTGGCGACCATTACCCATGTCGCTATTTACTGCAGACGGATTACTCCAATATAGCTTCGATCATTCGATCTTCGACGTTTCCGTCTTCCTTGATGCTGAGTTCCCACTCGGGTTTCTGGGGCCTGACTTAACGGATGCCTGGATCGTGCGTGTCGTCATCGTACCTGGTCTATTTGGTACCAACGGTCGCTATATTTCGCCAGTCAACTACGAGGATTACTCAGCCGTACAGGAGCATTACAAGCTCTCTCCTACCGGAATGGCGTCTCCCGGCTACAAGAAATTAGAAGAGTAAATCCAACTCTTTCAATATGATACTATAGCCTGACTTCAAAAGTCAGGTGTTTTTTTAGGCAGTCAATTTAATAGTTCTGATGAAAATCATCCACCAGAATAGACTCAGCTGATTTTAGTCACGGTTGTGCACTCCTGTTTTCAATAACTTCTGTGAATTCAACCAAACCGAGAAGTCATGAAATCGTATTCTGAATTTATCGTTAGCTGGCAGGAAAATGTAGAACTCTGGTCTATGTTTTTCCTTGTGCTGGCATTTCTTGTTTTTGTATTCTATTCCACAGGATTCATTGTATCAAAGGATCGGAGTAAGCTATATGACTATGTGAGTACTCACGAAATTCCGGCATTCATGAATCTGATCGTGATGGTTTCTCTGAGTATCACATTCTTTGCTAACAGTCTGCTCATTGGAGAGTTTAAGACTGCAAATAATTTCGAGTTGGTTATCCAGTCTATCGGCTCTTTGGTTATTGGTGGTATGTTTTATTATGTAATGAGAGTTCTTCTCAAGATATACTATCCCTTCTACTTAGCGAAGCACTTAAAGCGGATAAGGTTCAAACCGATGAAGTCTTCAAGTGGCAACCAAATGAAGCTGCTCAATGAAGATGAGGAGGATCTTCATTTAACCCAGGAACAAATTGAACATGAGGAAATATTCGCCTTTGACTATGACGTATGGATAGATGAAGAAACTGGGGAGAAAGTGGTTGAGAAATATGACATTCACCATACCAATCAGGTATGTGATAAATGTAGATTCAGGACACTAAGAGAGCTCAAGGAGGAGGTTGAAAAGATGCCAACCCAGACTGAAGGAGGCGAATTGACCAAATATTACAAGTGCGATTATTGCGGTCATCATGAAGAGAAGAAGAAGCATCTATCACCGCTGAGCGAAAGTTAGACCGTCTAACTTTCTATTCGGAAGTTGGAAGTATTTTCCAACTTCCGAAGTTTCATTGGATTGGTTAGAGTACCATGTTATTCCAACATCCATAATTCCTGCGTTCCCAATCAAGATACTCAGTGGAGAGCCTTCTGCTATTGATCAGAAATCATTGTCGCTCTTAAGCAGTTTGCTGATCAGGGATTCATCATTAAAGTAACTCTCTGGATTCTCCGAAGAGTTTAATACCCATTGTCCATGAACATCAAAGGCCTTTACTTCAACTTCATTATCTGTGCTTTCGATGGTCACAGACAATGCCGGCGTTACCAACTGATCCGTCTCGTCGTAGAATTTCCTGCTAGAGACAAAACTCAATCCACTGAGAAAACTGGCCACTGCTGCAGAATCAGCCGCCTGACCATTTTTGGTCCAGCCACTAGCTTCTCTGGTCAGGACAAAGGCCGAGTCGGGGTAGTTAAAAGTTATTTGTTGGATGCTGTCTTTATTGGATCGCATGAGTACACTATTGCGGTAGGAAGCAGGATCAGCACTGACGGAGAAAGCCATGAAGTTCTTAGCAGAATAGACTTCATCCTCACCTGCCAGCCTCACATAGGTAGAATAGGAGTTTTGACCCTCCATATTGAACCGGCCGATGATCATATCAAGCGTCTTTTCTCCGCCTTCATAGACCTCTACTACGGTACCCGCCGAGTCCACCTGATAGTCCTTCCATTTATCCTGCTTCTTTGCCACCAGCCTTGATGGCTTGATCGAAAGTAAGGCCCCCAGACTCGACTTCACAGAACCCTCAGTCGCTGCGACTTTTTTTCCACTAGGTAACGTCAGTTCCCAGCCCTCCGCAACCTTGGTCACATCACTCGTCTTATCTGGTGCTTTAACCATTAGTCGTGTCACCTTAGCGGTATCTATCTCAACCAACACTTCGCGATAGGAAGTACTCCGACTGCTGGAATTTGTCCACTCTACGATAAGGTAGACCACTATTAGCCCACCGAGTAAAAGCAATAATTTTAAGTTTGATAGATTCTTCAACATCTCGTCCGTTCTTTAGTTCATCAATCAATAAACTCCCTCCATCCACTTTTGCTTGCGTCGCAGGTTCATCTGCTTTCTTATGAATGCATAGACCAGCAGTAGAATGATCGGTATGAATACATTGCCGTACTTCAGCAATGCTTTGGTCTCTTCCTCGGTCTGATCAAGAGGTCTGGAGGTAATACCTTTGGTTCTCAGGTCGATCAACCCGGTATCGTCTGACAACCAATCAATAGCATTGGATGCAAAGTTGACATTGTCAGCATTTTGCTGCTGTTGTCCGTTTTCACCGTTGCTAACAAACTCTCCATTAGCTACCACTACGAGCTTAGAGCTAGCATTGGGCATGATGTTGCCTTCTACCGCTACCGCCAATATTTGCTCTCGCAGCGGGAAGTCAGCAGCGCTCCATTTCTTATTAATATCAATATAAGACGGGGCATTTACCAGGCCTGACTGCTCAGAGGAGAATATCAATGGCGTCACGTTCAAAGCGGAATCAGATCGAGTGATCTGAATATTATTCACGAACGGAAGTAAAATATCTTCCAACCCCTGTGCAATCGGGTGATCTCCAAAATTATTAGCCCTTGGGAAATATGGGAAGGTCACTTGCGAATTGATCGTAAAATAGCCCTGCTGCTGACGTACAGACACTGACGCACAGTTCACATCTATCACGAAGCTGTTGCCCATGTTGATGCCCTTATCCCTCAACCAGGCATTGATTCCGATATCGGGTGCTCTGGTCAGCGCAGCTGTACTTAAGTCGCCCTGTACATTGCTCTTAGCCACGAAAATATTACCTCCTAAGGCCATGAAGTCATCCAACTTGGCCAGGTCTGCCGATGGTATGGTATCCGTCGGATTAATAATTGCCACGGCCTTGTAGAAGGTAGGGATCGGATCGGCACCTATCGTAAAAGGCTCAACATCATAGAGCACCGATAGTTGCTGCTGGAGCTGGAGTAGCGCATTTGGCGGTAGCTCACCATGTCCCTGTAGCAGCGCGATCTTCGGCTTATCCGCGATGGATATCTTCTTGATGGATGTAGTCAAGGAATACTCCATTCCCGCACCGGGCTGTACGAGCGGAATGACCTCCTGTTGATCTCCCATACTGAGTACGGCACCCATGTAGGCCTTCAGCTGCTGCACCTGATCCTTCTCAGTCACATTGATGATCACCGGACTGATGCCACTCTGCTGGGCTTCCCGCTCTATCTCTTCATTTTCGTTGGGGTTGATAAACTCATAGACCACATTACCACCAGATCGATTCTCATACTCGATCAACTGATCTTCAAAGTCCTGTCGGTTGCTCAACAGCTGCGGTGGCAAGTCTTCTGAGAAGTATGCCTTTACGGTCACCACATCATCGAGATCCTCGAGGATGTCCTCTGTGGCCTTGCTCAAGGTATATCGACCGTCAGCGGTAAAATCCAGCCTGAAATACAATCTATTGGAGATCAGATTGGCTATGATCACAATACCCAGTACAATCGCTAATCTTATGAATACACTATTTCTTTTCATCTTCCGAGTTGTTTTTAGCCCTGCCAGTTGCGCCTGGAAAGCATCGATTGAGAAAATAATAGACCGACAAGTGTGATGGACAAGAAGTAAACTATGTCCCTTGAGTCAATCACTCCTCTGCTGAGTGATTCGAAGTGTGCACGCATGCTTAAGTAGTTCATAGCAGCACCCAGACCTCCCCTGAAGCTAGATCCCATTACATCAAACAGGATCTGAAAGAAAATACCAATGAACAGCGCCATTAGGAACGCCACGATCTGGTTGTTGGTGACGCTACTGGCGAACAAACCTATGCTGATGTACCCTGCAGAAAGCAGTATCAAACCCAGGTAGCCTCCAATAATGCCTCCGTGATCTACTGACCCCAATTGACTAACAGTGATGTAGTAGGGCAAAGTGCAGAAAAGCGCAATCACCACAAGCAGCAAACAAGCTAAGAACTTCCCTCCTACAATCTGCCAATCAGTGATCGCCTTAGTAGACAGCAGCTCAATCGTCCCCGATCGTGTTTCTTCTGCCAACATCCTCATGGTAATCGCAGGGATAAAGAAGAACAGTGTCCAGAAACCAATCCCAAAGAAAACCTGCAGACTGGCCTGGTTGATCAAAAATATATTGTTGCCGAAGAGCCAGGTGAAGAAACCGCTCATGCCAAGGAAGAGTATGATCATGACATAGGCGATCAGCGAGTCGAAAAATGACGCTAGCTCTCGTTTAGCGATAATCCATATTTTGTCCATAATCGATTTGCTAGTTTGTTAATTCTCTAAATACATCTTCCAGGCGGGTCTCAATGCCCGTCATCTCTAACAGGTACCATTTGTTGCTAACGCAAAGGTCAAAAACAGCCTTACGACTAGACTGCTCAGGTTTGGACTGTACCGTGAAGTAATCTGACTTACCTTCTACGGTATCCACTTTTTCCACTGTGGCTAACCCTAGCAGTGCTTTCTTAATGCTGTCTCCACCTGATCCCTCTATCTGTACGGTCAATAGTTCCTGACCTTGTGCCTGCTGTCGCAACGTAGCAGACGTGCCATCCGCCGCTATCCTACCTCTATTGATGATCAATATCCTATCACAAGTAGCCTCCACTTCTGATAAGATATGCGAGCTCAAGATTACGGTCTTCTCTTTACCCAGCTTCTTGATCAGCTTACGAATCTCGATAATCTGATTCGGATCGAGTCCTGTAGTGGGTTCATCCAGGATTAACACGTCAGGGTTGTGGATCATCGCTTGAGCCAAACCCACCCTTTGTCTGTAGCCCTTGGACAGTTCACCTATTTTTTTGTGCTTCTCCACGTCGAGACCACATGTTTCGATCATTTCGGCGATCCGCTCGGGTATCTTGTTGCCAGGGACACCTTGTATCTCAGCTGAGAAGCGGAGATAATCGATGATTGGCATATCGAGATAGAGCGGATTGTTTTCCGGTAGGTAACCGATACGCTTCTTGATCTCATCTGGATGGGTGCGGATGGACATCCCTTCAAGCATAACATCACCACTCGATGGTGCCATATAGCATGTAATCATCTTCATGGTCGTACTTTTCCCTGCTCCATTGGGCCCAAGGAAGCCAACGACCTCTCCAGTCTCAACCTTGAAGGAGATATTGTTGACCGCTTTCTGCTCACCGTACTTTTTGGTGAGTCCATCAACTACAATTGACATATATTCAGTGCGTTAAGTAATTGAATAACTAACCCCTAAAGTGAGGCTATAAAAACTGCGCAATACTAAGCAGTGACATAAAATATTTCAAGCTTGCCGGAAAGGGAGATGTTAAAAAATGTTAAATGGTAGGCTGAAAGGAAGTCTGGGCGAGTATGACGTCTTTCCCGGTCCTGGTATTGGAGATCACATGTTGATAACTGCTATTGCCCAGATCAGCACGATAAAAAATCAACTCGTCACCACGCAGTGCCTCTGTTTTGAAGATCATGTCAATCGATTGGAGGCTTCCTGATTTCATAGATCCGGTTGCGCCTTCCATGCACCACTGAAAGTAGTTGGCATTATTGACATGTCCATTACGATCGATATCACGCTCCAGCACCTGATATTGCAGTAGTTTCTCAAGGTGCTCAGTCTTAGCGATTTTCTCCGTTAGGAGGGGTAGGTTGTCTCGATCTACCGAGAATCTGGCTTCTTTGATAAACTCAGGGATGCGGATCATGCGGCGTGTCTGAATGTCTAGAACGATCCAATTGGTTTTTGCGGTAGCGATGAGTTGGTCTCGATCGTTATAGATTTTGAAGTCACGATAAGTGAGAAATCGGTCTAATCCAGATGCCCAGGTGTCCACATATACCAGATCATTGTGCTTTGGCCAATGCAAAACATCAAGTTTCAATCGCTGCATGACCCATGAGACGCCCTTTTCTAGCAGGTGGTTAACCGAGAAGCCTAGGGCATGTGAATTGCGCCAGGCGGCCTCTTCCAGGTAGTTGATTAGCGACAAGAGTCTTAATTCACCACCAGGGTCAGTCTCGTATGCGCGTACCTGAAACTCCTCCATGGCGGTGAATTAAAACTAAACACTCCTCGAAATCAAATTAATAGTTGATTTCCAAGGTCAATTTTGCCGTTATACCTTAATAGGCTCCTTCTTCATCAGCTCTATGATATGCTCCCATACGTTTTGGAAGGGTAGCACCTCGATCTCCGCAAAAACACCTTCCAACTCTTCCAGCTCTTTGAGCTTGTCGTAGTATTTTTTGCCTTTCTTCTCGGCCTTCTTCACATCATATCCCGTAGATGGCAGACACTTGATGATCTTGATGAATTGCTTCTCGCGTGGATACTGGCCTGGGTCTGAGTAGTGCAGCTTCATGTACTCTAGCAGTCCTTCAACCCGATCAACTACCCTATCTGTATTTCCTTCTTTGAGATGATGCAGCAACTCCAAAATAAGAACTGAAGTATTGTAACCTCGCTGATCTTTTCGATCCTTGCTCATCGTCACAAAGAATTCCTCAAAGTTCAGTGCCTTACTTACCTTCTCACCAGGAATCACGAAGTTGAGATAAGCTCCGAATAGCTTCCAGCGATCTTGTGCCTTGGTGGATAGATGATCCAGATGTGAGTTGCGCACAACTCGCTGCATTAGATCACTTGCCAGCTTGTACGATTTACTATGCAACGCTAGCAGCATGTAGTTCTCCATGTGGCTAAACCAGTTGTTGGTCGAGCGATTGAAGTGAAGCATGCCATGACTGGCCGTCTTCAAGCCTTCATCATATTGCTTGAGCCTAAGCAAGGCATAGGTCTTCATAAAATAGTTATACCGCGCGTCAAACCTAATTGCGTTGATCTCACCATTCTCAAGGCGTTGCGCCATGTCGTCGGCCATAGTGACGATGGTCTGAAAATCTCCCGTCAACTCGCAGTAGAACATTTTGAGTCTGTAGTACCTATCGTAAACAATGAAACTGTCACTCTTTTTCGAAAGCCCTTCGAGTGTCTTAACAGCCTTTGCTGCCTCGTCAATGGTATTTCGCTTGCTATGCAGCGACTTGCGCAGGTTCATGCTCATCTTAGAAAAGAGGTTCTCACACTTCTCTTCAAGCTCCAGGGTTTTCACTACCTCCTCTATCGCCTCAACCGTGGTGTAGTAATCCGTTGGTTTGCATCTTTCGCTGTAAATCAACCGTAGCAGACGTAATGCCTCATAGCTGATATTGGTAAACTCGCATTCCTTGGATATGGCGTAAGCCTTGTTGAGTTGCTTCTCTGCCATATCATATTCGGCACTGCGCAGTAGCGTCTTAGCACGGCTGAGGTGGTTTTCACTTTCATGCTCGTATTGCCAGGCTATGTTGTCTTCGGACTCTTTGAAGTCTACCAGAGGCAATAAGTTCATGATCTTAGCCTTGAGCCTTGACTTCAGCATTCTGAACCTGTGGTCTGTAGGATCTGAATCATAAAGCCCCTTAGCGGCATCCTCATCGGTCAAAAACAAGCCGTCTCTTGCTCCTAAATAGAGCTGCTCTTCTAAACTTGGATACTCTGTCGCCACATCCAAATCAAGCCCAAAACCGTTCTTATCGGCTCGATTTGTTATGATCTTGATAATTTTTCGTATTTCCTGCATCTCTTTTTGTTATTAGCTGACTGGAAAGATAGCTAAAAAAGAAAATGACGGACTGATTCTTGGAATAATTATAGTTGCTCACTGGCATTTAGCATTAGATTTTGATCAATCCACCCAATAATCGACTATAAAGCCAGCCTCAGGTATCATTTGGGCGGACTTATCCAAGGGGTTCCTGTCGGATCCGGGTTCACCAAGGAAGTCTAGAAAATGCTAAAGATCTGTCGTTAGGATTGCGGTAATGGTCTTGATACCATCGATGTAATTCCCGATTCTGATGTTTTCGTTAGGGCTGTGCTGATTGTTATCAGGATTTACGGTAGGTATAATTACAGCAGGTACATCGAGTGTTACCACAAACGGTGAAATAGGTATAGAACCACCTCCCGTTCTTATCTGAATAGGATCAGCACCGAAAGCCTTTCGCATACCACTTCTCAGCCAGCTACCCACTTCCGTATCATAGTCTGTACGGAAGGCGTCATAAGAAATCTCATAGTTGAAGCGAGCTATTTTACCATACTGCATCCGCTCTTCGTCAGTGGGCTCACCATCAATCAAGTAGTAGCCTTGCTCCTGGACATGATTCTTAACCAAATCCACCATTCTCTGTGCATCTGATTCTTTTACGAGTCGGATGTCTATTTCAGCGGTAGCGGACGCTGGCACAATCGTGCGTGCCTCAGCCCCCACCCATGCTGATCGCATGCCGCGAATATTGAGCGATGGATACTGTATGGATTCCTGGTAATTAGTAGCTACAGCGTCAATTTCACTTATTCCTATTTTCCTCTTGATATCATCTTCATCATCAGGCACTTGCTTCAGTATGGCTTTAACTTCAGGAGAGAGCGTGATGCCATCATACCAAGTAGGTATGGTGACACGGCCAACATCATCCTTCATACTAGACAACAGTTGAGACAACCTCAATGCAGGATTAGGTGCATAATTACCATAATGGCCACTATGTTGAGGTACTCTTGGCCCGAATACCTCCAAAGAGACGGTCGCAATACCTCGAGCACCGTACGTCAGCGTTGGCTCGTTAGAGATATGTCTGGGCCCATCAAAGATGATCAACATATCAGCAGATAAAACCTCACTATAATCGACTACTGCCTTTGGCAGCCTTGGCGATCCCAGTTCCTCCTCAAAATCCATAATCACCTTCATATTGAAGTTGGGCTTGAGCTTCCGGTCATTGATGATATCCATCGCCTTTAGAAACATCATATCAGGCCCTCTCGCATCAGACGCTGAACGAACAAATATTCTCCAATCTCGATCCAGCTCCCCCTCTAGTTTTGACCAGTCCTGTATCTGCCATTTACCATCTGCATTTTGTGCTTTTAGTGTTGGTGTCCACGGACTTTCCTGAAACCATGCGCTGCTATCCACTGGCTGTCCATCTACTTGAAGATAGATAAGTACAGTCTTAGCTTTTGGATTAATTATCCTGCTCGCTAGTAGCAGTGGCACTGTTGAGGTTTCCAGCCGCTGAGTCTCAAAGCCACGTTTGCTAAAAGCATTTTCACACCAGCTCACATTTTTCTCGATATCCTCAGGGTAAGTAGCATCGTTGGGTATACTGAAAAAATCATATAGCTCATCAAAAGACCCTTTCGCATACTTCAAGGCAAGTTCGTCCAGTTCGGATGATTTAATTTTTTGACCGTTTGCACCTATCGCCAAAAATAATACTGCCATCAGCGTGATTGATATTACCTTGTAATTCATGATACAATGAGATTTATTGAGCACTTATGAAGATTGGAATATTGTCCGATACACATGGTTATTTGGACCCCAAAATATACAAATACTTTGAGAATGTGGACGAGCTGTGGCATGCCGGCGACATTGGTAATACCGAACTCATGGACGAACTAGAGGAGTTCAAACCAACAAGGTTTGTTTATGGTAATATCGACAGCCACAAGATAAGGGCACGAGCCCCAGAGTATGAGTTATTTGAAGTAAATGGCCTTAAAGTGCTCATGCTGCATATCGGTGGCAAACCTCCCGGATATACCCAGCAAGCAAGAGCGCTAATCGAGGAGCTTCGACCGGATGTTTTCGTATGTGGACATAGCCATATTTTGAGGGTAAGTCACGACCCTAAGCGACCCTGGCTCTTGTACATCAATCCCGGAGCAGCTGGTAAAGTGGGGTTTCACAAAGTGAAGACGATCATAAGGTTCGAAATATTGGAAGGAAAAATATCTAATATGCAAGCCATAGAGCTTAGTGCCAGGGTACAAAAAAAGTCCTGACTGGTGTCAGGACTTTCAAATCGTTGAATACCCAAGAAGAAACTATTCTCCTTTGTCTTCTTTCTTGGGTTTTGCTTCTTTTTTGGGTGCCGCTTTCTTAGGAGCTGCTTCTTTTTTAGCCTTAGGTTCAACTTTTTCCTCTTTCGCCTCTTCCTTCTTTGGAGCTGCCTTTTTCTTAGGTGCTTTCTCCTCCACTACTTCTTCTACAGCAGCTTTGGCTGCTGGTGCCGCCTCTTCTACTTTTTCTGCTTTCGCCTTCGGTGCTTCTTTCTTAGACTTCTCAGCTTTCGCGTTGGCCTCAAACTCAGCCTTAATCGCTTCAACATCAACGTTTTTTATAACTGGCTTAGCAGTCAAACCTTTGATTGTGCTCTGTCTTTGCTTGGCAACAAGCTTATTTTTTCTTCCTTTTCTTTCGAGTCTGGTAACTGCCATCTTGCTATGCTTTTATCAAATGAGCGGCAAAAATATAAAAAATACTTTTTAGTACAGCATGGTCGTGCTAAAATCCACCTGTATTTGAAGTAACTCCTCAATACCCCGATTATCTCAGCTCGGTTTGCATCAGTGCCTATTGCTGTTGAGGCTCTCTTTGAACTAATTGTTCATATTCGGGATATTTCTGTATATAACTCTCTACAAATGGGCACTCTGGAATCACTGTCCATTTTTTTGCCTTGGCTAAGTCGAGCACGTGTTTCGCCATCTGACCAGCCAAACCGTAGTTGCGAGAGCCTTCAGGCACGTAAGTCTCTGTAATCTTAATCACATCTTGTTCGGGTTTTTCATATTTGATGTGTGCAGATCCATTTTGCAGACGTACATAAAACATTCGATGCTCTTGATCGTGCTTTATTGCAATATTTTTAAGATTCATAATTTTTTGGGATTAATTTTAGTAAATACATCCTTTGATCAACAAAGAGCATTCCAGCCTCGGTTACAAAATCAGTTTGATTGCACTTCATCTCCTCGTTTACTTTTTTAGCCGTTTAAGCTAGGCTGGAGACCTTCTTGAACAATGGAAACTCTTTTACCGATAAGAGTCGGCTGTAGAATTAGTTGCTCAACCATAGCCACTAATGTGGGTAAAACTTTCCACGGCTGAACGTGTATTGTAAAGCCATGACTATTGCAATTGGGCTAGCGCCAAAACGATATCGGGAAAAATGCCAAAGAAGAATTGCATTCCATATTTTTGCCACTCATTCACATCAGTACTATGAAACCGAGCTTACCGAAAGGCACCAGGGACTTTGGACCGGAGAAAATGCAGAAGCGCAACTTTATCTTCTCCCAGATTAGAGAGGTATTTCAGTTGTATGGATTTCTGCCGCTCGAAACTCCTGCCATGGAAAACCTGAGTGTACTGACCGGCAAATATGGTGACGAAGGTGATCAGCTTCTTTTCAAGGTATTGAATAGCGGCGAATACTTAAAGAAAACGCAGGTCTCCGACTATGAAGAAGGTGAGAAGCAAATGCTCCCGCTCATCTCAGAGAAAGGCCTCAAGTACGATCTCACCGTGCCATTCGCTCGGTACGTAGTGATGAATAGAAACGATATCACTTTTCCGTTTAAGCGCTATCAGATGCAGCCTGTATGGCGAGCGGATCGACCACAGCGGGGACGCTATCGCGAATTCTATCAATGCGACGCAGATGTCATCGGCACTGACTCCTTGGTTTGTGAGACTGATATTGTCTCGATGATCAATGATGTATTTCAGCGATTGGGCTTGGTGGACTTCACAATCAAGTATAATAATCGCAAAATACTTTCAGGTATTGCTGAAGCGCTCGGGCATCCCTCTGCAGAAGGTCCGCTATGTGTTGCCATAGATAAGTTGGACAAAATAGGTTTGGACAAAGTGCTGGAAGAACTTGGTACCGCGGGTTTTGAGGATGCAGCTCTTGCTCAACTCAGGCCTATACTCGACAGTAGCGGCCCGTCCGACTATCTTAAGAACCTACTACTGAATTCTGAGATTGGGAAACAAGGGCTAGAGGAAGTTGAGCAATTGCAATCCATGATCTCGACCATAGGAGATGATCTCCATGCTGAATTTGACCCTACACTGGCCAGGGGCCTTTCTTACTATACGGGCTCCATCTTCGAAGTGAAAATCAATAATGTAAAGATGGGAAGTGTATGTGGCGGTGGTCGATATGACAATCTCACAGGCATCTTTGGTCTTGAAGGCGTATCTGGTGTAGGCATCTCCTTCGGAGTAGACCGACTCTATGATGTCATGGAAGAGTTGGAGCTATTTCCGGCTGATCAAACCACCAGCACTCAGGTTTTGATCTCTACATTTGATGAAACTTCAAGAAAAGCAGGATTGAAACTGCTGAGCCAGCTGAGAAAACAAGGCTTCAATTCAGAACTCTATCCAGATTTTGGCAAAATGAAAAAGCACTTCCAGTATGCCGACAAAAAGAACATTCCTTTTGTTGTTATTATCGGTAGCGAGGAACTGGAAAAAGGGCTTTTCTCTCTTAAGGAAATGAGTACCGGAGAACAAGAGCAATTGGATCAGGATCACTTATTGAAGAGATTAAAGAAATAGTACCATAATTTAGGGCAAGCGGTAGACGTTAGTTGTTTATCAATGAAGCATGCAGGCCAATATTCAGTCACACAAGCCCCTCTTTTCTTTCATATTTATATGCCTTATGACCGGTGCTGCGGGTCTACAAGCTCAGGGCATTAAGAGTGCGCTGGGTAGGTTCTCGATAGACTTTGATCAAGGCTGTGTCCCCTTCTCAATACAAATCAACGAGGACATTCAATTTGATGAGACCTTCTATGATTATGGAGATTCGCTGGTCAGTGATACAGAACACACCTACGATGAACCTGGCCAATACACAATCTATCAGGTGATCCAGGAGGACGATCTGCCAGATGGGAAGATCGACAGTTTACAGATCATTTTGAGCCCTCAGTCCCTACCGGAATTTAGCATATTCACGTGTGCAAACAATCGCGTGGCTGTAGAAATTACCGACGATCAATATGATTTTTATCGTGTCCAAATCGCCGATCAGGATACTCTGGAGCTACTACCTGGCGAGCAATCTGAATTTATAGAGTTTCCGACCAATGCACCCAATGAAATAACTGTGCAAGGCTTTTTCGAAAGTGGCTCTCCAAGCTGTTTGAGTAATACCAAGACCTTCCAGCCGCTTGCCCCCATTTTTCCAGCTACCATATCAGAGCTTCGTGTCTTGAATGATACCCTGATGACGATTGCCTTTAGCATATTTGACAATGCGGCCTACACCCTGCAAAAAAGCACCAATGGCTCACCTTTTGAAGATGTCACCCGACTTAATCCGACCGAAGACTTCATCGATTTTGCTGTAGACGACATCTCCGCATCTCCATGCTTTAGAATAGTCACCAATGACAGCTGTGATGGTTCTGTGATAGAAAGCGAAACCCATTGCACCCTTCACTTGGAAGTGACTAATTCCCCTACCGGAAATGAACTGGCCTGGCGAGCCAACCCTCAGAGCTCAGAGCCCGTTCAGGTTTTCAAGGATGACGAGCTACTCAATCAAGGCTTTTTCGAGCAAGTTTTCGATCCCTCACTTATTTGTGAAGAAGAAAACTGCTACCGCTTAGAGCAGGGCCCGTCTATCTCAAGGACGATCTGCCTGGTACCCGGGCCTATCGACAACCTATCAGCCCCAAAAGACCTACAATCCACCATTGACGGCCAAGACATTCTGCTGTCTTGGGTACTTGAGCGGCCTATCCCTATTGCCTCCTATTCCCTATCAGAAAATGGTCGCACCTCTACATTCTCAACAGACCTTACCACCACCTCGGTAGGTTTCGAGGATACCTCCCAGCCACTCAGTTTTGACCTAAGCTATCAGGATGATTGTGGTAACCAGTCCTTAACTTCCCGTTCGACTACACCCGTATTTCTTAATCTTAGTGAGAGTAGTGGGAGCTCAAGCCTACTAGTATGGAATAGATATGAGGGATGGATTGAAGGCATCAGGCACTATTTTCTGCAAAGGTGGGATGGCGCTCAATGGGTAGAAGAAGAATTTATTTTCAGTGGTCGTGAGATTGAAGTTACTCCTGATCGACAGGAGATCTATCGAATAGATGCACTCTCTCTGGAATCCGAACCTCGACACAGCTACTCCAACAGTATAGTAATTGAAAGTACACCCAACCTCTACTTCCCAAATGCGTTTACGCCGGATGGTGATGGGCTAAATGACATATTCATTCCGGTAGGTAGTAATGTCTCCAGCTATGAAATTTTCATATTCAATAGATGGGGTGAGATCATCTTTCAATCTGACCAGTTAGATAAAGGTTGGGACGGTGTATACCAGGGTCGTAAGGCACCACCGGGGGCGTACACCTACAAAGTGCAATTTGGGAACGAAGAATCGCAAAAATCTAGTCAATCGGGTACTTTTGTGCTCCTAAGAAATTAAAAGCAAGGCTATGTTTGATATGATGAAGATGATGGGCAAGGTGAAAGAGGTCCAGGAGAAGATTAAGGCAGCTCAGGAAACCCTCGGAGACATCACTGAGACTGGCGAGTCAGGCGCAGGGATGGTCACGGCGGAAGTCAATGGTAAGAAAGAAGTCATCAGCATCAATATTGATCCCAGCATCGTCAATGTGGATGACAAGCAGCTGATGCAAGATCTGGTAGTCGCTGCAGTTAATATGGCACTGACCAACGTGGATGAGAAAGCCAAAGAACATCTCAAGAAAAGTACGGAAGGTGTGATGCCCAATATACCGGGTATGGACTTTGGCAATATGATGGGATGACAAAGAAAATAGCCGTCTGCATCCTCAACTATAATGGTGCAGCGCTTCTCAAGCAATTTTTACCCTCAGTAATCGAGTTTAGCCGTGAGGCAGAAGTCTATGTGATTGACAATCAGTCCACTGACAATAGCCTTACAGTCTTGTCCGAAGACTTTCCAGATGTCAAGGTCATCGTCAATGAGGACAACTACGGGTTTACAGGTGGCTACAATCATGGGCTCACTACCGTAAATGAGGAACTGCTGGTACTACTAAACTCAGATGTGGAAGTAACGTCGGGGTGGCTCAGTCCACTGGCCGAGGCATTTGATAATCCGTCTGTAGCCGCCTGTCAACCAAAGATATTGGCCCAAAGGGCGAAGGATTATTTTGAATATGCAGGAGCATCCGGTGGCTTTATTGACTGGCTAGGCTATCCATTCTGTAGAGGGCGCATTTTCGAAACGATTGAGCTCGACGAAGGTCAGTATGACGAACCGACTCAAATCTTCTGGGCCAGTGGCGCCTGTATGATGGTAAGGTCGGAGATGTTCAGGAAAGTAGGGGGATTTGACATTAGTTTCTTCGCACACATGGAAGAAATAGATCTTTGCTGGCGAATGCAAAACAGTGGGTATCAAATAATGTGTATCCCACAAAGTACTGTATATCATGTTGGAGGAGAAACGCTTGCCAAGGAGAATCCAAAAAAGACCTATTTGAATTTTAGAAACAGTGCGACGATGCTTTACAAGAACACCTATGACAGCAGCCTGTATTGGAAATTTTCGTTGAAAATGTCGCTTGACCTGATTGCCGCATTCAAGTTTTGGAAGGACAACAGTTTTGATCACTTCACAGCCGTAATCAAGGCATACAGACATTTCTTTCGCGATCTAAGTAGCAAAAGAATCAAGAAATATGAATTTGGGGTGGCCCAGATAAGAAATCTATCAACGATCTATCCTAAGTTGATCGTTTTTCAATATTACTTACTCAAGCGAAGGAAATATGCCAATCTCAAAGGTCTAGTAATACCAGAGTGAGTTATTTCTCCTGCGCAGATGCTTCCTAAACTCCATTATAAAGGCAAGGCCCAAATAGATAATAATAGGAGAACCAAAAGTCAGGAACGAGGCGTAAATAAAAAACAATCTTATACTCGACGTTGGGATTTTCATCTTCTCGCCAAGCCTCGTACACACACCAAAAAATTGCTTCTCGAAGTATTTTTGAATCACCTCCATAATGCGCAAAACTAACCAATAAAGCTGGATTTTGTTTATTCTTTAATCCATGTTCACGAATTTTTATCGTAATATTGCACTTTAAATAGGTATTATTTTCTATAGAATCATTTATAACCTAATAACTTAAGAATCAATCAGATGAGGAGTTTAAATTTCATAGTCGCGATTGTAGCCGGTTCATTGCTGATGAGCTCATGTACGCTACAAAAGATGATTAATCTTGCAAAGCAGCAGCAGCTTGAAGTCGCACCAAGTCCACTCGAAGTACACGGTGATAGGGTAGCATTCGAAATGTCGGCCGTACTTCCTGCTAAGATGCTTCCTAAAGGAAAAGTCTATACAATCAATACCTTCTATCAGTATGGCGATCAGGAAGTAAGTGTTGGATCTGTCGAATTCAATGCGGATCAGTTTCCTCAAAGTAGTTCAGCTACTAGCAAGCTTTCACAAGACTTTACTTTCGATTATATGGAAGGCATGAGCCCCGGAAATCTTGTCGTACAAGGAGTAGCCTCTAACCCTAAAAATGGAAAGTCTAAAAGCTCGGAAAAAATGCCTGTTTCAGGTGGTGAAGGTCTTATCCTTACATCGAAGTTGGTAAAGGACGTTTTTCCGGTAGCCTATGCTGATCACGGATACAACGATCAGGAGGAGTTGATCCCAACAAGAGTCGATTTCTTCTTCGAGCAAGGCAGGTCATACTTGAGAAATTCTGAGAAAACCTCTGAGCGTGGAGACAAGTTTGCAGCATTCATTGCTGAGAAAAACGTAACGCGTACTGTAACTATTACAGGTGCTCACTCACCTGAAGGTTCTGACAGAGCTAACGCCGATTTAGCAGAGGACAGAGCTTCTGTAATCGAAAAATTCTATCGTCAATTGATGAGAAAGTATGACTATAAAGGTGTCGCTGACTCAATCAACTTCGTACTAAAGCCGGTAGTAAAAGACTGGAATAGCTTAAAAGAAGCTTTGAAAACATTTGATGGCCTTACTAACGATCAGAAGTCTCAGGTAACAAGAATTGTAAACGGTACAGGAAGCTTCGAAGAGAAGGAAGAGTCATTGCAGAACCTTGATTTTTACAAGATTCTATTAAATGATGTTTATCCTCCATTGCGTGTAGCCAAAACAGAAATACTAACTGTCAAGGAGAAGAAGAGCAACGCGGAGATCGCTGTGCTTTCAAAGCAAATTGTTGATGGTCAGGTAAGTGCTGATACATTGTCATTCATAGAGCTGATGTTCTCTGCTTCACTGACACCTTCATTGAAAGAAAAAGAAGCCATCTTCAAAGCGGCTACCAAAAAAGGTGGCATGTGGCAAGCACACAACAACTTAGGCGCAGTTTACCTTGCTATGGCTAAGCAGGCCTCTGGTGCTGAACAAAACAGATACATCGAGGATGCGCTAACACAAATCGAAATTGCCGCCAACAAAATGAAGGCTCCAGAAGTATGGGCTAACATGGCGTCAGCTCAGGCAATGCAGGGTGATTATGCTCAGGCTTACAGCTCATTGCTTGAAGGTGAGAAAGCTGGCGGTTCTGGCGAAGTAAAAAGCATTATCAACGGTGCAAAGGGTGCTATCGAAATCAAGAATGGTCAGTATGACAATGCTGTCGCGTCACTTTCTTCAGCCGATCAGGATGATATAGATGTATCATTCGATAGAGCTTTGGCTTACTTATTAAAGAAAGAATTTGACTCTGCTGACAATGGATTTGACGATGTGATCGATGCACAGAGCGACTATGCTATTGCTCATTATGGCAAAGCTATCGTTGCGGCAAGAAAGAATAATGAAAGCGGAGTGTTATCTAATCTTAAGAATGCAATAAGTGTAGACCCTTCATTGAAGGAAATGGCACTTAATGACCTTGAATTCTCAAGATTTGCCGGTGCTTTGAGCAGTGCTCTAAAATGATCTGGCACGTATGAAAATATAAAGCCCCAACGATGGTTGGGGCTTTTTTTATGCCTCATTGGCTGGTTGGAAATTGGAGGCCAATGCCTTATTTTAGCGCTCGCAAAATCTATCAAGCAACGCCACTACTATGAGAGAAATTCAATTTAGAGAAGCACTGAGGGAAGCCATGAGTGAAGAGATGCGCAGGGATGAGAACATCATGCTCATGGGAGAAGAGGTGGCCGAGTACAATGGCGCATACAAAGTGAGCCAAGGTATGCTTGACGAATTTGGTGCTAAGCGTGTGATCGATACTCCCATTACAGAGCTTGGCTTTACTGGTATT
Organism: uncultured Roseivirgaceae bacterium; assembly: GCA_964351595.1. Classification (GTDB taxonomy): domain Bacteria; phylum Bacteroidota; class Bacteroidia; order Cytophagales; family Cyclobacteriaceae; genus UBA6059. The sequence goes on along the minus strand of CAYGOT010000005.1, from coordinate 50,902 downwards.
GGCATTGGTGCTGCGATGAATGGCCTACGTCCAATCATCGAGTTTATGACCTTCAACTTTTCGCTGGTAGCCATTGATCAGATCATCAACGGTGCTGCGAAGATGATGTCCATGTCCGGTGGTCAGGTAGGCGTGCCGATCGTATTTAGAGGCCCTACCGGAAATGCCGGTCAATTGAGCTCTCAGCACTCCCAAAACTTTGAAAACTGGTATGCCAACACTCCTGGCTTGAAAGTAGTAGTGCCTAGCAATCCTGCTGATGCCAAAGGACTACTTAAGTCATCCATTCGTGATAACGACCCTGTGATCTTCATGGAGTCGGAGCTGATGTATGGAGACAAAGGAGAAGTACCCGAAGGGGAATATATCACACCCATCGGCCAGGCCAAAATAGTCAGAGAAGGCTCGAGCGTAACCCTCGTGTCATTTGGAAAAATGATGAAAGTGGCTACCGCTGCTGCTGATGAGTTGGCCAAAGAAGGTCATAGCGTTGAACTGATTGACTTGATGTCTGTAAGGCCTATTGATTATAAGACGATCATAGAATCAGTAAAGAAGACGAATAGACTGGTAATCGTAGAGGAGGCATGGCCACTCTCATCCATTGCAACGGATATCAGTCACATCGTACAAAGAAATGCATTTGACCATCTGGATGCGCCGGTACTACGGATCAACAACATGGATTTACCCCTTCCCTATGCCCCTACATTAATCGAGTTTGTGCTACCTAATGTGGAGCGAACCGTAAAGGCGATGAAAGAGGTTTTGTACATCTAGTATCATATAGAATTAAAAAAGAAGGGCCTCAAGTCAGCTGACTTGAGGCCCTTTTTCATTTGACATACTCTACTATCTTCCAGGAAGATTCATTCCTGAGAGCATACGTTTAGAGCCTCCCATCTTGTTCATCATCTTCATCATCTTGCGCATTTCGTTGAACTGCTTAAGCAGCTGATTGACCTGCTGTACAGATGTGCCACTGCCTTTCGCGATACGGGCTCTGCGTGAGCCATTGATAACGTCTGGATTAGTTCGTTCTTCTACCGTCATTGACTTGATGATCGCCTCGATAGGCTTGAAGCTATCATCATCTATATCAATGTCTTTGATGGCTTTACCAACTCCGGGTATCATTCCCATGAGATCTTTGATATTACCCATCTTTTTGATCTGCTCCAGCTGAGATAAGAAGTCATCAAATCCGAACTGATTTTTGCGCATCTTCTTCTGAAGACGCTGAGCTTCCTCCTGATCGAAAGATTGTTGTGCTTTCTCTACCAAAGAGACCACATCGCCCATACCGAGGATTCGATTAGCCATCCTGTCTGGGTGGAACACATCAATCGCCTCCATCTTCTCACCAGTACTGATGAACTTGATGGGCTTGCTGACTACTGTCCTAATAGAAAGGGCAGCACCACCTCGTGTATCGCCATCAAGCTTGGTTAGGACGACACCATCAAAGTCTAATCGCTCATTGAAAGTCTTGGCAGTATTAACCGCGTCCTGACCTGTCATGGAATCGACCACAAACAAAGTCTCTGCCGGATCGATAGCCTTCTTCAGACCTTCGATCTCCTGCATCATTTCTTCATCTACTGCCAGACGACCAGCCGTATCTATGATCACCGAACTCTTTCCGGTTGCTCTGGCATGCTTGAGCGCATTGTTCGCTATCTCGATAGCGTTCTTATTCTCAGGCTCAGCATAGACCTCCACTCCTATCTGCTCTCCCAGTACTTTGAGCTGGTCGATGGCTGCAGGTCTGTAAATATCACAAGCCACCAGCAATACTGTCCGTCCTTTCTTTTTGAGATAGCTAGCCAGCTTACCAGAAAAGGTGGTCTTACCCGATCCTTGAAGTCCCGAGATCAAAATAGTATTTGGGCTACCGGTAAGATCAATCTCTGCCTGAGTGCCCCCCATGAGCATTCCCAACTCCTCAGAGGTAATCTTGGTCAGCAACTGACCCGGAGATACGGAGATCAATACGTCTCGTCCCAGGGCTTTTTCCTTGATCGAGTCTGTGACTTCCTTAGCTACCTTGAAGTTAACATCCGCGTCAATCAGAGCTCTTCTAATCTCCTTGACGGTAGTTGCTACGTTGATTTCTGTAATCCTTCCCTGACCCTTGAGGTTCTTAAAGGCCTGATCCAGCTTATAACTTAAATTATCAAACATTCTTCTTTCTTAATTGGATTGCAAAATTAACAAATCCTCCATTAGATATTAAGCTTTCCGCTAATTCGGATGCCGTGAATATAGTAGACGTCCTGTAACCTTTTGTATAATTTTTCAGTATGTACTTATAATTAGTACCTTGCAATACAAACAACTCAAAATAATCAACATGAAAAAGATCACAACTACCCTATTGATGCTCACCCTCCTGGTAGGTGCTAGCGTCCACGCACAGTCAAAAGTTAAAGAAAAGGATCTCGATGGCGTATGGATGCTTAAAATCGAGATTGACGAAGACAACTGGAAGCGGGAAATAGAAGATGAAGACAATGCGATCGCCAGAGCGGTGATCAGAGGTGTATCAGGCCTGGTTGATGGCATCTTAGACGAAATCGATATTCGATTCGAATTTCTCAAAAACAATGAAGTTCGGGTTTTCACTGAAGTGTTTGGTGAGGAAGAGGTAGAATATACTGACTGGCAAATCAATTCACGTGGCGAATTGGAAATAGGTGATACAGACCATTGGGATGATGCTGATGATACGATCTGGCTCATGGAAGACGGTATCCTGGTTGCCTACGACAAAGACTCACGTCACAGAAAGGATGATGATGCGCGGGTTTATCTCGTACGAATCGACTAGAAGTCCGTACAGCACATTATAAAAAGGCCATTGAGAACGCTCTCAATGGCCTTTTTTTGTTCAGTCTTTTATAAATCAGTCTGATCGTATAGAGTCTACTGGATTGAGCGTTGCTGCTTTATAAACATTCCAACCTATCGTGAGCAGGGCGGTGACTATCGTAATGATAATTGATAAGCTGACCAGGCTCGTATTGATTGCTACTGCCTGCCCAATTTCAGACAGCCATAGCTCGTTCATCCATATCCCTACGGCTCCACCAATAATGAGGGATACGAGCATTATCAAGATGAAATTTCTAGACAAAAGCAGCATAAGCCCAAGATAAGATGATCCTAACACCTTGCGGATTCCAATCTCTTTAACGCGATTGTTAATAACCTGCACAACTGCCCCATACTGACCTAAATTGGCAATTACGATAGCCAAAAGAGAAACCAGACTGAAGATGTGTGCTATATCATAAAACTCATCATATGCATCTGAGAGCGTAAGATCAAACCACTGTATATCAACGGGGATATTCGGATTCACATTAGCCAAAACGCCGGCTATTTGTTCCTCTGCATTGGTGCGATTTCCATTGCCCAGATTGATCACGGCATATTCCCAGTCATCAGGACTGTAGGAAATTATCAGTCCTTTGATATCGGTCATTGCAAAATTATGTCGGAAGTCCTGGCATACACCAATAATCCTCATTTCAGCTGCCTCCTCAGTGCCAGAATTAAGTTTGACTTTTATACGCTCACCAATCGCTTCCTCAGGCCCACTGTATCCCAATTCCTTAAGAGTAATCCCATTGATTATCAGACCGTTTTCCCGACTGGATACACTTAAGTCATTAAATCCCCGACCGGCAATGATTTCCACACCCAGGGTACCCAAAAAGCGCTCATCAGCTGAAATCAGCTCTAAATTGAGATCAGTAGACATCTCAGACTGAATCGCCCGAACTTTCCTAATGCCAGTCAAAGAAGGTAAAGCGGATGATAGTGCCAACGATTCAACACCGGATCTTTGAAAAAGCTCTGTCTGTAGCTGTTCTCGGTCATAGCCTTCAAGGTTAACAAATGCGAGCTTCTGATGATTAAAACCATATTCAGTGTTGACAAACCGATCCGCTTGTTTGTTCAGCACTAGAGTAGTCATCACAAAGATGATGGAAAACGTGAACTGAATGAGTAACAGGCTATTTCTGATAAGGTAAAAAGGTCTGCGACCACCCTCTTTCATACCTCGCAATGCCGCTTGCGAATCGAACCTCGACATATAGTATGCCGGGTATGCACCTGCTACAAAACCAATAGCCATGGCAAAAAGAGCAAATGCGAAATATACACTCACATTACGACTGAAATCCATCGTGATCTGTCCGTCGATATCACGTAGTATCTTCAGGTCATTGAAGGCAGGTAGTAAGAAACTCAAAATAGCCAGCGCTACAATCAAGGAGATGAAAGCAAGTAGCTGAGTTTCAATCAAAAACTGCACAATGATTTGTCGCTTGGCACTACCTAGCACTTTCCGAATACCAACTTCCTTGGCCCTCTTAAGTGATCTGGCCAACGAAAGCGCGACAAAATTGAAGCTGGCCGAGAGTATGACGATCAAACCCAGTACCTGAAAGAATACTGCTACAAACCAGGGTACAGTGGTTGAAAGTTCATCATTTACTAAGTCACCCAGGTTGATTTCGCTCACCCTTTGAAGCCTGAAGTGATTGAGGAGTCTCGCCTCAGTAGGAAGTTGCTCATTCAATGAGCCAAGGTAGGTTTCTACATCGGTTAGAGATGTCTGCTCGGCAAATTTGAAGTAATGAACGTATCGGTTATCCGCGGATAACCACGGCTCGTTCGATGAGGGTGAAGGGTATGAAGACATAGAGACGAGCAATTCAAAATCAATATGGGTTCTTGGCAGTTTTTCGACAATGCCCGTTACCAGACACGGCCCAACACCAGAAACTTCCAGCGTCTGGCCGACAACATCTCTTCCTTCTTCAAAAAACTTTTCAGCCAATTCTATGGTAAGGACTACCTGTCGGGGCTGAGACAGCCAGGCGTCTTGCCCACCATAATTGAAAAAACCCAGGAATTCTGGAGTTACCGACAATCCACTAAACCCAATGGCTTTTTCTCCCAACTTCACTGTACCTGATACCTTCTTCACAGAAGTCTCTTCACTAATGGGATATCCCTGGCCCTTTACCAATTCCTTAAGCTGAAATGGCGCGTAGGCATGCAGTCGACTTCTCTGCTTTTCCAGATTTTGCACATCTGTCATTATCCGGTAGGTCTTATCTACCTCCGGAATATGACTATCTACACTACCATGATCTATTAAAAATAGGATGATCAATAGACCTATCGCCATGCTCGTACTCAAGCCTATAATGTTGATAATGGAATAGCTCTTATCTCGTCGGATATTCCTGAGTGCTACCTTGAAATGATTTTTAAGCATATCGAATCGTGTTGAATAAATCTAAGATCGGTTTAGTTTGATTGAAGCAGTTAACCTCTTACACTTTCCCAATCATAGTGCCAACCTTTAAGTAACTGGTATAAAGTAAGTTACAAGTTATAAGGCACATTGACAATTGTCCAGATCGTTCGCCTGCGGTCGGTTTTGTTCTATTAAACAAGTACATACACATCGATTTAGAGCAATACGACAATGATGAGTTATAAAAAACAAGAACAGTATCATCCACAAAAGATGATTATATTAGTTACAAGATCCTTGGGTTATGATCAGAAGCGCAATTCTATTTCTTCTTGCACTACCGACAATGAGTGCGTTCGCTCAGTCTTCTTCCTTCTCAACGGTCATTAGCAACCCTTCCCTTTATTATCTCAATGGAACCGGAGGTGTCGCTTTCAACCTGGACCAGAATAGCCGACATGGCAATTTCTTTTACAATGACTACAAGGTTGATAATCTTCAAGTCATTTCAGTTCACCAACCTCAAGTCCAGCAAGACCTTGTTTATTATATCGACGAGGAAGGCAATACCCTATACCGATCGTATGCTACCACCGCGCCTATTAACATGGGCCTGACGCATACAACTGGCAGAGACAGCTTCAATCCCTATGGGGCCAGAGATATTGGTGAGGGGCTTTTTACCGGAGTGCTCAATACGCTCTTTAGCAACAAGCGGGTCAAATTCTTCAACCGCTGAGCTCTACAAGGCTCTACAAGACAATTTTAGAATTCCTGAGGACTGATTCTTGGCTGATTGTGCTAATTTCCGAACTCCACAAAAGTTGATATTATGAAAGCAGTATTGTGCAAGTCCTATGGACCACCAGAAAACCTCGTTGTAGAGGATGTGCCCTCCCTTAGTCCAGAAAAAGGGCAGGTTGTAATCCAGGTTAAAGCCTGTGGTGTCAATTTTCCTGATACCCTTATCATTGAAGGCAAGTATCAATTCCAACCTGACATGCCATTTTCTCCTGGGGGCGAAGTAGCGGGTATCATCAAATCCGTTGGAGAAGGTGTCACACATCTCAAGCCTGGTATGCCTGTCATGGCGGGCACTGGCTGGGGTGGCTTTGCTGAAGAGGTCATTGGCCCTGCCAACAATATCGTACCTATTCCAAAAGATTGGGATATGGTACACGCGGCATCCTCAATGATGACGTACGGAACTTCTTACCATGCCCTGGTTGATAGGGCGAGAATCAAAGAAGGTGAAACGCTCGTTGTGCTCGGAGCTGCCGGAGGAGTCGGCACAGCCGCGATTCAGATTGGTAAATTGCTAGGCGCAAAAGTAATAGCCGCCGCTTCCTCAGCCGAGAAGCTGGAGTACTGCAAGTCAATAGGTGCGGATGAAGTCATCAACTACACCACGGAAAACCTCAAAGACAAGATCAAAGAGCTGACTGATGGAAATGGGGCTGATGTTATCTATGACCCTGTAGGGGACAAGTATGCCGAACCGGCACTTAGGGGCATAGCATGGAAAGGTAGATACCTCGTGGTTGGGTTTGCAGCTGGTGAGATACCCAAAATCCCATTGAATCTTATCTTACTCAAAGGGTGTGCAATCATGGGGGTATTTTGGGGTGGCTTTTTCAGGAAAGAGCCTCAGGCTAACATGAAAAACTTCATACAAATTGGCCAATGGCTGCAAAAAGGAAAACTTAAGCCGCAGATTCACGCAACCTATCCGCTAGAGCAGGTCGCAGATGCCCTGAATGACATGATGTCCAGAAAAGTCATGGGCAAGGTGGTATTGGTTCCATAGCATAAGTACTGTCTTTTCAGGTCGGAATCGAGTTGACCTTTATCAGTTTGTGTATTGACCATGCTCATTCGCGGTAGCAGAAAGGCCTTCTATCTTTCCGTAAACCTTTAGATATGTCGATTAACCATATTCTAACCCCAGTGGATTTTTCTCAATGTGCCATTGATGCCCTTCATATAGCAGGTCAGCTAGCGCAATTGGCACATGCCAAAATCACAATACTCCATGTCTACAGCGTGCCTATACCTGCCTCAGACATTGCATTTGCCACAGATTCCACCCATTACAAATCGTTGGAACAAGACGCCATCGATAAACTGGAGGCGCTGAGAGGACAGGTACCTACGCTGGACAAAGTCGAAGTGGCTTATGAACTTGACTGCAGCTACCCGGTACATGCCATCTCAGCCATGGCAGCTGAGCTGAAAGTAGACCTTATCGTAATGGGGACTATGGGAGCGAGCGGAATCAGCGAGTTCTTGATAGGTAGTAACGCGGCTGATACAGTCGTCCAAGCGCCTTGTCCAGTGCTCTGCACAGGTCAGGGGATCACTGAACTTCATCCCAGGAAAATTGCATTAGCCACTGATTTCAAACGTATGAAAAGTCCATCATTGGAATTGGTCAAGGAATTGGCTCGATTGTTCAACGCTGAAATCGAATTCCTTCACATTCAGGCTACTGCCAAAACTATAGATGTCAAGAAGTCTGCGGAAGCACTCAACCTTCATCATCTATTCGAAGATGTCAAGCACAGTTATCACTTCCTGAATGATCAAGACATAACGAGGGGAATTGAAAAGTTCATTGAAGACAAGGAGGTCGATCTACTCGTGACAATCCATCGGGACCACACGTTATTCGAGAGAATATTCGGCACCAGCATAACCAAAAAAATGGCTATGCATTTACCCATTCCGCTCCTGGCTATCAAAGAAGACTAAAGCTTTACATTGGCATTTTTGCTTAACACTGGTAAGCTTACATGATTGATGATGCTTTCGGTCAAGCTACCTGCAAAGAATCTATCAAGCCCTTTTCGTCCATGTGTGAGCATGGACAATAGACTTACTTCATGCTCGGCACAGTAATACTTGATTGCATCTTCAAAGTCACCAAAGTTGTAGATATCCTGAGCTTCTATTAATGATGGATCCATGTTGGCGTATAATCTCATACGAGCCTCTACTGTCGGTGTATCCGTAAAGTTGAGCGGCACGTTGATAAATACAAGCCTAATCTTAACCCCAAGAAGTCTCGCTAATGAGAGGGTTGATCTGAAGTGATCTGCCATTTCATCATCAAAGTCAGAGATAAAAGCGATCGACTTGAGCACCTCACTATGATCGCCTGGCTTTACGATAAGGACCGGCACTTTAGATTGTCGAACGAGACGCTGCGCATTGGTGCCGAGGAAAAATTCCTTAAACCCTTTAGCACCATGTGAGCCCATGACCACCATATCTATCGCATGATTTTCTATGTGATCTAGTATGACCTGATCACTCTCGTCGTACTTAATGAACTTCTTCGCCGGGACTCCTTCACCTTCCGCTTTTTGAACCAAGTTGTCAAGCCGACTATTGGCTTTCTTAATTCTCTCATGGACATCAGCATACATCTTCTGCTGCTCATCGCTCAACTGCAGCCAGTTAAGAGGTGTTGACATAAGGTGCAGGAAATGAAGCTGATAACCGCCCTTTCGGGCAACTGCAATCGCCATCTGCGTAGCTTTGTCCGCACAATGTGAAAAATCCGTAGGTACTAGTAGCGTTTTCATAATGCCTCCTTTTCTTATCAGAGAACTTAGTTATACTAGTGACTAAATACATTGACGGATGTCAGAATCAAAAATGATCATCAACATAACCCAAAAGCCCTTGGACTAGTGAAAAGAATATGATGACATATTTTGACAATTGGCCAATCACTGGTGACAATTGTCATAGGAAGATATAGAGGTGAGTTGTTACTTTAGTGTTGTATATTAAAACTCAAAATAAATTAACTCAACATGAAAAAGTCATTTTCAATTTCCAGTCTAATCTTGGTCATTTGTTCACTTTTCATCATCTCATGCAGCTCGAGTAATGTGGCAAGTAATAAAACCGGGAAGGACGTGGATAATGATGAAGTGAAAACCGCCAACCTGCAAAACCTCACGCTTGCAGACTACTTGAGGCGAATCCCGGGCCTGCAAGTACAAGGGTCTGGCCAGAACGTAAGTGTCACGGTAAGGGGTAGTACGTCGGTGAGTGCCGACAATAGTCCTCTGTACGTAATCGATAGAAACATGGTCGGTAACGATTATGCACAGGTAGCAGCAATGATTGACCCCAATGACATTGCATCTGTAAACGTTTTGAAAGACGCGGCATCTACTTCATCTTATGGTCTGAGAGGAGCCAACGGTGTAGTAGTGATTAAGACTAAGAAGAATTAGAACAGACATAATTCAATGAATTTGCAAGAGCCAATGATTATTAAGTTTAGTCATTGGCTCTTTGTTATTATGGGCTGTACGAGTGTAAGAGGCCAATGTGTACCACAAATCCAAGTTGAATTGTTTAACTTAAGAGATGCATAACTCAGGAAATCATGAAAACTAGAAATATACTTACCGCGCTGGGCATGTCGTTGTGTACGATCTTAGTCTCATGTAACTCTTCCGCCTACTATGGCAATTTGTCTTCGAATGAGTTTAACAAGGATGAAGTCAAGACCAAGAATATTCAAAACTTACCATTGGTTGACTATTTGCGACGTGTACCAGGCTTGACTGTTTCAGGTCATGGTGGAAATGTAGATATCAGTATCCGAGGGCTCGCCACTATCAATGGTGAGAATAGCCCTCTGTTCGTTATAGACAATGATCCTATCGGAAACAATTACAACCAAGCAGCATCCATGGTGGATACTAACGACATAAGATCAGTACTTGTATTGAAAGATGCTGTGAGCACCATTAGCTATGGCACCAGAGGATCTAATGGTGTAATTATGATCAAAACCAAAAAGCAAGAGTCCAAGAGTTAATTGACCAGGTACAGTTTTCTATTTCTTCTCTTTGTTACCTTTATCAATATCGATGGTTTCTGCCAAAGACCCCTGCCCGGTTATACAATCAGCAATGCAGGTTCAGATACCGTCTTTGGGGAGTTTACCCGGCCAACATTTCCATCAGCTGACAATCCTACCTTCGAACAACTTTTTCTCTCAGGACAAAAGTATGAACAAGCGACGATCGAGGATCGTCAATTGCTGCTCCAGCGATTGTGTGGCGAATCAGTACGGCTCTACAGGAGTCTTGATTTGAGTAATCCGACATTCTATCTAGCGGGCCATGAAGGCCTATCTGCACTCTCCGATAAAAGGCTGAATGTAGAGCTTGCCAAGCATTTTGCTGCCTGCACAGGACTTTCCAATGTCATGGCCTATACCAAAGTCAAATACAAGGCACGTCCATTGGTGGAGTTGATCAATCAATATGCTGTATGTATGGATGTCCCCAACCCTAAATGGACGCGCACCGACAGTGTAGAGTTCAACTTGTCTTTTGACTTTTTTGGAGGTGTCAGCACGGTACAAGATCAGCCTTTCAAGGATCACTCCGGAGAATTCAGCAATATCAACTTTCAAGGTTGGGGCCTTACATTCACAGCCTTTTCCGATAGGAGAATCAGACTAGCCACTGGGGTCAAAGTGTATGATATGTCCACAACCAACCCATCAGCTAATGTCACTCCTTTTAGTGACCCTGGTTTCAGTTCACAAGTACAGTATAACTGGAGTAGTTATGAAATTCCGCTAATGGTTGCTTACAATTTCCACTTGAGTAACTGGCGGGGTTATGCCGGGATGGGTGCTGCAATTGCCATTACGGATAACCTGAGAGTCAGTGAGCTGTTTAGTGCTCCCTACCTGACAAGTCCGGGAGAAGTACGTGCTCAATTGATTACCAATGAACATTTTGGTATTGGAGGCGTAGTAGGAATAGAGCGAAAGCTTGGGCCTAGCTGGATCATAGGGCTGCAATATGAGTTGCAGAGAAGTCAGATGGATTTTAATCTTGTGAGAATAAACAGAAACCCCGAGCAGCAGCTTCCGATCATAACGACCTATCGCGTAGCTTCACCGACGCTTTTTGCCTCGTCTACAGACCTTACTAAATTCCGATTTACTACAAGCCGATTAAGCATTTCACTAAAATTCAGAGCCTTCCACCGCTACCATACATTCAATTGAACTACACAACACGCATTGAACAAAATTCATATATCTTTAGACAAATCAAGCCGCAAGAAAAGGGGCTCCTGGCCCCAAAAATAATTAGGTGTTGTATCCAAAAGTGATAATTCGATCTTCAATGTTCCGGTTTTTACTATTATTCAGCTTCATTCTTACCCTGGCGATAGGTTCAATCTCTGCACAGGATGCGGTGAAAAAAGTGACAATCGGTAATCCCAATTCACCGGACTTTGGCGCAGAAATACCCATCAAAGGCAAAGTGGTGAGCCTGGTGGATAAAGAGCCAGTGATCGGAGCAGTTATTGAAGTTCCCTACTTAAAAACAGGGACGATTACAGACGTCAATGGTCGCTATACCCTTCGTCTGCCACAAGGTGACCACAGGTTGGTTTTCAGATACCTGGGACTGGAAGACGTATACGTTGACCTTCAGCTATACTCTCCCGGCTTTCTGCACATGGGCATGACTGAGTCTTCCATCAATCTGGATGAAATCGTCATTGAAGCCGGCTCAGAAGATAATTTCAAGGAAGTGGTCTCCGGAGTAGAGCGACTGACGCTGAAAGATATAAAGGAGCTCCCCTCCTTTCTCGGCGAAGTTGATGTGGTCAAAAGCTTATTGATGCTTCCCGGCGTAAGTACCGTTGGTGAAGGTGCTTCAGGCTTCAATGTGCGCGGTGGCCGGGTAGACCAAAACCTTGTTCTGCTCAACGGAGGTCAGCTATTTAATTCCTCACACGTGCTTGGTTTTTTCTCTGCATTCAATCCGGATGTAACAGACGATTTCACGCTCTACAAGGGCAATGTGCCTTCCAAATTTGGCGGTAGGCTCTCCAGTGTACTGGATGTCAACACACGCACCGGTGATATGGATGAGTTGCAGATCCAAGGCGGCCTGGGTATCGCATCCAGTCGATTAGCCATTGAAGGCCCTATCAATAAGGGTAAAACGTCATTTCTGGTAGGTGGGCGAATGGCTTACAGCGATTGGTTTCTAAACTTTATCAAGAATACTGATGTGCGCAACAGCGAGGCAAATTTTTATGATGGCAATGTTGTAATCAGCCATGCGTTCAAAGATGCCAATACCCTGACCGCATCCTACTATCGCAGCTACGACAAGCTCAATTTTGCAGATGATTTTGGTTTTGACTGGTCAACTGACCTTGCCTCGATCAAATGGACTAATGTTGTCAACCAGCAGTTCTCATTCACTACTTCTGCGCACTATGGTGGCTATAGGAGCACACTCTTCGATCCGGAAGGATTCGATGCAGCTGAAGTATCTAATGGTATAGACTATTGGCAGTTTGATCAAAACTTCGACTACATCCTCAACAGCATGCATACCCTTTCGGTAGGGTTTGATATTGTTGATTATCAGGGCATTCCTGAAGTTCGATCACCACTTGGAGGAGAGTCGAACGTGCTACCAAAAGAGGTAGCTAAAGACAGAGGACGAGAATATGGCGTTTATATTGGTGATGAGGTGACCGTCAACAGGAACCTATCAGTCAACCTCGGACTCAGGTATTCATACTTTCAGCACTATGGGCCCAAGGAGTTATTCGGGTACGAAGAAGGAACCCCGAGAAACATAAGCACTATCATAGACACGACCTACTATGACAAGGGTGAGGCGATTAAGAGCTTCTCAGGACTTGAGCCAAGACTTGCATTGAGGTATCAACTCAGTGAGATGAGCTCTATCAAAATGTCTTACAATCGCATGAGGCAGTACATTCACTTAATATCTAACTCTGCTGCGGCATCTCCCATCGATGTGTGGCAAGTCAGCAATTTCTATCTCGACCCGCAGGTAGCTGATAGCTACTCTATTGGATACTTCCGCAACTTCCAGAATAATACTGTAGAGTCCTCAGTTGAATTCTACTACAAAGACATCAAGAGCCTCGTCGAATACAAAGACTTTGCGGAGCTACTGCTCAATCCACATCTGGAGACAGAGCTACTCTCAGGAATTGGTAAGGCTTACGGGGCTGAACTCTACTTAAAAAAGACTTCTGGATTTTGGACGGGTTGGTTGTCCTATGAGTACTCTCGTAGCTTCATCCAGGTGGCTGGCCCCACGCCGGAAGAGACCATCAATGATGGGGAATGGTTTCCGGCCAACTATGACAAACCACACACGATCAACTTTGTCGCAAAGCGCAAACTATGGAACGGTGGATCTTTCGGTACCAACTTCACTTACAATACGGGTAGACCGTTCACAGCCTTGGAATCCAATTATGAGAGTGATGGCACAACCGTCCCTCAGTTCAGTGACCGAAATGCCTACAGGATTCCTGACTATTGGAGACTGGATATCTCATTCACCATCGGAAATGTCATCAACAAGCTCGACGACAACCTCAACTTCTCGATTTACAATGTTTTCGGCAGACGCAATGCCTATTCGGTCTTCTATCGCCGCGAGTCACCCTCTTTGATTCCCAAGCCTTTCAAGCTATCAGTTTTAGGATCGGCCTTCCCATCGATTACCTACAATTTCAAGATCTGAACTAACAGCTCAGCTGTTTGCTTGTTCTTATTTCTAGCCAATAGCTCATGATTATGATCAATCGGCTAGATTTAATCCTATGAAACGCTCCGGTCAAGCTGATTTACCCTTGCACAATGGCAGGGTACCCCAATGGCTGGCTACCAGAATGGCCAAAATCGGAGGTGCAATCATCGAAGCGATCGTCATAGAATATGGAAAGGAAGAGGTCTTGAGACGTATCAGTGATCCACTATGGTTTCAGTCGCTGGGTAGTGTGATGGGTATGGACTGGCATTCATCGGGGATCACCACCTCCGTAATGGGAGCGCTGAAAAAATCCGTCAATCCCATGGCAAATGAGCTTGGCATATACATCTGTGGCGGACGCGGGAAGCATTCGAGAAAAACGCCCGAGGAGTTACTACAGGTCGGTGAGCGGACTGGAATAGATGGGGCGCTAATGTCGGAGTATTCCAGACTAAGTGCCAAAGTCGACAACACTGCCATCCAGGATGGATTCCAAATCTACCTGCACAATTTCATTGTTACTGATAAGGGTGACTGGAGTGTGATCCAACAGGGAATGAATGGAGCTAGCGGCTATGCAAGAAGATATCACTGGCATTCGGAGCACCTGCAGTCTTTCGTAGATGAACCACACACCATGATCTGTGGAGTCAATCAGGGAGAAATCCTCAACCTGGTGGCTAAAGATGCCAAAGAAAGTCAGTCCGGCATACTTAAACTGGCTCAAGAGTCGCCGGATCGGATGATAAAAGAGATCAGGCAAATCAAACTACCTGAGCACCATGAGGTCACGCTCAAAGATGTTGATATCAAGCGACTCGGTAGCGTATTGGCGGTAGCGCATGAGACAGAGGTCTCCAGCTTTGAAGACCTACTGCTTACTAATGGCCTGGGTCCGCGAACGCTTCAGTCCTTGACACTGGTCAGTGAAGTCATTTATGGTACACCGAGCAGGTTCAGCGATCCCGCCAGGTTTTCATTTGCGCATGGCGGTAAAGACGGTCATCCGTTTCCTGTACCGCTTAAGGTCTACGATCAGAGTATTTCTGTGCTCCGCAAAGCCGTTGATAAAGCCAAAATTGATCAGTCAGATAAGCTTAAGGCAATTCAAAAACTATCAGAAACAGCCAAAAGAATCGAAAGAGACTTTGTTCCTGACCCCAAAGCATTTGATAAAGTGATCGCCAAGGAGAAAAAGCACAGCAAGTTGTGGGGTGGTCGTACAGTGTTCGACGATCGAAAGAAGCCCGGATCAAGTCAACTTAACCTCTTCGGTTAGGTGAAAAATTTGACCTATCATTGGTCAGAAATATGTATTATTATCAGGGTAACCCAACCCACTTATGTTCAAAAGCTATGGTTCGTTATAGTCTAGTTACAATTTTTGTAGTCATGAGCATCGCCTCGACCTCCTTTGCACAGCAGGGTGAGGTACTCAGTGAGATGATAAGCAATCAACTCACTCAAATTCAAAGTAAAAAAATCAATGAAAAAGTCTATCTCCACCTTGATCGGCGAAGCTTCCAGTCGGGAGAGGAGCTTTGGCTAAAGGGCTATGTTTTTAGCAACTTTGATCATAAGCTCTCCTTTCTGAGCAAAGTACTTACCGTAGGTCTACTGGATGAATCTGAAGAATCTGTGCTTGAGACTTCCTTTGCTATCAAGGGTGGCAGAGCTGATGGAGGTATCAACCTACCGGAAGAGCTGGCGACTGGAAACTATGTCCTCTATGCCTATACAGGGTGGATGAAAAAAGATGAAGAAAGCTCCGTCTTCTACACACAAGTTCAAATAGAAAATAGAAACGCAAACGCACTCAAAGCTGAAATCACGCTAAATGAAAAGGTCTATCAAGCAGGTTCAAAGATTTCGGCCCAGTTCAAAATAACAGACAATGATGGCGAGCCCGTAAAGAAGGAAACTTTCACAGTAGCTGTAGCAGACCTTAGTACTACCTACTTCAAAGAAGATCTTAAAACGGATAAAGATGGGGCCTTTGAGATATCATCAACCCTGCCAGGTGAAGTCAATTCTGTACTAAAATTAAATGTGTCGAGTGAAGCGCTGGGTATCATCGAACAAATGGTCATCCCTATGTCAGCCTATGAAAAGGTAGACGTCAGCATCATGCCGGAAGGCGGCAATCTTATTGCGGGTGTATCGAATACCGTTGCTTTTAAAGCAGTCAACTTCTTTGGCGACCCGGTGGACATTGTAGGTAAGGTCATCGATGGACAAGGAAATGAAATTCAGGCAGTACAGTCATTTTATGGCGGTATGGGTAAGTTTGATTTCACGCCGCTGAGTGGTAGCTCTTACAGGCTCGTAACTGAGGCTCCTGTGTCAACCGATACCGAGCTGCCGAGCGCGGTAGATGCGCTGAGTCTGCACCTCGCTTCAGCTGGGCGCGATACGATCGAGTTTACTGTATTGGGATCCAATCCAAACAATCTACCACTCTATCTATCGGGAGTACTGAACAATGTGCTGTACACGTCGATTCTCCTATCGCCTGAAGCACCAAGCACCAAAGTATCTATCTCCGACTTTCCGCAGGGCATTGCTCAGTTTACGCTCTTTGCTGACTCCAAGCCGATCGCAGAGCGGTTAGTTTTTGTTAATCGCCACAAGTCGCTGCAGATCAGTACTTCTATGACGGAAAGTGAATACGACCCAAAGTCTGAAATGACCTTCGAACTGCAAGTAACAGATACTGACGGTAAGCCTATCAAGGGTAACTTCTCATTGGCGGTAGCAGACGACTACTTTGCCAGAATCGGAGGACAGTATCATCCATCTATGATAGCTCATATGCTCCTTACCAGTGAATTGAAAGGTAAAATACCGACACCCAACTACTACTTTAGCAACGTCTCCAGCTATACGACCACAGCGCTTGATTTGCTCATGCTGACAAGCGGCTGGCGGAGATACAGCTGGGAATACCTTTTCTCCAATGAGATCAACGACACGCCTGCCAACACCAATCTCGATCAGACCGTTGCTACGGTCGTAGACAAAAAGGGTGACCCTGTACCCAATGCGGAGGTTCAGATTGTCAACACGACCAACTTCAGTGCAGATATAGCCACATCTGACGCTCAGGGGCAGTTCGTTCTATCTGCTCAGTTGGTACCCCAATTGGAAAATATCTACTTCAAGCCGCCATCGGAGACCATGAAGGTGGTCATCTCACAGACCTCAGGCTACATGACAGCCAATCTCCGGAAAATCAATCCGTGGGAATCCTATTATGAGGGTAACCTGTCCGGAGGTGAATCGGATGAATACTTTGGCAATGATTATGAGATACTCGATGCAGTAGTCATCAACAGTTCCAAACTAGCTGACCCTCCAGCGGCTATGATTGATAGCTATGAACTGACTAACCAAATGAGCGTCAAGTCTCACTACTATGTAGAGAGTCGCCCGGTTGATCAATTGAATCTGGATATTCCGATCACTTCCAGTACCGCAAATGGCGGTTTTGTCGATATAGTCAAGCAGGTCACCAACATCTATAAATATAATGCACAAACAGGTCAGCTCTTGCTGCGACCTCCGAGTCAACTACAGTTTCCGGATCGTTTCGGAGCAGTAGCCGTACTCAATGGCTCACTGATTGGCAAGGACTTTAGAGCGTTAAACTATCTAACAGGTCCTCAAATTGAGAAGATAGAGGTCATCAAAACGAGTGCTATGGCTATCTACTATGGCTCTGTTGCTGCCAATGGTGCTGTGCTGGTTACCACCAAAAAAGGGGAATTGGCAGAGGCTGTACCAGCTCCTCAGGCATCAGAACGGGTGACTGTCAAAATCAATAAAGAATTCTACACACCCAAGTATGACGCCAATGGTTTGTTAGAAGACCGGCAGATCACAGACTACCGCAAAACACTACATTGGATGCCCAGCTTCAACACTGATGAGTTTGGCAAAGCCACTGTTAACTACTACAATGACCAGGCACCTAAGACCGCTACTATAATCATTCAGGGTACTGACGGGCTGGGTAATATGGGCTACTACCTGGATCAGTATTCGATCTCAGATGGAAAATAGCACTTAACTATTTCATCTTTTTAGTCCCTGAGTACAGGTCGTATCTTTGGAATTTGCACTCCAGAGACCCGTTGAATAATGTGATCTTGCGAGATGCCCTGAGTCCTATTCGCTTCATCGCTGAGACATTGCTCGAGATCAACCACGCTTCATACCCGCTGAACTTTTGCTTGAGCGTATCTCCCACCAGGCTATAAAAAGCCTCAATATCAGTTTTTAACATTCGCTCGCCATATGGTGGGTTGCTAATAATCACACCCGAGAAGGCTTGTGGCTCTTGCTGATCAAATAGCTTGCGCTCCACCTTTATCTTATTGGAAAGCCTCAGGAGCTTTGCTGAAGCCTGAGCAGCGTTTACCGATCGGATATCTTTATCACCTCCATAGATATTCACCTTGGGATCATAATTGATCTGAGCGCTGGCCTTTCTCCTGATATCATTCCATAGCACGGGATCGTGTTGTTCCCAAGCCATGAAGCCAAACTTCCTACGAAAAAGACCGGCGGGCATATTGGCGGCTATCATGGCTGCCTCAATCAAGAATGTACCTGTACCACACATCAGGTCGTGCAGCGGCTTCTCTGGAGTCCAACCCGCCAGATGCAGCATGCCGGATGCAAGTACTTCATTGAGCGGTGCGAGATGTCCAGCTCCCCTGTAGCCTCGTCGATTGAGTAGCTCGCCAGATGTATCAAAGGACACTGTGCACTCGTCTTTGAAAACGCGCAGATTCAAGGTAATATCAGCATCTACGGTATCAACTGAGGGTCTCCTCCCTTTCTTATCACGGATCTGGTCAACCACAGCATCCTTCATTTTCAGGGCGACATACTTCGAGTGATTGAAAAAGTCAGAATTGACCGTGCCATCAATCGAAAAAGTCTGATCTACATCAATCCACTTTGTCCAGTCATAGGCCTTTACCTGGTCGTAGAGCTCATTTTCGTTCTTCGCTTTGAACTGGAATATGGGCGTCAGAATCTTAATGGCGAGACGACAATACAAATTGGTGCGGTACATAACCGCAAGGTCACCTTCAAAACTCACTGCACGTTTGAGAACAGCTACATTCTGCGCTCCAAGCCCCCTAAGCTCTTCTGCGAGTACTTCTTCCAGACCATATAACGTCTTTGCCACAAATTCCATAGTGGCAAGTTAATGCGCTCATAGAGGCTGAACAAATGAATTGATATTGGCAGAATAACTCTGTAATTTGAACTAATAAAATCTACGGACTATGCGACATTTTTTCATCCTACTAGTTTTCGTCAGTACCAATTTATTCGGGCAGGAGTTCCCCTCCAGGGATATTCAAATCTCTACCGCCATCATGGCTGCTCCTGAGTCCGAGCAATCTATCGCTACCGTAATGGGTTATACTTCACTCGAAGGAGCACTGAAAGTCATCAGAGAGGGAAGCGGAGATATGATTTGTCTCACAGATGATCCTACGAAGAGCGGGTTTGGTGTCTCGTGCTACCACAAAGACCTTGAGCCGTTCATGGCCAGAGGTCGTGTTTTGAAAGCCGAGGGTCTCAATGGTAAAGAGATATTTGACAAGCGAGAAGAAGAAGTAAAAGCAGGTGCGCTAAGTATGCCGGCTGATCCTGCGACACTCTATGTACTCACTGCCCCGGATGATCAATATGATCGAAGTACGGGCCAGGTTGATAACACATATCTCAGATATGTGATCTACATCCCCTACGCTACCACTGCATCTACCGGACTACCCTTAAGTCCTGAAAACCCGGGTATGCCATGGATTATGGATCCTGGTACTCATAGAGCCCACATTATGATTAACCCTCCACCGAAGTAAGTGCAGCTTTCCAAGCTATTGGGACGTATCCTGAAAGATTTAAGCAGCCTTAGAAGATGAGCCGTAGTAAATATTAGCTCACCCCTATTGCTGCTAAGGGATCGTCCTTAGTAATTGCCAGCGAAGTAACCAGGTAAAGTACCACACCGCTCTCTTCGGCCGTGTATTCGCTCAGCGTCGTGCCAAAGAAGTCTCGAATTTCACCCATTTTTTGACCTTTCTTGACAGCCTGATTCAGTGAGACACTCGGATACCAGCATCCCTCATCTTCCGCTTTGAGTACGGCCATTTTCTGTAGATGAGCCACATCAGGATGCTGCTTCGGGTCCCCAGCGATTGATCCCAGATGCTTTAACACGTTGTAGATACCCACTTTGTATTCGTCCACCTCCTCAGGCGACCAACGGCCACATTGGCCCAGCTCCGCCAGGAAACCGGGAGTGCCTGACTGGGCTGCTCCTGATATACTGCCACCCTCAGAGACAGAACCCACCACATAAGGAAACCCTATAAAAGACGAAGCGACCCGGGACTGCTCTGCCAATTCCGGACCCCCATTTTTGGAGTAGATGACAAATGGCACCAATGACTCGTGAATATCACCACCATGTAGGTCTATGTAGAAGTCGGCAGCTGCTTGAATTTGATTCACTGTGTAGGCGATCCTGTCACTGACGGTTCCGGTAGCCTTACCAGGAAATACCCTGTTGAGGTTCTTACCATCATATGGCCCGAAATACTGCATTCGAGCCAGGAATGCTGAAGTGTTCACCGGATGAATCACCACCACATTACCTTGAAGGTGCTGAGGTTCGATTTCCTTCGCAAGTTGGATGGCAGTCTCTATGCAAGGGTACTCTCCGCCATGCACACCTCCGGTTATCAGAATATTAGGGCCGGGTTGACTGCCTTTGATGACGGTCACCGGCATACTTAGCGGAGTACCTTCTACAGCGATAAAGCCTGAGTACTTAGCGTCATCATTGTTGATTAATCCTAGTTGGTTGATTACTGAAAGCATATTCATTTTGGGTTTAGGCTAAAATAAGCCAACGGGCCGGTAGACTGAACAATACTTTATAGATGGCAAATATTCGGGACAGGCTTCCGACGTAAAAGTAAATATTCAAACATAAAAATGGCCCTCTGATCATCAGACGGCCTTTTAATATTTTCCGGTAGGTACTAGAGTGCAGCTAAGGCACTCTCGTAATCAGGCTCGGTTCCAATCTCACTGACCAGTTCGGTATAGGCAACATTGCCCTCAGCATTGATCACCACTACAGCACGCGCATTGAGGCCAGCAAAGCCACCATCAACTAACAGTGTACCATAAGCTTTCGCGAATGCGTTGTTGTCCCTGAACGTAGAAAGGGTAATGGCATTGTCTATGCCTTCTGCTCCACAAAACCTCTTGTGTGCAAATGGCAGATCCGCCGAGACGCACAATACAACGGTATTATCCAAGTCTGCTACCTTTTTGTTGAAGGTCCTTGTTGAAGTAGCGCATATCCCCGTATCAATACTTGGAAAGATATTTAGGATCACCTTTTTGCCTGAAAATTCAGACAAGCTCACCTGAGACAGATCGTTTTTGGTAAGTGTAAAATCGGGTGCTTTGCTACCAGTTGCCGGTAGGTCGCTGTGTGTATTGACGGGGTTGCCGCCGAGAGTAACTTTAGCCATAGTTTCTATTTTTATGCTAAACTAAAATAGACTGGTCAAAGTTCGTAGGAATTTCTATTTCTACTCGTACCTGAGGGAATCCACCGGATTGTCCCGCAGTGAGCTTCGCAGTTGCCAGAGGATCGTAGTAGTCGCCAGTATCACTACTATTGCCAACGGATAGGTAAAAAGCCAGTGTCCTACATCGATGCGAAATGAATAATTGTCCAGCCATTGACCTGAAAAATACCAGGCTAAAGGCATAGCAATGGCATACGCCAATAAAATGATCACATAGTATCCCCTGGACAGCAGTAATATGAGATCTGCTCCGGTTGCACCCAGCACTTTGCGGATGCCTATCTCTTTAGTCTTTTGCTTGATCGTGTAGGAGAAGAGACCAAATAAACCAAGGCTTGCTATAATGATTGCCAACACCGAGAAGAGGGTGAAAATCTTCCCAAATCGCTCGTCTTCGAAGTATTGCTCGTTGAAAGACTCATCAAGAAAGAAGTAGTCAAGATTATCAGATGGAAATGACTCTTTCCATGATACCTCGACAAGCTGCACCGCTTCCTTGAGGTTGTCGTAACGCTTGTTGGGGTCATCACCCAAAGCGAACTTTACAAAATAATACTCAGTCCATGCGCTTAGCATGTAGATGATCGGAGGATAGTCGGAGTGCAGGGATCCGTGATGGTGATTGGCGACCACACCGACGACCCTTAGCGGTGCGAAAAATCCGGCCAGTTCCTGGCCAACGGCCTCCTCTGGATCATCAAACCCGAGGCTCTCTGCCATCCTTTGATTGATCACTACTTCACCGGTTCTGAAAGGGTTGTCCGTTTTGTCATAGTACCTACCGGCAATAAGATCGATCCCAAAGAAATCATGTAGTTCTACTCCCATGGAGAAAAAATTGGTCATGACCGATTTATCCTCCGTCTGAGACTTCAAACGAATGGTATTTGATCTCCAGTCGATCGCCTTTCCAGGCAGCTCACCCCCGTTGGTGAATTTTGATATGACGGGATACTGAGCAAGGTCATTCTTAAAAGCATTGTAGTTAGCTCTCTTGGATTCACCTAATCCCTGGATAGCAGACGGAGGCGACTTGATGACCATGATATCTTCTATGTCCAACCCTAAGTCAGCTGACTTCATATACGTCAGCTGATAATAAACTGTCAGTGTGGCTCCAATCAGCAAGAAGCTCACTACAAATTGAACAGTGATGAGAATTTTCCTCAAACTAATTCCGCTGGTGGCCGTCCTATTTTTTCCCCTCAATGCCTCGAAGCTCTTCTGGCTTCTGATAAGTAGAGACGGATAGAACCCAACCAGGCAGGCTGAAGCCAGCAAACCAATAAAGATCAAGCTTACCAAACCTAAATTGTCAAGTGTATTAATCCTCAACGCCGTGATCTGCTCTAAAAAGGGTGACGAGTACTGAACGACCGTAAGCGCTATGATGAATGCCAGTACTACGACCAGAACCGCCTCGATGACGAATAACCTGGCTATCTGATTGTTACCCGCTCCTAGCACCTTCCTTACGCCGACTTCCCGCGTTCGCTCCAGCGTTTTCACCATAGACAAGTTGAGATAGTTGATCCAGGCGATGAGCACGATAATGATCGCTATGACTGCCAAGCCATAGACGAGCCTGTAGTCCATTGATGCCTTAAAATCTTCCTGAGTCACAGTAGTGAACAGGTGGATATCAGGTATGGGCTCCACAATTATCTCTGCTCTATAACCCGTGCTTGCCTCCACTTCGGCTGTTTTGTTGTTCATCAACTCTTGCGCATCAATTTTCAACTGATCAGCCCGAGCACCATCATCGAGGAGGAAATAGCTGATGTCTGTGTTGATGCCCCATGAGTCGTCATCTATCGCAAAATACTCCGGGCGACTTTCATAGGAAACCAACACGTCGAAGGTCATATGCGATTTTTCCGGTAGGTCATCGATGATTCCTACGATTTCATATGCCTTAGCTCCGGTGTTTCCTGCTAAGGTGACCTCCTTCCCGACAGGGTCGGTATCCTGAAAATACTTTCGAGCCGTAGATTCGGTCAAAACCATCTTCATAGGTTCGTTGAATTTCGCTGCACTGCCGTACTTAAACTGCCAATCAAATAGCTCAAAAATGGCCTGATCAACCAGATAGACATTAGATTCATCATAGCTGGTAACACTAGTCTCATCCTTGTAGATAATACTATTGTTGTTGTAGCTGATGCTGTAAAAGCGAGCACTTTGTTGCACATAGGCCTGTTCTTCACTCAAGGTAGGCGCCAGTAAACCGGGCAATAATGTCCCTACTCCCCGATCCTCCCCGTTTTGGGTATACTTGCCAACAAGCCTGAACAAGCGATCTCCATTGGTTAGGCCTTGATCAAAAGTCGCATGGTGAACTACAAAATGTATAATCACCAGAAATGAGGCAATACCAATAGCTAAGCCTGTCAGGTTAATTAGGAAAAAGGACTTGTCCTTTCTCAAGAGTCGTACTACAGTCTTAAGATCATTTTTCATAGTTATCGCTTTGGATATGTTGAGCCAAAGCATATGCCAACAAATTAATCAATTGATTCTAAGACAGTTAACAAAATGCTGTCTTATGTGCCGTGTCATAATGAAACAGCTGGTCGTCTCATGATGAAACAGACGTTACACAGGCAAGACATTAAATTGGCTCAATCACCGTAACAGATGTAAATAAATTTATTCAGCTTTGTATTCAAATCAAGTTTATTGAAAACCAGCTATTCTTTATCTCTGCTTTGGACAGGAATAATCATCCTGTCTACCACTCTGGCCTACACCCAAGGCCATGATATAGAACAGCCTATCAACAATCAAAATGGTACCATTGAGCTGAACCTAAGGCGAGCCAAAGCCATAATGGCCACTGATGTCGACTCTGCTCAAGTTTTCCTTCTCGCAGCGAAGGTATTAGCCGATAGTGTCGGAAATACAGCCCTTCAAGCCGAGATAGGACGTCAATTAGGGAATAGCTATTGGTCTGTTGGTAGCTATAACCTGGCATTGGAGTACTATTTGAAGGTACTGCCTCAGTACGACGAATTAAACAACTTTCTTGGTGTTGCGATGATTTATAATAACCTAGGGGAGGTTTATAAAAAACTTCATGATTATGAAACAGCCCTATCCTATCACCAGCGATCACTAGCCACTAAGATTGAACATCTCGATGAGGCTCCCCTGATGTCTTACTACAATATAGGAGAGTTGTATCAAATTCAGGGGGATTTTGACACTGCCCGGTATTTCTATCAAAAGTTACTCTCAGAAGCCAACTTTGATAAGGATCAGCGCGCTGTAGCCTATTCCTATGCAGGACTAGGTACTCTGAATATCAAGTTGAGGCGTATGCCTGTAGCGGTTGACTTTTTCGAAAAGGCCTTAAACATTCGCAAAGAAATAAATGATTTGAGAGGTGTCGCAACATCTTACATGAATCTGGCTCAGGTATATCTCCTGATTGCCCGACATTCAATGGCCGCCTATACATATGCTGATTCTGCGCAGACTATTATTGAACAGATTCATGCTACGGATTTGGAAATCGACAACTACCTGATAAAAGGTAAAGTAGATTCGGTAAGAGGCGATTATCTAAGCGCTATCAAAAATTTTCAAAGACATCATTTTTTGAAAGACAGCCTATATAGCCTGCAAAAGACCTATCAGATTAACGAGCTTTTAACGAGCTATGAGACCGAGAAGACAATAAGGGAAAATCAGGCATTGATATTTCAGCGTGACCTCAATGCCGCAGAACTGAAATCTAACCGGGTCACAATAACGCTTATTTCTGTAGGTCTTATTATTGCGATTCTCCTGGGGATCCGTCTGAAAATGGCCAATAACACAGTGAAACTTCAGAAAAGAGAGCTTACCAAAAAGGCAGAAGACCTTGAGCAGGCTCTCAAGCATTTGGCCGCAAGAAATGAAGAAAATAAATCGTTTTCCTATACGGTTTCCCATGACCTTAAGGCTCCAATAAGGGTGATTAGTTACTACTGCAAAATCTTAAAGGATGAGTGGAAAGAACTGGACGATCAAGAAATAGGAAAACAGCTGGATGGGATAACCACTAATCTCAAAAAGATGCAATCCATCATTCGTGACATGCTCGACCTGTCACGCGTATCACAGTCTGATCTAACCCTTCAGCCCGTGAGGCTAGATGAGATAGCTCATGAAATTATTCGGGATTTTAAAGTCGCAGATCCAGATCGTGAAATTGAGATTGAAGTTGAATCCAACCTGAGCGTCAATGGTGACCCTGCCATGCTAACTATATTATTAAAGAACCTACTGGAAAATGCTTGGAAGTACACTCAAGGTAGAGATAAGCCCAAAATTGCCCTGACAAGATTTGATAACGATACCTTTGTGGTCGCCGACAATGGCGTTGGCTTTGATATGGACTACTATGAGAAACTCTTTATTCCGTTTAAGCGACTTCACGGTGATTCCGAATTTGAGGGTACTGGCATAGGGCTCTCTATCGCAAAGCGAATCATAGACAAACATGGAGGGCGCATATGGGCTGACAGCAAAATTGAAGAAGGTAGTCAATTCTACTTTAGTCTCTCTTAGCCGCTAATTACAATACCCATCGAAAATCTCGTGTATATTTCAAAAGGATTGCTTACTTTCAAAAACTAATGAAAATTCTACTAACCATACTCTTATTCTCACTGGCAACTTTCAGTGTTTCTGCTCAAGAAAATTCGGATGACAAAGTACTCGGTGAGATCATTGAGACGAACCCCGAATACCCAGGAGGTATGGAGCAATTCTTTGCCTACATGCGCGATAATGAAAGCACTGATGAAAAGGGCAAGGTATTCGTGTCTTTTTTTGTAGAACCTACCGGTGAAATCTCAGAGCCCAGTATTGTCATGGGTATCAATGAGGAGGTGGATAATATGGTGTTAGACCTGATTAAGGCAATGCCCAAATGGAAACCCGCCATGTACCAGGGCAAAGCCGTCAGAAAGAAGATGGTTCTGCCCATTGATATCTAGGTTATTCCAGATTTTTCTGTCCTAAGTTTCTTTGTAAACAGTAATTGAGTGTTTCATTTTGGGACAACTCTTTTTGATTTTTTTGATCAATAGGCGATCTTGAAATCATGTCCAAACTCAAGGGAACAATACTGGTAGTTGATGATGATCAGGATGTGCTCTATACAGCCAAGCTCATCCTTAAGCGAAAATTTGATCAGGTACTGCTAGAAACTAATCCCGAACAGCTTCCAAAAACCTTAAAGAAGACACCTGTAGACGTAGTACTACTGGACATGAATTTTGCACATGGCAGAACTTCCGGGAATGAAGGAATCTATTGGCTGAGAGAGACGCTGAAGCAACATCAGGATCAGCACATCATCATGAATACAGCTTATGGCGATATCAAAGTTGCCGTAGAAGCTATGAAAGAGGGTGCTATTGACTTCATCGTCAAGCCCTGGGAAGAAGAAAAGCTACTTGCTACAGTCACCAATGTTTTTCAGCTGGCAAGATCCAAAAATGAAGTAAGCCGCCTTCAAAAGAGGGAGAATGCCCTGGCTCATGATCTCAACGCCGGATTAGAAGACTTCATTTACGGTAGTAAATCCATGAAATCCGTCATGGATACTGTTGAAAAAGTAGCCGAAACAGAGGCTAATGTGCTGATCCTGGGAGAAAACGGTACGGGGAAAGAGTTGGTCGCCCGGGCAATTCACAATCGCTCCAGCCAATGTAGTTCAGCATTAATCAAAGTAGATCTCGGTTCCCTATCGGAAAAACTGTTTGAGTCTGAGCTTTTCGGGCATGTGAAAGGTGCTTTCACAGATGCAAGAACTGATCGGTCGGGCAGATTTGAGATCGCTGGTAATGGCAGCCTTTTTCTTGATGAGATCGGAAATCTCCCACCAGCGCTTCAGACCAAGCTATTGAGTGTACTGCAAAACCGGGAGTTCTATAAGCTGGGTAGCAATACGCCTCTTCCCTTCAATGCGCGTCTGATCTGTGCTACCAATGCCAATATTCAACAGATGGTGAGCACCGGTGGATTTCGACAAGACTTACTCTATAGGATCAATACTGTGGAAATTCATATTCCTCCCCTTCGTGAGCGGGTCGAAGATATTATTCCGATCGCTGAGCACTATCTCGATAAATATGTCAGTAAATATCGAAAACAAGGCATGAAGCTGGAGCCTTCAGCTGTTAAAAAACTACAAAATCATAGCTGGCCTGGCAATGTAAGAGAATTACAACACGCCATCGAGCGTGTAGTCATATTAGCCAATGATTTATCAATAAATGCCAATGATTTTCCGGTAGGAAATAGTCCTACTGCTCCAACATCCAACACTGTGAACAAAAATGAGGTCGAAAAGGAGCTGATCTTGAAAGCAATAAAGAAGCATCAGGGGAATCTGACAAAAGCCTCTGAGGATATGGGAATTGGCCGTTCGACACTCTATCGCAAAATGAAAAAATACGGTCTTGAATAGCCTTAGGAGACAGTTGCTACTCCGGGTGGCATTGATTCTGATATTGGGTTACGCGTCAGTCTATGTAGTCACCCAAACCTATTTTTGGCTTGTCGGTATTTGGCTGGCGCTATTCACCGTCATAGCTATTATCTATCTGATCCGATACCTGGAGCGACAGGAGCGTGACCTCAACAACTTCCTAACGGCAATCAGTCAGGGTGATTTCACCTACGCCTCTAACATTCCTGGTAAGGATAATAAGCTGAGAGCTGTCTATGAGCAAATTATGCATGTGTTTAAAAGACTGAGCTCAGAAAAGGAGTCGCACCATCAGCTACTGCAGACGATCGTCGAGCATGTATCTATAGGCATAGTGGTGTTTGACGAGCGCGAGGAGGTAATTGTTACCAATAAGGCTACAGCGCTTTTATTTGGCCAACAGCGCTACAAATACTTGTCTCGCCTTTTTGATAGATTCAACGATCTGCATGAAAGAATAGTGGCGATGGAGCCGGGTGGGGCTTTACTGTACAAGTATGTAAGGGAAGGTCGTGTAATAAACCTCTCGGTAAAGAACTCGGTCTTTCAACTCAATGGCAAGGGTTATACCGTCGTATCATTCCAGGATATCAAGAATGAATTGGAGGAAAATGAGCTCGACTCCTGGCAAAAACTCATACGCGTGTTGACCCACGAGATCATGAATTCGGCCATTCCTATATCTACACTTACCTCCGTAATCAGAAAAACTCTCCTAGATAGCAATGGGCATCAAATCCGGGCTGAAGTGTTTACCGATGCACACATTGAAGATTTGGTCGGAGGACTATCTACCATTGAAAATAGAAGCAAGGGACTGGTAAAGTTTACCGAGGCGTATCGCTCGCTAACGCAAATCGGTCCACCAGATTTAGTAACTGTCGACCTGAGCGTGCTGATCCGTCGGATTACCACTCTTCTAGAACCTGACCTGCGCAATAATGAGATAGACTTGCACCTTGCACTAGATGACGGAATCACAATTAAAGCAGACCCGCAACTCATCGAGCAAGTAGTAATCAACTTGCTCAAAAACGGTATCGAAGCATTGCACAAAACAAAACAGCCTAAACTCAACATCAGCAGCCAGGTTGTCGACGGACGTGTGCAGTTGGCAATTACAGACAATGGGCCAGGAATGGAAGAAGAAACAATAGAGCAAATCTTCATTCCCTTCTTCACCACCAAGAAACGTGGCAGTGGCATTGGGCTAAGCCTTTGTCGTCAGATTCTGAGGGCACATGGTGGGCGCATTGAGGTAGAGTCTACTCTTCGTGAAGGCAGTACCTTTCGTATGATTTTTTGACAAAGTATCTACCATTCTATTATTTTTAATTGATCTAAATTAATATTGTGAGCAATACAAATTCATAATATGAAAATTAACGAAAGAGGACTCCACCGCGATATTGCCTACTTCTATGTTGGCCTTATCATTTCTTTTTCCATATCCGGAATCGCACTCAATCATCGTAGAAGTTGGAACCCGCAGAAGTACACGTACGAAAAGAAACAGATTGATTATATCATTCCTCGAAGCGAATCTGAAATCAATGACGAATGGCTAGCGGAGTTCTCCAGTGCAATAGATGTTGATCAGAGTATTAGGAAGACAACTCTCGAAAACGAAGAATTCAAAGTTTTTTACGAATACGATGTAGTAACTATAGACGCTAAGACCGGTAAAGGTGAGCACGAGATAATAAAACGAATACCTGTATTGGGTCAGATGAGTTTCTTGCACATCACTACGGAACCTATGTGGATTTGGTACTCCGATATTTTCGGTTTAGCCATGATCACTATTGCCATTACCGGGATGTTCATATCCAAAGGGAAATTCAGCTTTACACAGCGAGGATGGAAGCTGTCATTGCTAGGCATAATCTTTCCATTCCTGATACTCTACTTGTTCACCTAGGGGTTTTGCTTATCGCCCCACTTGATACATAGGAAATATGCCTACTGGCTTTGATTAAAGCTGTTTTTGTCACTTAAGATATTGATGAACAACTAACAAAACAGCTTGACTTTCGTTATCTTTACTTAAGCTATTAGGAAAGATTTATGAAAACAATTAAGAACATTGCAGCTGTTGTGGGCCTTGGGCTAATCGCAATGAGCATCGCAGGAAATATCCTCAATTTTAGTAATAACCATGCCTTTTTAATGTTTGGAGTAGTCCTACTCCTGGCGCTGGTTCTTCCCCTTCATATTATTACCACATCCAATTATGATAAGATTAGAGATGAGGTAATAAAAAACGCAGAGAAGCAACAGGGTTATCAGAATAGGACAGCCTAGTTTTAATTAGCTACAGATTTTGATTAAGTGCCTCTTCAATTGACTTTCATCGGTTGAAAAGCGCTGTTCGACGATTAAATCATGAATTTGGACTATAATCCATGCTATCTCCAGATTATGAATTACTTTTGAAGTGTTCATACTTATCCATAGCTGGTTGATAATGAACGAAACGAAGCAGGGTCTTGTACCCTGCTTTTTCTGTTTAATGGCATTCCGTAATCCAAACTAGATCAACTTGCACAACTGCGGAAATGATCATTTTTCTCGGATCTTACTGGTTCTTTCTGTCCTCAGGCCTAACCTTAAGCATAGTCGCGTGGACCGAAATAATATCAAGAAACAAGAAATGTTTACTTTGCGGAAATTGAACCCAAGCTACAATAGTCAATGCCATTTTTGATCATCGCTCTCGGTATAGCAGTACTACTGCTCCTCATCATAAGATTTAAAGTACCCGCGTTTATCGCTCTTGTCATCGTCGCTATTGGTGTTGGACTTGCACAAGGGATGCCCGCCTCAGAGGTGCTCAAGTCGATGCAGAATGGTACCGGAGGCACCTTGGGCTATTTGGCGCTTGTACTTGGATTTGGCGCCATGCTAGGTGGCATATTGGCTGATACCGGAGCTGCCCAGCAGATTACGCAAAAACTGGTTTCAGCCTTTGGCGAGTCTCGTATTCAGTGGGCCATGGTACTGACCGGCTTTATAGTAGGTATCCCAATGTTTTACTCAGTGGGGTTCGTCATGCTCATCCCATTAGTTTTTGCTATCGCAAAAACTTCAAAACTACCGCTGCTTTACCTGGCTATCCCCATGGTGGCCGCTTTATCCGTCACACATGGCTTCCTGCCTCCCCACCCGGCACCTACTACCCTGGCGGTAATTTATGGAGCTGACATGAGCATCACTTTTCTCTACGGCCTCATTTTGGCTGTTCCTACTATCATTATCGCTGGGCCACTATTTGGGCAGACCCTCAAAGGCATGGTCACTGAAATACCAGAGAACTTGTTCACACTGAAAGAGATTGATGAACACACTCCATCTTTTGCGAGCAGCCTGGGCACAGCATTGATACCGGTGATCTTGATGGGCCTATCCGCTTTGCTTAAGCTCAACCTACCGGAAGATCACTTCATCCTGCCAACAGTATCTTTCGTTGGGGAGCCAGTGATGGCGCTTCTCATCGCATTACTCACCTCTATTTATACCCTCGGAATAAGAATGGGCAAAAAGATGTCAGCTATCGCAGACATCTGCCTCCAGTCGGTCAAAGGTATTGCAATGATCCTTTTAATTATTGGTGCCGGAGGTGGGTTCAAGCAGATTCTTATAGATAGTGGTACGAGTGATGCCATTATTCAGTCTCTCCAGGGTACAGACATCTCACCCATCGTACTTGCCTGGTCGATTGCTGCAGCGCTAAGAATTGCCCTGGGTTCGGCCACAGTAGCTGCCTTGACTGCTGCGGGTATTGCTTCACCCCTCATCGCTACCACCAGCGTGAGCCCTGAAATATTAGTACTGGCAACCGGGGCAGGTAGCCTCACATTCTCACAGGTCAATGATACAGGCTTCTGGATGTTCAAGGAATATTTCAATCTCACCATATGGCAGACCTTCAAGACCTGGACGGTTATGGAAACGCTCGTCTCTTTTATTGGTTTGGCAGGCTGTATCTTGTTAGAGCGGATAGTTTAGAATTTTAGGTAGGATTCTTAGAATTTTGAGTGAGGTTATGTTTCGGCTTTATGCCATTGCATTTCTTATCCGTTTTTCTCCTACAAGGAATTAACGCCACATATCTTCCCCCGGTTCTTCAAAAGTGCTATCTTAAACCAAAAAATAAGATATGATACTTGGAGTCTCTGGATGGTTAGGAAAGAAAATTGGCATGAAAGAAAAGCATGTCCGCATTGCATTCGTATTAGGTTTTTTACTTTTCGGGGTTGGGCTCGTGCTTTATCTCGTACTATGGCTTGTCAAGATTCTAACCTAAGAGAAGCTAGCCTTTCGTTTGTCTACTTTTCCTAGTTATAATGTCGAGTTCGTATATCTTCAACTGATATTGTTGAAGAGACCAGATTTATCAAAACATAGCCTTTGACAATTGGGCTTATAAATGATCCAGCACCTCTCCACTGAGTGTTCTGAAACCTCTCATCGCCTCAGCGGTAAGACAAGAGTGAACAGGCAATACACCGATAAGATCCCCAACGCTGTATTGTGACAATTGAGGTTGGGGCATCTTGATAATCCCGTGCTCCTGACTGAGTGAGGAAACGTACCCCGCTCCCTTGCCCACATCCCATCCATGCGCATTGAGCCCTACCGGAAATCCAAATACCTCCGTTCCATCTACGTTAATACGATCTTTAGAAAAGTGAACACCTCCTCCATAGACCACTAGCTCCCCGCGCTCTGGATAGACCCCCACTACGGGGCAGGCCATGCAAACAGCAATGTCACTCAATTCACATGAACCTATTTGCCATTGGGCAAGGTCGTAAAAGATGAAGTTGCCCGGTCTCATCTCATCAAAGTCAGAGAAGTTTTCCACGGCGCTGAAAGCCGGGGTATCACCGACGCTAATGATAATTTCCGGATGCTGCTCCTTAAACCGATTGAGTCTCTTGAACAAGTCAAATGAAGCTTGGTGGGCAGATATGATTTCCTGCTGGCCCCTTGATTTGTAAGTATGTCCATTATGAATGAGAAAGCCTTTCCAATTGATGGACGGAGATAATTCTACCTGACTTACCAACTCATTCAACCCTTGAGTATCTTCAATATCCATCCCGGTGCGGTGATAGCCCGCATCCACTTCGATGAACAGACCTATACCTTCCAGCCCCCAACTGTCAATTCTTTGAATTGTCTCCTTGCCGTCAGCAATCAGATTAAGGTTTATGACTTTGTGCAGATCAGCAACGGCCTTATGCTCAAGCACATTGGTCGGAAAAGCAATCGTAATATCATCCCAGCCGTCTTCGGCGAAATACTTCGCCATACCCACAGAACTCACCGTAACCTTATGGATATCTCTTTCTCGATAGTGCCTGGCAATCTTTCTGCTTTGATGGGTCTTAAAATGAGGGCGAAATGTCAACCCGTTAGATCTGCTTTTAGAAACCATCCGATCAAGATTCGCAATTAGAATATCCTCATCGACCAGCAAGGTGGGTACTAGAATGTCATTCATGTTCATTGAATTCAGAGACAATTATTCTGTAATTTAAGACTTCAATTCTTCAGTTATGAAACGATATTTTGTCTACCTCGCTTTTGGGATTGCGATAGCGGCATGTGAGCCGGCTACTCAGGAAAACTCAGAAGATCAAAAACCCGCAGAGCCATCCGAATTCAGGATGGAGCGCTTCTACGCTTCATTTGAGAATTGTAAAAGCACTGATGAGAACTGTACCTACTTCGAAGTGTCGTATCCCGTTTTTGAAGGCGCAAGCCTCGAGGCTGTTAATCAGTTTATTAACGACATTAAGTCCCCAGTCTTTGACCCAGACCTTAGAATGCTACCCCTGGACAGCATTGCCTCCGATTTCATTACCAATTATGCCGAATTCAAACGTGATTTCCCTGAGAGCAGCCAGAGTTGGTTCACAAAACATCAAATCACCGTAGAGAATGAGGTTGATTCGGCAATCTTAATTGCTGCGGCCATCAATGAATATGGCGGTGGTGCTCATGGCAACTACGCCATTAACTACTATCAGGTGGATAAAGCTACAGGCAAACCTATAGTGCTCGCGGACCTGTACTCGCAGGAGGAAGTGGATCGCATGGGCACCATTATGTCAGTAAGTATCGACCCCTCCATTTCTCTGCTTACGGAGACCATCACCCCCAACGAAAACTTCATACTCAGCAATGACAGTATCACCTTCATATATAATCCGTATGAAATCGCTCCCTACTCGGAAGGTGTCATTAGGCTTAGTCTTCCGCGTGACCAAAGTCCGATCATGTAGGGCGCTCATGGTCGTGTTTATCGTTAAAACTTGAATAAACCAGAGAATACTCTTTCTCATGCGCAAGTTTCTTCTTTGATTGACCTCTAATCAATAAATGCAGGCATTGTTGGAAGACCAAGCACTGGTAGATGATCTAAAAGTCGGTTCGGAGGAGGCCTTCCGCACCCTTGTGGAGTTATATCAGCGACTTGTCTACAATACTTCCCTGGGGCTACTTAGATCGGAAAGTGAAGCTGAAGACGTCTCTCAAGAAGTATTTATTGAGGTTTTCCAGTCAATCGACAAGTTCAAAGGAGAATCAAAATTGTCAACCTGGATTTACAGGATTGCGGTAACAAAATCGCTGGAGTTGATGCGGTACAAGAAAAGGAAAAAAAGATTCGCCCCGATACTCGGTTTGTTTAACTCCGACGGAGAGCAGATGGTGGAGCCACCAGACTTTGTTCATCCAGGCATCAAGCTGGAGCAAAAGGAGAATGCTGCCATGCTTTTCGGTGCTATTGACCGCCTACCGGAAAGCCAGCAGACAGCATTTACTCTTCATAAGATACAAGGGCTCAGTTATCAGGAAATCTCCAGCATCATGAATACGTCTTTATCATCGGTAGAATCTCTGATGCACAGAGCCAAAGCAAATTTGAAAAAACACTTAACCACCTACTATTATGAATCACAATAAGAACAATGGGGATGATCGAGAAGAAAAAGATGCAGAATCATTCGTGAATGAGGTGATGAGTAGTCTTGATAATATGGAAATGAGTGACCCGGGTCCTTTCTTCTACACCAGGGTGAAGAGTCGTCTGGATAGAAAAACAGAAACCGTATCAGAAGTGGGTTGGCTGACAGCATTTTTTCAAAGTCAATGGGCCATGGCATCAATTGCGCTGCTTATGGTCATCAATCTGAGCGTAGTATTATACAGCTATGACCTGGAAGATATTCCGGTAGGTCAAACCGCCAAAATGGAGGTGCTCATCGATGAGTATCAACTTGAATACACATCGATGTACAGCTATATAGAAGAATGATAAAATCAGAATCATGAGTAAAAAAACTATAACTATCGGGCTTATCGTAATGGTCGTCATCAATTTGGTGCTGATTGCGATGATCGTACTTCACTCTACCGGACACGACAGGTCAAGGAGACCGTCCTCACATATGCTGGTGAGGCAGCTGGACCTAAACGAGGCTCAGGAAGTGCAATTTGAAGGTTTGAGGAAAGATCATTTTGCGGTGGTAGAACCTAAAATGGATAGGATCAGGGATCTTAAGCAATCTCTGATGAACGCGAAAGACAGCAACGAGGCTCAGCGACTCACTAAAGATATTGGTCAGCTGGAAGGTGAAATTGACTTCCTGACCTTTGAACACTTTAGGAAGATAAGGGAGATGTGCACTCCTGAGCAGAAGCAGAAAATGGACGAGTTTAAGAAGGACATTTCGCAAAGGATGTCAGAAGGAAAGCATCGCAATCACAGCTCACGAAATAACCGATAGTTCCTATTTAACGCTCAACCAAAACACCCACAGGGCAGTGGTCTGATCCATAATGCTCGTTGAAGATCAGCGCATCTTTGACTTTACTCATTAGACCTTCGCTAATAAGGAAGTAGTCAATCCGCCAACCCACATTTCGCTCACGCGCTTTAAATCTGTAATTCCACCAGCTGTACTTCACCTCATCTGGATAGAAATACCTGAAACTATCAACAAACCCATTGTCAAGCCAATGGCTCAAGCCGTCAATCTCACGCTGGGTGTAACCGGCTGACTTATTATAGTTGGCTTTTGGTCTGGCGATATCAAGCTCTGAGTGTGCGACGTTCAGGTCACCATTGACAATGACGGGCTTTTGAGCTTCCAATCCCTTGCAGTAGTCGAAAAAAGCCTTGTCCCAGGATTCACGGTAGTCTATGCGCTTGAGTCCCTCGCCAGAGTTAGGCACGTATACCACTACGACGAAGTAGTCAGCATACTCAGCCGTGATGACTCTTCCCTCCTGATCATGCTCAGGGTGTCCTATGTCATAGGTCACATTGATCGGTTCAACCTTGGAGATAATGGCCGTTCCCGAATATCCTTTACGCGCTTTTGACTCATTACCATAAATATGATACCCTTCGAGCGGAGTTAGCGCTTCCTTGGTAGCCTCTACAGTGGCCTTCGTTTCCTGAAGGCACAGGACATCAGGATCCATCGTGCTCACATCATCAAAAAAATCCTTCTTCGTAATGGCGCGAATACCATTGACATTCCAGGAAACAAGCTTTGAAATACCCATAGGGTAAATATAGAAAGACCTGCCTGAAAACAGGCAGGTCCACTAGCTAAACGAGATAACTACCAACTAAATGGTAAACTTCAATGAATTTCAGGCTAAGCCAGATTTTGTTGATTTCTAATCCAGTGCTTTAACGCCTGCGCCTCAGCGTCACTAAGTAACCTTAATGACTTCCTATATTCCTTCCTGAACAAGGATCGGTCAAAACTGACTTTACCTAGAATTACCTTACAATAGTTGAACATATTTGCCATAACATCTTTACTATTTAATAGTATTACTATCATAAACGATAGCTTCACAATATTGTTTTAAAAATGTTGAAAGAATCCTCAATAAAACCTTGGCATCAATGTTGTAAAGTGGAAAAGAAGATTTTACTATAAATTTGAATTAAAATAAATCTTATGAATAAGCTGATACTTTCTCTATCGATTATCTTCTTGGGAACTGCTCTTCATGCGCAGGAAATGACAGAAGAGCAAGAATTGAGTCTAGAGCAGGAGTTTGACCAGTTAGTCACTGAGTGGGAAACCTTGTCTGAGGACTTGAGTACGTACTCCGGCCTTAAGTCATATTGTACCATAGATGCCTATCGGGCAAATGTGGTAAACACTTTGGGCATCATTCATCATTATGATTCACTTGTGCTAAAGATTATCACCGACCCTACCGAAATGGCGCTACTCGATGATAAAGAACAAAAAGCTACTCTCAAGGAAATAGAGAAGTTTGAGCATGAGTATAGCACAACTGCCTTTATGATCAAACTCAAAGATGAATGCGGTTTTCGCAGAGAGATCGAGCATGATAAGAAATACTCGAAGAATGATATTGGGGCTAACTCCTATGATGGCCAAATCCTTTTACTGGAAACTGACCTAAGAAAATACATCAAACACATTGACTCGAGAGTAGAGCACATAGACAAGCACGTCCATAAGCTTCATATCGATGATGTAAGGGCTTACGACAAATCTGAGCAATAGGTCACAGCATCCCAAAATTCAGAAAGGCCACTGTCTAATCGTAGACAGTGGCCTTTTTCGTATCCATATTTCGCTACTCATTCCTCAATGAGGAAGTAGGATTGGATCTCGCCGTGCGCAGCGCGTGAAAAATTACCGTGGACAAAGAAATAAACATCCCAACCAATCCGGTCAAAAGGAATATCTCCCAACCAATCGCTATATGATAGGCAAAGTTATCAAGCCATTGATTCATGCCATACCAGGCCAGTGGGAAAGCAAGAACATTCGCAATAAGTACCAACTTCAAAAAGTCCCAGGATAATAGTCGTATTAAGAGCATCTCACTGGCACCCAGCACCTTCCGTATTCCAATTTCCTTGGTGCGCTTTTCCACGACGAAAGTAGTAAGGCCAAACAAACCAAGACAGCCGATCGCGATCGACAATAAAGTAAATAGCATCAAGATGTTTGCGGTTCGTTCCTCATTTTCATAAAGACTGTTGAGTTCATCATCTAAAAAAGCCATTTCCAGTGGGCTATTTGGGTTGAGTTGACGCCATTCTTCGGTCAGCCTTGCCATCAATGCCTTACTGTTGGACATGCTGGCCTTAATATACATTACCCTATAGTGCTGATCTCCTACCCATAGCGCAATAGGTTCTATGTCGGTCTTGAGCGAGTTGAAATGAAAATCCTCCACCACTCCAACCACTCTACCTCCGTCACCAAATCCAGAATCAAAGGACTTACCAATGGCTTCTTCCGAGCTCCAACCTATCTGCTCCGCCATTTTTTCGTTAATCACAAATTGTACAATTGAATCACCTTCTGCCTGATCACGATATCCTGTGCCTGCAATCAGTTGCAAATTCAAAGTGGCGAACAAATCCGGGTCGGATAATAAGCCAAAGCAGTTGACTGACTCGTTTGGTTCCATGCCTTCTCCCACGCATCCGTAACCAGCACGCACAGCACCTACCACCTCTGAAGCTAGAGATACACTTGATACACCAGCCAGCTGCTCAACCCTCGACTTAAGTATCTCCGAATTGTCCGAGGCTTCTTTACCAATCACATCAATTACCAAAACCTCCTCACTGTCAAACCCCAATTTCTTTTCGGAAGCATACTGCAGTTGCTGAAAGATCACCAGCACACCCACTATGAGTACAGCCGCGATGAAAAACTGAGCGGTGACCAGTATTTTTCTGAATCTATCCCCGCTCTTGCCGGATTTGAAGCTTCCCTTGAGCACAGTAGCAGGGGCGAATGAAGAAAGGTACATGGCAGGATAACTACCTGATACCAGAGCTATTATTACCACCCCGATAATCAGTATCCCTAATGCTCCAACGCTGTAAATGTCCAAAGACAGTTGCTTATCGGCCAACCCGTTGAAATAGGGAAGAAATAGTTCGGCCAGACCTATTGCCAATATTGCCGCTAGGAAAGTCATAATGAAAGTCTCTCCGTAGAATTGAAAGATCAATTGCTTTTTTAATGCCCCCATCACCTTTCGAATCCCAACTTCACGAGCTCTCTTCTCGGATTTAGCTGTGGTGAGATTGATATAGTTGATACAAGCAATCAGAAGTATGAAAAGACCGATTACCGCAAATGCATAAATACTTGATAAGTCTGATCTTCTTCCCAAATCCGCCCTGATGCCTTGTTGTAGATAAATCTGAGCAAGCGGCTGAAATTCAAAATGTGCCTTAAAAGGTGCTGCTTCACCAAACATCTGCTTAAACTGCGCAGCGACGTATTCATTCAGTTTAATGCTGATGTCCGAGATATTAGCTCCATCAACTAGTTCCACATAAGTATTGTAATTCATTGGGAACCAGGCTTCCTGAGTATTATTCTTTAGCGAGTGAAACGACATGAGCACGTTGAAATCCAGTGTCGTACTACTAGGCAGGTCTTCAATCACAGCGTCGACACTCACATCCCATCTATTGTCAACTTTTATAGTTTTCCCGATAGGGTACTCCTGACCAAAATATTTTTCAGCTGTGGATTGGGTGATAATACAGGTCATTGGATTTCTGAGAGAATTTCGTGCTTCTCCATTAACAAAGTGGAAAGTGAATAAGTCAAGCATCGAACTGTCACCCATGGCAAACTTCGTCTCATTGAAAATCTTGTCACCATATTGGACAATCATTGGTCGGAAGCCTCCAATGTCATTGTATCTGGCGTAATTGAGTACCTCGGGATACTCGCGCTTCATGATTGGGCCGAGAATGTTGGCGGTCACAGCGAGCGTCTCGGTCTTGTCGCCTTGAGTGCCAATGGTCAGCATACGGTAGAGGTTGTCAACCTTAGCATGGCTGCTCTCGTAGCTAAGCTCATGAGAGACGAAATTGAAAATCAAAATACAGCAGGCTATACCAAAAGAAAGACCAGCTAGATTGATCAAAGAGAAGAGTTTGTTCCGCATAAAATTGCGGTAGGCGATAGTGATGAAGTTCTTAATCATAGTCGATGAGTTTTGAGTTAGCTATCCAAAGGCCGTACCAACAATAATCATCCTATAAAGCCAATCAAGGCTTCTCCGTTAAGCTTGATCGACCGCCAGCGGACAGTCACGTTCATGTGGTACCAATATCGATCAACAGTAACGACTATTCAAATCAACGGACTATCTGAGATAATACCTCTCTTGTGACTTCATGCTTTCCATCGAAAACAGTCAGCTTTGGATCAAGACCTGTCAGCTCTTTCACCTTTGCTACCTGACTTTCCACGGTCTTCTGACTAAAATACTCATCCTTGTCTCCGATGACCAAGTCAATCTTTGTACTAGTCGGGAGATACTCCCAGTCTGCTGCCGTCTGCTCATGAGGCATGCCTCCCGCCCAAAGTACTAGTTGATCAAAAATCAGCTGCTTGTAGACCGCTAGTCGGCTGATCATGGTCACACCTTGAGAAAACCCAAAAAGTTTCAAACTGCACTTATCCCAATTAACACCAGGCAAGACCTGATCGAACAGGACATCAAAATACTGTCGCTGATTGTGCAGGTCAAGCTCTCTATTCTCCTTAGTCATCCAGCTGGCGCC
Organism: uncultured Roseivirgaceae bacterium; assembly: GCA_964351595.1. Lineage (GTDB taxonomy): Bacteria > Bacteroidota > Bacteroidia > Cytophagales > Cyclobacteriaceae > UBA6059. Next base: position 10,302 of record CAYGOT010000005.1, on the reverse strand, counting down.
TACTTTACCATAGTTGCCGTCGGCGTAAAACCTCGATAGCCCTTGTGGCGCAATAACGAAATTCTCGGACGAATTGAGTACGTCAAATCGCTTCACAAAGTACCTCGCTAACTGCCCATAGCCATGGCATGCTATCCAAATCGTCTTAGTGCTATCTGTAAATTCGTTAAGCGTATAAACAGGGTAAGTTGCCTGAATCTGTAATTGCGTCTCTTTTACTTCCATCGTCATATTTTCCGATAGGAAATTAGGTCACGCATGGCAAATAATAAAATAGACTAACACGCAGTTGTCCATGTTGGCATCTAATCGTTTGCTAAATTCACGATCCGAACAGACAATTATGATTGACAAAGAGGAATTCAAAAAACGGGCATATGAGTTGGTCGACTGGATGGCGGACTACATGGAAAATGTAGAGGAGTACCCAGTAAAGTCGACTGTAACTCCAGGTGAGATCAAAGCGCAGCTACCGCCACAACCACCAGCTTCAGGCGAATCATTTGATGCTATCTGGACTGACTTTCAAAAGATCATAATGCCTGGAATCACGCACTGGCAGAGCCCAAACTTCCATGCCTACTTTCCTGCCAATAACAGCTACCCATCTATCATGGCTGAGATGGTGATGTCGACATTGGGTGCTCAGTGTATGATCTGGGAGACCTCACCTGCCGCAGCTGAGCTCGAAGAACAAGTCCTGAATTGGCTGGGTAAGGAAATGGGTATACCCGCTGATTGGTCGGGCGTCATACAGGATACTGCCTCTACTGCTACCCTGGCAGCTATCCTCACAGCACGTGAGCAGGCTACAGCATTCGATATCAACAAATCCGGATTCACTGGAGAGCAGGTCTTCAGAGTCTATTGTTCGTCAGAGACACACAGCAGTATAGAAAAAGGTGTCAAAATAGCTGGAATTGGCAGTCGCAATCTTGTCAAAATTCCGGTAGGTGAAGACATGTCGATGAAGACTGCCGAGCTGGAGGCTCAGATCAAGCATGATCTCAATCAGGGTTATACGCCCATATGTGTGGTAAGTGCCATTGGTACTACCGGGACGGTGGCCGTTGATGATGTCAGGGCCATTTCGGCTATTTGTCAGGCACACGGCGTGTGGCATCATATCGATGCAGCGTACGCCGGTACTGCGCTCCTCCTACCGGAATATCATCATTGGATAGACGGTATTGCGGATGCGGATAGCTTCGTATTCAATCCGCACAAGTGGATGTTCACCAACTTTGACTGTACGGCCTACTATGTCAAGAGTAAGGATGCGTTGATCAAAACATTTGAGATCCTACCGGAATACCTAAAGACAAGCTCCAGAGGTGCGGTAAACGACTACCGTGACTGGGGCATCCCGCTTGGCCGCAGATTTAGAGCACTCAAACTATGGTTTGTTATCCGCAGCTTTGGCATGGAGGGTCTCCGGGAGAAGCTGAGGCATCATATCTCATTGGCAGATTGGCTCCATGAGCAAGTGCTGGCTGAGGCGGATTTTGAAGTGGTCACCCCTAAAGTGATCAACATGGTCGTGTTTAGGTATGCTCGGCAAAATCAGAGTGCAGATCAGTTAGATGGCCTCAACGAGCAACTGATCCAAAACCTCAACGCTACGGGTAAGATATTCCTGTCTCATACTAAGGCCAATGGAAAATACGCACTGAGGATGCCAATTGGACAGACAAATGTTGAGGCGCATCATATTAAAGCATCATGGGAGCTTATCAAACAAACGGCTAGACAACTTTAGAGTAAAGAACCAAGTGCTATATCTCTAACTGAAAGCCTAGATAAGCTGCTTATCGGACCGAAAGAAGCTAGTCTAACTTAGCTGAGGTATTCCTTGATTAGTTCACAGCATCATCCAGACTACTTGATCGTTTCGTAAAATAGCTGCAAGCTGAAGAGCACTAAAGCTGCACCTACAATCTTGTTGATGATTGTAATACGCTTCATTGTGATCCAGGTACGCAAGCGATTGGCCAGAAAGCTTTTGAGGATGTCTGTACTCAGGATCATTCCCAGCATGCCCATGATGAACAGATGCTGGTCCCATCCGGTATAACCCCAATTGACGGTCGACATACCGACAATGCCCATCCAGAAAATCACAACGAAAGGGTTAATACCATTGATAAGCACTCCTTTGATAAAGAATTTGCCCAGACCACCCTTCTCTCCTTCGTCCGAAATGGTCGATAGCTGCGGTTTCTTGACTATAGATACAATTCCAAACACAAATAGTAGCGTCCCACCAATCAACGCCAGCCACCAACGGAAACTCTCATTTTCGATAAGACTAGAAAGTCCCAGTGAGGCAAGGGTAGCATAGCTGATATCGCAGATGGAGATACCAAAGGCAGTCATTGCTCCAGCGACAAATCCTCGCGAAAGGCTGGACTGAAGAATTACAAAAAAAGTTGGGCCTATCGTAAAGACAAAGAGAGCTCCAAACGCAACACCATGAAGTAAACTCATGCGGTGGCTTGGCTATTCTCAAGAAAACTTTCCCAGGAAGTCAGTTTCTCTTTCTTTAAAACTCGGGGGAATTTGTTTTGGCCTCCCTCTTTGCCGTGCATTCTCATCCAGTCATAAAACACATGTGTAGGAAGCAATTTCACAGATATTTCTGATAAGGCGTGAGACCTTTCCGTAGAGTAGTCGTCATTCAATCCTTTCAGAGTACTATCGATGCACCTTGCTAACTCAAATTCATCCGCATAGTCATTGGTGCCAATAAACCAGCGATGCGCAAAGGTCGGTCCGTGCGAATAGCCCGCCACTGTAAACTCAGTGATGTGGATATTTAATTGGTCAGCTACTATTTCGACTGCTTTATTCATGTTGTCAAGTGACAGATGCTCACCACATAAGCTCAAGAAATGCTTGGTTCGCCCTGTGATCACAATTTCGGCGGTATGTTTTGATACTATTCTCACGGTATCACCTATCAAATATCGCCATGCTCCTGCATTAGTACTAATCAACAAGGCATACTCCTGATTGTTGTGCACCTCATCAATTTTTAGCACTTCAGCATCTGCTCTCATGTCACCATTCACATCGAAATTTTGGTCATTGAAGGGCACGAATTCATAGAATATGCCATTGTTCAATACCAACTTCATGTGTTTGGAATCAGGAGTATCCTGAAAAGCCAGAAACCCCTCAGAAGCCAGGTAGGTTTCCATGTAAATCAGTGGACGCGCCAGATACGCTGAAAAACTCCTTTTGTATGGCTCAAACGACACCCCTCCATGAACAAACAGCGAAAGGTTCGGCCAAATATCATGAATGGTGTCCACCTTGTAGTGACTCACTATTTTCTCGAGCAGCAGTTGCAACCATGCAGGCACTCCTACGATGATGCCAATATCCCAGGTGGGTGCCATTTTGGTGATCTCATCAAGTTTCTCAGACCAATTGGTTGTTCTGGCGATCTTCTTGCCCGGCTTATAGTGGTGCTGAAACCAAAACGGAATCTGAGAAGCTGTAATTCCGCTTAGGTCACCCTCAAAATATCGACCATTCCGGCGTAGGTTGGTGCTACCCCCGAGCATCAATATACCTTTAGTATAAAGCTCATCCGGAACATCGTATTTAGACAAGGTTAATATTTGCCTTACGCTTGTTCTCTTGATTGATCTGAGCATTTCGGTCGTGATAGGGATATACTTTGAAGCCGCATCAGATGTACCACTACTGAGCGCAAAATAGTTCACCTTACCGGGCCAACTAACATTAGGTCTCCCCTCCCTGGCATCCTGCCACCAGTTGGCATTCATGCTTTGATAGTCATGGATGGGTATGGCCGACTTAAAGTCGTCATAAAAAGTGTCGTGGCTACTCGATCTAAACGACCTGAGGATACTTGAAAACTGGTATCGCTTACCAAACGCAGTATCTCGAGCTGTGATCATGAGCTTTTTGAGCTCATTTTTTTGAAGTTCAATGGGTGAGGAAAAGTCCTGTTCTAATGCTTCCCTGATCTTAATGCCATTCTTAAGGAGCTTACCGATGATCGCCATAAGGAGTAAAAAATATAAACAATGAAGTTAGACGTATAAGACCGAAAAGTGTTCATCCTCCGATCAACTATTTGTTAATTTTACACTTAGCAGAATAGAAGCATATGCCGACAACAATACACTCAAGACTAGAAACCATAAAATCATCCATTGAAGGCTCTCAGTGCACATTAGTGGCAGTGAGTAAAACCAAACCCAATGAGCTAGTCATGGAAGCATATGATGCAGGGCAAAGGGATTTTGGTGAGAATAAGGTGCAGGATCTTGTAGCTAAAGCAGAAGCTCTGCCAAAGGATATCAAATGGCATATGATCGGTCATCTTCAGCGCAACAAGGTGAAGTACATCGTGCCGTTCGTACACCTCATTCATGGTGTAGACTCAGAAAAGCTCCTGAAAGAAATCGACAAACAAGCCGCCAAGGTCGATCGCATAGTTAGCTGCTTGCTTCAGGTACACATTGCAAAGGAGGACACAAAATTTGGATTCTCGGCAGAGGAGATAGAGCAGCTACTCAGCAACGACGGTCTATCCAAGTACCCTAATGTCAAAATCGAAGGATTGATGGGAATGGCAACCTTTACAGATGATAAAAGCCAGGTTGCCGAAGAGTTTGCCTCGTTGAAAAGCTTATTTGACCAATATAATTGGGATATCCTGAGCATGGGGATGAGTGGAGACTATCAAATTGCTATCGAGCAGGGAAGCAATATGATCAGGGTCGGCACAGCCATTTTTGGGGAAAGAAACTATTAGCCATGCAGAAAATAGCCCTACTCTCAGGATCAATATTAGCCTTCTTAGCTGTCGCAATAGGAGCTTTTGGAGCACATGGATTACAGTCTATACTTGAAGCCAACCAGCGAGTCGATACTTTTGAAACAGCCGTCAAATACCACATGTATCATGCATTGGCTCTGCTGCTCACCGGAGTATTATTGCAGTACTACCCGGGACGGCTGATGGAAAATAGCGTATGGCTGTTTATTGCAGGCATACTTATTTTTAGCGGTAGCCTTTACATTCTCTCCATCACCAACATAAAAGTACTGGGAGCGATCACTCCAATAGGCGGTTTATGCTTCCTGATCGCCTGGGCAATGCTTGCCATTGGCTTCTGGAAATCTTAGCTAGAGCCTGTTGAAGCTGCCTTTTGGGAGGATGTTGGTGACGATCTTCACCCGCTCCTGACTATTGGTCGCGTTTGAAACTATCGTAATCACCTTGTTTTGTCGCCCTACTTTTCCTGTGCTGTCAAAGCTGACCGTGAGTTCTTTGTTTTCCCCCGGCATGATGGGTTGCTTCGGCCAGTCTGTGGCGGTACACCCGCATGTCACGAGCACATTGGATAGGATGAGGGGTTCCGTACCCGAATTTTTAAAAGCGAAGGTATGCTCAACTTTATCTCCTTGAGAGATATCGCCAAAGTCATGTTCGGCATCTGCAAATTCTATATAAGGACCTACCTTCAATAATACTCCGCCCTCTTGTGCCCAAGCCATTTGGGCTATCAACATGGTGATCAATACCAGTGCAACTCTCATCTCTAATCAATTTTAGGATATTAACGCAAAATAAGACTAACCATTGAAAAAACTTGAATGAAAATTGACCAAAAAAAGTTCCTGCCGCGATCTGGTGATAGCAGTGTACAGCCACCTTACAAATTCACTGTTGACCATTTCCTCAGTCACATAGCCCTGATCCACAAAAACTGCCTGCCATTGGCCACCTTGCGACTTATGGCAAGTCAGGGCATAAGCGAACTTTACTTGAAGCGCATTCAGGTATGGATCTTGGCGGATTTCCTTCTGCCGCTTTTTAGAATCCTCTATATCCTCGTAATCAAGACATACCTTATCATAGAGCGCACGCGTCACTTCCATCGGTAGCGACGGACTGTCATGATGGAGTGAGTCGAGGAATATCCTGGCCTCAAAGGGCTCATCGGGATAGTCAAGCAATTGCAGTTCCAGCTCGGCAAACCTCATGTCGTGAATATCTTCGAACTTTCTCACTTTGTTGATCCGTACAAAATCACCATTCGCTAAAAAACCAGCTTTACTACCCTCATCCAGATAATGATAATTATTGCGGGCGATCATGAGCACATCTCCTGCTTCTAGTTCATTTTCAAAATAAAATATGCGTTGACGGATGTACTGATTGTATTGATACGCCGATTTGTTAGAGCGACAGACTATCATGGTATCATCCTGTCCGTACTTGTCATAGGCGTACCGAATGCCATCCTCCAGTCGCTCACCCGTCATTCTATAGATATCCTTATAGGGCCCTATCGTAAATGATATTGATGGTTTCTGGGAGGCGAGTTGATTTCGCAGGTTCGTTGCATTGACCAAAATACCAGAGCCCTGTACTTGTCTAATCACCTCGGTTAGTCGCGTCTCCTGAAGTCCCGTCTTGAACTTTGAAGCTATAAACTTACTATCCAGACTGGCACTGTAGTCCTGGCCCACCGGCGGAAGCTGTGCATCGTCCCCCATGATAATGAGGCGATTCGAGCTATGCTCAAAGATAAAAGCCATCACTTCCTCGAGTAGCGATTTTCGTCCGTAGGCTGACTCACTTGATAGCATGGAAGCTTCATCAATGACAAAGACTGTCCGTTTACTATAATTTTTCTGCCGTTGGAAAGCCAATCCACCATCTTCCCGGGCGACTTGCTTAAATATGATCTTATGTATGGTAAATGCTGACCTACCGGAATAACTGTTGATGACCTTGGCAGCCCTTCCGGTAGGTGCTAAGAGCATATACCTGTAGTTGAACAATGGAAGTAACCCTACCAGAGAGGAAATCAAGGTGGTTTTTCCTGTACCTGCATACCCTTTCAAGATGAGTACAGGCTTATCGGTCTTTTCTGATAAGAGTTCATCCAGCTGACCAAAGAACACTTTCTGGTGGCTGGTAGGCTCAAAATCAATTTTTCGAAGTACGACCTCTGAAGGTTTTGGCAAAGTGGATTACGTTAAATTCGCAGGACACAAGAGCAGGATCATTGGAAGCAGCCGATATGACCCGAACATTCGGGCACAAAGTAAGAACAAGAGTGTGTGGTATTGCCGTGAGAAACAATAAAATTCTTCTGGTAAGACATGAACCACTGGGTCCCGAGGGCTACCTCTGGTCTCCTCCTGGAGGAGGGGCTGAATATGGACTCTCCCTCAAGGAGCAATTGATAAGAGAATTTGACGAGGAAACAGGACTCCAGGTCGAAGTGGGTGAATTCATGTTTATAAATGAGTACCTCCACTCCCCTATTCATGCCATTGAGGTTTTTTTTAGCGTCAAGATTGTCTCAGGAGAGCTTGGACTTGGTCATGACCCGGAGTTGTCCTTCGAGAATCAAATGATCAAGGAAGTTGGTTTTCTAGATTTTGAGCAGATTAAAAAAATGAACCCTTTTACCGTTCATAACTGCTTCCGCTACTGCTCAAATATTGATGAATTGCTAAACCTGAAAGGCTATTTTATATTTCAGAATAATTGAACAAATTAGAGCGGCCATTTAATATCTAAGGGCTAAAATCACTATTATTGCAAAAACTACCGTAACATGAACACCACGAAAATCCTAACTATTGTTCTATTCATTGTTGCTATCGGCTTGGGCTACTATCTCGTAGATAGTATCAAGTTCAAAATTGATGAAGAGGAGCGAATCGCCAGAATGGAAGCCAGAGTTATCAATAAGTTGATGATGATCAGAGATGCTCAGTTGGCCTTCCAAGGTGCCAATGGTCGCTATACAGCAAGTTGGGATACATTATTGGCGTTCATCGATACGGGTCGTATCTATATCACACAGCGCAGGGAAGAGACTGTATTGCTCGACTATGGTGCTGAAGAAACTACTATCTATGTCGATACGCTTGGAAGTATTGCCGTTACTGACTCTATCTTCTCGAAAGCAAAATATCCTAACTTCAACTTGGCTACTTTGGCGACAATCCCGGGTACTGATAAGAGGTTTGAAATGTTCGCTGACAAAATCCTAAAGGGTGGTGTAGAAGTGGACGTCATAGAAGTAAGAAATATTGTTCCGGTAGATCCTAGAAGAAGTGAGGACAATGAAGCCAACATAAAGAAGCCGCTTCGCTTCGGTTCTCGTACGAATATCACTACAGCAGGTAACTGGGAATAGGTCCATTGAGCACACTCACCGCACCGGATTTTAGACTAGTAAGCAAAATCAAGGATGAGCGCTTTGATGTTGACGATCTGCAGAACTATGCCCTTTCCATTCAGATAGGAAACAAGGATCTGCAGTTCTGTGTCACTGATGTGCGCTCTAACCAATGCCTTCTGCTCGAAGACTTTGTGCTAGAGGGTGTTAAGACCATCAACGGACGGATTGAAGTCATCAAAAAGCTATTTGAAAGCCATCACTTGCTGATGGCCGGCTTTTGGAATAGCATTAGGGTAGCTATGAAAACGCACAAGTTTTCATTGGTGCCCTCTTCTCATTTTGATAAGGATTCGGTAGTGGAATATCTCGTCGTGAATAGCGAGATCAATCCGAAGATCGAAGAGGTCTACTACTACAGACATATCAAGTCAAGTGCCATCAACGTCTTCTCTGCGGACAAGAAGCTGATGGCGTGGCTCAATGAGCTCTACGCCAATAAGAACGTCCAGATCGTGCATCAGGGTAGTGCTTTGATAGAAGGCATTCTGAGAAACGACGATCATTCACGTGAGCGGATGATGTTTTGTCTCATGGACAAAGGCATCTTGCATGTAGTGGTGACTCACCAGCAGAAGCTGTTGTACTACAATCAGTTCGCAGTGCGCATCAGTAATGACTACCTCAAGTACGTCATGCTGGTCTTTAAGGAGTTGGGACTTAGCCAAAAAGAAACGAAGCTGCTAGTGTGGGGCAATATCTCACAGCAGTCGCCTCACGTACTCTTAATGAAGAAGTACATCCGTCACATCTCATTTGGCAGCCGGCCTTCTTTCTTGAAATTCAATTTTGAGTTTGACCAGGTGCCTGATCATCAGTACTTTGATCTGATGAGCGTATTCCTATGTGACTGAGCGTCACTAGCTAATTTTACCTATCTTGATAATTAGAAACCTATTCGCCTATCATGGATAAGAAAATTGCGCTTTTTCCAGGGTCATTTGATCCATTTACCAAGGGACATGAAGATATCGTACTCAGGAGTCTGGCGCTATTTGATGAGGTGATCATCGCACTCGGTCACAACACGAAGAAGTCTCGTTACTTTGAAGTAGACCGAATGATCCAATACATAGAGAAGGCTTTTGAAGGCAATGACCGGGTAAGGGTCGTAAAGTACAATGAGCTAACGGCCAGCTTAGCCAAGAAATACAACGCCGGTTTTATGGTCAGAGGTCTTCGTAACACCACGGACTTTGAGTATGAAAACGGAATCTCGCAGATCAACCGATCACTCAATGATAAGTTGGAGACGGTATTTTTGATCACTTCTCCCAGCCTGGCCCCTATCAGCTCCAGCATCATCCGCGAAGTACACAAGTATGGTGGTGATGTACGGGAATTTTTGCCTTTTGAGTTGGATTGAGTTGTGCCTTCCTGGAAAGGATGGCTAGTAGCCTAAAATCCTGTGCTTATAA